>CAYNJF010000019.1:0-45231 GCA_964397555.1 uncultured Francisellaceae bacterium
TGAACAGCAAAATTGACATTGTTACGTTTGGTAACTGCTTTAGTTTGTGATAATATTGCGCGCTGCAACGGAAGGTTAGGATGACTTTAATTGTACAGAAATTTGGTGGGACTTCAGTTCAAGACATTGCACGAATCAAGCATGTCGCTCAAATAGTTCATCAGACGCGTAAACAAGGCCACTCTGTGGTCGTTGTGGTGTCTGCTATGGGCGGAGAGACTGACAGACTTGAGTCATTAGCAAAGGACTTGATGGAGATGCCGACCCCTCGAGAGCTAGATGTGCTCTTATCGACGGGCGAGCAGGTTACCATTGCGTTGATAGCCATGGCCTTGAATGAGCTAGGTTGCAACGCAAAGTCTTACACAGGTGCACAGGTAAAGATACTAACGGACGACAAGCACAACAAAGCGCGTATCTTGGAGATTGATGACGAGCATATCCGTGAGGAGCTCGTAGCCGGCCACGTCGTGGTGGTCGCCGGTTTTCAAGGCGTGGATGAGCATTTGAACATTACGACCTTGGGTCGAGGTGGCTCAGATACGTCGGCGGTAGCGATTGCTGCGGCTCTTGATGCGGATGAATGTCAGATTTTTACCGATGTGGATGGCGTCTATACCACCGATCCTAGGGTGGTGCCGAATGCCAGACGCATGTCGAGGGTGACTTTTGAAGAAATGCTGGAGTTGGCCAGTTTAGGGGCGAAGGTCTTGCAAATTCGAGCGGTCGAATTTGCGGGTAAATACAATGTTCCTTTACGGGTGAAGTCCACCTTTCAAGAGGGTCCAGGCACACTGATTACCTATGAGGAAAAAGGCATGGAAGAAGCGGTAGTATCCGGCATTGCATTTAATCGGGATGAGGCCAAACTCATCATCCGTGGGGTTCCTGATTCTCCAGGTGTGGCTGGAAAAATATTAGGGGCCATCAGTGATGCCAATATCGAAGTGGATATGATCATTCAAAACCAGGGAGAGGATGACACGACGGATTTCACGTTTACCGTGCACCGGCGTGACTACACCCAAGCCCTTGAAATATTGGAAAGGACGCGTGAGAAGCTGGGTGCAAAGGAAGTCTTTAGTGACGACAAAATCGTAAAAGTATCCCTTGTGGGTGTTGGAATGCGTTCTCATGCTGGTATAGCCAGTACGATGTTTGAAGTTCTGGGTAAAGAGGGGATCAATATCCAGTTAATCTCAACCTCCGAAATTAAAGTATCGGTGGTTATGGACGAAAAATATTTAGAGCTTGGTGTTAGAGCATTGCACGAAGCTTTTGAACTGCATAAAGCGCCCGTTGAGGAAAATGAGGTAGCCTAATGTGCCATCCCCACACTGGGTTCGCCATAGAGTAAGGAGAGTATCATGCTCATTTTGACAAGACGCGTAGGCGAAACATTGATGATTGGCGATGAAGTGACCGTCACAGTACTCGGTGTGAAGGGTAACCAAGTCCGTATTGGTGTGAATGCCCCTAAAGAGATTTCTGTTCATCGTGAAGAGATCTACAAGCGTATCCAAGACGAAAAAACGGATGGAGCTGACACTCAAGATGCATCTGGCGAATAATCGCTAGGCTTTTGCTGTCCTTCATGTTAATATTTCGCACGAGCTGGAGAGGTGGCCGAGTGGCTGAAGGCGCTCCCCTGCTAAGGGAGTATAGGGGAAACTCTATCGAGGGTTCGAATCCCTCTCTCTCCGCCAGCTCTTTGTTCAAATATGACAAAACTTTTGACATCGTCGATTGATATCGTCATAATTTGACACTTCGCGCCCGTAGCTCAGCTGGATAGAGTACCTGGCTACGAACCAGGCGGTCGGAGGTTCGAATCCTTCCGGGCGCGCCACATTCTTATCGACCCTTCCGGGGCACTCAATCTCAATAACATTTCATCAAGCAAATCGGTTTGAGATTTGCTTAGAGGCCTGATGGCCTCTAAGCTTATTTTTTTATGGTTTAACTGGAGAGACAAACGTGCTTGGTTTCATGGCCACAAGTGAGCTTGAAATATTTTGCATGATGTTCTCGGCGGTGTTGCCAAAGATAAACCCTTCAATGCCAGTGCGAGCCACGGTTCCCATCACTAACACATCAATACCATGGTCTTTCACAAACTTTGGAATAAGGTCATCGGCTTTGCCACGAAGATGATGGACTTGGTTATCACCCGTGATCCCAGCTTGTTCAATCAGGCGCTCAAGAGAGGCCAAATGCTCCGCTTGCTCTTGCTCGACAAACGCATCGACTTTGGCTGAATCGGTTTTTAAAAAGGCGCTCTCTCTTAAGTCGTTTTCAAGGCCAAAATCCCAACATGAAACGATGTTAAGAGTTCCATCGCAAAAATCAGCAAGCTCTCGCCCCGATTTGAGCAAATCAATCGATAACTGATTGGCCGAAGGCTCATCGCCTTGTGGATCGACCGCAACGCCAATATGCATGCTATTGCCTGATGAGGCGATGGGTTGACAGATCCAAACCGGGGTTGGGCATTTTCGAGATAACTCCATGTCCAAGGCGCGAAAACCTTCCCGGTTTGATTGAGCTTCAGCTTCTTTGATCACTAAATCATGACCATGCTTCAAGACATGCTTAATAATCCCCACGGAGGGTGTTTTATGAATGAGCAGCTCCACGGCTACCTTTAAATCATCGGCTGGCTGGCTCAACGAAGCCTTTGTTGTCTGGATCGTCTTTTCCATCTGATTGACAAGCTCACTTTCAAACTTTTCTTGATAGTCCGCGAAGCCTTTGGGAAACTTCGGGCAGACAATCATGACCGTTAAAGTGGCTTGATTGTTTCTCGATAGGCTGATGGCTTGTTTGAGTCCTTGGGTCTGATCTTGCGTAGAGCAGCTCACATAAAGAATGTTTTTGAAAGTTTGCATAATAAGCCTCCTGCCTTAAAAGTAGTGGATAAAACTAGTCTGGTATTCCTTTCCTAAGGATTTTAGAGAAAATCTTTTCATGGGTAAACCGCCGTTCTGATATTGATTATGGATGAAGGCTAAGCCAAGTGCCTCATTTAGGTCTAAAGGCGGTGGCCTTATGTCTAGGAGAGTCCGCCAATTTGGCATCATAATCATGGTCAGGCTCCATTGCCCACGCATGATGAATGCTTTGGGGATTAGGCTCAGGATGTAATATGGGGTAAGGCTCACAAACAACGTGCAGTTGAAGAGAGTCGCACTGGAGTGTGAGTCCATCGGATGATTGATGCAGACAAGCATCAAAGGCGAGTTTATTCAGGTTTAAGGATTTGGCATCTTCTGGGCTAAACACCAAAGAGTAGTGGTTGGGGTTTAGTCCCAAAAAAGATTTGATCAAATTGACGTGTTTGTACAAGGTGACTTCAACCACGGTTTCATTTTGTTCATGAGTAAGCAGTATCTTTGAGCGGGAGTTGTGCGTTGAGAAATGAAAAAGCTCAAACCAATTAAACAAAGCACGGCCAAGTGAAAAAGGCTGAGTGCTAATCAAATGCTGGTTAGGCCAAGCGGTGATGAGCCGCGGCCTTTGCTTATTCGTTGGCAAGTATTTGGTTTTCTTCCACTGGGCCTGACTTATTTCTTTCTCCCAAACCATGGGACCTATTTTTGAATCCCCACTAAGGCGAACTTGCACTTCGTTTGACCCTTGCCCAGTCTGCAACAGCGTCACATCCGTGGCATCAAGCAAATCAATAGGGAGGGGGTGTAAAAGCCATGGGCCACAAAGATAGGGCCGCTTATCTTCATTTGGATCGAAACTATAACGGATGGCAGGGTTATATCCGAGCGAATCATAGTCGACCTCCCGGACCATCAGAGCCCATCCTTTACTCCCTTTGGCGCTGCTAAGCTCGCCTAAAACAGCGACCGTTGAGTTGGTGGCTCCGATGGCTTTGGCCATCAACGTTTGCCCCTCAAAAAGTGGTAAAGGAATCGTGATTTCAGTCTCTTGTTCAACAAAGGGATCATGCAGGCGTATCAACCCTTGAGGTAACAACTGATACACGCTGGTGATGGGTAGTATTTTCTTGGTACGCCCTTGGCCAATGTTGATCGTATGCTTGTACTTATCACTGTGCGTCATGGCCCACAGAGCGAATGGTGAAAGCTCAAGTGGCTCATGTTTTTTTGAGCTGAACCAACTCACCACAGGCAAGGTAAACCATCCATGTTTTGCTTGGGGTAAATGACAGGTTTGTTCGCACTGATAGTCTTTGTCAAAAGATTCAGTGATGATTTTTCGATAGAAGAGGGTGCGCTCATTGACACGCACCATCAGATTAGCGCCATCGCACTGCAACTCTATCTCATCCGCATCGTAAGGAAAATCATCCATAAATAAGGGTTGCCAATGGGGGCGATGGTTGGGATCAATCCTTGGGGCAAACCAAACCATGCCCTCATGAAACAAAAAGCTGTGGGTATGATTAAAACTTTGATGCTTGGATTTAACCCAGGGGTGAGCTGCCGATGGGGCCTCCAAGTCATGGGTCCAATTTAAGAATCGTTGATGTCGTTGAGAAAGACCAACATGATCGCCAATCTCTTTGAGCTTAAATCCTAGGTAGGAAAGTGGGGCAAGACCAAGCACCCCCCACCAACCAAATGACGTGAGAAGTGGGTACCCCATCGAAAAAGTACTTATGCAAGCCGCATATGCAGCCACGGCTGAAAAGGTTCCCCTCGGCGCTATCCATTGGGCGAGCCGTTGTGACCAAGATAAATTTGCGGCTTTGAAGGGGGTTTGATGATCAAAGTACGTGCTGAAAAATGAATGTGCCATGATTGCCTCCGTGCATTAGAGGCAATATAAAATGGATTGAATAAGTTAGTAAAACCTAATGCACTAACCTGGCATAGAGCGCGTTCGTCTCAAACCCATCTTAGTTTGACTCAATGTTGATGAGTACAAGGATGGTGCTCGACTAAACGTATTAAATAAAGGAGTAAGAGGGCGTTGTGAAATGCGGGGCTTCGATGCTTGAGCGCGCCCATCACGAGGTGATTCAATATCCTGACACAATGAGCTCTCCAGAGACAACTCTAAGGTGTCAGCAGTGGAAGAACACTCGCTCTCACTTAAGCATAGTGTTGCCGGAATGGGCGATGTCTCTGGTGGAATGTAGCTCTCAAATGAATCAAGCAATTCAACCATGGTTTTTAAACAATTTGGAATAAGAAACTCACCATTCTTGACTTGTGAGCGAGCCCAGTCATTAAATTCTTTAGGGTGTTGGCACGAAAAACTCATGACTTGATCATTCTCATCAAGCCAAGGAGTTAAGACAAACTTATAATCATCAAAACTGAATTCAACAGGGTCATCCTTTGGGTAGAAAGGATTATCCGGATTTTTAAGACGTTCTCGTAAGAGGTTACCATTTTTATCCCAATAACCGCCTCCCAGCATCGAGGATAAGAGAAGACAGGGCAGGTTGGGTAAGCGCTTTAGAATATCTTTGCGGTCCTGTTTATCTTCAAAAATTCTACCGAATCTCAAGTTATGCATGCTGGGCTTGATAAGAAGCCCTGGTTTTGAACGGACCCATCCATTGAGAGCGGTTGTATGCTCGCTTAAGCCATCGAATGGAAACCAAGTACCTTCGTGCTTTGAGTTCTTGCCGGAGGACTCATAATACAAATGAGGCCCTATCAAAACTACTCGGCGCAGAAGGCCCTGAGTATTCTCATGGGAACTCAATAAGACGTAGTTAAGTAGAATTTTCTTTTTCATAAGACCATAGAACCACGTATCTGGTCCAAAGGAAAGCCGGTTAGTCGTTTTAATTGAGCCGATTAACTTCTACTTTACTATAAAATCAAAATAGTCGTTCTGATACGGCTCATCTTTAAGCGTGAAATGCCACCATTCAAGCGGTAGATTCACAAAGCCGGCCTGACTCATCACGCTTTGCAAAAGGGCTCGGTTGGCTTTGGCTTCATCGCTAAGGTGTGGATAGTCCGTATTGGAGCGCTCATCCATAAAATCGAAAATCGTTCCCATGTCTAATTCATGACAATCACCCCCCGAGCATTCAACAATCGTCAAATCCAGGGTCGAACCTCGAGAATGGCTTGAATAGCTGGCAATGTAGCCTTGCTCAAACATTTGTGTTTTTGACACATTGGGATGATATTTGGCTTTTAAGGCTAGATCTTCGGCTTGATGGGACCAACTTTGCATGTGCTTGACGGCCCTTGTGGGGCGATAGGCATCAAAAATTTTGAAGGTATAGTTGGGGTTAACGCTCTTAAGAGCCTCCATGGCTTTCAAGAGGGCCGTATGGGCTTGTGCCGTTAGAAAGACTTTAGGGGCTTCATAGCCATCTAAGATCTCTCCAACAAGATTATTCGGGGTGGCATAATCCATGGCTATGATAAGCTCAGGATGCTCAACTTGAATAAAGTGATTGGGCAAAGCTTGGGAGGTCATTGGCGTCAAAAGTCCTAACCAGAGAACAATAGTGCGCATTATGCCCGCTTTCATACATCGTACCAACCTAAACAAGTTATCATCCGCTCAATCTAGTGATTAGTTGATTAGCTTAACATCCCAAAGATCCCACCACTCATCGATTCAGGCTTGTCTCATTTTAGATACCAAGCTAGACTGATGATGAATGTTTAGGAAAATCTTATGATACAGAATACGACCACCTACTTACCACTTTGCGCTTGTTCTAAAGCCGCGGTCGTCGTGCGTGTGCCCCTGGGGGCCTAATCTTCTTTTCTAAAATCCATCATCCCCCTTTATAGACCATGATTGAATGAGAGG
Source organism: uncultured Francisellaceae bacterium (assembly GCA_964397555.1). GTDB lineage: Bacteria > Pseudomonadota > Gammaproteobacteria > Berkiellales > Berkiellaceae > CAYNJF01. The sequence continues at coordinate 6,766 of CAYNJF010000019.1, forward strand.
TCACCGTGCACGCATCATTTCGAACTTCGTTAGTTTTAGGCTTTGCCGTTTTTTCCATGTTTTTTGGCGCGGGTAATGTGCTTTATCCATTGACGGTTGGTGTGCATGCGAACAACCCATTTTCAGGCATGTTTGGTTTTCTTTTAACAGGGGTTGGGTTACCAGGCTTAGGCTTATTCGGCTTATGGCTGGCCAAAGGTAAACTTCAATCCTTTTTATTCCCGATGCCCAGATTTTTGATGCTCATCATTTTAGCGTTGATGTTAAGTGCTCTTGGGCCTGTTGGTGCCACCCCACGTTGCATGATTTTAGCTCATGCCTCTTTCAATGAGTGGCTACCTGTTCCTATGTGGACTTTCTCGCTAATACTCGGTTTGTTTTTATGGCTCACTTCAGGTCAACTGGAGCGAGTGTTTACCATACTTGGGAAGCTTTTATCTCCTTTGTTGGTGATCGCTCTGATCGGTATGATTACCGCAGGTTTGATGACTCCAATGCAGTGGTCTAGTCTGAGTGCGCAAGACATTTCATTAGGCGTGCAGCAAGGCTATCAAACCATGGATTTACTGGCTGCCCTGTTGTTTGGAGTCAGCATCTATCAAGTCGCACAATCAAGTGAAAATCCTTCCAAAACCTTTGGTCAAGCCTTATTGATTGGTGGGGGCTTGGTCAGTTTAGTTTACCTAGGCCTCTCTTGCGTTGCGTACACACACAAAGCAGCGCTCATTGATGTCTCGGCTGAGAATATGTTGAATCATTTAGCGCTAATAGCCCTACCAAAGCCGTTGACTTTTATTATTGAAATGGTGGTTTTTTTAGCCTGCTTCACGACCATTATGGCGTTGCTTCAGGCGTGTCTCGACTCCATAATGCAATTGTTTGATGTTAAAAAACCAAAGTGGGTATCATTGATTTTGGTTGGGTTGACGGTGGTTTTTGCTAATATTGGGTTTGGTGCTTTAAGTCAAATCATTACCATGTTTGTCATTGTGCTTTACCCACTTATGATTGGCTGGCTTTTGTTTAAAGTCATTCACCAAAGAATGACTGCTCGTATGGAGATGAGTCAGCAGCTCCATTGAGAGCCAAGGCGTGATAGGCGAGATGGCACCCGACTAAACGTGAATAATCTATTTTAAGAGTGATAATGACATACATTAAGAACCTCGTCGTATTTCACCTCAAAGGGTTTAGACGACCCAAAGGCGTTATCAACCTGGCTAAAGTGGTGACAAGTTCGCATAAACCTTTCATGCCTTCTACGTGCGCAAGATGGGTGATTATTCAAAACCCAAGCTATTCACCTATCACGCAAGAACAGCAAGACTTTTTTACACAATACTCCCGATATTATCAAAAATTGACCGGTCATGATGCTTATTTGTTTTTGCTTAAGTGGATGAGCGGCCTTTTGAATGAGGCAAGTGGACATAATGATAATAGGGTGCTTGGTGACGTTCGAAAGATCTGGAATGCCTATCAAAGAAAGAAAGTAGACATTAAAGATATAGACAAATTGATGGCCGCTTTATTTCGTGATGCTCGGCGAGTTAGAAATGAAATACAACAAAGGTTGGTTAAAGAGCCGAGCGCTGATTTTTATAAGATGGCTAATGATGCTTGCAAACGAATGACGGATATACGAGCGCAGGGTTTTGAGCCTCTATATTCATTCATGTTTGATGATACTTACGATGAAATGAGGGTTCGCCAAGCATTAAAGGCCCGCTTTAGAAGCACAGTCAATCAATTGAATGATACAGCAACTTCTGGACAGCTTGTGCCCAGCTATGCCAAATGCGGGACTGGGGATAAGGCTTCAATCACGACTCTGGGGCAATTTAAAGCAAATTTAGAGACATGCTTAAAGATAAAGCAATTAACGATTAAAACAGATGTAAGCTCTGATTTGAGTGCATCAAGCTCAACGGTCACCTCCACGTCCATGTCCATCTCCACATCGGATGGTTACACTCCAGCTGCGTTCCAAAAGTCTGATTCAAGTTGTCTTGGGGCGCCATCCTCTGAACTCAAAAGAATAAGACAGGGTTACTAGCCTTCCTATTAAAGCAGGCTTAACGTCGAGTCCTAAAGTACCTCAAAATCAACACTATTTCTCACTAAGGGATTTTGAGTTTACATTGTGAAAATCCCTTGTTAGCATCGCCGACTTGTCATCACCAAGCAGTTTAGGGAAGACGATGAAAATCATAAAAAGCGATGTACACAAGATTTCTGGCGGTCAATTGTTGGATCTTCAATATCGAGGTGAGCCTGTGAATGGCACGTTTGCCGGTCGTATTGGCCTGGATGAGAAAGGCCATGAATTTGGGGAATTTAATTTAGACTTTAACATCAATAATGAGATGACCTTTACCGGCAATTTTGAGCTTAATCGACAAGGCAACTCATTTTACCTAGAAGGTAAACTAGATTTTTAATGCCTCTTTTTAATCAAGCGCGAGCAAATCCCATCGTAGAGTTGCTCGCTCAAAGCACTGGCACCAGCGCTGACAAAGCGTGATGTCCAAGGCATCTGAAACGACTCCATCGCGCCATAGACCATGGTACCTACAAAAGCACTGGTGGTGGCTTTTGCGATGGTATAAGACCATGAGCCTTGACTTGCTCCGAACAGTTCGGGGTGGCGATCACACATCACCTTAGCGGAGGCATCGCAGGCTAATCGGGAGGTGGTGTTGGTGGCAAGATAAGCACCTGAGCTAAAAAAAAGCACCCCAGTTTTTGCTGCAAAGCCTATGCTCGACCCAACGGCGTTTCGACTGGCAATCCGATGATACTCTAAGCACTTTCTACGAATATAATCTTGATTAAACGACTCATTATGCTCTTGGTCTTTTTTGGCCAAGCGATTACTTAGATAGTGAACCAAGTTGGCGCCTATGGCGCCGGCAATGGATAACGCGAGTGTGATTTTACCTTTTTCAATAAGGCATGGGATAAGAATGTCTTCATAAAATTCAAGGGAGCTCATATGATCGAAAAACTGTCGGCCAAGCTTGTCACAAAGTGGATTGTTCGCAAGATCATAGGGCATAAAAAAGAGACTCACCTTCATCTCGTCACCGCAAGGCCAAACACGGTATCATTGTAATTCTATCCTGTCCATTGAAAGAAGGTTGGCTTAATGAATGATGTCGTACGTTGCGCTTGGCTCAATTTGTCCAATGAGCTCTACGTCGAATACCATGATAAAGAATGGGGACGTCCCGTTCATGATGATAACCTCCATTTTGAGATGCTGAACTTAGAAGGGGCTCAAGCAGGCTTAAAGTGGGAGACTATCTTAGCCAAACGACAAGGATACCGTGAATGCTTTGCTGAGTTTATCCCAGAAAAGGTTGCTCGTTTTTCTCAAAAAAAACGAGAGTCGCTCTATCAAAATCCAAAAATAGTTCGCCATAAAGGTAAAATTGATGCAGTTGTGACAAACGCAATCGCTTTTTTGGCACTTCAGAAAGAGTACGGGAGCTTTGATGAGTATATTTGGGGGTATGTTGACAATCAAAGTGAAATCATTCAACCAAAGACACTGGAAGAGTACCCAACAAAAACTCCCCTCTCCGAACAAATATCCAAAGACCTGAAAAAAAGAGGCTTTAAGTTTGTAGGCCCTACGATCATTTATGCCTACATGCAGGCTGCAGGCTTGGTCATCGCCCACTCTAAAGACTGTTTTTTAAACCCATTAAAAGAAGAATGGTCTGTGTACATGGTGCGAACAAGGCAAGGGCACCTTTATACTGGCGTCGCCAAGGATGTATCCAAACGGTTTCAAGAGCACAGCAGTCAAGGGCCTAAGTGTGCAAAATATCTAAGAGGGAAGGGGCCACTCAAGTTAGTCTTTCACCAAGTGATTGGAAATCGCTCTAAGGCTCAAAGTGTGGAGACAGCGCTTAAAGCGCTGTCAAAAGCCACTAAGCTAGACATCATTAAACACAAAGACGTCTACCGATATGTAGGTTAGCGGTTGGATTCAACATCACCATTATCAGGCTGCACAATGATGTTGTTGTATTGACTTAAGTCAAAATCAAACCCGGATGCTTGCATGCTCGCCCGATTCACAATAAATCCCAATTTATCGTTAATGAGCAAAAAGTTTATATGCCCCCCATGCGAGCAAACTCGGGGATATCGCTGATAAGAAGCATCGGTTTGCCTAGAGCGTACTGCAAGACTTCTTTGACATTGACAAATTCACTGACCTCAACAAATAGGGTTTGACAGTGTTCGCTGCCCGAGATTTTATCTAGCTCAAAGATTTTTGCTTCTTTGTCTTGCAAGCTTAACATTTGGAGCTTGTCATGATTTTGGCTTACGCCCTTGCCTAAGATGCAATGGTGAAACTCTTTTTGGTTCATGACCTCATCGGGCCACTCCACCATATGAATGATTTTGTGGAGGATGCGGTGTCGTGCTTTTTGATCTTTGAGCACTTCTTGGCTCATGGGTTCAGAATTCATGGTACCTAAGCCAAAACAGACGGATGAGAAAACTAGCGAACTTACACAAAGAAATTGAATGAACCGTTTCATGTTGAACTCCCTGTTGGATGTAGTCATCAGTATACCAGCGAGAGATCAACTGAAAAGACTCATTCAGATCGAGCGTCACGATTTAAGTTAAAATTCTAAGAAAAAAATGCATAAATCTCATGGTTATGGATTTTCCGTGTTAGCATGCCGCAAAATATTATGTCAGAGGATTTTTATGGCAATATCTGGGGCTGCTTCTCGAATATCTCAATTAGACCAAAACTCAAAACCAGCCGATCAAGGCTTAAAACCAAGAATCAAGCCAAAAGCTGTTGATGGTCTTAGCGTGGATACAAGTATGGTTGGGGGAGGCGATGCGTTTGATCAAGGCTCAAGTAAGCAAAATCCTATTAGTGAAGTCCATGTGTTTGATGTGGATACTCAATGGTTTGAACCTCTAGGTATCTTTATCGGCGGCTTAGCGGCAACATCATCTGAGATACTTCAAGAAAATACCATTCAAGTCATGATTTCTTTGACCAAAAACCCCGTGCCAGAGAGGCAAAGAGAGTCAATTAAACCTGAGGACTACCACCATTTCCCTGTTGGTGATGTTGAGCAAGCCGCCGATCAGATGCAAAAAATTCTTGAGCAAAGCTTTGATATTATCAATAATGCCTTCGAGTCAGGTAAGCACGTTTTGGTGCATTGTCAACAAGGGGTATCACGCTCAGCTACGGTTGTGATTGATGTGTTGATGAACAAATTTGATCTAAACTATCTGCAATCTTTAGAGATGTTAAAATACTCTCGCCCATGCGTAGAACCAAATCAGGGTTTTGTGCGATTGCTTGACCCCGAATACGCTTCAGGCGAATACGAGCATCCTCTAGATTCTTGCTTGATTCGAGGAGACGGACGCCCCGTCATTGTTGATGAGCTTGAACACCTATCTCTTGAGAACTCTGGGGCAAATGCTCTTGAGGTTGGGCCAAAGGGTGCAACCCATTTGCCGGCCTTTACACACCAAAGAGACGTCACAGCGCCTAAAACAACGAAGGCTATGGTAAATTCGATGACTTGCGTGCCTAGGGTTTAATTGTGAAAGAATGAAAAAAGGAAGACTCAATGAATAGCATCAAAGCGTTTTTACTGGTTCTTATGATTAGCTTAAATGCAGGGTGTGTCTCAAGTGCCGCTGGGGCCGCTACCAGTGCGGCGATTGAAGTAGCAAAGATCCCTTTTAAGGTGGCAGGCGCTGTCATTGGAAGCGCACTGCCTGATAAGGACAAAAAAGAAGAGAGCGATTAAATCGTTTTGGAGTTCAGCTCGTAAGTGAAACCAAGAGCAAAGTAGCCCTTTTCTTTGAAAGAGGCCTCTGACTTGGCGTCATAATGATAAAGAGCATGCACTTTGACCAGCTTAGTCGGCATCATGTGAATCCCTGTGGACACTGTTGGGAAAAATTGACGCTCGCTGTTTACGATCTGATCTTGACCGCCCGATTGAAATTTATTCACCGAATCAGAATAACCAAGGCCTGCTCCTAATTGAGCACCAAAGTGGCGAGAAAGCTTATGACTGGCTGTGGCCATCACACGTCCATCCGAGTATTTAGACTCGGCATATTCTGTGGTGTTTATGCCTTGATTAAAATAATTGGTGGATAACTTGGGTGCGTAAGAATAAGCCGCATGAGCACCAAAGTGGGTATTAAAGTTGTAACCCACGCTATAGCTGTGGACAGGTCTGGTTTTATCTTGCATACCGAGCTGGGTTCGTCTGGGATGTACCTCATAACCCATCGTCACTTGAGCCTGGGCGCTCGCGCTTAAGACTAATAAAAGGCCAAGGGCTTTGAGCTGGTTTCTCATGCATCTCTCCAACATATATATGCGCAAAGCCGACAGAGTAAAGAACTATCCTTTGGGGTGCAAGCCAATCCTATTAATTGGTTAAATAACATATTCATCTTTGTGGAGAGCAACTAGCTAGTCGATGCGCTTATTTTCCAAGCTTTTTTCGCGCTCGATCATTATTCTTTCTTAGCTCATCGCCAGCCCGGTCTGCCTCAGCGTTAATAAGATCTAAATTATGGTTTTGGCGATCTAATTCATCGCCCATGTCCTCGGCAATGTCTCCTAGACGATCCACTCCGGCACCGACTCGGGCCAGGCCATCTTCGTTCCTTCTTAGTTTTCTTCCTAGGACACCATCGGCAGGGGCATCTCCTGTTTCAGCTGGTTCAGCCGGCTCAGCAGGTCGGCGGCCTCTTGGCTGGCGAGCCTGAAGCTCAAGATCATCGACTGCAACGGCACTTGAGCCGCAGCAGGAAAAACAGCAACTAAGTTTTTGTAGCAGAGTCTGGTTTGTTCCATTATTGATACGAACCTGTCGCAAGTCATCAGCAAGTTGGTCAATCCTATCGCCTTGGGCTTTAAGTGTATCGAGAGTTCCTTCCCCTAAATCAATGGTATCGCCGACAGTGTCCTCCATACCGGCAATATGGCCATGGTTTTCGTCAAGAAAATTCCCCGCAACTTGGGCATCATTGCCTTCTAATCCAGCGATTTGCTCAGCTAGGGTTGGATCAACAGGCTCTAGTTCGGGTTCCTTTACTTTTTTATTTCTATTCCTATTCCTATTCCAAAAAGGCATATCCTATCCTTATGATTGACGAATCCATTCGACGAACTTCTATTATTAGTCGATAGCATGCTCACAAGTCAATCAATGGGGGGCTAGTACTCATAAAAGTTCGCGCGAGCAAGCGCATGAGGATACAATATGCCCCAGCTCGGCCGGTCTTGGCCAAAAGAAAGCGTTCAAAGGAAGGGGTATCGTTGTGTCGGTAGCACTGGTGACAGGATCTGCAGGATTAATTGGCTCCCAAGTAATCAGGGATTTTTCTAAGTTAGGACTAAAACCTGTAGGGATTGATGATTTATCCCGTGCACGTTACTGCTCTGAGCAACACAATATCAATGAGCATCATCAACGCCTTTGCGCTGAGGTGACAACCTACGAACACCATCCCATTGACGTTCGAGATCTTAGTGCCATTGAACATGTATTTAGTCATTTTGCAAAAGACATTCAAGTTGTGGTTCATGGTGCCGGTCAGCCCTCTAGTGAGTACGCCGCCCAAAATCCTTTGAACGATTTTCATATTAATGCCCTTGGGACGATGAATGTTTTGGAAGCAACGCGTCATCACTGCCCTCAGGCGGCGTTTATCTACTTATCAAGCAATCGTGTCTACGGGGACTCGGCGAACCGATTGCCCATTGAGGAGCTTAGAACTCGTTGGGAAATTGCCAACACTCATCCGTATCATGGGGTAGGCATCAATGAGAATATGCCACTTGATCACACCAAACATACCCTCATGGGTGCCTCAAAAGCCTCGGCAGATTTAATGGTCCAAGAATATGGTCAGTACTACGGTTTGACTACCGCCTGTTTTCGTCTAGGTAGCATCACTGGAAACCCCTTAGTGACAACGCCCGTTAACGACGTTTTGTCGTATCTTATGCAATCTTTAGTCCACCAAACTCCCTACATCGTTTATGGGCATAGGGGAAAACAAGTGCGTGATCATCTTCATGTAAGTGATTTGGTTCAAGCCCTCATGGCTTACTTTAAGAGCCCGACTCAAAACGCCGTTTACAATCTTGGTGGCGGTATTAGCCAACAATGCTCCCTTTTAGAAGCGATTGAAGCTTGCCAGTCCATCGCACAAAAAGAGCTCGCCTGGTCTTATGATGAGCAACACTATCCTGGTGATTTGATGTGGTGGGTAACCGATACCTCCAAATTTGAAAAGGACTACCCAAACTGGGTCCGAACCCACCCTCTCCAATCCATCTTGGAGCAACTCTATGATAGGTGTGAGCAAGCGATGGTTGAAACTGTTTAGACTATCAACTAGCTTATTAATTTTGCCTCACGACCGATAAAAAGGAAACGATTTATCCTTTAGTGATGCAATGCAAAAGCTGCTTCGTCAAGCCAATCAAGCCTTTAAGTCTAAGCAATACGAACAGGCTCAAGAAAAAGCTCACTCGGTTCTAAAGACTGAGCCTTTAAACAGTGCGGCCTGGCATCTTTTAGGGTTGGTGGCGCTTGAGCAAAAGCATTACGATGAAGCCGCCGGCTTTTTGACCAAAGCGGTTGAGACAACCCCAAAAGCCCGATATCACTTTAATCTAGCCATTGCGTTAAGGCGATTAGGCCGACTAGACGAGTCGATCATTCAATATCAAGCTTGCTTAGCCAAAGAGCCTAAGATGCTCCAAGCTTGGACCAATCTTGGGAATGTTTATCGAGCTAAAGACAGTTTTGAGCAAGCCATTGATGCCTTTAAACAAGCCCTTGAGGTAGAGCCAACGCATTCCATGTCGCATTATCAATTGGCGACGGTTTATCAAGAGCAGGCTAATTGGAATAAGGCCATTCAGTCTTATCAACGGGCTATCAAATATGATCCTAACAACCACAAGGCTCTTTGTCAGCTTGGGATCATCCATGCGAGAATTCAACGCTTTGATCAAGCGCTCTCTTATTTTGACCGAGCCATCAAAGTGGAGCCATATTTCTTTGAGACTCATGTGGCATTAGCAGATACGTTGCTTGAAGTAGGGCAAAGCCAATTAGCACAATCTCACTATCGCCAAGCGCTCAAATTAAAGCCTGATGCTTGCAGCGTGCTTCGACAAATCACACTTTGTCATCACTATGGGGATAGCGATCATAAAGATGCCCAATACATCCAAGCCCTTTTTGAGCATCCAAGCTTGGCGGATGAGCAAAAGATGCACCTGCATTTTGCTCTGGGAAAGATCTTTTTGGACAGTGGGAAGACCACACAATCTTTCGAGCATTTTCGAAAGGCCAATCACATTCAGTTCAAGACGAACCCCTTTAATATCTACAGTCTTCAAGCGTATGTAAAGAGCATTAAAGAGCGATTCAATGCTGATTTCATGAGTCAATGGGCCAACGCCTTTTCAAGCCAAACTGCGCCAATTATTTTGCTGGGGCCTTCTCAGTCAGGAAAATCCTGGTGTGAATCGCTATTAAGTAGTGTTCCTGATCTTGATGGGGGTGGTGAGGCCGGTCTGCAAGAGTTTGGTGCTACCAATCCCACGCAACAAGGATCCAAGGCCTACCCGGATTGGGTGAGTGATTTTGATGTGCCATCAGGCACTCTTTTGCAAGAGCATTATGTCAATCGATTAAAACGTCAGTCGAATGCCCCTATGATCATGGATACCATGTCGGCCAATGTGTTTTACTTGGGGCTTATAAAGATCTTATTCCCTAATGCCAAGTTTATTTACATCAAACGCGATCCCATAGAACTTGGTTTAAGTATGTACTTTACCTACTACCCGGATAAACACTTATATACCTATGATCTGGAGACCATAGGTCAGTTCATTCGACTGTACGACAACATGGTTGATCATTGGCGATCCATCGATGGCATCGAGATCATCGACGTTGATGTGGATAAGCTTAGAGAACAGCCCAAGCCGGCACTCGACGAGTTATCATCCTCCATGCTTTTAGATGTATCCAATTATGTCAAATTGGAGCCTCAACCTAAGTCACAGCTTACCCAACGATTTTTACCCTATGTTGATGCCTTACAGAAAGGACTTTCATTTGATCCTGACTCGCACCGGTATGAGCTGGTTGAAGTGCTGAAAAAAGCTTCGATTCAGCATCAATCAAAGTCTTATGAAATGGCAGCGAAACTATACCGATACGCAGCTCAGTTAGCCCCACAAAGTCCTATTCCTCCTCACTTGCTTGGGGTTTTACTTTACGAAACAGGGCAATTCGAGCAAGCCATTGCCTCGATGAAACATGCGGTTACGCTTGATCCCAATTACGCTCAAGCTCATCAAAACTTAGCCGCGATGCTCAAAGCTCACAACAAACCTGATGAGTCACAACATCACGCCGACATCGCCAAACGCTTAAACGAAGCCTATCATCAGCGCCATCATCAAACCTTACAAGACACTCACAAAGCCGTATTGGCCAACGCTTTATCTGCTCCGATGACTTTGTTAAAAGAATTTGAACGCAAACAACTCTTCAAAGGAAAGCTAAAAGAGAGTCACGATAAGCCTGGCACATCAGTGGCGGCAACTTTTTTTAGAGATTTGAGTTATGGCAGCTATCGTTTAGGTGGTCAGGCGACGAGTCCACGTGATAGATCGCAATCGTGGCATCAATTGAATCAGCATTTATCGGTCATCAAACGATTATTTCAATTGGATGAAAACCTTATCAAAGTCTTAGATGTTGGGTGTGGGACAGGGTTATTCAGGCGTTTGATTGAGGGCAATGTCAGCTTTTCAGACGAGAAGGAAATCTACTATTGGGGAGTGGACAATCATCCTGCGCTCCTTGAAAAAGCCGCCACAGAGATCAGTGACGTGGACTCAGGGGCGGCCGGTAACTTTTGCCCCAGTGCTTTTGTCTTACAAGATGTAGAGTTTGGTCTTCCGTTTCAAGACAACACGTTTAATCTTGTTGTCAGTTTTGAGTCGATGGAAACCCTTTCGATGACGGCAGGGGTTAATCTGATAGCTGAAATGCATCGAGTCCTCAAGCCTGGTGGCCACCTATGCCTATCCACTGCTTTAGTTCATGATGGCTCTGATATGATTCAAAATCTTAGCTTTGTCGATTGGAAGCATTTGTTCGAAAAACAAGGTTTTGAAATTGAATCCGAGTTTGGTGGGGCATTAACTTTTGAACAATTGGTGCCTTTGATGAGTGAACAAGAAAAACACATGGCAGAACAGTTAAGACAGTATCATCCTGATGAGCTTATAGCTTCGATGTTGGCACCGTTCTATTTAGACAATAACCCCCAGCGCTTGTTCGTGCTAAAAAAAGCCTAATTGTTTCCTGGCTTGAAGCAGAGCATGCACCAATGTCTCAAGATCATTTTGCTTAAGATTGGCATGAATCGAGATCCGAAGCCGAGTGGTATTTTTCGGAACCGTTGGGTAGCGTATCAATGACACCCCAATGCCTTGATGAGCTAAATGCAGTTTCACGTCTCTAGCCATCGCAATATCTGGGATCATAAGTCCAATAATGTGAGAGCTTGAGCGGCTTAAGCGAAACCCATGCTCACAAAGCAAAGCCTTTAGATGGTTAGATAAAGCCTTAACGTGCGCTCTTTGAGCATCCATCGACTGGACGCACTCGATGGCCGCTAGCTGCATACCCAGTAAGGATGGTGGAAGCGCTGTTGAGTAAATCAGACCGGGGGCAGCGTTGATTAAAAAATCTTTCAGTCGGCTAGAGCAAGCCACAAACCCACCAAAACATCCTAATGCTTTGCCAAAGGTGGCGCAGGTAAGGGTAGAGAGCCCACCGTGGGAGAAGCCAGCCCCTTTGGGGCCATAAAGACCCAAGGCATGGGCCTCATCCACGTAGAGCATGGCTTTGTTTTCAGTGAGACTTTTTAAGGTGCTTAAATCGGTAATTGAGCCCTCCATGGAATATAAAGACTCAACCAACACCCAGGTTACTCGCCCCTCATCAAGGTGCTTTTCAATGCCATCCATTTGTTGGTGAGGAAATCGAATTTGTTTTGCACCACTGCTTTGTATCCCTTGATGCATGCTGGCATGGATAAGGCGATCGCTTAGAATCAACGGGGCTTCTTTGAGTATTTGCCGATTCAACAAAGCACTTAGAACACTGACATTGGCCTGATAGCCTGAAGCAAAGAGTAGGGCTTGTTCGAACCCAAGCCATTCGGCTAGGGCTTTTTCAACTTCTTGAAAAGGAGCTTGTAAGTTGGATAGTGCTCTTGAGGCGCTCGAGGAGCAACCAAAGGTTTTGGCATATCGATGAGCGCTCTCAATTAATTTAGAGTTGCGACTCAACCCCAGCATATCATTGGTTGAGAAGTCGACTCGATAGGGCTGACGTTGCTCTAAAGTTCGAAGCAAGTCTTGTTTAGTTCGACTCTCAAGATAGGCTTGGTATCTTGGGTGCATGTTGGCCTCCCACAGAGCATGCCATAGGCAGCTCGAGTAAAGATGGCCAGTCCTTAGCCCAGGAATGATGCGTAGCATCAGATAATACATGAACTTGTGCGCATGTTGTATTCATTGGCTCAACAAAGCTATGCGCAACTTTAGGAGGGACAATGCGGTCTTTTCCACCTGCGAAATGAAGTTGTGGCACGTTTGATATCGTTGATGCTAGGGTTTTAGGGTTTAAAGAGCCAAACAACTCACCTGTGTTGTGATGAGTGCGCATCAGATCGAGATCTAAATCACCAGCCACGGTGATTAAAGATAAAGTCTTTTCAAATCGCTGGGCCACTAGGGCGGCCAATCCCCCACCACCAGAGAAGCCAACAAGTTGGATGGAGTCGGCTTGAGCATGGCTCATGGTAACGTTAATGGCCTCAAGGCTTGAGTTAACAACTTCAGTGGATAGTTTATGAGATGACCAATATTTGGGGTGACAGTTTCTTGTCGTGGACTGAGCCGGATACTGACAAGGTCTTGCCAAATAAAGCACATTGGGTCGATTGTCTTGAAGGGCAAGCTCAAGTGCAATGGGTTGATGAGGGGTGGGGTCCTCGGACAGTCGATATTTCCCAGCTTTGGAGTGACCGTCTCCCTCAAGATACACCACTAAAGGTAACCCCGGTGTCTTTATTTTTTGCAGTCCAAAAAAATCAAAGTCTTTGGTGGAAATGATTTGCGGTTCAAATCCAAGGCTTTTGCTTTGCTCGACAAGTTGATAGGTATGGGTTGTGCCACGGTGCGCACAACCAAATTGAACAAGAGAAAAGATCAATAAAATCAAGCTGGTGTTCAAAATTTTTTTCATGCAAAGAAACTCATCAAGTTGGGTGCCATGGCCTGTAAATTCATGATACAGTCGTAGACCAAAAAAAGTATAAAAAAGCAAATTATTTATTCTTCTCACAAAATGGAGTTGCAGATGAGTGCCCAAAGCCATGGAACCAAAAATTGGCTCGCTTTATGTTTAACCATGATGGTGCCTGTGGCCCATGCTAATGTTTTAATTCTGCAAGAGACGGCGCCAACCAAGGTTTATGAAGCTGGTGAGATTGATCCGGATGATGCTCGTGGCACCTGGGTGATGACCTACGCCAATGATTTTAAGCAGCAAGCTCAAGATTTTACCGAAGGCTTCGATGGCAACACCGTGGGTGGTGGCTTTGGTATGGACTGGCGCATTGGAGAGCCTTGGATCGTCGGTGCAGGACTTCGCCATGATTACACCAACTTAAATTCGACGAACTACTCGGGCACCGATAATGACTTTACCTCAACCCGTTTGTTCGCTTATGGTCGATACGACATTGATGCCAATTGGTTCGTGAATGCTTCTGCGGCCATCGCGTTTAATCAGTACAACACAGATAGACGAGTCACAAGATTTTTACCGGTGCTTGCTGGGTTCGCTGATGTCATTAAAGCCCATGGGGATATCCATGGTTATCAACTTTCTTTTGACATAGAGACAGGCTATCAATTTGCCTGGGGCCAGTGGCGCTTTTTGCCTGAGATTGGTTTCAGCTATAACCATTTGAGCCTTGATAACTACGCAGAGTTGGGAGCCGGCACATCGAATCGTCGTTTTGGTGATCAAACCTTTGAGACCATCAAGTTTAATGCCGATGCCATCATTGGCTACCAGAATGAGTTCCCATTGGCGATTTTGACGCCTTTCGTCCACTTCAAAGTGTTTAGAGACATCAATGACGACCGTGTTGAGAGCACGGCAAGAGTGTTGGGCGGGGCCACCTTATTCCCAAGCTTTAGCACCATTCCTGCACAAACGAGTTACCAGACTGGGGCAGGATTTTCATTATTTGGCCAAGGTAATGTTCAGGTAACCATGCGCTACGATTATACGTATAAGCATAACTATCGTGATCATCAGGCCTTAATTTATGTTCGTCATGAGTTTTAAGTAGGTCACACGTGTTCAGACCCACCATCAAATACCCTCTACTCATTGCCGCACTAAGCTCAAGCTTGGTGCTGGCTCCAAGCCCGGTGGTTGCCGAGCTAACCGTCTCTACGACTTTAAACAAAAGCATTACCACCGCCGATGAAGGGGACATCATTATCACCCCAACAGGCCTGGTTAATGCTACCACCGGCGCGGCAGTCACCATCAACTCTGGGGATACCCTGAACATTGAATCTAATAGTCAAGGTAGTCTCTCTCAAGCTGTGGTTCGAACTGGGGGTAGTGTCAATGCCGTTCAAGTTACCGAAGACGGCGCGGGTGGAAAAATCTTCGTTGGCGCCAATCGTGGGATATTAGGTCAAAACAACAATGCTGCCGGCATTGAGATAAGTTTAAATGGTGGTCTTGAGTTCACCGTTGATAATGAGGGAAGCATTGGTACCAGTGGGGCCAATGGTTTTCCACAAGGGATAGAAGTTAATAACTCTGGCCAAGTGGTGATCAACAACGAAAGCACGGGTACTATTTTTGGCTCGGATGATGCGTTTCGTATCCAAAGTGGATCCAACGTTACCATCAACAACGCCGAGGGCGGTGTGATTGAACAAAAAGGGCTTACGGTCATTAACACCGCGGCCATTGAGTTTAATCAAAACTCAGTCGGGGTGGTGAACAACTCAGGGACCATCAGTCATCCAAATACTCAATTTGAATCAGGTGCCTTTGCTGTGTTTGTCGGTAACCCTAGCGTCACCGTCAACAATACTTCCACGGG
Source organism: uncultured Francisellaceae bacterium (assembly GCA_964397555.1). Classification (GTDB taxonomy): domain Bacteria; phylum Pseudomonadota; class Gammaproteobacteria; order Berkiellales; family Berkiellaceae; genus CAYNJF01. The sequence continues at coordinate 22,039 of CAYNJF010000019.1, forward strand.
CCTCATTACTTCACAATCAAGTGCATTCCGTTATCGTCTAAACACCAATAACCCGACCTTTAATGTGAATAACGACGGTACGATTTTTGCCGATGACCATGCTTTTTTGTTTCAAAATTCAGGTCAGATTGGTTTAACCAATAACGGCACAATTACCTCGAATGCGGCATTGATTCGTGTGCAAAACGGTCAAATGTCAGGGTCGATAAATAACAATGTCTCCGGTGTTATGACGTCAAGAGATTTTCGCATTTTAAATCTTGAGTCAGGCTCTTTCGTTGGTAATATTTTCAACAACGGTACCATGACCACCATGGACGCAACGAACGGTTCTATTTTTAGAATGGCGGGTAACATGGTGGGTACCGTTGTCAACAATGGAACCTTCAACGCCGGCTCAAATGGCGTGCGCATTATCGGCAATATGACGGGTGATATTTTAAATACTGGCACCATCAATGCAGCAACAGCCGTCTTTTTTGATGGTGGCTCCCAAACGGGGCAGGTGACTAATACTGGCACCATCAATGCGACAAGCAGTGCTTTGCTCATGAGTGGTGCAAGCTCCACAACAGGGGCCTTCACCAACTCAGGGTCAATCACCTCCGATGCTAACCCTGCAATCCAGTTAACTGGAAACTCCTTTATTACTGGCGGGATCATCAACTCAGGAAACATTACCGGTACCGGAGGCATCGCCATCGATTTAACCGGCGCGGTGGGCACAAGCATTACTCAAAACGGCGGGACCATTACCGGGGACATTCTTGGTATGCCAACAGCCACCACCTTAAACATCAATGGTGGAACCATCGCTGGCAACATTACTTTTCAAGGTGGCAATGATCTGGTCAATTTTGAAGGGGGTACCTTCACAGGGACCATGGACGGTGGGGCCGGTATTGATATCTTGAACGTCAATAATTCGTTCACCACCTCTGGCCCAATTACCAATTTTGAAAACTTTAATGTCAATAACGCAGGTACCGTTTTTACCATCTTAGAGCCTATTAGCAACATTGGTGGCGACATCATCGTGAATGCCGGGACCTCAATGGTGGTTGCCGGCAGTATGACGGGTACTTCTCTTGGGGATTGGGTTAATGATGGGAGTGTGACCGTCCAAGATTCCGCCCAAATAAATTTACCCGCATTGGATTTTCAGAATAATGGGGTTCTGGACATCAAAGAGCAAAGCAATATCATTTTTGATAGCATCACGGGGAACGGCGGCACATACGCTTTTGAAATTACCGACATCAATCAATTTGCAAACATTACAACGCAAGCCGGTGGTATCAATACGGATGTAACCGGGGAGACCGTGCAAGTTGATATTTCAGGGAATGGTTTTATTCAAACGGGACAGCGTTTTGTTTTTGTCGACAACTCAGGCGACGCTATCACAGGCAATAACGCCAATGACTTTACCTTTACTCAACCGTCTTCTCGGACGATCCGATTTGATCAAGATTTTGGCACGGCGTCTGAGCTTGCTGCTGTGGCAAGGCGTATACCCTTTGTTCAAGTGGTTGAAAGTGAAAATGCTAACGCCGTTGCTGAATCACTGGATGGGTTAATCAATAATCCAAATGGGCTTCCCACGGATGTCATCCAAGCGATTGGTCAAATTGATGCGTTTGATACCATAGAAGAAGTCAGTCGCTCTTTAGAGACTTTTGGGCCAACCGTTGATGGTGGCACAGTCGAAGGAAGCTTTCATTTTCATAACAACTCAGTCGACACCGTCATTTCCCGCGTCTCTCATGCTCGCTCTCTTTATGACGTTCAGCGCACTTTAGCGGCTGGAGATACCCCTTATTTTGGCATGGGCATATGGGCAAAAGCATTTGCCTCTCGATTGTCTCAGCAAAACATTGGGGACAAGCCGGGCTACACGGCAGGCTCTGGCGCTTTAATCGTCGGAGCCGATCGTTTACTGTCACCGTATTGGCGCGTCGGTGGTGCCGTCTCCTATACGATAGGGACTGTCGATGATCGCTCGCTGGCCGGTAATGAGCTTGATTTTGATTCGTTCCAATTTACGCTTTATTCCAGTTATGACTCTAAAGATGCCTGGTACGTCGACTCGTTCTTTAGCGTGGGCATCAACGAGTATAAATCCACTCGAAACATTGTCGCTGGTAATGTTGTTGCCACACCCACGGCCGACTATAACGCTTGGCAATACTCGGCTCGATTCCAAGCCGGTTACAAAATCAAATACGGAAAATATCGCATCACACCTTTAGTTCGTGTGCGCACAGGCATGCTTGATGTCGATGCTTACACCGAAAAAGGTGGCGGTGGCTTTAACTTGGCGGTTGAGTCGGATAATGCTTTAGAGGTGGCGCTTTCAGGGGGAATTCGTTTATCGCAAGTCCTTGAATATGCAGAAGCGCAATACGTGCCAGAGTTTCGTTTTATTGTCGATTACGATTTGTTAAGAGATCGCCAAGAGGCCACCTCAAACTTTGTGGCCAGTGGCGGCACGTTCTTTAATACGCGTGGGGTCAAGCCTGATCCTTTAACTTATCTTGTTGGAGCCGGTCTGCACACTTATGCCAGAGAAGGCCTTATTTTTTCCGTTCATTACGATTTAGCGCTCAAAGAGCAATTTGTCGGTCATTCAGGACATGTAAAGGTACGATATGAGTGGTGATTTAATAAAAACTTCCTGGATGAGACCGTTGACGACAGCGGCTCTCGCTTCGACCTTAATTGCATTGCCTCAAGTAATTCAAGCCGCGGATATCACGATTTCTACGGTGTTGAATGGAACAGCCGTAACCAACGGAGACTCACTCATCATTACGCCTTCGGGAGGTTATGACTTCACTGGTGGTGCCGTCCTGATTGACATTAATACTGGGACGGATTCACTTACTCTTCAGCCAGCAAATAATACAACGGCAGCACCTACCCCACCTTTTCCAGCATCTGTCAGTAGCATTATAGAAAGTGGAATTGCTGGTGACAGCCAGAGTACGGCTGTCGTTCGCTTTACAGGAACTGCTGACGGTGGAACCCTATCCGTTGGTGCAGGCAGTGGGATTACCGCCCAAAACACGAGCAATTTAAACCCAGGGCCTGATGCGGTTCAAGTCGATGCATCCAACGTTACGATTTTAAATGACGGTCTTATTTGGTCTGAGGGTTCACGGACCATCTTTTTGCCGGATGGAGCGAATCATGTTGTTCAGAACACCGGGACAATTATCAGTACCGATGCATTCGGAGATGCTTTCGAGATCACGAATGCCTCTGGGGTGATAACCAACAGCGGAACCATCACCACAGATCAAGGTTCAGCGTTTGATTTTAATACCGGCAATTCTGTTTTTACCATTACGAATGAAACGGGTGGGGTTATTTCAACCGCTGATGGGACTGGTAATGCTGCCTTTCGAACAGGAGGAGTAAGCGCTAGTAACATTACCGTGAATAATAGTGGCACTATCGAATCCCAGCGATGGTTCGCTATTTTAGGTGGCATTGGAGCTAATGATAATTCAAACACCTTTACCGTCAATAACAATCTTGGCGGAACGATTTTGGTAAAGGGTGCTGATGATGGTATTTTGATCGGATCTTTTACAGCATTTGGCCAAGTAAATGTCAATAATGCGGGAAGCTTTACGTCTGATCGAGATAACTTACATGTAGACGCTAATAATGATGGCACCGTTGCTAATGTTGACAACTCAGGGACAATGATTTCAACCAGTGCGGATAATATTGATTTTGGCTCAGTAATGACTGGTTCAGTAACGAACTCAGGGACGATGCAAGCCACGGGCCGAAATATTTTTCTTAGAGCAGGTGGTGTTTTTACTGGGAACATTCTCAACAGTGGGAGCATGACTGCAAGTGCAAATAATGTAGAGTTGCAGGGTTCTCTGGTGGGTAACTTTACCAACAATGGAACCATTTCTGGAGACTCAATTACCTTTCTTGTCGGGGCGGATCCGATGACAGGTAATTTTACCAACACGGGCACCATGAGTTCTACGGGTAATTCAGTGTTCTCCCTCGATAATAATATTCAAGGGGACGTGCTCAACTCAGGTACTATGACAACAGCGAATGGTATTACCGTAAACCTTGATGGTGGTATCATCACAGGAACATTTACTAACTCGGGTACCATTTCTCAAACTGGGGCAAACATAGCCTTTACAACAGGTACGGGTAACGTGGATGGCGGGATCATCAACAGCGGGAACATTATCACCGATAATCCGATTGCCGTAACCCTTCAGTCATCTCCAAGCACAAACTTTACCCAACTTGGTGGCACCATCACCGGCGACGTGATTCTATCAAACAACCAGGCAAATACCTTTACGATGTCAGGAGGCACGATCACAGGTAATTTGAGTGGTGGCTTACAAAATGATACGTTTAATATCTCCGGAGGGAGTATACTGGGTTCATTCAATGGTGCTGGCGGCGAGAATACCCTTAATGTGAATGGTGATTTTACCAGCGTCGGTCCTATGATTAATATTGACCGCTTTAATGTCAATAATAATTCCACTTTTACCGTCGATGGTGCTATTGGGACAGTGTCCGCAGTAGCCGGTGCTAACTTTACCATCAATGCAGGGTCATCGATGGTGGTTAATAATCTAATTTCAGATGATGGAAACAGTCTTAGTATTTTGAATGGTGGCACGGTGGTCCTGTCTGACACTGGTCTTCTAAACATGTCGAGCTCATCATTTCAAAACAACGGTGTGTTAAGTGTTAGTGAAGGAGCCATAGCTACTATGGACTCTTTTACTAATTTAGGAACCCCCTCAAGATATATATTTGAGATATCTGAGCTTCCTGGTAATCGATTTGCTTCCATCAATGCGGCAAATGCCTCAGATGTGACCAATGATACCTTTCAAGTCGTGGTGACTGGAGAAGGATTTATTAGCGATGGGGATGTGTTCCCAGTGCTTGATAACGGGGCAAGCAACATCACAGGCAATAATACGATTACCGTTGGTCAACCTGTGTCTCAGACGTTATTCTTTACCAACAATATAACGGATCCAACCAAAATCCAGCTTAATGCCAATCGTAATGCGTTCCAAGAAGTGGTGGATTCGAAAATTGCTCAATCGGTGGCTTCCGCGCTTGATTTGATTGTGAATGATCCAAACTTAAATCCAGACATCAAAACGGCAATTTCCCAAATTGACGTCCTTCAGAGTAAAAATGAAGTCACTCAAGCCCTGGAGAGTCTTGCTCCACCGGTTGATGGGGCATTAATTGATGTCTCCCAAAGCATGCACAATAGAGCCGTTGACACCGTCGTCTCTCGTGTTAATGAATCGAGAACAGTTTATGACTTAATTGGCACCTTTGCCTCGGGTGGTGATAACTACTACGGTCTAGGTGCGTGGTTAAAAGTGTATGCCTCTCGAATTTCTCAACAAGAAGTGGCCGGCATTGAAGGCTACACGGCCAGCTTGTCCGCGGCCACCGTCGGGGCCGATAGACTCCTATCTCCCTATTGGCGTGTAGGTGGAGCCATCAGCTACTGGCTCGGGGATGTCGAAGGACGCTCTTTTGCCAACCATGAAATGGACATCGACAGCTTCCAGCTCACCTTGTATTCGAGTTTTGACCCTGGCAATGCTTGGTACATGGACAGCTTTGCCTCGATTGGCTTAAATCGCTATAAGTCTTCGCGGGATATCGCCGCCGGCACGTTAGCCATCACCTCATCCACCACATTCAAAGCCTGGCAATATTCGGCTCGCATTCAAACCGGATACAACTTTAAAGTGGGTAATAAGTATCGCATTACCCCACTGGCTAGAGTTCGCATCGGGATGTTGGACGTCGACCCCTACACGGAAAGCGGGGCCGGCGGACTTTCTTTGGCGGTTGAAAATGATAATGCGCTTGAGATCGTCGGTAGCGCAGGCATACGTTTCTCTTCGGTTAATGAGTTTGTCGAGGCTAAGTACGTGCCTGAATTCAGAGCTATGGTTCACTTTGATTTCCTACGAGATGGCCCTGAAACCATTGCAAACTTTGTGCCCAATGGGAATGCTTTTTTTGTCACCGAAGGGGTCAAGCCAGACAACATTACCTACAATTTTGGGACCTCGTTGACCGCCTATTCGGCTGATGGATTAACGTTTTCCATCAATTACGACTTTGACTTCAAGAAACAGTACATGGAGCACTCTGGGTTTCTTAAAGTCCGTTATGAGTGGTAATTATTTTTTGATAAGGTCCCAATCTGGGGCCTTTGGCTTTTCAATGGCTTTGTCCAGCGCATTAATCACATCATTGGGGTGAACTTTGTCTTTGCCTTTTAAAAATAAGGCTTGGACCATCCCTTTGGCCACGACCGTGTCTTTGACCCGAAAACACTGCTCGAGATAAATCCATTTCTCATCCCAATACACCACTCGAGAATCAATGTGAAACTTTTGGAAGGGATCTAAGGATTTGTAATAGTGCATGTGGATCTTACCGACCACAGGCATCCAACCTCGCTTTAAGGCTGGTTTTAGTAATCCAACTTTAGCCATTAAATCAATACGGCCCAAATCCATTAGAGTCAAATATCGACCATTGTTCATATGGAAGTTAATGTCGCAATCAAAAGGCCACACCCGAAAAGCTCTTGATGTGACCTCTAGTGGCGCTTGACGCTTATGAAACATAAGCTTGAGCAACAAACTGATGAGTCGAAAGTAAAGATTCATCCGCGTTTTTGAATCAACAAAGAACCGACGGAATACCCAGCTCCAAAAGAGCATAAGATCCCTAAGTCGCCATTCTTTAGATCTTTATGATGATGATCAAACGCAATCAAAGAACCGGCAGAGCCCGTGTTTGCATACTCGTTCAAAATCATGGGCGTGATGTCCTCACTGGGCTCGCGATTGAGAAGCTTTTTCGCCAACAATAAGTTCATATGAGAGTTGGCTTGATGGAACCAGTAACGACGAATATCTTGAGCATTTACTTGAGCTTTCTCGCAATGAGAGACAATGTGCTCAAAGGCTTTGGGCACAACCTCTTTAAAGACTTTACGACCGTTTTGGAAAAAAGCACCGGTGTCAGGGCCACGTTCTTCCATTTCACAATGATTCATAAAGCCAAACGTATTATAGATATTGTTTGAATAGTCGGTCATCAAGTGCGTCGATAAGATTTCAAAGCCATTTTTACCATACTCAGACGATTCAATGATCACCGCTGAGGCCGCATCCCCAAAGATAAAATGCGAGTCTCGATCGGTAAAATCGATATGAGCACTTGAGACCTCTGGGCACACCACAGCCACACGAGTGGCAAGACCCTGGCGAATCAGTGAATCCGCCATGGCACACGCAAAGGTACCAGAAGAGCAGGCTACGTTCATGTCAAAGGCAAATCCTTTGGCTCCTAATGCACCTTGAACTTCACACGCCATGGCTGGATAAGCTCTTTGCATGCTGGAGCAGGCAAATAAGATACAATCGATGTCTGAAGACTGAATGTTCGCATCTGTACAGGCTCGCTCGATGGTCTTTACTGCCATTTCAGCTTGCATGCTTAGCGCGCCTGGCTCACGAGACTCAAAACGTGGGCGCATTCGATTGATGTCCAATATGCCTTCTTTGTCAAAGACGTATCGGCGCTCAATCCCTGAGGCCTTGACGATAAACTCATCTGAGGAGTATTGCTTTGGTTCGATTTTCATCAAATCAATGTCGACTCGGTGTTTTTCATTAAACGAGTCCACGTATCGATTAAACGATGAAACAAGTTCTTCATTGGTGATGACATGTTCAGGGTGAAACACCCCAGAGCCTGTAATAACAGAAGTGGGCATGAAGATTCCTTATACTAAATGAGAGATGACTTGCTGAGCGTGGTCTTGGCCAAGCAAGGCTAAAAAGGCGTCTTTCTCTTGGTCGATGACGCCCGCTAAGATGCTTCGCTCATGGGAGCGACAAAAAGATTTTGTGGCCAACAAACTCGCAATGGATTTTTGAGCCATCGATTGAGCCACGTTTAATGCGTAGGCGACCACCTCTTCTTTGACATCATTGATAAGCCCTACAGATTTTGCTTTTTGGGCATCGTAGCGCAGGCCCGCCAACAACAATTCAGAGGCCGCTTTATCCCCGAGCTGTCGAGGAAACAAATAACTTGCCCCGGCTTCAGGGCATACGCCTAAATCAACAAAGGGGGTTTGGAAGAGGGCGTCTTCACTGGCATAGGCCAAGTCACAATGAGCCATCAACGTGGTGCCAAGCCCAATTGCAGGGCCTTCAACGGCTGCGATCAAAGGCTTTCTAATTTCAGGTAAAAAACGGATAAAATCAAAGACCGACTGCAGCGTTTGAGCGCTGGCCCCCACAAAATCTTGCAAATCATTGCCGGCCGTAAAGCACTTAGGGGTGCCATGGATCAGTCCCACCTTCAACGATGAGTCATCATCCAAGCGCTGTAAGGCCTCAAGCAATAACCCATACATGGGTTGAGTCAAAGCATTTTTTTTCTCAGGACGATTAAACTGAATGACAAGGACGCCCTTGTCTTCACGAGTGAGGATTGGTTGTTCCATAACGTGATCTCAAGCTAAAACGTGAGTCTAGCAATGCGATTGACGCAATATCAACTTGGAGACTTGATTTTAGTATTCAAACTCAGTTGCTGGCTGGGTCAGTTTAAGAGCTTCTAAGTCATTCAATACTTTCAAGTAGTTTTGTTCAATGACTTGGCTGGCATGCACCCAGTTGTGAAGACGCTTTTCAGATATCGTGATTTCAAAACTCAATAAAAGGTATGAGAACTCCAAAGCGCCAATTTCAACGCTTCGCAGTCGGAACTCTTGAATGCTGCTCAAAGAAGACGATTCTTTTTCTTGAGCTAAATAACCGCTGAGCTTTTCCATCAATTGCTGTGAGTCTTTGATGTACAACTCAATCAGGGTTTTTTCTTCCTTTTGATAAAATAAGGCTAGCTTAGAGAGGGCTTTCTTATCGATCTGCAATCTTACCCTTTCGCCTGTCATCATGAACCTATTCCTACTGGCTGATATCTTAAAGCGTGCATCATTATAGTGCATGTACACAAAAAGATGAAAATTTTTTTAGATTTTTAGCTCGAGTCCTCATCATCGGCGACAAACGGCTTGTCTTGCAAATGACTTACCTTTGCCCTGTGATATACTTTATATGTCAAATAACTAACAAGGTTGGTCATGGGGAATAACGAGGATAAACAAGCATTGCTGAATCGCCTAGAAGCGTTTGCAGCAGCCAATGGTGCGACCCCTGTTAAGGGTAAGTCCATGAGATCCAATTTAACCGCTGAGATAAATCTTCGTTATGCCATTTTACTTTCACCTATCGATGAGGTCGAAGCCGCGCTTGAGACCATGATACGGTTAGGGCAAGATCCTCGCGAGTGTGTTGGTAATCAATTAAGCGCCTATGAGCTTGCCATGGTCCATAAACGCGAAGAGGTGGTTCAATTGATTGATGCCTACTCACCTAAGACTCATCCCTCCAAAAAGCGCTAAAGCCAATCACTGTCCTTTTTCTTCTCATCAGCCGAGCTGGATTCATCCGCTTTAGGCGCTTGTGACTCAACCGGCAAGGGAGCAGGCTTTGGTTTATCCACCTTATCAGACGACTCATTAGATGGTTGTGAGGGAGTAGGCTCGCTCGTTGCGGGGGACGCATGTTCAGATTTTGGTTGTTGTCCTTTGAGTTGATTCAAATCCACTAAGATAAAGCTGGCCAAATAGGGCAGTAAGATGGCCATCAATAAAGTGGCGATGACGGTCAACAGATGAGATTGAGTCGCTTTGAGCTCAACAAACATGGACGCTAAGATTGGGCTTAAAAGAAGCGCCAAAAGAAGTGTGAAAGAAAGTGTGGAGCGGAACATCGTGGTAAAAAAAACTCCTTTGAGCAGTTGCTTGTTCTTCTCGGCTGAGTCGATGGCATCTTGCGTGCTGGTTAAAACAAGCACCAAACTGAGAAGACGAGTATTCAGGGTCAAATACACCCCAACAATGCCCAACACCAGGATGAAAGGCTGATGAGAAACAAGCACCAAGCTTGCGCCAAAAGCTATCGCCGCTACGATGGAAGGCATCAAGACGACACCAATTAAGGCGCCCACCAACCCTAAGAATCGGTCCGCCACTCGAAGCAATGATTTGGTGATAGGGACAGGTTTGTTGGCAAAGGCTTGGTTGGTGGCGACAAAGAAGCTTCCCAACAAGGGGATCCACAAAATCCAACCCACCATTAAGCCAAACAACACCTTCTCCCCAAGTTGCGCTGCAATACCTCCTGCAAACACCAAGCCTGCATACACCAAGGCTATCAGTGCCGCATGGGCCCATAGAGTGCCGTAATGTTTCGTGGCCAATTTGCATGAACGTGAAAAGTAGGTGGAATAGGAGATAGTCACCACAAGTGTCCCTCTTAAGATGCTCTATCTTTCATAGTAACAAAAAAAGTGTTCTGTCGTGCCTGACTTGATACACTTAGCCCAATGACTCTCTTTTATAGTTTGAGGATTAACTATGACCTACGTGACCGACTCAACGCGCGCAAGACTGGTGGTGCAGTGCCCAGATAAACCTGGGATTGTAGCCGCCATTACTCAGTTTTTGTCTGAGCATCAAGCCAACATCACCTGTTTAGATCAGCACTCAACTGGGGATGAGGTGGGTCAATTCTTTTTGCGTTTGGAGTTTCAAACTCCAAAGGTGGATGTTTCTGTCGATACCCTAGCCAATTTGTTTGAAAAGGAAGTGGCTTCACGATTCCACATGGATTATCGGTTTCGTTTAGAGTCAGACTTTAAGAAAGTCGCGGTCTTGGTCTCAAAGCACGATCATGCGTTTTTAGATCTTTTGTGGCGCTACAATCGTCGTGAGTTGCCCGTTGAGATTGCCATGATTGTCTCCAATCATCCGGACATGAAAGTGCATGCGGATGCCTTTGGGATTGAGTACCATCAGGTCTCGAACGATGCCTCAAAACGAGAAGAGGCAGAAACCAGCATGCTCTCTATCTTGAATGGTAAAGTGGATGGGGTTATTTTAGCTCGTTACATGCAAATCCTCTCCAAGCGTTTTGTGGAACACTTTCCCAATCAAATCATTAATATTCATCACTCGTTTTTGCCCGCGTTTGTCGGAGCTAAGCCGTACCAGCAAGCTCATGAGAAGGGGGTAAAATTGATTGGTGCCACCGCGCATTATGTGACCGAGGAATTAGACATGGGGCCCATCATTGAACAAGATGTCGCCCGAGTGTCTCATCGGCTTAATGCCCCACAACTGCAAGAGCTTGGAAAAGACATTGAAAGAAGGGTCTTGGCCAAAGCGGTGAAGTTGCATCTTGAAGATCGCGTCTTCGTCCACCAAGGCAAGACCGTTGTGTTTGATGCCTCCTAGAGAGGCTTAATGGCAATGTGATTGGTCAGCATTGAGGAGTTAGGGATAAGCACCTCTTTGTCTAAGCAGTGGAGTCGCACATAACGAAGATTGAGCTCTTGCACAATGCCTTCTTGGCCACTGACAATAATATTGTCACCAATCTTAAAAGGCTGGTAGATGAAGATCATCATGCCCGCTAAGAAGTTTGAAAGGGCGTCTTTCAAAGCAAAGCTTAACGCAAAACCAGACAATCCAAGACTTGCAACCAACGCACTGACGTTGACCCCCATGGAGCCAAGGGCTGTGATGGCCCCAGTGAGGACGGTGACCACTTTAGCGGTGGTGGCCAACATTCGAATAATTTGAGCTCGTTGAGGATCAAACGTTTTAGAAAAGCGTGAAATCACAAACTTGAATAAAGAACCAGCCATCAAGAACAAAACAAAGATAATGACGGCAGCCCCAAAGTCCGGTACCCATTGAGCAAAGTGTTGGACAAATTCTTTACTGATTAAGTCGGTCAGTGACATCCTCGGCTCCTATAAGTTTTTTAAATTGTGCCACACTTGGATGCGCCTTAGTAATGGGCGATTGCTCAATCCCTCGTACGGTCCACCAGGCAATGACCGCAAAGGCAGATACATATAAACTGCAGGCTAGGTTGGAAGAAAAGCTCATTTGAAGCCATTGAGCCACCATCATGGCGCTGCCTCCAAAAATGGCGACCGAGATGGACCAGGCAAGGCTTATCCCTCTGTATCTTGCTGCCGAAGGGATAAGGCCCTGCATCAAGTGCATCATAGAGCCTGACATTAAGCCATTGATCAGCGCATACACCACCAGCCCAAGCCCAATGGACCCAAAAGAGGCGGCGTTGATCAACGCAAAATACAAGGGTGCGCCTACAGTGGCCAAAGCCATGGAGGTCATGTATACCCGTTTTGAGCCCCAATGATCCGAGGCCAAACCGGCCAAGGGGATCAGCAACGTGACAAGAATTTGCCCGAGCATGGCCACCATTGTGGCTGTGGATGGGGCGAAATCCAAATAGGTAGTCATGTAGACCACAAGATAAACATTACACACATAAACGTAGATCCCGGTCATGGCCGCAATCACTCCAATTTGGAACAACCCTTTTTTGTGTGAGATGAATAATTCGCTTAAACCTAAACGACTCTTGCTTGGGGTATAAGAGTCCTTATCATTTAAGCGGTAGCGCAACCACCAAGCAAGTGCGCAGCCAAGCCCCCCCATAAGGAAAGGGACTCGCCAAGCCCACTCAGGCATGCATGATAAGCTGACAAGAAATGACGCTCCACCGCCAATGACCATACCAAAAGCGGCTGAGGCTGGGATCATAGAACCGGCAAAAGCGGGCCTGTCGGGGTGTTGCTCAATGATCCAGATGGAGGCTCCGTTGTATTCGCCACTGACCGCAAGGCCTTGGATAAGACGAAGCACAAGCAAGCTAATAGGGGCCCATATGCCAACTTGTTCATAACCAGGCAAAAGGCCAATGCATGCTGTGGCAAACCCCATTAATAACATGGACCAACACAAGGCTGTGCGACGCCCATACCAATCGCCAATCGTGCCAAAAACAATGGCCCCCAGGGGGCGCATTAAATAGCCGGCTGCAAATACCCCAAACGTTTTAATCAGATTGACAGTCTCATTGCCCTCCACGAAAAAGGTGCTCGAGAGTTGATAAGCCATGTATCCATAAAACACGTACTCGGCCCACTCCATGGTGGTGCCGAGCATGCCAACGATCAGTGTCTTTGCTTTCATAGGTCTTTACGCAACTTAGGGTGCGTCTCTTTCATCATCAGGGCACAGATTAACGCCCCTAAAGAACACAAAGGTAGTAAAGAGAATGCTTTCAAGCACTCCATCTTAGTAAAGATGCGAGTACCATCCGCTAAGACCGCTCCTGTGGACACCATATCCAGCAGGCTTCCGCAAATGGGGATCAAAAGAGCACCAATCAAAATGGAGAAGATGTTCGCCACGGACATCGATAAACCAGCGGCTTTCGAGTCATGCAATTCTCCAGACGTTGCATACGCGGCAATCAGACCGGTGTTGGTCATACCAAGCACGAAACACACGCCGTAAATCATGGCAACGGATAGCTCAACGCCCATGAACATGATCGAAAGAATGGCAAGCCAACTGATGGCCGATAAAATCATGACAGGACGACGTCCCACCAAATCAGACAGCTTACCAGCCAGTGGGCCACCAATGACCGAGCCAAAAAACATCATGCTGATTGCTTTTGCGCTGATGTTGGTGGTCACGCCATAGACCTCAGTGAAAAAGGTCGGTCCCCAGTATTCGCCGAACACTTGGCTTGGGGCGTAGATTAGCCCCGCGTACATTGCGTTGATCCAAGTGTAACGATTAAAAAAGACTTTTTTCATGAGAGGCTTAAACTCAACAGACTCACCGCTTTGTTTTTCAGAGGCCGTTGATTTAGGACCATTCGATACAAAGATAAAGGACAGAATGGACAAAAGAATAAACATGGAACCTAAGACCCAAAAAATAGGTGGGTATCCATGATTGGCGTTCACATCTTCAATGACCCACCCAAGCGAGCCACCAAGCATACCTAAGGCTTGAGTAATCCCAACGATTAAACCAAATAGAGTGGCTGGAAACCAAATGGTGGCTAACTTCAACGCGCACACAAAACCACTGGCAGCGCATAAGCCAAGTAAGAAACGAGATAAGAATAAAACAGGCAAGGACTCGGCCGTTGCAAACAAAAAGGCACTCAAGCCAACAAAGAAGGCTCCGCCACCAAGCAACACTTTGGCTCCAAACTTATCGACCAAAGCCCCAATGGGCACCTGCATGGCAATGTAAGGAAGATAAAAAGCTCCCCCCAGATATCCTGAGACGGTCGGGGTCATGGAAAAAGCACTGACTAAATCACTTTGAATGACTGAAGGCACGAGTCTTAGACTGTACTGGGCAAAATAATAAAAAGCCGCAAGGCCCCAAATGAGCCATGCAATGGGCACGATTTTGTTTGACCTGACCGAAGCCGTCATATTTTTCCCCTTGGTGGATGAATCAATACTGGTATAAATGGACAGGATTATACCCAATGTGCGTATAGCTCACCATTTTATCTATGAATAACGACTGAATAACCCTTATTGGGTTAGTTAATGAGCAAAAATACAGCCCTTCTTACGCTATATATATAGAAGGAGTCACGAATTATATGTGCATATACATAAATAAGAGGTCACTATGGGTAAAGCTCAAGCACAACTGTTGAGCGATGAAGGCTTATTGCAACCATGGCCTAAGAAGGTTCGAAGCTATTTAGAATCCTCGAAGGCAAGCTTTGAGGTATTTACTCATCAGCCAACACCTTCCATGGCCGAGGCGATTGGCTTGTCCAATCTTGATTTATCGGACCTCATCAGAGCAGTGATGCTAGGGGATGAGCAGGGGATGGTCATGGCGATCATGCCCGCAGAGCGCATGTTAGACTTTTCGGCGCTTTGCCAGTGGCTCGGTCGTGAATTAGAGCCCGTCAGTGATTTTAACCAAAAAGATATTTTTGTTGATTGCATTGAAGGGGCTATCCCACCTTTGGCCGGTGTTTATTCGGTTGATGCGGTGATTGATCAAAGTGTGTTTGAGCAAGAACAAGTTGTTTTCGAGCCGGGCAATCATCAAGTCCTCGTCCAAATGGATGCTCATGAATTCAAACGGATGCACACCACAACACCCGTGGGAGACTTTACGGCCAAGGTCGAATCGTTGACTCAAGCCAAAGTGGATGATTTGCACTCCATTGTGAATAAGTTTACACCTCGGCGTATGCATGATCGCGTTGAAGAAATTTTTGAGTTGCCTGCATTGCCTAAGATCGCAGATGAGCTGCTTGTTTTACGCGCCGATCCGGACGCAACCTCCATCAAACTGGCCAACATCATTGGGAAAGATCCCAGTCTTTCAGCCCAATTGATCTGTTGGGCTCGTTCTTCTTTTTATGGTTACCCTGGAAAAATCGAATCAGTCGAGGATGCCATCATCAAGGTATTGGGTTATGACTTAGTCATGAGCCTTAGCTTAGGGATTGTTGTCGGAAGGGCCTTGAATGTCCCCAACGATGGTCCCTTGGGGCTGAATGCGCATTGGCGTCACAGCTTATATTGTGCAGTCTATGTTCAAGAGCTGGCCAAGCGAGTGGACCCGACCTTGCCAAAGGGCATGGCCTATCTGGCTGGCCTTTTGCATAACATCGGTCATCTTATTCTCGGTGATGTCTTTCCCCCTCAATTTTTTCTTTTAAATCGATACGCTACCGTCAATCCCAATGTCTCCATCTGCGCCATTGAGCAGCACGTGTTAGGGGTGCGCCATGAACAAATTGGTGGCTGGTTAATGCAAGCTTGGCAGATGCCCAAAGAAATCATTGCTGCGGTAAAATGGCACCACCAAGGGGAGTTTGTTGACGAGCATGGGATTTACCCAAACTTGGTGCTCATTGCCAACCGCATGCTTCATGATTTAAACATTGGAGATGAGGTGAGCACTCAAGTGCCTAAAGCCGTGATGGAAAATATTGGCCTTAGCTTTGATACGCTCCAAGAAGTTCATCAAGCCATCCTCGACCAACAAGAGGCATTGGATGACGTTTGCAAACAGTTTGTTAGCTAGTCGCCCAATGTTGGCTGGGTGAGGCATGAAGTCAATTTGCTTTCGGTATTTTCGTAAGGTTTTGCGCATCCTTAAAATCTAGGTAAAATCGAGTCTTGTAAGATCCTCTCTACCAACTTGTGGGTTTAGGTCATCATGACTCAAATTATTATTATCGAAGATGAGCAGTCCATCAGAGACAACTTAGCTGATTTTTTAGACGACGAAGGCTATCACGTCAAAGCCTTCGAAAGCGGTGAGCAGGCAATAGAGCACATAAAGCAGGCCAAGCCTGATCTGGCCATTGTCGATATTCGTCTTCCAGGCATGGATGGAAACGAGTGGATGACGCAAGCCCAAGTCTTGCTTCCGAATCTCAAAATGATGGTTTATACCGGCAGCATGGATTACAAAGTGCCCCATGAGTTAACTCAGCATCAATCCGATATTCCAGTGTTGTTCAAGCCGATATACAACATGAGTGAATTTACTCAACACATTACGGCGTTATTATCCCCTTAGTTTTTTGTGAAGTACGTTTCTATCTTTTGCCTTGGGCTGATGGTGCTCAAGGCGTATCCATCCGAACTGTCTGTCAAAGATGCCATCGCTTTAGCGATTGAACATAATCATGAGCTCAAGTGGGCGCAACGCGATGTCACGCTTGCACACATGCAAGTCGATGCTCAGCGCCAGGCGTTCTACCCCACCGCTTTATTCAGTACTTATGTGGACAGCGAGCACGCTGAAAATGGACTGTTTGCTGAGGATCGTCATAGTGCAGGCTTTGCACCAAAAATCAATTGGACAACCCCTTTGGGCACCAAGATGCACATGCAATACGTATCAGGGGTTGAGCATCGTAAAGAGCACCACCATGAGTGGCGTTTTACCGTTGAGCAACCGCTTTTAAAGGGGCTTAACCTCAAAGCAAATTTGGCCGACTTAGAAGTGGCTGATATTCAGCTCGAGATGAGCCAGCGGGCGGCACTTCAACAAAAAGGAAGCTTAATCTATTCGGTCATCCATCAATATACAAACCTTCTTAACGGCTGGTCTTCGTTTCAACTTCAAAGACAACGATATCAATTGCAAAAAGAGCTGGCGGGGATTGTCGACACCAAAATTGAACAGGGGGTGCTTGCGCCCATTGATGCAAAGGCCTTTGAGGTACGCTTGGCCAAAATGGCACAACACCTTGAAATAAGCCAACTTCAGCTAAGAAAACAAACCCACCAGCTCTCTGAGTTAATTGGTATGGAGCTTGATTTTCCAACCCAAGCCCTACCCTTTAAACGACAAGGAGAGCAGCCAAGCGCACAAATAATTCTTGAATCATCGATTAACTGGGCCATCGAGCCACTGCAGGCTCAGGTCGACGCTCTCAAATACCAAAAGCTGGTCTTAGAAGACAGACGTCTTTGGGATTTAAATCTATCGTTTCAGTGGTCCAAAGGCCGACAATCCTATCGCTACGATCAAGATGAAGCCTTTGGCTATGATCCTTTTCGCCATATCCATGCCAAGTCAAATCGTTATGTCGGATTGTCATTGACGGTGCCTTTGCTTGAGTCAAATAATAAAGCCATGGCCGAATACCAAAATGCATCCTCAACCTATAAAAAACAAGATGAAATTGAACGCGTTCGAGTCAAAGTGGCTCATGCGATAGAGTTGGCCCTCGAAACGGTTCATGTTCAAAAAAAACTGCACGCCATCGCATTAAAGGCTCATGAGGTCGCAAAGCAACGATTAAGCATCGAGCAAACAAAATACCTCCAAGGTCAAACCAGTTTCAACGAGTTGCAACAAGCCCTCGATGAAGAGTATCAATGCGCTTTGGATGTTCAAAGGCAGTCTCTTATGGTGATATTAGCCCTGGTTGAGCTTGACTATCAAAGTGGTCAGCTAGAAAAAAATTGGATCAACTATGTATAAATGGCTCTTTCTTTGTTGGCTCGTAAGTTGTGCTCATGCCACAACCATGACGCTCGATGATCAGCATCTTCTTCAGACCCAAACGCATTATAAAGGGGTTTGGTTTCCATTGGACTGGACCGTAGTCGAGGTTGATACTTCAGCAACCCTTTTGTCTCAGAACGTGCCTTACGGGCAATCGATTGAAAAGGGGGCGCTCTTATTTGAACTTGAGAATCCGTTGCTTGAGATTGAATACGAAGAGGAGCAATTGCAAGTCAAAAAACTTGATGAGCACTACCGCCAACTCGAGCAATGGTCGAGTCAGCCGAAAGTGGTTCAAGCCCAGACTATGGTCGAGGTGCTCGAGCAAGATTGTCAGTATCGAAAAGCAAAACTATCTCACCAACAAACGTTGGTGGAGATGGGGGGCGCCTCAAAAGAGAGCTTGATGAGTGAGCAAAAAGCCTTAACGCAGTGCCATGCTCAACTTGAGCAAGCAACCCTATCGCTTGAGAAGCTTTTACGTCAAGGCGATGCTCTCTCGTTAGGGCAAGCTCATCTAAAGTTAAAAAAACAAATGATGTTGTGTGAGCAAAAAAAACGCCAAGTAGAGAGCTTGCACGTCAAAGCCACTCATGGGGGGCATCTGTATGATCCGAATTTGTTCTCAAGCAGCCCAGCAAAACCGGTTTCAGTCGGTCAACAATTAGAGGCTCATCAATGGTTAGGGGTCATTGCAGCAGACGATGATTTTGGGATCCTTTTGGAGGTGGATGAAAAGGGGGCACAAGCCTTTGAGCAGGCCACTCGAATTGAGCTGGTCGAAAAGCCAAGTGTTCAACTTGACGTGATTTCCATTGCACCCAAATCCATTCAGATGAATTTGGATAAGCCTACCACCTATCGCATTACACTTCGCCCAAGTCGCCCCATTCAGGGGGTTCGATTTGGCACTCAGTTGGTACTCAACCTTCAATCCAATGAGCGTTGCCAAGGCTGGGTGATCCCTCAAGATGCGATCCATTGGGATAAATCTTATCCCTACCTTCATACCGATAAGGGTGAACAGCGGGTGCGGTTAGGTCGCCAAAATCAAATCATGGTCGAGGTGATCGATGGATTAAATCAAGGAGATGTCATTGAGCTTACATCTTGAATGCGTCAACCTGACAAAACGTTATCGAAACAAACTTGCCTTATCGCCCCAAACGCTGACACTCACCCCTGGGGAAACCCTTTGTGTTATGGGAGAAAGTGGTTGTGGCAAGTCGACCTTATTGCGTCTGATAGGACTGATTGATGAGCCTACCATGGGGCACTTATGGTTTGATGGCGTCAATACAACGGAGTTAACGTTTCGGCAAAAAGCAGGGTTTCGGAATGAAAAAATTGGTTTTTTGTTTCAGTTTTTTCATCTGATTGGGGACTGGAATGTGATTGAAAACGTTAGCTTGCCGTTGCTCTATGGGGGCAAGACGCTCACTGAGGCAAGGCATCAAAGCCAGCGTTGGATAGATGCCCTTGGCATTCGTGATCTATCAGAGCAAAAAGTGAAACATTGCTCGGGCGGTCAACAACAACGAGTGGCCCTGGCCAGAGCCTTGGTTACGAACCCGTCGTTATTATTGTTGGATGAGCCAACCGCCTCTTTAGATAACGCCCATGGCTTGAAATTGTTAAATTGCGTGACAGAGGCTCAACAAGAGCATGGGTTTTCCATGATTTTAGTGTCTCACGATGAGAGGTGCCAATCGTTTTGTCAACGGACCATGAAGCTTTATGCGAAAGACTCTTTACCTACTTGATGCCTTGCGCACACTCAAGGTAAACCCTCTTCGAACCGGGGTAACGCTTGTCAGCCTGACCCTGGGCGTTGCTTGCTTATGCCTATTGCTAGCCATCAAGCATGGGGTGAATCAACAGGTGGGTCATCATAATGGCGCATTAGGGTGTTCGGTCATGACCGTGAGCTTACATCCTCGCAAACCTTTTGCCCCCTTTATTGGGCGCGAGCATGTTGAGTCACTGTTTAAAAAGGCCCCCTTTGAGGTGGTGATCTTTGATATGACAAGCACGCCCGTTCAAACATCCCGAGAGTCCTTGCCCTCTCGGGTTCTTTCGATGAGCCTAAAACCGGCAACCGACTTTCGCTTTATGCCAAATCAGTTTCAAGACACGCACGAGCTTGTGTTGGCCGGTCAATCGTTAGCCAACCAGTCAGGGCTTGAGCCAGGCGATATGATCTGGGTGGGCAATCATCAACACCGTCTTTATGCCTTATTGGGGTATGTTCCTGTGCACCCGTTGATTGACGTGGACTTTAACCAGTGGATCATTCGAGACATGCCTTTTGATGAGCAGGTACGCTCTTTTTGGGTTCTCTATCAGGGGGAACTTGGGCCGGTGAAACAAACCCTAGAAGATGCGTTGAGCGCAACCTATCGTGACTTCCGATACTTCATTAAGGATGAGGCAAGCTTTGAGGCTCAACTGAAACAAACCATTGGCACCTATGAGGCAACTCTGACCTGGTTTTCGATGATTGCTTTAAGCTTTGGTCTGTTGAGCCTTGTGGCTCAATTATGGCTTGCTTTTATCGAGCGCCGTAAAGAGTGTGGGATGAGGATCGCCATAGGAGCCACATACCTCGATTTAGCAGCCTTGTTCTTCACTGAGTCCTTTCTTCTTGCTTGTGTGGGCACCCTGATGGGGCTTGCTTTAGGTGAAATGGCTTTTAAAGCCCTCAGCCAGTATTTGGGCTGGCGTTATGCTTGGTCTGTTGGCTTAAATGGCTTGATTTTTACAGGGACTGTTGTGACTTGTACCCTCGCGGGTATAATACCTACTATGGCGGTTATTAAAAGTCAGCCTTCTGAACTTTTGACGAGCCGCTAATCTTTTTCTTCTTGATATCATCGGATTTAAGATGTGTGAACTTTTAGGCATGAGTGCCAATGTGCCCGCCGATATTTGTTTTAGTTTTTCTGGCTTGATGAAGCGAGGAGGGCAGACCGGGCCGCATAAAGATGGTTGGGGGGTTGCGTTTTACGAGGGCAAAGGCTGTCGTACTTTCCATGACCCTCACCCAAGCTATCGCTCTGAAATTGCCAAGTTCATTCAGGGGTATCCGATTAAGTCAAAGCATGTGATCTGTCATATTCGCAAGGCCAACCGTGGGAAAGTCTCATTGGAGAATACGCACCCATTTGTTCGCCAGATGTGGGGCATGAACTGGTGCTTTGCTCATAATGGTCAGCTCAAAGGGATCAAAAAACTACCTCTTGTGCACTTTACTCCAGTGGGCACAACCGACTCCGAATACGCTTTTTGTTGGCTTCTTGACCAGCTGAAAAAAAGTTATAAGAAGCCACCAACCCCCAAACAGCTATGGAAAAAAATTCAATCGCTGTGCCAACAGCTTAGCACCCATGGTGTGTTTAACATGTTGTTGTGTGACTCCAAATACCTTTATGCTTTTTGCTCAACCAAATTAGTCTGGGTCACTCGCAAAGCCCCGTTCGGTCGTGCTGTATTGGTCGATGATGAAGTGGAAGTTGATTTTGCGAAACACAACGATGAAAACGAAGTCATCACGGTGATAGCAACGGCGCCTTTGACTCACAATGAAGCTTGGTTTCGGGCAGAGAAGAAAGAGTTTTTGGTCTTTCAAGATGGGATATTAATCAACAAGTCGCTTTAAACGGCTTGTTGAATCGGTCGACTTTTTAAATAAGCATCAAGTCTTTGTACGTCACGTTGGGTGAACCACAGGCCAAGCTTGGTCCGTCGCCACAAGATGTCCTCACTAGTCTGAGCCCATTCGTGTTGCCTTAAGTAATCCACTTCAGCGGCAAATAAGCCAAACCCAAAGTCTTGTCCCATCTGATCAAGTGAGCTTACGTGCTCGGTAATTTTAAAAAGGTTTGATCCATAAGAGCGTAGCCAACGCTCTACCGTGATTTTAGGCAGATAATCATAGGTTTGTTCGACTAAGGCCTTAAAAGTGTCGAAATCACGGCCAATATCACCTCCAGGAAGACGTGTTGAGCGAGTGTTGCACTCACCCATATTCGGGAAGCTTGTTTTGAGTAGGTCAACGGTTTTCTCAGCCAAATCACGGTAAGTTGTTAATTTGCCGCCGTAGACGTTAATCAGCGGATAGGGACCATCTAGGACTTCAAGCTGATGCTCTCTTGAAAGCGCGGACAGCCCAGATGCTTGATGATCAATAAGGGCTCGAACCCCAGCCCATTTATCAACCACTTGCTTGGGGCATAATGAGTGGTGAAAATAATGACTGACTAATTCACATAGATAATCAATTTCTTCATCTGAGCAAGAAGCATCAAGGGGGTTGCCGGTATATTCCACATCGGTCGTCCCCACTAAGGTAAACTGATTATGATAGGGAATGGTAAAAATAACGCGCCCATCTTTGTGCTGCAGCAGGTAAGATTTATGCTGGCGATACAGCTTAGGGACAACAATGTGGGATCCTTTGACCAGACGAAGCTTGTATTGAGTCTTTTTATCAAACACCTTTTCACAAAGGCGTTGGGCCCATGGGCCTGTGGCATTGACGATGGCCTTGGCTTTAAGTTCAATGACTTCGCCGGTTGAATGCGAGCGCAGTGTCGCAAGCACTCCATCTTCAACTTCTTTGATGCCAACCAGCTCAAATCGTGGAAGCACCATGCCTCCTTGAGCTTTGAGCGCTTGCACATTGGCGATGACCAGTCTTGAATCATCCGTAGCACCGTCATAATACGACAAGCCTCGTTTGAACGATAAGTTCAAAGGATGTTCATCTGGGGATTTGCTGTACTTTTCAACTTTGGAGCTGGGCAGTTGTGAACGTCCAGCTAACCAGTCGTAAGCTAAAAGCCCAAAACGCATCAGCCAAAAAGGTCGAAGCATGCGATCATGGGGCATTGAGAAAGGCATCGGAAACACAAGGTGGGGAGCGTTGTTTAAAAGTCGCTCTCGTTCTAAAAGGGATTGTCGAACCAGCTTGAATTCTTTGTGCTCAAGATAACGAAGACCACCATGAATAAGCTTTGAGCTGGCCGAGGAGGTTGCTTGAGCAAAGTCGCCCATGTCACATAAGGCAACGCTCAGTCCACGTCCACAAGCATCATTGGCAATGCCTGCGCCATTGATGCCACCGCCAACCACTAATAAGTCAATTTGAT
>CAYNJF010000020.1:0-43468 GCA_964397555.1 uncultured Francisellaceae bacterium
TGGTAGACGCGCTGGATTTAGGTTCCAGTGGGGCAACCCGTGAGAGTTCGAGTCTCTCCTTTCGCACCACTATTCATGGCGCACTTCGTGCGCCATTTTACATTTCTAAGTAATTTAAAGAGGATTTGTTAATGGAAGTCTCTGTTGAAAACACAGGTTCCCTTGAACGTCGTGTCAAAATTTCAGTGCCTGAAGACAAAGTTGAAGGTAAGTGCGAAAGTAAGATGGCTGAGCTTGCCAAGCAAGTGAACATCAAAGGTTTCCGACAAGGTAAAGTCCCCAAAAAAGTCATGCAGCAACGTTTTGGCAAATCCGTTCGTGCTGAGGTGATTGGCGAAGTTATCCAAGACTCTTTACAAGAAGCCCTTAAAGACAACGAGCTTAATCCAGCAGGCATGCCAAAGATTGACGACATCAAAGATGAGAGCGGTCAGCCACTAGAGTATGTTGCTACTTTTGAGATCTATCCAAGCATTGAACTTGCTGATTTATCTTCTGAGTCCATCGACAAAAAAGTCGTTGATGTGACCGAGGCTGATGTCCAAAAGACGATCCAAGAGTTGTCTGAGAACCAGGCAAAGTTTGATGAAGTCGATCGCAAATCTAAGTTAACCGATAAATTAGAGATGGACTTAGAGCGTGAGTGGGTTGAAGGTGACGATGAGTCTGAAGAGCCTCAAAAGTTTTCCAACATTGAATTTAATCTTGACGATAAGAAGTCCCTACCTGAGCTTGTTGAGCAGTTAGTGGGTAAAAAAGCTGGTGAAGAGTCATCTTGTGAGATTGCTTACCCTGAAGAGTGGCACGATAAGAAATTAGCCGGCAAAAAAGCTAAATTTAATGTCACGGTCCATAAAGTGTTAGAGCGCAAAGCACTAAGCGAATCTGAGCTTGCTGAGAGTATGGATTTAGATAAAGACGACATTGATGGCCTTAAAGCGAAAATCAAAGAGCGCTTGGAAAAAGAGTCTGAAAAGTCCCTTAAAGAAGCCTTCAAAGAAAAGGTCTTAGAAGTCCTTCTTGAGAAAAACTCCATTGAGATGCCCAAGTCCTTGTTTGAACAAGAGCGTAAAGCCTTGGTTGAAGAAATGACTCAACGTGGCGAACAAGACTCTGCTGACGAGAAAGAAATTGATGAAATGGCTGAGAAGCGTGTCCTTCTTGGGTTGTTAGTCAACGAAATCATTGCTAAGCATGAAGTTAAAGTTGATAACCAACTTGTAAGAGAATACATCGCTGAGCAGGCAGCAAACTTCCCGGATCCGAAAAGATTCATTAGTTATTACTATACTAATAAAGAGCTGCTTCAAGGCGTAGAGCGTATGGTATTACTCGAGCAGGCTGTGGATGTGATTGCTGGCACCATGAAAGTGAATGAAATTAAGATCACTTTAGATGATGCAATGAAGCCTGAAGCTGAATAATTAAGCATTGAGAGTGAGTAAGGCTTATGGTCTATAGTAGAAAATAGACCATATCGAAAACTTAAGGACCATAAAATGGCTGAGCAAAATTCTTTTGACATCATGAACACTGGATTAGTGCCCATGGTCATCGAGCAAACTTCTCGAGGCGAGCGCTCGTATGACATTTACTCTAGGTTGTTAAAAGAGCGGGTGATCTTTGTGGTTGGCCAAGTGGAGGACCACATGGCCAACCTTATCATCGCTCAGCTGTTGTTTCTTGAGTCTGAAAACCCTGAAAAAGATATTCACCTGTACATCAACTCGCCAGGTGGTGTCGTTACGGCTGGTTTGGGCATTTATGATACAATGCAATTCATCAAGCCTGATGTCAGCACCTTATGCGTAGGCCAAGCGGCCAGCATGGGAGCTCTTCTTTTGGCTGGCGGTGCCGCTGGTAAAAGACACAGCCTCCCTAATTCGCGAGTGATGATTCATCAGCCACTGGGTGGATTCCAAGGCCAAGCCAGTGATATCGAAATTCATGCCAATGAAATCATCAAGACCAAGGCTAAGCTGAATGAGATTTTAGCTCATCACACTGGTCAGCCGCTTGATACTGTAGCCCATGACACAGATAGGGATAACTTCATGGGGGCCGAGGAGGCCGTGAAGTATGGATTAATTGATTCTGTGTTAGAGAAAAGGTGAGATCGAACGGTTTAGGTACACGCGGTTACTTTAAGGGCCGGCTAAAGGTCCTTAATCTTATCATCGATACTTAATTAATAAGGGCGGTGGTTACAAATCGTGAATATCCCCCATTCATCCGACGAAAAAAGGTGGGTCTATGAGTGACAATGATCATGGTAAAGATGGCGACAAAAACGGCAAGCTCCTTTATTGTTCGTTTTGTGGCAAAAGTCAGCATGAAGTAAGAAAGCTCATTGCAGGCCCGAGCGTATTCATCTGCGATGAGTGTGTTGAGCTTTGTAATGACATTATTCGAGAAGAGATTGAAGAGAGCTCTTCGCCTTCGCAATCAAGCGAGCTTCCAACGCCTAAAGAAATTAACTTAATCCTTGACGATTATGTCATTGGCCAGAAGCGCTCTAAGAAAATTCTTTCTGTTGCGGTTTATAACCACT
The DNA here is from genome assembly GCA_964397555.1 of uncultured Francisellaceae bacterium. Taxonomy (GTDB): domain Bacteria; phylum Pseudomonadota; class Gammaproteobacteria; order Berkiellales; family Berkiellaceae; genus CAYNJF01. The sequence continues at coordinate 2,552 of CAYNJF010000020.1, forward strand.
ACAAACGTTTGAGCTCTATGTCAGGCAGTGACGGGATTGAGCTAGGTAAATCCAACATTCTTTTAATTGGTCCTACAGGTTCTGGTAAGACACTTCTTGCGGAAACTTTAGCTCGTTTGCTTGATGTACCTTTTACCATTGCGGATGCAACCACGTTAACCGAGGCAGGTTATGTGGGTGAAGACGTGGAAAACATCATTCAAAAACTGTTGCTTAAGTGCGATTACGACGTCGATAAGGCCCAGCAAGGCATTGTCTACATCGATGAGATTGATAAGATTTCTCGTAAATCTGACAACCCATCCATCACGCGCGATGTGTCTGGGGAAGGGGTCCAACAAGCCCTATTGAAACTTATTGAAGGCACGGTCGCTTCAGTGCCCCCACAGGGCGGCAGAAAGCATCCTCAACAAGAGTTTTTGCAAGTTGATACCTCAGGCATCTTGTTCATCTGCGGTGGAGCTTTTGCTGGTTTAGACAAAATCATTCAGCAGCGTTCTTCAAAAGGTGGGATTGGTTTCTCAGCTGAAATCAAGAAGACCCAGGAAGAAGTCAGCATTGGAGAAGTATTCCAAGAGGTTGAGCCTGAAGATTTGATTAAGTTTGGTTTAATTCCTGAGTTTGTAGGTCGTCTCCCTGTGATTGCGACTCTTGAGGAGCTCAGTGAAGAGGCTTTGGTTCGTATCTTAAGCGAGCCTAAAAACGCCTTGACTAAGCAATACGCCAAACTATTCCAGATGGAAAACATTGAAATCGAATTCCGTGAGGAAGCCCTTAAAGCTGTGGCTCAAAAAGCCATGGAGCGTAAAACGGGTGCACGTGGACTTCGTTCGATCCTTGAAAATGCGCTTTTAGACACCATGTATGATCTACCATCTCTGGAAGGGGTGAGCAAGATTGTGATTGATGAAGCATTCATTAAAGGTGATTCTGAGCCATTGTTATTGTACGAAAACACGGAATCGACCACTTCACGTACCGCTCAAGACGGTGAATCTTAGTTTAGTCTGTTTTCTTGCGTCACCACTTCGTAGTATTATGAACGATAGGAAAGCCTAACTTCGGTTAGGCTCCTTTTCGTTCCATATTCAAGAAAAAGGGGCGTATATGTCTGAGGCTGATAAAACAAATGCACAACTGCACATTCCCGTTCTCCCTCTAAGGGATGTGGTGGTCTACCCTCACATGGTCATCCCCTTATTTGTAGGGCGTGATAAGTCGATCCAAGCCTTGGATGCGGCTATGGAAGGCGGTGAAAAACAAATCCTATTGGTGGCTCAAAAAGAAGCCACAGAAGACAGTCCCAATGAGGAAGATGTCTATTCAGTAGGAACGGTATCTACTATCTTACAACTCTTAAAGCTCCCCGATGGCACGGTCAAAGTGCTTGTTGAAGGGACGTGTCGAGCTGAAGTTGAAGATTTTACTTCAACGGACCCTTACTTCATGGCCAAAGCGCAATTGCTTGATAGTGAGCCTTTGACAGAAGAAGAGGCGGATGTTCTTTTAAGGGCGTTGATGACGCAATTTGAAAAGTACGTCAAGCTCAACAAAAAAATTCCTCCTGAAGTGATCACCTCCGTATCGGGTATCGACGATCCTGGTCGTCTGGCGGATACCATTGCGGCTCATATTTCACTGAAGATCCAAGAAAAGCAAAATGTGCTTGAAATCATCAACCTTCGAGCTCGTCTTGAAAAGTTGATGGCGTTGATGGAAGCGGAAATCGACTTACTTCAAGTTGAGATGCGCATTCGCTCTAATGTTAAAAAACAGATGGAGAAATCTCAGCGTGAGTACTACTTGAACGAGCAAATGAAAGCTATTCAAGAAGAGCTCGGTCAAGAAACGGATGAGATTGAAACTCTCAAAGAAAAAATTGAAAAAGCCAACATGCCTAAAGAGGCCTATGAGAAGACCATGTCTGAGTTTAACAAACTCAAACAAATGGCTCCGATGTCGGCTGAGGCAACGGTTTCAAGAAACTACATTGATTGGATGGTCTCAGTCCCTTGGAAGAAAAAAACCAAGGTTCGTATTGATCTGAATGAAGCCAAAGAAATCCTTGATGCCGAGCATTATGGATTGGAGAAAGTCAAAGAAAGGATCTTGGAGTATTTGGCGGTCCAAAAGCGTGTCAAAAAACTCAAAGGGCCTATTTTATGTTTGGTGGGGCCACCAGGGGTAGGTAAAACATCTTTGGGTCAATCCATTGCCCGTGCCACAGGACGTAAGTTCTCACGCATGAGTTTGGGTGGTGTGCGTGATGAAGCGGAGATCCGAGGACACAGACGCACCTACATCGGTTCAATGCCAGGCAAGATTTTACAAAAGCTTGCTAAAGTTGAAACCCGTAACCCACTGTTTCTGCTGGATGAGATTGATAAGATGGCCATGGATTTCCGTGGGGATCCGGCATCTGCTCTGCTTGAGGTTTTAGATCCAGAGCAAAACTCTACGTTTAATGATCATTACCTTGAAGTGGACTACGATTTGTCGGATGTCATGTTTGTGGCCACAGCCAATTCCTTGAACATTCCAACGCCATTGTTGGACAGAACTGAGGTGATTCGTCTTGCAGGTTATACTGAAGATGAAAAACTTCATATCGCGATGCAATATTTGGTGCCCAAACAAGTCAAAGACAATGGTCTTAAAGAGGAAGAAATTGAAATTCCAAGAGAGACCATTTTGGACATCGTTCGCTACTACACCCGTGAAGCAGGTGTTCGAAGCCTAGAACGTGAGATTTCAAAAATCTGTCGTAAAGTCGTGACTCATGTGCTTATGGAAGACAAAAATGAGAAATTTGTCATCCAGCCTTCTGAGCTTGAAGAATACCTAGGGGTTCGCAAGTTCCGCTTCGGCATTGCCGAGGAAAATGATCGTGTCGGGCAAGTCACTGGATTGGCCTGGACTGAAGTGGGCGGGGACATCCTGACCATCGAGACGATTGTGAATGAAGGTAAGGGTAAGGTTACTCGAACGGGTTCTTTGGGCGATGTGATGCAAGAATCGATTCAGGCGGCTTTGACCGTGGTTCGTTCAAGAGCGCAACGCTTGGGGATAATGCCGGACTTTTATGAAAAGACCGACATTCATGTCCACGTGCCTGAAGGGGCGACCCCTAAAGATGGTCCATCAGCCGGTATTGGTATGTGTACCGCGTTAGTCTCAGCTTTAACGGCCATTCCTGTCAAAGCAGACGTGGCGATGACGGGGGAGATCACTTTGCGAGGAGAGGTACTTCCCATTGGTGGGCTAAAAGAGAAACTTCTAGCCGCCAGACGTGCTGGGATCACGGATGTGATTATTCCTGAGGAGAATCGCAAGGACTTGAAAGAAATCCCAGAGAACATCACTGGCGAGCTTGAAATCCATTGTGTGAAGTGGATTGACGAAGTTCTTGATATCGCCTTGTCTAAGGCCCCTGAGCCTTTGACAGATGAGGAGGTAGCCAAACGTATTGCTGAGTCTTCAGAGTCAGGTGGTGGCAAAGGGAGCGGTCGCTACGCCATTCCTAAACACTAGAACAAGGACAGCCCTCGACAAGAGCCATCTTGATGCCTATCAAGGTGGCTTTTTTGTATCCCAAGCCCAAACACCCTGCATATCCAAAAAAGGATGGTGATATAAGTTTCCTGACTCATTATATTCATAATGAATCAAGTCAAAACCTTGTCCCAATAGGCCTTAAGTGGTACTTTTCATGCTATTGGTGGCATTGTCTCTATGATGCTTCACAAGACACGGAAACTATTTTTAACACTAAAAAAGGGGTGGGCACATGAGTAATGCACCTGAAAATAAAGCTGAGTTGGCTGATTACATTGCAGATAGCGCAGGTCTTTCTAAAGCAGATGCAACAAAAGCCTTGAATTCTTTCATCGAAGGTATTACAGTATCGCTTCAGTCAGGGAAGTCGGTTGCCCTAGTCGGATTTGGCAGCTTTGTTGTCAAGCCACGCGCAGCGCGCACTGGACGCAATCCAAGGACTGGTGAAGAGATTCAAATCGGAGCTGCAAATGTCCCATCATTTAAGGCTGGTAAAGCGCTTAAAGATGCTGTAAACTCCGGCTCCGTAGTTACTGAAGAGTAACCACTGAGTAGAAAGGATTTGGGTGCTTAGCTCAGTTGGGAGAGCGTCGCCCTTACAAGGCGAGGGTCGGGGGTTCAAGTCCCTCAGCACCCACCAAATAGAAAAGAGTTCTGGAGCGGTAGTTCAGCTGGTTAGAATACCGGCCTGTCACGCCGGGGGTCGCGGGTTCGAATCCCGTCCGCTCCGCCATTCTTTAAGAAGGCGTGGTTTTATACCACGCCTTTTTTTTTAGCTGGGGGAAAACATGCTGCAAGATATCCGGGATAACTCGAGAGGCTGGATAACGTGGGTCATCGTAGGCTTAATTGCGGCGACCTTTATTTTTGTGGGTACAGGCAGCTTTATGGCCGCAAGCCATTCAGAGGTCCTTGCAAAGGTAAATGGCATTGAGGTCACTCAGCGTCAAGTCAATCAATTTTATGATCGATTTATTTCTTCTCAAGATCCGGAACAAATTGCCAGCATCGATTCAGGCCAGGTAAGACGTTATGGTCTGGATGCTTTGGTATCTCAGGCCGCATTGACGGCAGCCACCCAATCCAATGGTTTTCGTATTGCTGAAGAACAGGTAATGCGTCAAATACAATTGGATCCTAACTTCCAAGAGAATAATCGTTTCTCACCAGCGCTTTATCAGCGTCTGTTGATGCAAAATTACTACACCCCTGAAGATTTCCAACAAATGTTGGTCTCAAGAAATCTTATTCAACAGCTGCAACAAGGCTTGGTATCTACGAACTTTACGACGGGCAAAGACGTTGATCAGTTTTTCAAGTTCTTGAATCAAACTCGCAGTTTTCAATACCTTATCGTGGCCAAAGAAGGCTTTTTAGAGCAGGTTGAGGTGACCGACGAAGACATTCGTATTCATTACGATGTGCACTCTGATGATTTTATGACTCAAGAAAAGGTCAAGCTTGAATTTGTAGAGCTCAATCCTGAGCATTTCATCCAAACCATGGATGCGGACAGCCAAGCGCTAAAAGGGCACTATGAACAAACGATTGATTTGTACAGCGACCCCAATAAAGTCAAAGTTGCTCATATCCTAGTAAGTTTCGATGAAACCAAAGAAGGTGAGCTTGATAAAGCCATCGAGAAAGTTAAAGGCATTGAAAAAGAGCTCTCTGAGGGTGCTAGTTTCGCTGATTTAGCGAAGGCACATTCAGATGACCCTTCCACTAAAAATAAAGGTGGCGAGCTTTTCTGGGTCTCTGAGGGCAATTCGGGGCTTGTTCCAGAGTTTGAAAAGGCTGCCTTTGAGCTTAAAACGATTGGTGATGTGTCCGAGCCGGTCCAAACCGCTTTTGGCTTACATCTCATTAAGCTGATGGATAAAAAGCAAGCTTCCGTTTCAAGCTTTGACGAAGTGAAGGAAAAAGTAGAGCGTCACTATAAGCTCACCAAAGCCCAAGAAAAGGTTAGAACGATTGCGGATGATTTAGTTTCCATCGCTTATGAGAATACCAGTAGCTTATCGGCCGCTGAAGAGAAGCTTGGTCTTAAAGTGGAGACCACTGACTGGGTAAGTGAGTTGGATTTGGCTGCGCGTTTTGAAAACCCAGGTGTATCACGCATGGCCTTCTCAGCTGAAATCGTTCAAGACGGTTTGAACAGTGATTTAATCGAGCTGGGGCCTGACCATTATATGGTTCTTCGTGTCAGTGAGCACAAAGAGTCGCAGTTAAAGTCTCTTGATGAAGTCAAACCATTGATTACGCTTACCTTAAGAGATGAAAAAGCCTCAAAATTAGCGAAGGAAAAAGCCGAATCCATTCAGGCTAAGATTAGTTCTGACAATGACTTGGTGAGCATCAAAGAAAGTGATAGTGGTTGGGTTCAGGTCAATGCGGTTTCAAGAACCGATGCCAGTGTGCCCACCGGCATTATTCGACATGCATTTGAAATTGCACGTGTTGATGAGGCTCAAGAGGTCAAGACTGATTTGGCGAAAGTAAACTTGGGAGACTGGGCCGTTATTGCGGTGACTGAAGTCAAGGATGGAAACCTCTCAGAAGTTGAAGCGAATGAGGTTGATTACATGAAACAATCGCTGGCCATCAATTACGGCACTCAGGATATGACCTTGTTTACTCAATATGCTCGTTCAAAAGTGAAGTACGTTGAAGATTAACGATGAATCGAAAAGAAAGGGCCTTAAGGCCCTTTTTTTTGATCTTTTGAATCATAAAAGCTCTTTTAATATCATTGTCTAGACTTGTCTAGGTGACGGATACACTCCTTTTTTTTCCTGACATTTCTTCTCGGGGCTTTCATTATCAGAACCAGGTCTCATGCTTTGATTCATTCGCTTGTATAAATGAGTCATTGGACTTGTTGGGGGGCTCGATTTTGGGGTCGCAGTCGGTGAACTGGAGGGCGTAATAAACTCTTGAGTTGCTTGCCTTAAATTGGCAGAAGTATCCGCTTGCAGTTTTACTTGTATTTTTTGAAGTTTGTTTATCACTTGAGCGATGGTTGGACGGTTTTCAGGGGAGGGATCAGCCATACGAGTCACCAAGGCCAAAAGTGTTTTAAGTGGGCCTTCCTTCGAGTAGGATTTTTCCAATTTTGCAATGAGGTGATCCGAAATCTGCTTCGTTTGGTCCTGTGTGCGTGTTTGGCACATTTCTTTTAACTGCCCATCTTCAGTGTAATTGTACTCTGGGTAAGCAATCAACAGGGCAATGATACGGCTAAGCGAGTAGATGTCCGACGCCGTTGTGGTGGTTTTTGTGAAATGCTCAGGGCTTTTAAAAACCGGAATACCATAGGAGTTTCTATCCTGCTCGCCGACTTTTTTGGATAGTTCGAAGTCACAAATATATAAGTCTTGCGTCGTAGGATTGAATACCATATTTGAGAATTTCAAGTCTCTATGGACAATCCTTTTTTCATGCAGTTCTTTGACAGCCTTGGCTATCTTTAATAGTAAGTTAATTTTTTCTGATATTGGCTGGTATTTTCTTGAGCGTTCACTATGTTCGCGCTCAAAGATAAATGACTTAAGGTTCAATCCTGGAAGAAAGTCTTGAGAGATGGCTTTGTAGTGAGTTCCCAAATAAGCAAATTGAAAACGGTTGAATTCATCTAAACATTTTTTTTCATCAGCCATAGCGGCAGGCATGTTTTGACCAGGAGAATTGGTTAAGTCTTCATTCGGTAGTTTAAAGACTTTAAAGACGCAGGGCTTTGTATGATCAGAAGCTAGACCTACAAGATTTAAGCCCACATAGATTCTACCGATTGAACCTTCATCGTAAAGTTTTTCTTCAATGATGGCCATGTTTGGAAACCATCGGTATTTCTTTTGTTTGGACTCAGGGCCTATGACAATGGTGTAGTAGTTTGAGGTTTGATCTCGATGTATCTTAATACGCTCTTGGTTGCTACCAAACTCACCGCGTATGCGATACTGTCCAGTTGCTTTATCAAATGGGATGTTTGTCTTGGGATCTCGTTCGACTTCATCCTGTACAGGCATGTTTTTAACATTCTGAATGTAATGAGCGATTTCATGGATTTTTCCAAAAAAGGACGGGCCATAACCTCCGCTTGTGTCCAATGGGTAGGGGTAGGTAATGGTCATTTTAATCGTACCTCGTTTATGGGACCCGGTGAGCTGGGGGAGGAGCTGATTGGACGACTGGTTTCCTCTTGCGCTCGATGGTTGAGGGGGGTAAACCCTTGGTTGGCCAACTCGATTGAGTTTATTTTGTTTTTGGGTTGTAAAAGATCCAAGCAAAACTCAAGGCTTTCAATAACTTTGGGTAGTCCAGGACGTTCTTGAGGATCTGGATCCGTCATTTCATTAATGAGATTCATTAAATGATGATGAGTTAGGGCATTGCCCATGGCCGTGGTATGTGGGTTTGATTTAATCGCTTCAGTCACCTTAGGCGTTGAATCTGTCGGGTGATCGGTGTTCCCAGATATAAAAGTTAAAATCGCAGACGATACCGTACGAACTAGGGTTCGGATGGGATGAGGTGGGCTACCTGGCTCCTCGTTTGAACTAGTACTATATTGAACATGCGATAAAGTAAATAACACCCAAAGCATGCGACCTAAAGAAAAGGTGTCTGAAGCTTTTAAGTATTTATGATCATCACGATGAGCACGATAAAAGAAATTGGAAAACTCATGGCGAGGATATCCAATGACTTGAGCCATACCAAAGTCAACGATTGTAACTTTATTTGTTACCGGGCAAAACATCATGTTGTTAAACTTCAAATCGCCATGTACATAGCCATAGTCGTGGACTTGTGCTTGGACAGCCTTAACCACTTGGAGGCCTAATTTGAGACGATCGACTAGATTGGGTAAGCCTTTTTGTAGGTGCACTTTAAGGGTTTGACCGCCTTTAAAGTCCATAAACGTTAACCGTTCATGAGCACTAAAATCAATGTCAGCGTGGAGCTGATAAACAGCTTGAAGGGCAATGGCTTCTCGCTTAGCGATGGCTTTCGCCTTTCTTAGGCCGTCATCATAATTTTCGCACTGCTTTGCTACGCGATCGAACTGGTGGACTTTGCAAGCAATGGGTTTACCGCTGATGGTATTGATGCCAGGTAGCACAAGCCCAAAGGCGCCTTTGCCAAGCTTGCGCGTGCTATCATAATAGAAACCCTGATCTGGAAAATAACTGCCGACTTGTTTGTTGTTTTTATCTAAAACTCGACAGAATCTTACGTTTGCCTCCTCGAATTTAAACTTTAAAGAATCTTGGCTTAGGTGGAGGTTTACAACATCATTGATTTGTAATTGTGGATTTAATGTGAGCCCTTGATGAACCATCCTGGCGCGTTCAAGTAAGCCTTGAAAATAGGTTTCATCAAAGGGGGCCATAAGAGGCGCATCAATTACGAGCGTCTCTTTCACATTAGGATAGTCAAATGTAGGAGGGGCAGACCATGATAGCTCTGCATCCGGGGTGCTAAGGCTGGATCGAGGACTTGGTGTATACTCGTAATAAGAAGAGACCGAGGAAACGGTGGAACGACTCATAGAGGAGTTCGCCTGAGTCTCAACATTAACATTGAAAACAGGCTGGGAGGACTGATTGGCAGTTTCGCTCGCTCCCTGAGGACCTTTTTCTAATGTCATGATTTTACACCCTTTTTTTAAGCTGAGTGTGAAAGACTCAGCTTAACTCTATTGCTCTAACCCAGTCATGCCTACGATGGAATAGCCCGCATCCACATGAATGACCTCGCCTGTGATGCCTGAGGACAAATCTGACCCCAAAAATCCAACCACTTGGCCGACTTCTTTGGCATCAATATTGCGTTTTAAAGGCGCTACTTCTGCGGTATGGCTCAACATTTTCTTAAAGTGTTTAATGCCTGAGGCCGCGAGTGTTTTCACCGGCCCTGCAGAGACGGCATTGACTCGAATGCTCTTAGGGCCAAGGCTCTTGGCTAGGTAGCGTACATTGGCTTCAAGTGAAGCTTTTGCAAGGCCCATCACGTTGTAGCTCGGCACGGCTTTTTCGGCGCCCAAGTAACTCAAGGTAATGATCGAAGCGTTTTCTTTGAGAAGTGGGGCGGCAACTTGGGCCATCGCACATAAGCTGTAAGAGCTTACTTCATGAGCTGTTCTAAAGCCTTCACGAGTCACCACTTCATGAAAATCCCCTTCAAGTTGTCCCGCTGGGGCGAAAGCAATCGCATGGACGAATCCATCAAATTCATCCCAAGACTCTTTCAAATCAATAAACAATCGCTCAATATCTTGGTCTTCAGTCACATCGCACTGGAGGACAATGTCAGAGAAGGGCGCGACTAAGTCGGTGACACGCGCTTTGAATTTTTCCTCTTGATACGTGAACGCAAGACTTGCACCTTGCTCATGCATAAACTGCGCAACTGCGTAAGCTATGGATTTCGTGCTCAGTACACCCGTGATTAAAAAACGCTTGCCCGATAACATTCCCATAATTGACCTCACTAACTAACTTGAAGGACTAGTTGATGTTCCATGTCTAACGAGCATTTGCCCGTTAAATGACCAGGTATTATACAGGATTTGAAGTTGGATCCACGAATTAATGGTGATTTTACTGCATGAGTTAACTTAAGGAGGATCCATTTAAGGAAATCATGATGGGGAGTAGGGTCAAAAAAGCGGGTTTTTTTGCATTAAGGGGGGTGATATTACAGGGATTAAGCAGCCAGGTCTTATTCTCCAGTTTAAACTATATATAAAGGTATCAAAATTCGCTAAATTAGTGAGTGACGCAAAGTTAAATGAAAGGGATTATTGATTTAACGTGTTAGTTAATATACATAAAAAATGGGTGTTTGCGGTCGCCCTATCTCTTTGGATTGGTGGGTGTAACGATCATGCCATGAATGATCCTTATCCGCATCACAGCGCTGAAGAAAATGTGTTATACACCTCATTTTCACAAAGGCCAAATCACCTTGATCCTGCCCGTTCCTATGCCTCCAATGAATGGATCATCACGAATCAAATTTATGAGCCACCACTTCAGTACCATTACCTGAAGCGTCCGTATCAATTGGTGCCGCTCGGGGCTAAACAAATGCCCAAAATTACTTACGTGGACGCCAACGGTCAAACTCATGACAAGCTGAGCGCGGATGAGATTAAAAAGACTATTTACGAGATTAGTATTCCATCAGGCACGATGTATCAGCCTCATCCGGCCTTTGCTCAAACTGAAGAGGGGCAATTCCTTTATCATCAGTTAAGCGAAGATGATTTGGATGGAATTGAAGCCTTGAGTGATTTTGCAAACACGGGCACTCGAGAGTTAAAAGCGCAAGACTATATTTATCAGATCAAAAGGCTGGCTGATCCAACGCTTAATTCACCGATTTTTGGCTTGATGGAAAACTACATCGCCGAGATTGATTCGTTGCAGGAGACCCTTGGCAAAGTCTATGCCGATCAAGACGCGACGTTTGATTTGTCTCACTTTCTCGATTTGAGGCCTTTCACGATGGAAGGGGCCAAGGCGATTGATGATTACACGTATACCATCACGATCAACGGTTACTACCCCCAGTTCATCTACTGGCTGGCCATGCCCTTTTTTGCCCCTGTGCCATGGGAGGCCGATAAGTTTTATCACCAAACTGGACTCATAGAGCGAAACATTACTCTGGATTGGTATCCGGTGGGCACGGGGCCCTATTACTTGGCTGAAAACAACCCTAACCATCGTATGCGTTTGGTGAAAAACCCAAACTTTAAAGGGGAATTGTTTCCTTTGACAGGGATGCCAGAAGACGAAGCAGCCGGCCTTTTGGCCAATGCTGGAAAAGCATTGCCTATGCTCGATGAAATATCATTTGCCTTAGAAAAAGAAAATATTCCTTATTGGAATAAGTTTTTACAAGGCTATTATGATCAGTCCGGCATCTCTTCGGATAGTTTTGACCAAGCTTTGCAAGACAGCTCTGGCAATGGGTTAGCCCTGACAGAGCCATTAATGGAAAAAGGCATTAATCTTTATACTTCGACGTTGCCAACCACCTTCTACTGGGGCTTTAACATGCTCGATGAGGTTGTTGGAGGTTACGATGAGGCGTCCAAGAAACTTCGACGTGCCATCAGCATTGGGATCAACGTGGAAGAATACATTCAGATTTTTCTTAACGCTCGAGCGATCCCAGCCATGAGCCCCATTCCACCGGGTTTATTTGGCTACTTACCGCCTGAGCAAGATTATAATGCTTATGTTTATGAAAAAGAGAATGGTCAACTCCAACGCCGTTCAATAGAACAGGCCAAAGACTTGCTGGCTCAAGCAGGTTACCCAGAAGGGCGTGATCCTAAAACCGGTAAACCTTTGACTTTGTTTTTAGATGCAACCATGGGGGGAGGGCCAGACTCACAAGCCTTCTTTGGGTGGATGCGAAAACAATTTGCCAATCTTGGGATTGAGTTAGTGGTTCGTGCCACCCAATACAACCGCTTCCAAGAGAAAATCCGCACCGGCAACGCCCAAATCTTCCAGTTTGGTTGGAATGCGGATTATCCGGATCCAGAAAACTTTTTGTTCTTATTGTATGGGCCAAGCGCCAAGGTACCGTTTGGGGGAGAGAATGCTGTCAATTATCAAAACGAAGCGTTTGATAAGATGTTTAAGCAGATGAAAACCATGGAAAATGGTCCCGAACGTCAAGCGCTTATTCTTGAAATGCTTGAGTTACTCCGTGAAGAGGCTCCTTGGATATGGGGCATTCACCCCAAATTGTATGCGTTGTCACATGGTTGGGTGGGGCCTCAAAAACCCAATGCGATGTCTCGCAATACGCTAAAGTACTTGTCCGTGAATCCACAAGAGCGTGCAGAACAAAGAAAAGCATGGAACCAACCCATTTGGTGGCCGATGATCCTTATCGGTCTTTTAGGCCTTTTGATTTGTTTGCCTGCATGGCTGATGTATCGAAAGAAAATTAGAAAGCCTACTCCGTTAAGCCAACTTGAGAGTGACACATGATAGCGTACATCATACGAAGACTGGCTTATGCCATCCCTATTTTACTTGGGGTAAACATCATCACGTTTACCTTGTTTTTTGTCGTCAACACCCCAGATGACATTGCGACTGTGCACCTTGGGAACAAACATGTCTCTCAAGAAGCCATTGACTCTTGGAAGGCTCAAAGGGGCTATGACAAGCCTCTTTTTTACAACCAAGAAGAGCATGGGATCACGAAAGTAACCGATACCATTTTCTTTGGGAAGTCAGTAAAACTCCTCGCGTTTGATTTTGGCCGCTCCGATGCGGGTCGTGACATCTCCGATGATGTGCTTGAGCGGATGTGGCCCTCCTTAGCCATTGCCATACCGGCATTATTAGTGGGGTTATTAGTCAACATCAGCTTTGCCTTGTTGCTGGTGTTCTTTAGAGCCACGTATCTGGACATCTCAGGGGTTATTCTTTGCGTTATTTTGATGTCCATATCCATGCTGTTTTACATCATCGGTGGCCAATACCTGATGGCCAAATTACTCAAATGGGTTCCCATTTCTGGGTATGAGTATGGATGGTCCATGATTAAGTTTTTAGTCTTACCAGTCTTGGTGGGCGTCATAGGCGGGATTGGTTCAGGAACCCGTTGGTATCGAACGCTGTTTATCGAAGAGATCAACAAAGATTATGTCAAAACGGCACGATCAAAAGGGCTCTCAGACGCCAGAGTGCTTTTTGGCCACGTTTTGCAAAATGCTCTTATTCCCATTTTGACTGGGGTTGTGGTTCTTTTGCCCTTGCTCTTTTTAGGTTCGTTACTGACCGAGAGCTTTTTTGGGATCCCAGGCCTAGGCAGCTATACCATTGACGCGATTAACTCCCAAGACTTTGCCATTGTGCGCTCTATGGTTTTTCTTGGCTCCTTCTTATACGTCATAGGGCTTATTTTGACTGATATCTCATATACCATGGTTGACCCAAGAGTGAGGTTAGACTCATGACACTCACCTTATTACCAACCGATATTCTTTTATGGGTTTTGTTCTTTTTAGGGGCTTTGTTCACGGGCTTCATTCTGTCAAAGCCCTATCTTCGTACCCCCTGGAAAAAAGTCTTTTACCGTCCGATTTACCTAGCTTCAAGTCTGGTTTTGGTGGTTTTTTTCTCGATTGCGTTATTGGACTCTATTCACTTTACCATCAGTGAAGAGGGGAAAGCTGATCGAACGAACGTATCGGTTTTAGATCTCGTGCTAAAACCGGCTCAGTCTGGTTCGGAATCCTCGTATTCGGCTCCTTTTGCCACCCATTTGTTTGTCAAAGAAGTCATGGAGGTTGATGGCGAGCTGGTGCGCGATTACCCAAGGTTAAAGCACGCCGGAGTCCATCTAGACTCGATGGATGAGCGCGGCCCTGAAATCAAGCGCATTGTTTGGACCTCATTGATTCAATCGCTTATTTTTACCCTAGTCATCTGCATTATGATTGGTTTTGTTGTCACCATGACGGCAAAGATATCTTTTGAGACCTATTTTGCCCAGGTCCTAACCAATCGAGCGAGTTTTCCTTGGAAAACCTTATTCGTATCCATTTGGGCCTTTTTATGGCTGGCGATCATGGTGGATACGTTTATGCCGCTTTATCATATCTTGGGCACGTCTAAGATTGGTGAAGACGTCTTTTATCAAGCGATGAAATCCATCCGCACTGGTGTGGTCATTGGTACCATAACGACGTTGTTTATGCTCCCGTTTGCCATCATTCTTGGCATGATGGCTGGGTTCTACCGAGGATGGGTGGATGATGTCATCCAGTATCTATACACCACGTTGAGCTCGATCCCAGGCGTTCTTTTGATTGCTGCGGCGGTGTTAACGCTCCAAGCCTTTATTGGTACCCATGAGAGTTGGTTTGAGACTCAGGCTCAACGCTCAGATGCGAGACTCCTTGCTTTGTGCGTGATTTTAGGGGTAACCAGCTGGACAGGGCTTTGTCGCTTACTCCGTGCTGAGACCTTAAAGCTGAGGAACATTGAATACGTTCAGGCCGCTACGGTACTTGGGGTGTCCAAGATAAAGACTCTTTTCATGCACCTTTTGCCCAATGTGCTGCACATCATCTTGATTGCCATCGCCTTAGATTTTAGTGGGTTGGTGTTAGCCGAAGCTGTACTCTCTTACGTTGGGGTAGGGGTTGACCCAGCTTCATACAGTTGGGGCACCATGATCAACAGCGCACGCCTTGAAATGGCCAGAGCGCCGATTGTTTGGTGGTCGTTGGCCGGTGCGTTTGTGTTTATGTTCGTGTTGGTCTTGAGTGCCAACCTTTTTGCCGATGCAGTGCGTGATGCATTCGATCCAAGAGTTTAGGAGAGATTCATGAGTGAGCCGGTGCTCCATATCGAGGATTTAACCTTAAGTTTAGGAACCGAGGAGAATAAGAACTATGCGGTCGATGGGGTTTCTTTAAGCCTTCCTAAAGGAAAGACCTACGCGTTGGTAGGTGAGTCAGGGTGTGGCAAATCCATCACAGCTCATGCGATATTACGACTGTTGCCAGCCCATCACACCATCTATCAGAATTCACAAATACAACTGGAAGCCCGTGACTTACTGAGTTTTAGTGAGCAAAAAATGAGGCAAGTTAGAGCCTGTGAGATTGGAATGATCTTTCAAGATCCCATGGCTGCCTTAAACCCGGTGATGACGATTGGCCAACAGCTGAATGAGGCCATGAAAACCCCCTCGACGAGTGAACTGGTGGCTCTTTTAGAGCAAGTTCGTATTCCTGATCCAACCTCTATGCTTGAGCGTTACCCCCACGAGCTCTCAGGGGGCATGAAGCAGCGGATCATGATCGCCATGGCTCTTGCCAAAAAGCCTAAAGTACTCATCGCAGATGAGCCAACGACGGCCCTTGATGTCACTACCCAAGCGCAAATTTTGAATCTTTTGAAAGAGCTTCAAGCCACGCAGTCGTTGACCATCTTACTGATTACTCATGATCTTGGTGTGGTGGCTCAAATGGCCGATTATGTGGCAGTTATGTATGCCGGTCAAATCATAGAAAAAGCCAGCGCGAAACGGTTTTTTGAGCAACCATCTCATCCGTATTCAAAAAAGTTGCTCTCTGCCATTCCAGAGCTTGCGAATCATGACAAACAACTTTCTACGATACCAGGGCGCGTGCCTCAACGTTTGGAGCGCTCCAAGATCTGTCGATTTGTGGATCGATGTTATTGCGCTAAGCCTTTGTGTCATGAGCGCACCATCATGGAGTTTGAGACCACGGACAAGACTTTTGTGCGCTGTTTTGGCTATGATCCCAATATACCCAAAGGGGCCAAACCAGAGGTAGAGCTTCAGGAGGCCGAACAATTTGAAGAGCCTTATGACAGTGATTTTGAGCACCCAGTGCTCACGGTACAAGATCTCAAAGTACACTACCCAATCAAAAAAGGCCTCTTTAAACGCACAGTCGGACATGTAAAAGCCGTCGATGGCGTCTCGTTAAGCCTATCCCCAGGGGAGACCTTGGCTCTGGTGGGCGAGTCAGGGTGTGGCAAGACCACCACGGGCAAGGCCGTTTTACAATTGTTGAGCGAAACCGAAGGTCAGGTGGTTTATTGGGGCAAAGATTTAACGACAATCTCACAGCGCCAGATGAAAAAGGTGAGAGGGGATTTGCAGTTTATCTTTCAAGATCCATTCTCGGCGATGGATCCCAAAATGCGCATATCTCAGATCTTAGAAGAGGGGATGATTGCCCTCAAAGTAGGCTCTGATCCCAAAGAGCGTCAAGAAAGGATTGATTATCTTATGGAAGAAGTGGGGTTAAGCGCGGACATGAAATACCGCTACCCCCATGAATTTTCGGGCGGGCAGCGTCAACGTCTTTGCATCGCAAGAGCGCTTGCTCTGTCGCCCAAACTTATCATCTGCGATGAACCCACTTCGGCGTTGGATGTGTCGGTGCAAGCCAACATCCTAAATTTATTGCAGCGTCTTCAACGCGAATTTGAAATTAGTTACTTGTTTATTACCCATAATATAGGCGTGGTTCAATACCTTGCTCATGAAGTAGCAGTTATGTATTTGGGTAAGGTGGTGGAAAAAGGCCGTTGTCGGGATGTCTTGTCAAACCCTAAACATCCCTATACGCAATCCTTGATTGAAGCGGTACCCAAAATTGAGGTCGGGCGTGGCTTTGACCACATCATACGAGGTGAGGTCCCCTCGAACATCAATCCGCCAACAGGATGTCATTTTCATCCAAGATGTCCTAATGCGATGCCTCAGTGTCGCCAGCAGTATCCTGACGAACAAAAACTAAAAGACGGTCGTCAAGTTCGTTGTTATTTATATAAAGAAGAAGGAGTTTCCCATGAGTGATATTGAGCCTGCAGGTGAGCATGAGCAAGAACCCAGGCAATGGCTCTATGGATGGCCAACCGATTCTTTTTTATCGGACTTTGAGCAAGCCAGAGCCCCCGGTCTATGGGTTGAGCTCTTTAGCCATCAATCTCAACTTTTAGGTGAAGTGGCTCATGCTCTGTCGTTGATGTGTAAGGGGGACACCGTCCCATCGATGGAAAAGCTTGAGGCGGTCATTGAGGATGTGCACTTGCGTGATAAAGTGATCCGCACCTGCAACGAAGTTTTTCAAAGCAACTCGGGTAACCTGCTTCGTGAGCTCTCCAGAGCCATTGTGATGCTTGGAGGGTTGACGGTTCGTAACTTAGCGTTTGTTAATGCCTTGATTGAACGCTGTGTTGTTGAGCCAACCCCGCGCCCAATCATTCGCTACGTGACCAAAGCGTACATGGTCGGTGTGACCACCTTGGTATTAGGCAAGCACAAAACCCAAGTGGCGAATGCTCAAGAATACTTTTTAGCTGGATTTATGAGTCAATTTCCCATGTTGGCCGCAATTTTATTTGCCTCAAATGCCTTAAAGCCTCTAGAGTCACAACTCCATGGAGTGGATTTACCTAACCAGACTCAAGAGGATTTATTTGGCTTTCAATTAAAAGAGCTTCTCCCTCTTTGTCAACGTCAATGGTTTTTGGGAGATGTTTTCGCTGAGTACCTGAAAAGCACGAGCCAAAAAGACGTCACTCATGTTGCCATAGCGCTTGTGGAAGGCTTGTACGCAGGGTATCACTCCGACGAGCTCTTCGAGGCCAAAAGAGAGGTTGCAAGCTTCTTAGGTGGCGGTCCTGATGACGTACAAGATGTCATTCTTGAGTCACTTGAGCGTTGTGCTGAAGGGATTGGTATGTTTGAAAACCGTGATCTGATGGCAGAAATTCCTTTTGATAAGGGTGAAGAAGAAGTCGTCGAGGTCCAAGAGGTAGTTCAAACGCTTGAAATTGAGATCGATGAAAAGCGTGTTGCCGAAGCTTTGGATATGCTGATTAAATTGCCTCATACCGATCATGCCCAAGCAGAGCATATCTATCTTGAAACCCTCAATGGTTTCATTGAAGGGGTGGATTTTGATCGGGCCGCACTGGTCTTTTATGGGGATACCCTTAAACAGATGCATATCAAGCATGTGCGCCAAGTCGACTCCCAATCCCTATTGGAACGTTTTGAAATAGACTTAGAATCCCCAGATTTAATTGAACCTAAAAGCTTAGACATGATGGGGCCACAAGGTTATTTGATCCGCAACATCATGCGAGAGTCTAAGTTTACTTGGGTAGGCAATGCCATCGATCCCGTGTTAAAACGACTTCGTACTTGCGCGTTTAACGATGTTTTTGGAGCCGGCCAGTTTTTTATCGCACCTATCATGACCAACAAACGCAAACTCGGTTTTTTCTTTTGTGATCGCCAATTAAGTAAACGCCGATTGGACATGAAGAGTTTTGATATGTTTTATGATCTTTGTGTGCAGGCCAATAAATCACTAGAGGAAATGGGGAGCGAGCAAAACGAAAGCTAGATGCTCAGCATTACAATATCTTTTAAGGTTTTCTGATAGGGGGAAGCTTTAAGAGAGCTCTTAAGCAAGTAGGGCAATACTTTCACATACCTATTTAAGTGCCATGGTATTTAGCGAATATGCATCTTGCATGTGCCCCAAATCCGTGTGTTGTATTGCCATAGGCCGGTCTACTATATGTCTTTACAACGCATACAGGTGACCTATGACTAAATACGTAGACTTCATTGCCTGGCTACTTGTGGTAGTAGGGGCAATTAATTGGGGCCTTGTCGGCGCTTTCAACTTTAATGTGGTGAGTGCAGTCTTTGGCGGGATCCCAATGGTAGTGACCGTGACTTACATGCTTGTCGCTTTGTCGGGTGTGTATTTCGTATACCAAAAATTCAAAGGGTAACTACCGTGCCACATGCGCCTAAGCTTTTACCCTTAGGCGCGAACTCCATCCCTATTAAATCTTGTGCTGAGCTGATCTTGGCTCATTCGTATGAGCTTCGACAGGTGAGCTCCCATTAGTATTTTCAACACTTGAGCATAATATAGGAGGTCGATAAGTGGCTTCGTTTAACGTTGCTCCAAATGCAAGCTGACTTAAAAGTGCGTTGGCAGCCTCAATGCTCATAGAAAGTTCCCCATCCTCTTTACTCTGTTCACCTTGAATGAGAGGGGTTGAGTATTTTGACGGGAATGCGTCTAAGTCTTGTGGCTTTCTGCATTGATTGAGCTTGCCCAACAAACGACGGATTTTTTTTAAGGGTCCAGGTAGCTTCATAAGTCATCCTTTTCTTATCGAGCATCATGGAACATAGATAAAGAGCTTTCTTACGAAAGCTCTGCAAAAAGGCCAACATTGAACGAGGCCGCATTTTTGTAAGGGCTGATGTCAAAAGGCGTGTTGGTCTGGTTGTTACCAACAAAGTTAATGCGTGATGTTGAGTCCCAAGTGACAAGAGCACGAGCCCCAAAATATTTGAAGAACATGTATTGAAGGCCAAAACCAAATCGTCCTGATGCTTTAGAGCGGGTTTTAAATTGTAAGTCGATTGGACCTGCCGCAGGATTAACAGGATAGTAAATAATCGTACTCTTTGGTTGCAGTGAAGCCACACCGGCATGCGCAACAAACTCTAGATTGCGATAAAACTCCCAGTAAAATAGAAAGCTTACCCACCAAGCATCCAATTCCATGTCCACTTGCGTGGTGTCGCCTGGGTTGGTCAGACTACCAAAGATCACTTGGTTTTGGCTGTAGCTACGAAACTTATCTTTAGAGCGCGCTCGATCATACCCCACATCAATACCAAAGTTATTATTGATGCGTGTCCCGATATAAAAAGTGCCAGCGGCTGTGATGTCTGGGAAGGTTGAGCGATAATCTCTGGAGGCATCTTTGAAATCGGCGTCAACGCCCCAGTGCTTAAAGTCAGCGCCAATATGAGGGTTGAAGCACCAATCCGCGCAGGCTAGGGGAGATGCGATAAGTAAGCCTAGGGTTATCGCCTTGAATTTATTAGTTGACACACTATCATCCTTGCATGGTTTTAAGACCTATCATTGTCGTCAAGTTGTGTGTCGTCCGTCAAGTGACCTTTAAGCGTACATGATCATAAGTTCTTGGCCCGGCTGAATGGGTTTTTTGCCCAGCTGGTTCCAAGATTTAAGTTCATCAACTTTAACCTGATATTGTTGTGAAATACTCCACAACGAATCACCCTTGGCCACCACATGGACTGTTTTTACCTCACCGGCTTTAGAGGCCGGTATGATCAGAATATTGCCAGCTTGAATGCGCTCGCTTTCAAGGCCATTAGCCTCACAAATTGCACTCACTTGGGTTTTATACAAACCGGCTAATTGACTTAGATTTTCCCCGGTTTTGACTTGATGATGAACAAAGGTGTGCCAGTTTTCTTTCGGCAAACGTTTAATTTCTCTTTCAAAGCCTTGCACGCTTTCAAGAGGAAGCAGTAATCGATGTGGCCCATGGGGGTGGGTAATGTCTTGGGCATAAGCTGGATTGAGCTGCTTGACCAAGTCAATGTCCAAGTCGGCCACTTGGGCGGCGACATGGATATCTAATTGATGATCTAATTCAACCACTTTGACCACCGGCTGATTATTGATGGTTGGCAATTGAATCCCATATTGATTCGGCTCATTGATGATAGCCGCTACCGCCAAAAGTTTGGGGACGTAGTTTTTGGTTTCTCTTGGTAAATCCAAGTGCCAAAAATCCGTGGGCTTGTTGGCGCGTCGGTTTTTCTCAATGGCCTTTTGAACGCGTCTCTCCCCGCAATTATAAGCGGCAATGGCATGCAACCAATCGCCTTTAAAAGTGCGATGCAGGTATTGAAGATGAGACAGGGCCGCATGCGTGGAGCTTTGGACATCGACTCGTCCATCGTACCAATAGTCTTGTTTGAGCCCCAAGATTCTTCCCGTTGCCGGCATAATTTGCCATAGGCCTGATGCCCCCGTCTTGGAGATGGCCAACGGGTTAAAGTTGCTTTCCACCATTGGAAGTAAGGCTATCTCAAAGGGGAGGCCTCTTTTCTCAACTTCCTGGGTAATAAAATACAAAAAGGGTGCCGCATTTTCGCGCAAGCGTTTTACAAAATAATCGCTCTTTGTATACTCTTTGATGTATTTTTTCACGCGAGGATGCTGCGCTTCATGGGCAAGCTCAAAATGAGAGCGCATATGGGTCCAAAGCACTTGAGGGGTTTCATCCCCAGCGATTTGGCCGTCAAAACCATCGGAAAAGTCTAACAGCCCCCAACTTAACTTGGACTTGGGCTGTGGGATTTGAGTGAATCCCTTCTCCATCACAGGAGCTATCTCATCACACCCGCCAGCAAATAAACCAAGAGAGAGCGTGAGCATTACAAATACGGATTTATTGGGCATAGACAACTTCAATTATGCTTGTTATTTTGAATATTAACTTAATTAGGTGTTCAACCAATTATCGGTTATCGAACACAAAATGCAAGCGCGACTAGTATTTATCCTTTAAAGTTCTAAGTTGCTCAAATGCCATAACTTCATTTGAAATCGGATGGCCACATTTTGTTTCGAGCTTTTCGAGTAAAGCTGGATCATCGCAACGTAAAAACGGGTTTCGAGCAAGTTCATCTTTTAGGCGGACCGGCAAAGTAGGCCGTTTGTCATCAATCAGAGCTTGAGCCTCGCTAAGCCACTGATTTAGTAATATATTATCTGGCTCTAAGTCTAAACAAAAGCGCAAATTAGACAAGGTATATTCATGACCACTGCACACATAAGCCGTAGGTGGGCATAGAGCCAATTTTTTGAGCGAGTCGTGCATTTGATGCATCGTACCTTCAAAGACGCGACCACACCCACAAGAAAATAACGTATCACCACATAGAAGATAATCTTCGTTATAGTAAGCTATATGACCTAGTGTGTGGCCTGGTATATCAAGCACTTTGAATTGAAGGCCTAATTTATCGAGGGATACGGTGTCTGATTCACCAACAGGGTGGGTGATGCCTGCTACGGGCTCTTTTGCTGAACCGTAGATCTCCATGGTAGGATAATGAGTCAAAAGCTCAGGGATGCCCCGGGTATGATCCCAGTGTTTATGGGTAATCAGCAGTCCTTCAAGGCTTAAGTTTAGCCGCTTTAATGTCTCCAATAATGGGGTGGCATCACCGGGGTCAACGGCATAGGCATGAGTGCTGTTATGCAGCAGCCAAATGTAGTTGTCAGAAAGAGAGCGAATGGGTGTTAAGGTAATCATAGTTAACTATTTTTTTTAATTATCCTAATTGAGATGATGCAAGAAGAAAAGAGCTTAGAGCCCTGGTGGCTCAAATCAAAAGCTGGACAATTGTTTGCACATGCCGAGAAAGAAGTCTTAGATGAGGTATTGCAAACGATGTACGGTTACTACCTTGTGCAATGCGCACCGCCTAAGTTCGCCTCTTTTGTGAGCTCATCGATGATTACCCACCGAATCATTGTCAATCAAGCGGGCAACAGCAATTGGCCTTGTTCCATCATTGAAGGCTCCAATGAGACGCTTGGGATTGCCAATGACAGTGTGGATGTGGTCGTTTTGACGCACTCGCTTGAGCAGGCCAAAAAGCCTCATCAGGTATTAAGAGAGGCGCATAGGATTTTAATCCCCGAAGGTAAAGTCATCATCACAGGCATCAACCCCTTTTCGTTTTGTGGGGTTTGGTCGTTGATACGAAGACTTTTATCTTCCAAAGAAAAACATCGTCATAATTCAATCAGTGCGAATCGGGTGAAAGACTGGTTGCATCTGTTGGATTTTGAGGTTACTCAGACCCGTCACTTTTTTTATAGGCCTCCGATATCGAATCATCGTATCATGGCAAAGCTCACTTTTTTTGAGCGCATTGGGCTTCGATACTTTTCCTTTTTCGGGGGAGGGTTTGCGATCATAGCCAACAAAAAAGTGACGACTATGACGCCGATTAAACCGGCGTTTGCAAAAAAACAAGAACCCATTTGGGACGCTGAAGGCGTTGCCAATCGAAGTGTATTCAATCGAGATAATTCATGAAAAACGTAAAAATCTTCACCGATGGGGCCTGCTCAGGGAACCCCGGTCCAGGTGGTTGGGGCGCGGTGATGATGTATCAAGGTCACACCAAGCATTTGAAAGGCGGTGAGATGAACACCACCAACAATCGTATGGAGCTGATGGCCGCCATCATGGCGCTTAAAGCGCTTAGCGAATCCTGTGACGTTGACTTAACCACGGATTCAAAATACGTCATGGATGGCATCACTCAATGGATGGCGAATTGGAAAAAAAACAATTGGCGAACCGCCAATCGAAAGCCTGTCAAAAACCAAGATCTATGGATAGCCCTTGATGAGCAAATTGCTCGCCATACGGTGCGTTGGCACTGGGTCAAAGGGCATGCGGGTCATCCTGAAAATGAGATGGCGGATCAATTGGCCCGAGAGGGCATTGAAACGGTGGTAGGAGATCAATAATGCGTCAAGTTGTCCTCGATACCGAGACCACCGGCTTATCCCCTAAAAATGGTGATCGCATCATTGAAATTGGGTGCGTTGAGATCGTCAATCGTAAAATCACAGGCGAGGTGTACCATCAGTACATTAATCCTGAGCGAGAAGTCTCACAAGGGGCCTTTCAAGTCCATGGGTTAAGCACGCAGTTTTTGCAAGATAAGCCTTTGTTTGAGGAGATTATTCCCAAGCTCAAAGATTTTTTAGAGGGCGCAGAGCTTATTATTCATAATGCCCCATTTGATGTTGGCTTTTTGGAGTATGAGTTTGGCTTGCTTGGTGATGAGTGGGAAAACTTAGACGAATTTTGCACCATCACCGATACGTTGGCGATGGCGCGTAAAAAGCATCCTGGCCAAAAGAATAATCTTGATGTCTTGTGTAAGCGCTATGGGGTGGACAACTCCATGCGAGATAAGCACGGAGCCTTGCTTGACTCGGAAATCTTAGCCGAACTTTATTTGGTCATGACCGGGGGGCAACGCAAGATGGCGCTTGAAACCGCCCAAGCGGCCAAAGCTAAAAAAAGTGTCTCTAAAGTCTTTGTTGATTTGCCTGTCATACGTGCCAACGACAAAGAGTCCCAAGCGCATGAGCAATATGTCGAAGACATGAGCCAAAAAGGCTCATGTCTTTTTAAGGATTTAACCGCCCGGGGGGAGGTGGAATAGGTGAGCATTGAGGACGAGGTGGGTGGCCACACCCGCAACGTATCCGATGAAAATCGCCCAAGTCCATTTTAAATGGGAGAAAAACGTATACATCCCATTGGTTTGACCCATGAGGGCGACTCCTGCAGCCGAGCCCACGGACAACAAGCTTCCGCCAATACCAGCCGTTAACGTGACGAGCAACCACTGGCCTTCACTCATCGCAGGCTCCATGGTGAGTACCGCAAACATGACAGGGATGTTGTCCACGATGGCAGACATGATCCCGACCACAAAGTTGGCAGGCGTTTGCGTAAAGCCTTCGGGTAACCACGAGCCCCAGCTGTTGTAGATCACATCATTCATGGCTGCTAAGTAACCAAAAGTAGACAAGCCGCCAACGCACATGATGACGCCATAAAAGAACAACAAAGTATCCCACTCAAGGCGTTGGATTTTTTGGAAAATGTCAAAAGCCATGGGATCACCCAACGCATTGGAGTGCATCATGGTGTGACGTTTAATTTTCAAATAAAACCCAAAAAACTTAAGGTACGCCAAGCCCATCATCATCCCAGCCGTTGCAGGCAGGTTCAAATAGTGGTGGAAGCATACGGCCGTAACGATGGTGAGTAAAAACAAAGCCACCACGCGTTTTGCGCCAAATGCTAATGAGGCTTTTAAATCAACAGCATCCGGTTTTCCAGATGGAATGCTAAAGCTCATGATCGCCGCAGGGATCAAGTAGCTTACGAGTGAGGGCACAAAGATTTGAAAAAAGTCCTGGAAAGGGACCACTTCTTGCTGCCAAACCATCAAGGTCGTGATATCACCAAAGGGGCTAAACGCACCACCGGCATTGGCCGCCACCACGATATTGATGCAGCTGAGCGCGACAAATTTGGGCTTGTCTGCCCCCACAGCCATCACCACAGCACACATGACAAGCGCAGTGGTCAGATTGTCCGCCACGGGAGATAAAAAGAAAGCGATTGAGCCTGTGATCCAAAACAAACGTTTGTACGTAAATCGTTTTTTAACCAACCAGCCACGAAGCGCCTCAAAAACCTGGCGCTCCTCCATGGCGTTTACGTACGTCATGGCCACCAATAAGAACAAAAATAACTCAGCATACTCTAAAATGTTATGCTTCATCTGGTATTCAACAGCATGGGATTGACCCATGCCCAGTGCCGCTAACGCCACCAATACCCAAATAAGACCAGCCGCTAACAATACCGGCTTGGACTTTCGAAGATGGATGAGCTCTTCACCTACAACCAGCACATACGCCAGCACGAAGATGACAACCGCCAGGATCCCATACCAACTTCCGGTCATTTCTAAGTTCAGGTTTTCTTGTGGGCTAGCACAAACCCCTAGACTAGGTAAAAGTCCGAGTAGCAAAACTAGCCACACAGGTGAAAGTAACCTTTTCAAATTAAATCTCCTCATGCTTTTTTTTATGATGACCGGTGTTGAGCCATAGCAATAAACCTAACGCTATGAGCAATCCGACGGGAAGAATCGATAAGGCATATCGATAGTCGTTTAAGGCCAGTTCCGTCGGGAGAACACTTAATTGGCCAAAATGCATGTCAATAAGCTTTCCAATCACCGGCTGGAATATCGCGCTGCATCCCATGACCATCATGTTGACAAAACCAATGGCTGCCCCATTGGCCCACTTTGGGAAGGTCCGGTTCGCTATAGAAAAACATAGCAGCATATGAGAGGTCGTGAAACCATAGACAAACAAAGTGACCTTCAAAAGCGTTAACCCTGAGAGTTGGAAGGGCAGCCATGCGCTTACCCCAGGGGCAATCCGATTGAAATCGACATAGAGAATCGACATCAAAGCCCCAATAGTAATTAAGCAACCCAACATCATCCAGAGTTTAATCTTTGACGATACGTTGCTTAATAGACCGATGGTTGGACCACCGATGCCGATGCCAACAAAAATGTAGATCATCAAAGAGGCGGCTGAAGTCGAGTCGATGCCGTAGCAGGATTTGAAGTATTCCACTCCCCACAATTCAGCAAATGCTGTAATGGGTGCGACCAAAAGGGCGCCATATAGGCCTAATACCCAAGCCTGAGGGGTTTTGACCACATACTTAAACCCTTCGGCCATTGGGTGAGAGTCAGGCTCAGTCGGCATGCGATAATCTTGTGGGCGACGCACAATGAGAAAAATGAGTCCGGATAAGATCATGCCAATGAATCCAAACGCCCAATAGACCTCTTCCCAGGTTAGGATTTGTAAGACCCCAGCAAGGGGCTTGCCACCTAGAATGGCGCCTACCATGCCAAATACGTTGGTTAGTCCTACCAGCAATGGAAACAGGCGTTCATGGATCCAAAGAGAGGCTATCTTAAGACAGCTAACAAAACCAAAAGCAGAGCCAGCACCAATTAAAAAGCGGGCGATACAGGCCAGCTCGAAATTGGTGGAGGCACTAAATAAAAAGCTGCCTAGCGCCACAACCATAGAGGCCATGGTAAGAATAATGCGTACCCCAAAACGATCGCAAAGGACCCCTGCGGGGACTTGGAACAGGGCGTAGGCATAAAAATAGAATGAGGCCATATGGCCAATAGAGGCGTGCTGAACGTCAAACCCTTCCATAAGATGAGGGATCATCACACTGGGGGCGACACGGTGGGTAAATTCAATCGCATAAAACAAAGCTGCGATGCCCCACACAAACCATCCAAATGGGGTTGAGATGGTTCTACGACTATCTTGGACGTTGTCCATGGAGAGCCTTTTTGTTTTCAATTAATAACCGGGCACTTTAACAATAAAAAAGCCCAGAAGTAAGCTTCTGAGCTTTTTATTTTGGTTTTTGAAGAAAAGTAATGACTTACTTTTCTTCTCCGCCAGCGGCCACAAAGCGTTTGTGCAAGTTGACCACAGCGAACAACCAGATGACGACGATACCAGCAACCAGAGCGGCTGAGATAGGCGCATACTGGACCACTGAGAAACCGGTCACAAGTTTAATGAACTCTTGTAGACCTGCGCCACCGGCTTTACCTAAGCGTCCACCGACAACATCAACCGCCGCTTTACCTTTCGCTTTGGATTCAGCGTCAAGCGGGATGTATGCCATCTCTTTGGTTGGGTCAAACAGAGCGTACTTAGTTGATTTACTCAATACGTTCTGAATCGAACCAAACAAGACAGTCATGGCCACGACAGAGGTACCTAACTGGGCTGCGATCGGCGAAACACTGTCTTCGAAGATGAAGAAGTAGAAGAACGCAAGACCAGTTACCCCTAACATGAGAGGCGTGAGTAGGGCAGCAAAGCGCCAGCCTAGGACACGGATGAAGTAACCACCGATGAGGATGACAAAGAAGGTTGCCAAACCAATGATGGATGAAATCATACCCATGTAGGCGTTGTAGTCACTCTTACCAGGGTGCAACATCTTAATTTCGTGTTTCCAAGCGACTTCCACTAAGTTGATGGAAATACCATAAGAAATCACAAGCAATGCAATAAGACCTAAGTACTTAGAGCTGAAGATGAACTTGATGGACTCGCCCATGGAAAGCTTCAACTTCTTCTTAGAAGGCTTAGCTTCGTCGGTAGAGACCAAACGTGGATCAGGTACGATCACTTGGTTCAAATAGCGATAAAGGACAAGCACAACCAAACCTACGCCAACAACGGTCCATACGGTCCAGTTGATGGTGACGCCATAACGCTCGAATTCAGTCGGTAAGTTATTACCAAACCCAGAGAAGACACGAGACATTTGACCTGCAAGCGCTGTAGCAAGGTTAGCAACTAAGTAGAAGTGAGCATAGAAACGCTTCGCTTCAGTGACTTTAACCACGCTGTTGGCAAATTGCCAGAAAAGTAGGGAAGCAACAACAGAACCCCAAAGCTCAGAAAAGATGTAAAAGAGCGAGTAGGTCCAATATTGATAAATATTGATTAAGGTTTCCCAATATTTGGAATCTGGAAGCGTCTCACGCAACCAAGCCGCAGACTGGACTGGCTGGAAAAACTCTTGATGCGGATAGAGCACCAAGGCGAATAACGCAAAGAACCCAATGAAGAACGTGATGATGATGTAGAACACGTTTTCTTTGGAGAACATATTATAAAGTTTGGTGATGATCAAAAAGGCAATCACCGCCGATGGAAGCACCATGTACAACTTCAAGGCCGTAATGATTTCAGAACCCTTGGCAGCATCGACTACTAAGGTATCTTTCATGTTTCTTAAAACGGTGTAGTTGAACAAGATGAGTGCAATCATCATGGTCATTGGCAGGAACTTCTTATGCTCTAGGCCATAAATGGGCCATAAAAAGCCTCGAAGTCCTTCAGGTTTCGGAGTCGTCGTATCAGTCACAGTCGTCTCTCGCTCATTGCTTATCGGTTACTTAACTAAATTTAGAGCTAGTCCCAGCTCTCGTCTTGAGATTTTCTTGTCTTCCATAAAAGAAGGGGAAGTTTGAACTCCCCCTGTTTGGTATCATTCTAGCTAATTGAGATTTTAGGAGCAAGAGAATCAACTTGTTTTTGTGTTGATTTTGGTCCTATTTAGATGAAAAGTCTCATATCCCGGACAAGGCGAGAACCAGGCCTAGGGTTCCCAGGCCTGGATGGCTTGTCCTTTGAACAGCTCAACGGCTTTTTGTTGCACTTCGTCCGATTGTAAAGCCGCGATCAGACGCTGGAATTTTGGATCATTGGCCGTTTGTGTGCGGACCACAATCACATTGGCGTAAGGGGAGTCTTTGGACTCCAGAATCAAGGCATCTTCAGAAGGGATAAGGTTGGCAGGAATGGCAAACGTGGTATTAATGACGGCGGCATCGACCTCATCTAGGCTGCGAGGTAGCTGGGCGGCATCCATCTCGAGAAAGTTAAAATTTTGGGGGTTATTGATGATTTTATCAGTGGTCAGCTGAATGTCATCCAAATCGGGGATTTCGATGAGTCCATGCTCGGCCAACAAACGAAGTGCTCTGGCTTCATTACTGGGATCAATCGGCAACCCGATGGTTGCCCCTTCTGGCAAGTCAGCAAGGGATTCGTGTTTTTCTGAATACATCCCCATGGGGTAGACATACAATTTGCCAATGGACACTAGATCATAATCTCGATAGGCAATGCTCAAATCTAAAAAGGGTTGATGCTGGAATAGGTTGGCATCCAACGAGCCTTCGTTCAACGCTGAATTAGGGATGTTGTAATCATCAAACTCGACAATCTTAATGGTCAAGTTGTGCTTTTCAGAGGCAACTTTTTGCGCCACTTCAACGAGTTCGGTTTCAGGGCCTGAGATGGTGCCTAAAATGACGGTGTTTTCATCAGACTGGGGCGTGCATGCACTTAAAAGGGCCAAGCAACTAATGAGTAACCATTTTTTTAACGACATAATCACCTACACTCTGAATGCCTTGAACAATGATGATCATCACAACCACCGTGGAGATCATGACGGCGTCATCATACCTTAAATAACCATGCGTGTAAGCCAATTTACCTAAACCATTAGCCCCAACGGCTCCAGCCATGGCCGAATACCCAACCAGATTAACCAAGGTCAAGGTCAATCCACTCAAGATGCCTGGCATAGCTTCTTGAACTAAAACCGAATGGATGATTTGAAAACGGCTAGCCCCCATGGATACTGAGGCTTCGACCAAGCCTTTGGGAACCTCAGCAAGTGCCGTCTCCACCAGACGGGCATAGAAGGGGATTGCAGCAATGGTTAAAGGGACCAAGGAGCCACGAAAACCAATGGATGTGCCGGTGATCATTTTAGTCAAAGGGATCAAAGCTAACATTAATATAATGAATGGAATGGAGCGTGCCGCATTCACCACAGCGCCTAAAAGCTGGTTAAACCATGGGTTGCTCATCAACCCACCTTTTCGAGTCACAAACAACAAGACACCAAGGGGAAGACCAAGCGCAAAGGCGGCTAACCCTGAGATCCCAACCATACCAAGGGTTTCAACCGTGGCTTGAACCAAAGAACTAGACATAGCCTAATACCTCGACGTTTAATTCGTTGCGCTTTAAAAATTCGATGGCTTGTTCAACATCTTGCCCACTTCCGGCGACCTCAACAATCATAATCCCCACGGTTTGACCCTGGATGATGTCAATGTGACCTTGGAGAATGTTGACAGTGATTTGATACTTTTGCATCAAAAAGCCAATAATAGGCTGAGAGGCTGAATCCCCATGGTAACTGATCCGAATTAACGTCCCACTGGCCTCGGTAGGCTTATGAATCAAGCGCGCCTGAAGTTGTGGGGATAAATCAAGCTTAGACGAGGATTTAATAAACTCCATCGCAACCTCGGTTTGCGGGTTTGCAAACAAAGAAAGCACACTCGAGTGCTCGATGATGCGTGAATCATGAATGATGGCTACTTTATCGCAAATTTGCTTGACCACATCCATCTCATGGGTAATCAATACGATTGTTACCCCAAGTTCTTGATTGATGTTTTTTAACAATTCCAAAATGGAACGCGTTGTGGTTGGATCCAATGCGGATGTTGCCTCATCGGACAACAAAAGTTTGGGCGAGGGCGCTAATGCCCTTGCGATGGCTACCCGCTGCTTTTGGCCACCACTCAACTGAGAGGGATATTTATTTTGATGATCCTGCAATCCCGTTAACGCCAACAATGGCTCAACTTTGGAAGCGATGGAGCGCTCATCAAGACCTGCGTATTTGAGAGGCATGGCAATGTTGTCGTAAACCGTTTTACGTGACAATAAATTGAAATGCTGGAAGATCATCCCAATCTGGCGCCTAGCCAGACGTAGTTGCTTAGGATCAAGAGAACAAAGATCCTGGCCATCAACCACGACCTTACCCGAGGTGGGCTCTTCAAGACGGTTTAGACAGCGGATTAAGGTGCTCTTGCCGGCTCCACTTTTACCAATGATGCCAAAGACATCCCCTTGTTCGATTTCCAATGACACATCTTGCAAAGCGACGTGAGCCTTGGCCCCACGCCCGTAAGTTTTATTCAAAGACTGTATGGAAATCATGTGCATAGCCTAAAGTAAGTTGACAGCCATGATAGCACAGTCAACCATTAAGCTCCACGCACTCACGTGCTTTGGTAAGGGGTAGGGGAGTCGCAAAAGACTCCAAATGCGCCTTGCTCAAGCAGCTGGTTACCAATGGCTGGATCATTGACGGTATAGACAAGCATTGGAATATCATGCTTAACCACTTTGGCCATGATTTCCTCATTCAAAAACTTATAATTGCAGTGGATAGCGCAATTATTCATAGAGTTTGCTGAATCAATTAAATGATCATGAATCTCATTTGTGAGCAAACCAACTGGCTTTTCGGGATTCATTTCTCGGTAATAGTGAATGAAAGGGTGATTAAAGCTGGATACCAACACGGGCGGGGCATGCGCAGGCCAATGCACCGCTAACTCTTGAGTAAGTCTTCGAGCGAAGTTGAGTAAGTAGTTCTCGTTGACGTCGTTTTCGCATTTAATTTCAAGGTTTACTTTTAAATCTAAAGATAAAATAAGATCTAACGCCTGAGCTAACGATGGGATCTTTTCCTCGGCGTAGTCATTGGAAAACCAGGCTCCAGCATCAAACTGTTCTAAATACTCCAAAGTCAGCTCATTGATGTGCCCAAGACCATTGGTGGTTCTGGCAATCGACTCATCATGGATGATCACAAGGTGATGATCACGAGTCATGCGCACATCAATTTCCACCCAATCAAGATTCATCAGTTTGGCTAATCGGATACCCGCCAAGGTGTTCTCAGGGGCGTGGGCAGCAACTCCGCGATGACCAATCAGCCCGAAATTTGGTTTTGTGATGAATAAACTCATGGTGATTTCCTCAAACGTCCTAATGAAAGCGTAGTTGTTAAACCATCCCTTCGCTTGGCTTCAAAAATGCTACAAATGCCCCCATATCACCTACCTCAAACAAGACTTCAATACGCTGGCACAGGGCTCAAAAGGTTACTACGAATGACTCTCAATTAGTAAAAAACTAGATAAAAGGCACGTTAAAGGGAATTGAAGGCGAATAAGAAATAGAAAAATAAAAGCTTAGCTATAAAAAAATAAATTAAACTTTGAAATCGTCATTATGAGTGTGGTATCATTCACGCCTAAAAAATACAAAGGCTTGTAAGCTGCGAATAAATAACAAAAAATTTAATTACATAAATTTTAGCTTTAATGGCTTGAAGCGGGCATTATGGGGGTCTGAGGCATGAGCACACATTCGATCATAGCTGGATTGGTTACAATAACGGCGCTTTCAAGTTACATCAATCATAAATTCATCAAATTAGATAATTCCATCGGTCTCACGCTCATTACATTTCTTTTGACCTCTTCTTTATACTTGGTCGCCATTTTTGGGCTGGATCTGGTTACACCCTTTCAAGATCTCTTAAGCCAAGTTCAATTCACCGATACCTTTTTAAATGGCATGCTCTCGTATTTGCTGTTTGCTGTCTCTTTGCACGTCAACGTCATCGAGCTTAGAAACCAAAAATGGGTCATTCTGTTAATGGCGACTCTTGGGGTGCTCCTTTCAACCCTTATCGTCGGAACTGGATTATGGGCTGTGGCAGCACTCTTTGGGATAAGCATGCCATTAGGGTACTGCATGGTCTTTGGCGCCTTGATATCGCCTACGGATCCTATTGCCGTTTTGGGGACCATGAAGAAATTAAAAACCCCAAAGAGCTTAGAGGTTCAAATTGCTGGCGAAGCGCTTTTTAACGATGGCATGGGCATTGTCCTTTTCATCTGCATGTTGGCTTTTGCAACAGGCCAATCCCAAGACTGGCCTCTTTCTAAAATAGGTATGTTCTTCGTCCAACAAGGTCTGGGTGGTGTATTGTTTGGCCTTTTCTTAGGGTATGTGGCCACCATGTTGCTCAAAGGCGTCGATAACTATGAAGTTGCAGTCCTCATTACCTTGAGTGTGGTCACAGGCGGATACACCTGCGCGCATGATTACTTGGACGTCTCTGGGGTCATCGCCATGTCAGTGGCTGGTCTTGTGATTGGGTCCAACCTTAAAAAATGTGGCTTTCGAAAAGCCACGGTGGCCAAGCTTGATGCATTTTGGGAGCTTATTGACGAAGTGCTTACCGCCATTTTGTTTGTGTTGATTGGCTTGGAGTTTGTCAGTGTGGCCATCGTGCCTGCCTATGTGTTGATCGGCTGTGTTGCCATTGGCGTGGTCTTGGCTGCTCGATTTCTATCCGTGGTCATACCCATTGCTATGTTGTCAAAATTCCAACGGTTCCAAAAAGGCACGGTAAGCATCATGACGTGGGGAGGGCTTCGAGGAGGGATCGCCATTGCTCTGGCTTTGTCCATTCCAGCGACGCCAGAACGTGCTCTAATCGTGACGGTCACTTACATCGTGGTTATCTTCTCGATAGTGGTTCAAGGGATGACCATAGGCTCGTTGCTTAAAAAATACACCCCGGGTGAGAAAAAAAGAGCTCAAAGCACACCATTGCTGACCAGTAAAGTTGAGGCTGCCCCTAAGGCTATTCAACCATCGGTCAACGCATAATTATTTAGGGCGCTTTGGTTTGGATGAGGTGGGTTCGTCTTTAGGGGTAGAAGTCGGCTCACCAAACTGAACGTGCTCTGGATCGATGACCGTCCTAAACTCAGAAGAAAAGCTTCCCTGCTCAGCTCTCGAAGTATTCAATTGTCCCTGTCTAAGCTTTTGCATAGGGTTAAAGCCTCGACTTGATACTTGATGCACATCCAAGACGCTGTCTTGGGTTGGGGCTGAGCTTTGTTGGCTCAGGCTAAGCTGATAATCAGTCAATAATTTCACAACCTGATGAATGTCGGGTCGTTGGTTTGGATCTCGGTGGGTCAATTGCTGTCGAATAGATGAGGGGAGCTCAAGACCGATGTCGTTAAAGATGGTTTTATCCAAGGCATAGACGTCGGTTTTCTTAGAAAGGACTCCGTGCTCCAAGACCTCTGGTGCGGCGGTGTACTTATTGAATACTTTACCTGTGGGTACTTGCTCATCGGAGTGACTGAGCACGCTGGACAAGCCGAAATCAACGAGCTGAACTTTGCCTTGATTGTTCACTAAAATATTTCCAGGATTCAAATCGTTGTGAATGATGTTGTGATCATGAAGCTCGGCCATGGATTGAGCCAATCCAATGGCTAAAGCTAATTTGTCGTCGTTTCCCAAGGCATATGTTGGCGCAAGCTGCCTTAAATTAACGCCATGATAGCGTGAAATATAATAGTCTTTTTTATCTTGTTGAAGCACAACCTTTACGGCAATTTCGCGCCCATCCTGAGCATGGCCTTTTTTGACTTTACCTTCTCGTCCTTGACCCAAATGCAACTTTCGCTCCAAAGCAAACAAACCATCCTGAGTGGCCAAAAAGGGGCGACCAAGGGGGTTGAGCGGATCTTGAGTGGATATCTTAAAAGGCAAAGAGCGATGATCTCTTTGTAAAATTTGAGCGAGCATGGTTTCTGCTTTTTCCCACTGTTGACTGGAAAGCACAGTCGAGGCCTGCTCAACTTGGGCCACTAAGCGTTTCGTATCGAGTTTGGCGTGAGTCGGTGTTGGCGAAGATGACTTATCAAGGTGAGAGGTTAGTTGAGACATCATGGATGACGTTTGCACAGGACCATCGGTTTCGTTGTTATAAAAGTCTACCTCATCCTTAGGTTGCTCTTGGGGAACCATAGGGAGCTCTTGGGTCGTATAAAAAACTTCGTTGTTGTAGATGGGTTCAGAGGGTGTCAAAGATGGCTCTGGCTGCGGTTCTTCGACTTGATAAAAAGAGGAGGGGCCTTGATGATCAGCACCAGGGCTATCTTCAGTATGGTAAATGGGATCTTCAGGGGCATTGTCCTCTACCGTATAAAAAGAGTCCGGTACCACCGGGTCCTCTTTTGCCAGTTGAGGTTCCTCTTCATTATCGGTTTGATAAAATGACGTCTCACCCTGAACCAGAGGTTGGCTTTGGTCGACAGAGACGCCTTCCTCGTCCAATTGATAAAAGCCACTGCCATCATTGGCACTTTGATTGGGCAGTGGGGGCGGTGAGATTGAATTTCCCATTTTGCTGTAAGCAACTCGTGAAAATTTTCCCATGGAAAAACCAAGGGTTTGTAAAATGGTCGCCTCATTATCAATTTCATCTTTGCTGGTGACACCAATATCAAATTGTGGCTCTTTCTTCGTCTCTGGCATTTTGGCCAGGCTTTCTCGGATGGACTCAGGTTGAATCCTGGAGGTAGTAGGCGGGGGAACGTCCTGCGTTTTAGGGGCACGTCTACGATGGACAAGTCCTACGATTCGGCTCTTTAATGTCGACACTCTTGGCAAACTCAATGAAAAGATTGGCATTGCACGATTTCCTCATACGTTCCGTCAATTAAGTATGGAATTAATGTAGGTTAAGTGTCAAACAAAGTGCGAGATAGTGCTCTCATTTTCTCGTATCTTTACTCATTTTGGCTAAGGCATGACAGGTCAAGCAGATACGGTTAAGCTTAGGTCTGGCCCTTATGTGAGTGTTTGTTTAATTACTTGGAGAACGCATGTATCAACGCTTAGAGCAATGCCCCGATCAAAGGCTGATTTTGACCGTCACTAGGCGTCTTGCTTTAAGGTTAATGCAACAACTCAATCAAGACGCGCCATCACCTAGGCGCTCTCGACCTATTTTTGCGGTCGGTGATTGGATAAATCAAGTTTGGCAAAGCGCCCAGCTTAGTGGGATCTGCGATTTAAGGCTCTTATCCTCTCATCAAGAACAGGTGATTTGGTCTCACATTGTCAAAGCCCACCAGGAAAAGTTGCCACTTTTACAACCATTACCCACCGTGACTCAGTTGATGACCACCTGGAAGTTGCTCAATCACTGGCAACTTGATATGGATGACATTGATTGGTCTTACCAACAAGAGGGGGAGATCTTTTATGCGTGGGCTGGCGAGTTTGAACACACCCTTGAATCAAACGGTTGGATCACAAGTGCTCAAGTGCCCACCATGACCGCAACCCTTGCGCAAGATCATCCAAGCATTTTGAACCTTGATGGACATGACGATCAAATTGAATGGGTGGGGTTTGATGATTTACCGCCCTTTATGGTGCATTGGTTTGAAACCCTTGAATCGCTTGGGATAACAAACCACCGACCCGAACCCGATTTAAGCGCATCGATTGTAAAACACAGCTTTGCCAATCGAAAGGAGGAGCTGACAGCCTGCGCTCAGTTTGCAAAGGCATGGGTGAAAGAGCATGAGGGGGCGATTGCCATCGTGGTGCCCGATCTTATTCAACAACGTGCTCTCGTTGAAGAAATCTTTAATCAAGTGTGTGATCCGGATAAAATCCATGTCCCAAGTTTTGAGCCCTCTAAGGTCTATAACATATCGGCAGGTTTGATGCTGTCCGATTACCCCATTATTCAAGTGGTGTTTTCGCTTTTGGATGTGTGTCAAGATGGCTTGAATGCAGACACTCTAAGGGCCATCATCAACACTCCTTTTCTTGATGATGGTGATGAGCAAGCTCTGCGTTGGAGCCTTTTTCATGGTTTGAAAGAGCATGGCAACTTTGACTACGAGTCCATCCATGAGCTGGGCCAAGCCCTCGAGATACCGAAACTTC
Organism: uncultured Francisellaceae bacterium; assembly: GCA_964397555.1. Taxonomy (GTDB): domain Bacteria; phylum Pseudomonadota; class Gammaproteobacteria; order Berkiellales; family Berkiellaceae; genus CAYNJF01. The sequence goes on from CAYNJF010000020.1 coordinate 39,411, forward strand.
TTTCGATGCTTAATCTACTTCAAGGGTTTGGTGAATCAGGCAAGGCTTCGAAATCGTATGCCAGCTGGACTAAGTGGCTAAAATCGCTTCTTGAAGGTTTGGATTGGCCCGGTCCTCGACGATTATCCAGTGCCGAGTACCAAGTAGTCTTGCGCTTTATGGGGTTGATGGATTCACTTGAGGGGATGGATCTTCTTGACGAAAAGCAAAATTTATCCGGCTTTATTCACCAATTAAAATGGCAAGCCCAGCAGACGCCGATGCAACCAGAGTCGAATCAGGTTCAAATCCAAATCATGGGTCTTTTGGAGGCTTCCGGTCAGGAGTTTGATGCCATATGGGTAACCGGCTTGCACTCCGAGGCGTGGCCACCGCCACCCAAACCGAATCCCTTTATTCCTATGCGTATCCAGCATGAGCACCAAATGCCTCATTCGAGCGCGCAACGTGAACTACATTTTGCGAGCCAAGTGACCGAATCACTCAAGCACAGTGCCCAGCAAGTGATCTTCTCTTTTCATCAAAACGATGAGGCAAGAGAGTATTTGCAAAGTCCATTAATCCAAGATATAGACCTAGTCGGCTTTTCATTAAACCCTTTTGAGGCTAGGGCTGATGCTATTCACGATACTCGATTGATGACGTTGATGAAGCCTGTCGTATCCATTCCTCTTAAAGATAAAGTCGTCAAGGGCGGTGTTGGGATCATTGCCGATCAAGCAGCTTGTCCTTTCAAAGCCTTTGCCACTCATCGCATGAGAGCGAGTGAGCCTGACTCGCAAGAGCAAGGGGTGAGCTTTCTCGATCGAGGGATATGGATGCACTCCGCCCTTGAAGCATTATGGCGCAAGATTAAAAGCCATGAAGCATTGTGTCAATTGGAAACAAGCGAGCTTTCAAAGTTAATCGATAAAACCTTAATCCATCTATTTAAAGATGAGCCTCAAGATGTGTTTGTCCAAATCGAGCAAGAACGACTCTCGATGTTGCTTATGAGCTGGTTTGATTTGGAACGCCAGCGACAACCTTTTGAGGTTATTGGTCAGGAAAAAACAGTATCAATTGAATTAGCCGGCTTTGAGTTAAAGGGTCGCATCGATCGAATCGATGCGACGATGGATGGACAAGCCATCTTGATCGACTATAAGAGTGGCCAGGTTCAACTTGGACAATGCTTGGACGAACGTCCAATGAGTCCTCAATTGCCTCTGTATTGCTTTGCGGACTTTCCTAAAGATCCCAAAGCCATTGTGTTTGCTCAACTTCGAAGAGAAAGCTGCAAGTTCATTGGTTTAAGCGATGCCAAGGGGTTATTGCCAGGGGTTGAGTCAATTGGTGATCTCCCCTACGACATACCGAGCTCTTGGCCAAAGTTATTGCACTATTTTAAAGACAATTTAGATCGATTAAGCCTTGAGTTTGTTGAAGGTCACTGCCAGGTCGATCCCTATCAATATCAAGTTTGTCAGTGGTGCCAATTAAGTTCATTTTGTCGGATAGGGGATGTGGCATGAACCTGATTGAACAAGATCTCAAAGCCAGAGACCAAGCTTTGAACCCTCGCGAGTCGTATTTGGTTCAGGCACCTGCGGGATCGGGTAAAACAGAACTATTGACGCAACGAGTTTTGGTCCTTTTAGCGCATGTTGATAAAGGGCCCGAGCAGATTTTGGCTGTGACCTTTACTAAAAAAGCCCAAGCAGAGATGAGGGCTCGGATCATGAGTGCTCTTGAGATGGCGAAGGGGCCAAAACCTGAGCACGCTCACCAAGTTCGAACATGGCAATTGGCGAAACAAGTCCTTGAGAAAAGTGACAAACTTGGATGGGAGCTTCCATCAAACCCGAATCGTTTGAAAATCATGACCATCGATGCGCTGGCAACTCACTTAGTCAATCGATTGCCCATCTTGTCTCAATTTGGTGCTTCTCCCAAAGTCACGGCCAATCCTGACAAAATGTATCAGCTGGCCATTGAGCAGTTTATTGAGTATGCCAGTACGAACAGCCTAGCGTCTTTCAAAGCCATGCTTTGGCACATGGACAACCGGGTGGGGTATCTCAAAGAGTTGTTGCTCGGGCTTTTAAAAAATCGCGATCAGTGGCTTTGGCATATTGCCTCCAAGCAGCAATCAGTTGAGCACTCGCTTGACGAACTTGAGCAGGCCATTAAACGATTGATCCATCAAGCCATCGAGCGAGTTCATCACACGCTAGGTCCTGAGCTCATTCATCAGGTGGAGGTCCTTTATCAAGAGTGCCTAAAAGACATGCCCAATGACAGTCAATTTGAATCCCTCCGAGAGCCCACGCAGCAGACGTTGTCTTCTTGGTTAGAAGTGGTGGACTGGTTGCTGACCAAAGAGGGTAGCCTTCGTAAAACAGTGACCAAAAAACAAGGGGTGTTAGCCCCTTCGAGCGCTAAAGACAAACTTGAGAAAGAAACCTTAAAGCGTCGAAAAGAGCAGGTCCTTGAGCTTTTGGGGGCTCTTAAAGAAAAAAAAGCCAACGTTGCTCTAGCACGGCTTCGAGTCTTGCCGAATGCGACGATGGCCGCTCATGAAACGCAGGTCCTAGGAGCACTCTTTGAATTATTACCGCTTCTTGTCGCACATCTCAAGCTCGTGTTCAAGCAATTTGGAGAAGTTGATTTTAGTGAGATTGCCATGGGCGCCTTACTTGCCATGGGGGAGTCAGACAACCCATCTGATCTTGCTTTGAGTTTGGATTATCAGATCGCTCATATTCTCATTGATGAGTTCCAAGATACCTCATCGCTTCAATATCAGCTGTTTGAGCGTTTGACGATGGGCTGGCAGCCTGATGATGGAAAGACGTTGTTTTTAGTTGGAGATCCACAGCAGTCCATTTACCGTTTTCGAGGGGCCGAAGTCGGCCTTTTCCTTAAATGTCGACGACATGGGTTGGGCGAGGCTTCATTAAACTTTTTGCAATTGACTCAAAATTTTCGTTCCAGTGAGACCTTATGTCAGTGGGTCAATGAGGCCTTCAAACAAGTCTTTCCCCCCATCGAGGACATCTCATTAGGTGGAGTGCCTTCTTCAGAGTGCATCGCTTCATCGAAAGAGCCTGGACTCATTGATGTGTTGGCCTTTGAAGATAAATTACAAGAGTGTTCGTACATTGCTCAAACGCTTGAAAAGGCTGAGTCGAATGTGGCAGTCTTGGTTCGTGCACGCTCGCATTTGTATGAATTGATCCCCATGCTCAAAGCCTTGAAAGTCCCTTTTGTGGCCAATGACATTGATGCGCTTGTTCATAAACCCATTGTCCAAGACTTACTGACATTAACGCGAGCCCTGACAGACCAAAGTGCCCGCATTGCATGGTTGTCCCTATATCGCCAACCTTGGTTCAATCTTGACTTTGCTGACATCCATACACTGGCATGTCATGGCGACATTCTTTGGCACTCGATGAACGACGATGCATTACCCCCACTCAGCGCTGAATCGAAAGAACGGCTATCGTTTGTGAATGAGGTGCTCAAAGCCAACTTTGCTCAACGCCAGAGGGCACCATTGAGTGATTGGGTTCGTGCCATTTGGTATCAATTAGGTGGACCATGCGGTTACCCGAAGGTTGAACTTGCTACCGCTGAAGCGTACTTTGAATGCCTTTCCCGAGCGGATGTTCATGACTTTAATGCCTTCGAGCAATCCATTGAGCGTTTATTTGCCAGCACCCCAAACTTTGAGCAAGACGTTTATGTTGAGCTGATGACCATTCACAAGTCTAAGGGCTTGGAGTTTGATACGGTGATCATACCCTCTTGTGAAAAACCAAGCTCTAGGGTGAGTCCAGCGCTGTTGCTTTGGCAAGAACGCACCCATGATGATGGCATTGACTTGCTCATGGCCCCCGGCAAAGGACCGGGTGATGATGAGGACAGGCTGTATGGCTATCTACAAGATCACATAAAGCAAAAAGATCTTCTGGAAAATGCCCGAGTGCTTTATGTGGCGGCAACTCGCGCGAAAAAACGTCTGATCCTAACCGCTACGTTACCTCAAGAAGATTCCACCTCAAAGGCCCCAG
>CAYNJF010000021.1:0-38958 GCA_964397555.1 uncultured Francisellaceae bacterium
GGCCATATCCGGGCGCCCACCGCCTTTTCCGCCAACCTGCTCAGCTACAAAGTTAACCAACTTTCCTGCGTGCCATGCCTTGGTCAGATCCTTAGTGACTCCGGCAATGATGGAGACCTTGGATTCATGGGTCATGGCCAGCACGATGATCCCGCTGCCGAGTTTATTTTTTAGATCATCCATCAGACCGCGCAAGGTTTTCGGATCACCGCCTTGCATCTGATGGACCAACACTTTAATCCCACACACGTCTTTTGCGCCGGCGGTTAAATCAGCGCCTTGTGAGCTTGCCGCTTTAAGGGCAAGACGCTCGTTTTCTTTCTCAAGCTTTTTCACTTTATCAACAAGATGTTTGACCTTGTTGGAAAGCCCAGACTCATCGGTTTTCAAAAACTCAGACGTGTTTGAGACTAACTGTTGAGTCCCTTTTAAATACGTGAACGCACTTAAACCTGTGACCGCTTCAATACGTCGAATGCCAGAAGCAATGCCCGTTTCACTGAGCACGCACATCAAGCCGATGTCACCGGTTCTTTCCACGTGCGTTCCACCGCATAATTCAATGGAGAAGTCGTTACCCATCGTAAGCACGCGAACTTTTTCTCCGTACTTTTCGCCAAACAACGCCATCGCACCTGCACTTTTGGCTTCATCCATGCTCATCAAGTCGGTCTGCACCAAACTGTTGGCTCGTATTTCATCGTTGACCAACTGTTCAACTTCAACCAGCTGTTCATGACTAATCGGTTCAAAATGAGTGAAGTCAAAGCGTAATTTATCGGGCGCGACTAACGATCCTTTTTGTTGCACATGGGTGCCAAGAACTTGCCTTAATGCGGCATGCAGCAAGTGAGTGGCCGAATGGTTCAAGCGAATGCTTTGGCGGTTTTGCTCATCCACTAACGCTTCTAAGCGATCGCCGACTTTCACCTGCCCTGAGCTAAGCTCACCAATGTGTACATGAGCTTTATCTGCCTTTTGCGTGTCATGCACGACAAACTCAACGTTTTCGCCAACCAGCTTTCCTCGATCACCAACTTGGCCACCGGACTCAGCGTAAAAAGGCGTATTGTCTAAAACGATGGATGCTTTTTGCCCCTGACTCACCTCATCAACAGGCTCACCATCGACTAAAATAGCCGTGATCACGCCCGCATCTTCATGGGTGCCATACCCAGAGAATGCACTTTCGCCAACATCATGCGTGCTCTTGTGATAATCCCCCTGAAAGCTTGAGCTGGCTCGAGCTCTCTCACGCTGCGCTTGCATGTGCTGCTCAAACCCATCGCTGTCGATCTTCAAGCCTTTTTCTCTGGCAATGTCAGCGGTTAAGTCCATCGGAAAGCCATAGGTATCGTACAGTTTAAACACGACATCCCCCGGGATGGTATCAGATTTCAGTTGAGCCAAATCTTGCTCAAGTATCTTCATCCCCATATCAAGGGTCTTTTCAAATTGGGCTTCTTCTTTTTTGATGACTTTTTCAATGTGCGCTTGGTTCTCAACAAGTTCTGGGTAGGCATCGCCCATTTCTTTGACCAAAGGAGCAACCATTTTGTAAAAGAAGGCATCGGTTGCGCCGGCTTTGAAGCCATGACGAATGGCCCGTCTCATGATCCGTCTCATCACATAGCCACGCCCCTCATTGGAGGGAACCACACCATCGCAAATTAAAAAAGCGATGGAGCGGATATGATCGGCCAACACTTTAAGCGATTGGTTGGACTTATCCTTGCAGCCTGTAATGTTAGCCGCCGCTTCAATAAGACCTTGGAATAAATCGGTGTCGTAATTGGAGTGCACGTTTTGCATCACAGCCGCTAAACGCTCCAGCCCCATTCCCGTATCCACAGAGGGCTTAGGCAAGTCGGTCATGGAACCATCTGGCGCTCGATTAAACTGCATGAAAACCAGATTCCAAATTTCTGTGTATCGGTCACCATCTTCTTCTGGAGATCCAGGTGGGCCACCGGCTACGTGCTCACCATGATCGTAAAAGATCTCAGTACACGGTCCGCAAGGGCCGGTATCCCCCATGGACCAAAAGTTATCCTTTTCGCCACAACGAGAGAACCTATCGGCACTCACCCCAATGTCATTCAACCAAATGCTAGCGGCCTCATCATCCTGCTCAAAGACGGTCACCCATAGCTTTTCTTCGGGTAACTTGAGCTCTTGGGTCAAAAACTCCCAAGCAAATTCGATCGCTTCTTTTTTGAAGTAATCGCCAAAACTGAAATTGCCGAGCATTTCAAAGAAGGTGTGATGACGGGCTGTATAACCAACATTATCCAAATCATTGTGTTTGCCGCCAGCGCGAACGCATTTTTGAGAAGAGCTAGCACGAACATAATCTCGCTTCTCTCTTCCTAAAAATACATCTTTAAATGGCACCATCCCAGCGTTGGTAAAAAGCAACGTATCATCGTTGTGTGGGATCAAGGCGCTCGAAGCCACTTCGGTGTGCCCTTTTTTGACAAAATAGTCCAAAAATAAGCGGCGTAATGCTTGTAATTTCATGCTTTTAGCTCAGATAAGTTAGTTTTTTGAAATTTTAACGTGGTTAGTCAAAATATGATAGATGATCTTCGTCATTGAACGCTTCTTTGATTTGCTCAGGAAAGAAGCCTCGACGAGAGAGAAAGGCGCTTTGCTTTTGTTTTTCTTTGAAGTCTTTAGGGGGCTGATGACCAAACCGCTTTACCCGCACTTCGCGAGCAATGGCCGAAAAGTCCACATTATGCCAGTCATCACAGGCCTCAACCTGCTCTTTATCGATGCCCTTTTGACCAAACTCATGCAAAATTTTGACGGGCCCTTGGCCCAGGGACAACCGAGAGCGAAGAAAACTCTCAATAAAACGAGATTCACTCAAGTATTTATCTTGAATAAGTCTATCAATTGACTCATCTATCTCGGACTCTGAATAGTCCCGAGATAGCTTATCTCTAACCTCACGCACCGAATGATCACGGCGCGCAAGGATAGCGATGGCTTTTTGATAGGCTGTGGGCTTTGCCAAATTAAGCCTCAGTCTCAGCTTCTTTGCCCTCAACTTTACCAGGAGCCCCTTGGGTATCCGGTAATAATTGGGCACGGATTTGCGTTTCAATCTCAACGGCAATTTCAGAATGCTCTTTGAGATACTCGCGCACATTCTCTTTACCTTGACCAATACGAGTGCCCTGATAGCTGTACCAAGCACCGGCTTTATCAATCAGGCCAAGTTTTACGCCATAACTGATGACTTCACCCAGTTTAGAGATACCTTGACCGTAAAGAATCTCAAACTCAGCTTGCTTGAATGGAGGAGCAACTTTGTTCTTGACGACCTTAACTCGAGTCTCAGATCCCAAAACCTCTTCACCTTTCTTAATGGCACCCGTGCGACGAATATCTAAACGTACGGATGAGTAAAACTTCAACGCGTTACCACCGGTCGTTGTTTCAGGATTACCAAACATCACACCAATCTTCATACGAATTTGGTTAATGAAAATAGCAAGTGTGTTAGAACGCTTAATATTACCAGTGAGCTTTCTTAAAGCTTGGGACATCAAACGAGCTTGAAGACCAACGTGATGATCTCCCATATCGCCTTCGATTTCCGCTTTTGGAGTAAGTGCAGCAACTGAGTCAACCACCACTAAGTCACACGCCCCTGAACGAACCAACATGTCGCAGATCTCTAGAGCTTGCTCACCAGTATCCGGCTGAGAGACCAAAAGCTCTTCAAGGTTAACACCTAACTTCTCAGCATAAATAGGATCCAAGGCGTGCTCAGCATCAATAAATGCGGCGGTACCACCATTGCGCTGACACTCAGCAATCACTTGAAGTGTTAAGGTGGTTTTACCTGAAGACTCTGGCCCATAAATTTCGACGATACGCCCTTTAGGAAGACCGCCAATGCCTAAGGCTGAATCCAATCCAATGGAACCTGTTGAAATCGCCTCAATATCTTGCAGGCCGTCAACTTTGTCACCAAGACGCATGACTGATCCCTTTCCAAATTGACGGTCAATCTGAGAAAGAGCTGCATTTAAAGCTTTTGACTTGTTATCATCCATCGATGGATTCCCCGTGGTTTATGGTTTATTGAAATACGTACATTATCATACAAAATCTAGTATACTGCCAGCGATTTTGCCTGCTAGATCAAACTATCTTCATTAATCCAGCGTTTTTAAAGTTAGAAAATAAAATGAGTAAAACAAAAAAAGATCAATCCAGCGCTAAGCATACTCCGATGATTGAACAATTCTTAAAAATTAAAGCGGAGCATCCGGATAAATTATTATTTTATCGGATGGGTGACTTTTATGAGTTATTTTTTGACGACGCAAAAAAGGCGGCTGACTTATTAGACTTAACGTTAACTCATCGAGGCCAGTCGATGGGAGAACCCATCCCGATGGCCGGTGTGCCTTATCATGCGGCTGAGGGGTATTTGGCGCGTTTAGTGATGAAAAATGAAAGCGTTGCCATTTGCGAGCAAATCGGTGATCCGGCCCTAAGCAAGGGACCGGTAGAACGCAAGGTGGTTCGAATCATCACCCCAGGGACGTTGACCGATGAAGCATTGCTTCATGCCACCGAGGTCAGTTGTGTGGCCGCGGTTGTGGAGAAAAAAGGTCGTTATGGGTTTGCGCTTCTTGAATTATCGAGTGGTCGTTTTAGTCTGTTTGAAGCTGAGGGTGAGCAGCGTTTTTGCGATGAGATGGATCGCATTGCCCCGAAAGAATGTTTGATCCCACAAGACTTTGTCTCCCAGCGACAAATCAATCGAAACGTATGCATTCGAACCCGAGCGGTGTGGGACTTTGATCACCAAAGTGCCTATCGAAATTTATGTGAGCATTTTCAAACCAAAGACTTAAGAGCCTTTGAGGTCGATGAAGTTCCTTTGGCCTTAAGTGCTGCTGGGTGCTTGTTGGCCTACGCTTATGAAACACAATTAGCCAAGTTACCCCACATTCAATCAATCGAGGTAGAAAGTGCGGATCATCATTTGCACCTTGATACCCACACTCGACAAAACCTTGAGATCACAACCAACCTTCGTGGGGGTCGAACCCATACGTTGCTAGGACTGCTCGATCAAACCAAAACGGCCATGGGAGCAAGACTGTTACAACGCTGGCTTTCAAGCCCTACACGCTCAAAACCCGTGCTTAATGAACGACTTGATTGCATTGAGATGCTCACTAAGGCTAATACGCTTCAGCCCATTCAAGATTGCCTAAAACAAATTGGTGATATGGAGCGGATCTTATCCCGTGTGGCAATGGCAAGTGCGCGCCCGCGAGATTTAAGTCGCCTCGGGGTCGCCCTTGGAACGATTCCACAACTTAAGCAGCGTTTGGGTAAGGCTCAAGGCCCGTTGGGTAAAGTGGTGAGTGAAATTCAAGAACACCCGCAAACGCACGAGCTTTTGGATAGTGCCTTAATTGAAAATCCACCCATGCTTATACGCGATGGTGGCGTGTTAAAAGAAGGCTTTAACTCTGAGCTGGATGAGTTACGCTCCATCAGTGAAGATTGCGATGCCCACCTTAAAGCCATGGAGGAGCGTGAGCTCAAAGCCACAGGCTTGAGCACACTCAAAGTTGGTTTTAATCGAGTCCATGGATTTTACATTGAGCTTTCCAAAGGGCAAGCACACGAAGCCCCTGCCCATTACACTCGACGTCAAACCCTTAAAAATGCCGAAAGATTCATCACCGAAGAGCTTAAGATCTTTGAAACCAAAGTGCTCAGTGCGAAGGATAAAGCGCTTAGCCTAGAAAAAGCGTTGTATCAGCAGCTCATTGAGACTCTGCAAGCAAGCCTTAGTGAGCTTCAGGCCAGCGCCGCATCTATTGCCAAATTGGATGTGCTGGTCAACTTTGCTCAAAGAGCACTGGACTTGAACTACCGGCGCCCCACCTTTTCAGATAAGCCGACCTTAGAAATTCATAAAGGCCGCCACCCTATTGTTGAGTTTTATCAGGATGAGCCATTTATTGCCAATGATATGGTGCTTAACAACACACGTTCGATGTTGATGATCACCGGTCCCAACATGGGAGGCAAATCCACCTACATGAGGCAAACCGCCCACATAGTCTTGCTTGCTCATGTAGGCGCTTTTGTGCCAGCGCAAAAAGCGATCATTGGTGACATTGATCGTATCTTTACTCGCATCGGAGCCCATGATGATTTGGCCTCGGGGCGCTCGACCTTTATGGTTGAAATGAGTGAGACGGCTCAAATCCTTCATCATGCAACCTCGAAAAGTTTGGTCTTGATGGATGAGATTGGACGAGGGACCAGCACCTTCGATGGCTTGTCCTTGGCTTGGGCTTGTGCCAAATACATTGCACAGACCATCAAGTGCTTCACCTTGTTCTCAACGCATTATTTTGAACTCACCACGCTCTCAGAACACATTAAGACGATTCAAAATGTACATCTTGATGCCAAAGAGCATGAGAAAGGCTTGAGCTTTTTACACCGTGTCGAGCAAGGGCCGGCCAGCAAGAGCTTTGGGATCCAGGTCGCAAAGCTCAGTGGAGTCCCAAAGCCTGTGATTGCAAGTGCCAATCAAAAGCTGAGCATGCTAGAGAGCCAGAACTTAAACGGTGACGTCTCAACGCAGGTAAGTGAAGAGGATAAAACAAGTCCGGTTGAGGCCTTAATTGAAAAGATGGATCCTGACAGCTTTACGCCCAAACAGGCACTGGATGCCCTTTATCAGCTTAAAGCGGCTATGGAAGTGACTTAATTATGGGAGGTTAATCCACTTCCCATTCGCATCTCGACAAATGGTGCTCACGTATGAGAAGTTATCCGCATCGCCTTCCAAGAAGACATCATGCTCGACGACTCTACATTGTTGATTTTTCAGGATAAAGCTTTTTTTCAAGGTCACACGACCGGAGTTGCTGGTTTTGGGGTTGGACCAGGTTAACTCACTGCCCTCTGGCTTTCCTTCCAAAAGGTATCGTGCGTTTTCTTTCATTAAGTCGATGTCGGTGTCTTTAAGTTCTTCAGGGATCACTCTTGAAAGCCCTAAAATTCCATAGGCAGAGGTCGCTACCGCAAACGCTAGGCATACCCCGACAATCGTCCTGACCATCTCAAGCTCCAACCAATAAGTGAAAAGTATTAGTACACCATTATTATAGAGAATCCCCCCCAAAACCGCACTAAAGAAAATTAACATTTTGCTCTTAGCTTTCTCTTGCTAGGATGAAAGAATGATGGAGAATCCTACTTTTGGCTAGGCAACATAAAGGGGAATTGAATGATGGACACACACGCGTGGATTCAAGCGCTTCCGAAAACCGAGCTGCACCTTCATATTGAAGGCACCTTGGAGCCAGGTTTGATGTTAGAACTTGCAGAAAAAAATGGGATAAAGCTACCCTATGACGGCGTGAGTGAGATCAAAAAGGCGTACGATTTTACCAACCTCCAATCCTTTTTGGACCTGTATTACCATGGGGCTCAGGTTCTTGTCACCGAAGATGATTTTTATCGCTTAGCGATGGCGTACTTTAAAAAGGCTCACGAAGATGGGGTTGTTCATGTTGAGGTGTTTTTTGATCCTCAAACGCATACTGACCGAGGCATCCCTTTCGAAACGGTTATGGCAGGATTAATAAGAGCCCGTGACGAAGCCAAAAACCAATACCATCTGTCTGCCTATCTGATCTTATGCTTTTTACGCCACTTAAGTGAAGAAGAAGCCTTTATAACCCTAGAACAGGCGCTTCCTTTTCAAAAGGAGATCATCGGGGTGGGGCTTGATTCAAGCGAAATTGGTAACCCACCTGAAAAATTTAAGCGGGTGTTTGAAAAAGCACGTGCGCTTGGTTTTAGAGCCGTTGCCCACGCTGGTGAAGAAGCCTCCAGTGAGTACATCTGGCAAGCTATTCATGAGCTTCAAGTAGAGCGCATTGATCATGGCGTACAGGCGGTCAACGATCCAAGGCTTTTAGAGCATCTTAAAAAGAGTCTGCTGCCCTTAACGGTTTGTCCTTTGTCCAATACCAAGTTATGTGTTTTTGAGACCATGCGGGACCACACGCTCCCCACATTGATGGCTCATGGCCTTCGAGTCACGATTAACTCCGATGATCCATCCTACTTTGGAGGATACATAAACGATAATTATCGTGCCATCGCTCAAGCGTTTGATTTATCCCATCATGAGCTTGCCGAGCTGGCTAAAAACAGTTTTTACTCGAGCTTTTTGCCCGATGCTGAGATTCAACAAAGGGTTAAACAGATCGATGATCTGTTGCAACAACAATCCACAACTTAGAGGTATCTATGACATTAAATCGATTTATTGGTTTTTTTATTGCACTGATTGTGGGTTCTTTGGCGTTCCACGTTTATTACCAACACTACAACGAAAAAACCGTTCTGTCTTTGTTTGATCAAACCAAACGTTGTCAAGAGTGCCGGTTGAATAAGGCAGATCTATCCGGGTGGGTATTAAGAGATTACGATTTAACTCAGGCTCAGCTTGTGGGCGCTGATTTACGCTGTGCTGATTTACGAGGCGTCAATCTAACTGGAGCGAATCTTCAAAGAGCCAATTTAACTGGAGCTAAACTTGATGGTGCGAATTTGACGGTGGCCAATGTGACCGGCGCCATCTTTGAAGATGGCACCGACTGCGAACAAATACCGATGACGGTTCCAAGTCCCAATACTTAATCCAGCAAGGATTTAGGGAAGTCGATCGGTGTCCCAAATGAGCGAAGCTGACTGGAAAGAAACTCCAAGTCGGCTTCAACGAGTCCTTGCTTCTCTTGAATCAGTCTTTGACGTCTTAGGGTTGCAAGCTTGCCTTCTACCCCAAGCTGTACTTGTTCAAGATTATACTCGGGCGACTCGTTTGAGACTAAATAACTCAAATATTCCCTCATAACCGAATCAGGGACTTTGATCTTAAGCCGACTCTTAATGGTATTCACAACGGCTGGAATATCACCGGGATTTAACGCATTTTCCGATCCCACTGTAAAATAGAAGTCCGCCTTAAAGGGTCCCTCTTGGGTACCAAGCTGAAAATTGGTCACAATGATTTCAGGTTTTGAGGCAAGAAGTTCTGGGAGAAAGGATACCAAATCCTTGTTTAACAAATAATAATCCAGGGTGGCATCACTTGGGGCATTGGCCGAAAGTTTTCTGACCAGACTAAGTACCTCTTTGGGGATATGGCGAGCACTTACCCCAAGGGACAAAGGTCCAAGTAGCTGTTCATTGAAAGTGACTTTGTCCGCTTGGACATAAAAGGTATTATCAAATCGCTCTTCTCGCTCTTCGACACTGGTCGACAGATTGAGGCCATTGATTTCAATGCGATCGGCATCATCCATGTCATCAAAAAACAGTCGTTGGGCTTTGAGTAAACTGCTTCCCTTCCATAGCCCATCTTCCGTTCGAGTTCGACGAGACTCAAACGAAAGATCTTGTCCCTGGTAGCGACTCTGATTGATGTCAAAGTAATAGCCAGGAAATAGCAATGAGGTTTCGATTTCATCAAAGCTTTGATTGATGCTCCAAGTGCCTTTGACGCCCCCCCACGCCTGAGGTTCACCTTCTTTTTGATCTTGAGTTTTAAATCCATCCCCATCTAACTTGACGCTCATCATGCCATCAATTAAGCCAATCACCGCCTTAAAATTTAAAAGCTCTGTTACCCCAGTTTCAGCCTCGATGACCTGGGCGGCCTCCTCGGTTAACAAAAGCGAGGATTCGATGGTCGCCCTAGCCAACTGCCAATCGGTCCACCCACCACGCTTAATCCAAGGACCATGATGTATTTTATGCTCCAAGACAAACACTAAAGGAGGTACTTTTTCAGCGGTGGTTTTCAATGGGTAGTGCCATCGAGATACCATCTTCTTCCAAGCTGAGTAATTAACTACGACTTGGGTTTTCGCAATGGAGTGATCCCAGTGACGCTTATATTCCAAAGGAGTTAAGTTGGAGCCCTCAAATTCAGAGGCTCTTTCAAGGAAGCTCTCGTACTGAGTCTCAAGATAGATGCCCATTAAAAAGGGGCCTGACCACCCGATAAATGCGAGTATTATCAAGTAATACAATACTTTTCTTTTAGTCATAATTCACTCACCTAAAAAGATGCTATGATATGCACGGTTAGTCTTTACTGCGCAGTGCGGTCATCATAATACACTATTAATATACTTGACCACTGAACTTACATTAGCGCATAGTCGTTTAAAGAATCACAGTCATACGAATCGTTCAAGGGAGAATAGTATGGAAACATTGGCCTGGATTATTGCATGGCTTGTTGGCCTTGGAGCCCTTGCCTATCACCGAGTGTCCTTGGTGAAATCAAGCATCGTCATTCTTGTCGGTTTGGTAGCGACAACCCTTTTTGGCGGGTTTTCATGGTGGATGGGTGCGAGTGCTTGGGTGGGTACAGGTCTTGCGCTTGCCATCTTTAATCATCCAGATTTTCGTCGTAAATATTTTATTGATCCGGTTTACAAAATCTTTCAAAAATCCATTCCTAGCATGTCCGACACTGAAAGAGAGGCTTTGGAAGCTGGGACTGTTGGCTGGGATGGTGAGCTTTTTTCAGGTAAGCCTCAGTGGAGCCAACTGACGCAAGGCGATAAACCTAAATTAACCGCGGAAGAGATTGCCTTCATCAATGGTCCTCTACAAGAGGTCTGTGAGATGGTCGACGAGTGGGAAGTCTGTGAAAAAACCAAAGATTTACCCCCTCATGTCTGGGAATACATTAAAAAAGAAGGCTTCTTCTCTCTGATTATTCCTAAAGAGTACGGCGGCAAAGAGTTTTCTGCAGTGGCTCACTCTGAAATCATTGCCCAACTTTCGAGCCGCTCGCTTGTATTATCGACCACGGTATCTGTCCCGAACTCTCTAGGTCCTGCTGAGCTTTTGATGCACTACGGTACCAAAGAGCAAAAAGAATATTACCTTCCAAGGCTTGCCAAAGGCGAAGAGATCCCTTGTTTTGCACTAACGGGCCCAACAGCCGGCTCAGACGCTGGCTCGATTCCAGACAGCGGTGTGGTTTGTAAAGGAACCTTCCAAGGCAAAGAAATCATCGGGCTTAAGCTCAACTGGGACAAGCGTTACATCACACTAGCGCCAGTCGCAACTATTCTTGGCCTTGCCTTTAAGATGTATGACCCTGATCATTTGTTAGGTGATCAAGAAGAACTTGGCATTACTTGTGCCCTGATCCCAACCTCAACAAAGGGGATCACCATTGGGAATCGTCACTTACCCTGCGACATCCCGTTCATGAATGGTCCAACGCAAGGTAAAGATGTGTTTGTCCCCCTTGATTTCATCATTGGTGGCCCAGAAATGGCCGGGCAAGGATGGCGCATGTTGGTCGAGTGTTTGAGTGTTGGCCGAGCAATCTCATTGCCTTCAACAAGCCTGGGTGGCTCGAAGCTTGCCGCCATCGCTACGGGGGCCTACTCGACGGTTCGTCGCCAATTCAACACCTCCATTAGTGCGTTTGAAGGGATACAAGAAGCGGTTGCGCGTGTCGGTGCCTACACCTACATGTCGGATGCCACTCGCCTTTTCACCGCCCATGCCATCGACAAAGGTGAAAAGCCTTCGGTCCCAAGTGCGATTACCAAGTACCACGTGACTGAGTTTGGTCGCAAAATCTCCGTGGATGCCTTCGACGTTCATGCCGGTAAAGCGGTGATTCAAGGGCCAAACAACTACCTTGCGATCGGGTATAAATCGGCACCTATCGCCATCACGGTAGAAGGCGCAAACATCCTAACTCGATGCTTGATTATCTTCGGTCAAGGAGCGATTCGCTGTCATCCACACATCCTAAAAGAGATGGAGCTTGTCAAAGCCGGTAAAATTGATGAGTTTGATAGAGAATTTTCTGCTCATATCAGCTATTTGTTTTCAAACATTACCCGCTCCTTGTTCCATGGGTTAACGTTTGCACGATTTGCTGGAAGCCCAGTTCGTTCAGTGGAAGCCAAGTACTATCGCCAGTTTTCTCGCGCGGCGAGTGCTTATGCCTTGCTGGCTGACAGTGCGATGATTCTTTTGGGTGGAAAACTTAAATTTAAAGAATCCATCTCGGCTCGATTAGGTGACTGCCTGTCCATGCTTTATATTGGCTCATCGGTATTAAAGTACTTTGCTGATAATGAGCGTCCTGAAGATGAAATTCCTTTCATGGAATGGTCTTTGTCTTGGTGTTTGAATAACTTCTGGTCAAGCATTGACAGCATTCTTAGCAACATGCCTAACCGGTTTGCTGCTGCCGGTCTTCGTGTCTTGTTGATGCCCTACGGCAAACCAACTAAGCCACCTAAAGATGTCTTGAACCGTGAAATCACCAAACGACTTTGTCAAGAAAGCACTTATCAGCAACGCTTGGTCTCCGACACCTTCGTCAGTGAAAATGAAAACGATACCATTCATATCCTGATGCAAGCCTTTAAAGAAGTGCTAGAAACTGAGCCTTTGAGAAAACGCTTAACTGAAGCGGTGAAATCAAATGCCATACAAGCTAGAACTACAGCTGAAGCCATTGAAGCGGCCGTGAAAGCGAAAATACTTAATGCAGAAGAGGCAACTCGATTGGCTCAAGCTGAAGAACTAAGTAATAAAGTGATTGCGGTGGATGACTTCCCGTTCAATGAAGTTGGCGTTAGAAAGAAAAATGCTGAAATTTCTTCGGTAAAACGTCGTCCAGTTCCTATTGAAGTTGCTAACGAAAAACGTTAGAACTTACCCTCAACTTGCCCGTAATAAGCCGACATGATAGCCTTCATGCTTATTACGGGCTTTTCATTTTCACTATCAAGAGTTTAGCTTTATGACTACAGCTGAGGCCCAAGCGGCCCAAATCACGGATGCGTTTACGTTAAAAGGTGGTGTGTTTACTTTGACGACAGTCGTCTTACACACTGATGTTGAGTCTGAGCTAAGTGCCTTGCTAGAAGAGAAGATCAAGATCGCACCCAAATTTTTTCATAATGCCCCTGTCGTGGTTGATTGTTCATTGATTGATCAAAACCAAGGACTCAATTTTAAAGGCATTAATGAGACCTTAAGAAAGCACAAGCTGATCCCTGTTGGCATTCGTGGCGTGCGCCAAGAATACCATCAAAATGCTTTGGACAATGCTTTGGCTGTCATGCCTGAATCCAAGCATGCGTACGAGAAAAACATCCGTATTGATTCAAAGCCAAGCTCGAGTGCTTCTCCATCCAAAGAGAACGAAAAACCCGAAACGGTTGAGCCTAATCCACAGTTAGGTGTTGTGTCAGGATCACCAACCAAAATCATCACAAACCCAGTCCGCTCAGGCCAGCAAATTTATTCGCCAGGTGGTGACTTACTTGTGCTCGCACCAGTTAGCCCAGGCGCTGAGTTATTGGCGGATGGAAACATCTACGTGTTTGGGCCGTTAAGAGGTCGAGCCCTCGCCGGCATCACAGGCAGCAAAACGGCCATGATATTCTGTAAAAGTTTAGAAGCTGAATTGGTGTCTATCGCTGGTCAATATAAAATAAGTGAAGATCTGAAAGAGACACGTTGGAAGCAAGCCGCGCGTGTGCATCTTGTCGACGATTGTCTACAGTTTTCTGAGCTTTAATTAAATAAACTATACTCATAGAATCTTTTCGGGGGAGTCTTAGTGCGCCCACCGATTGTAACTAGGGTATGTAACTGAGTAAGGGTAGAACCTTGGACAAGACCAAAGCAAAAGTCATTGTTATCACATCGGGTAAAGGTGGTGTTGGTAAAACCACAACAAGTGCAGCTATTTCAGCTGGCCTTGCAAAGCGCGGTAATAAGACTGTCGTCATCGATTTTGATATCGGTTTAAGAAACCTCGACTTAATCATGGGTTGTGAAAGACGCGTTGTTTACGATTTCGTGAACGTAATCAACGAAGATGCCAATTTAAGTCAGGCACTTATTAAAGACAGAAGAGAAGAAAACTTATACATTCTGCCCGCTTCTCAAACTCGTGATAAAGACGCATTAAACCATGAAGGCGTCGAACGCGTATTAAAAGAGCTCAGAGAAGAGTTTGATTACATCATTTGTGACTCGCCTGCGGGTATTGAAAAAGGTGCTTTAATGGCCCTTTACTATGCCGATGAAGCCGTGATTGTTACCAATCCAGAGGTTTCCTCGGTCCGTGACTCTGATCGCATTCTGGGCGTGCTTTCAAGCAAATCTTATCGTGCTGAAAACCAATTGGAGCCCATCAAAGAGCATCTTTTGGTCACTCGTTATTCACCAGCTCGAGTTAAGCGTGGAGAGATGCTTGGTATTGAAGACATCACAGAAATCCTTTCTATCCCATTGTTAGGGGTGATTCCTGAGTCCACAGCTGTATTGAGTGCCTCCAACAAGGGTATTCCTGTGACCATGGATGAATCAACCTCAGACGCTCGTCTGGCCTATGACACAGCCGTAGCAAGATTACTTGGTGAAAAGACTTCTTCTGAAGGTGAAGAGAATTGGATCCGCAACTTGATGAAGAAAATATCACCTTTCAGGAGCTCACATGAAAATATTTGATTTTTTAAGAGGGCAAAAAGCCCAGAAACGTACGGCCGCCCAGGTTGCCAAAGAGCGTTTACAAATCATCGTATCTCATGAGAGTAATCGTTCTAAAAATGAGAACTTCATTAAAGACTTGCAATTAGAGTTGCTTGAAGTAATCAGTAAGTACATTAACATTGATAAAGAGCAGATCAAAGTGCAGCTCGAGCAGCATGGCGACCAATCGGTGCTTGAGTTGAATGTGACCTTGCCTGACTCTCCTTTGAATCTCAAAGTGAAGACCACAGGAGAGACAAAGAAAGTCGAGGCCACGAAAGAGGTTTCCTCAGAAACTAAGGTCGAGTCCTCGACGGCCACAGCGTCTAAGGAGAAGACTTCTGAGTCAAACGCTCCTTCGACCACAGCTCAAACTCAAACCACAGAGAAAAAAGCTGAGTCCACAGAAACTCAGGCCTAAGCCCTCTGCTCGAACAAAGCCCCATTTACTGGGGCTTTTTTTTCTCTCAAGTTCATGGAATGATCTCAACGAGATCGAACGATAGGTGTGTTGTATGGAAGATCTTACCGAAACTCTTATTCAGGATGACGATTTAGTTGAGATTGCTCTACTCAACGAAGAGGCCCCGCTCGATGGTGGTGATGATGAGATAGAGCTCAAGCCTAGAAACGGCTTCTTATCCCCGGCCCAGTCCGAGTATGGGCATGACGCCCAGGTCATTAGTATCCCTCAAGACTTAAGAATCACTCAGCCTGAGGGTAATTTGAGTATTGATCCTTTTATCGCGCAAGCAAATCGCTCTGTGAGTGCTTCAGCGGGTATAAATCAACGTGATGGAGTCACGATCATCGACATCCCTGAAGTGGATATTGATGAGCCCCCTGTTCCAAGCATTGTGGTGCGACCCTCGATTCAAATCAATGATACGGTCATCCATGGCGATCAGGGTGGAACGTTTACCATTACAAGTGACTTTGGGTATCCCGAAGATCTAGTCCTTCAAGTCACCTATCCGAATGATATCTTTCTTGAGGGAGCAAATTTCAACCCTGAAACTGGTGAGTTAGTGATCCCTGCAGGCACCACGGAAGTGACGCTTGATGTTTCTCTTTCCCCCATGAGCACCATTGAGCCGTCCGGCCTGACACAGATCATGCTCACTCAGGGGGATGGACCCCTCGTACACTTTATTGACTCGTTAGGACAAGCTCAGTTTTTTGAGCTACTACCTAGCTTTGATATTGAAGAGCAACATGTTGGCGTTGAATACGAACATGGAAGTGGCGGCTATCATTTAACCTTTGTGATTGATGTGTCCAGCTCCATGTTAACCAACGCACCCGATGGATTAAATCGATTAGACAGAGCCAAGCACTCGATGATTGAAATTCTTGAAGGGTATGAACAAGTCACGGACAATTTAGAAATCAACATCATTCCTTTCTCATCTAACCCAAACAATCAAGGCGCTTTTGTGTACACGGCCACATCGATGGATGATGCCAAGGCTTATATCTTGGGCTCAGGGAGCCACAGTGATGATGGGATCGAAGTTCGAATGATGAACCCCAATACAGGGGGAGCATTAGGGCGAGGAACCCATTATAACGATGCACTCTACCACGCACGCACCCAAATTGAGTCGGATTTAGTCAACCCTGAATTTTCAGAGCATGCGTTTAAGGTGTATTTCATCTCGGATGGGCAGCCCAATGACGAGCACTCGGCCACAGACACCGATTTATGGCCGCAAACTTGGGGCCCATGGCATCAATTCATCACCAACCCAAAGGATGAGATCCCAAACTCATTCATATCTCAAATCGATTGCTTTGCTGTAAGCATTGGCAATGAGCTCTCCGTGATAGAAGCATTAGAAGAGGTAGCCACCAATCATGACTACATCTTCTCGACGCAATCAGAACTTGAATCCTTTTCGGAAAAGCTTTTTCAAACCCTACCGGCCTATCATCATGTAGATTTGATTGGTGAGCTTCATGATGCAAGCTCAACGCTCTCAGAGATCTGGTTTTACAGCCCAGATGCCAATCAATACATTCTTGATCATCATCTTGACGAGTACGGGGCGCTTGCGTTTGAGAACAACCAGCAAGTGCATATCTTTATTGATCAAAATGAGCCGTTGGCCTTCGAGCTGCCAAGCGGTGCCTCTGCCATCATCGATGATGCTGGTGATTTGTATTATCTAGGCAACAATGAATATGGGTTCGATCGGCTTGATTACACGTTTGTCGATCCTTTCTATGATGAGCCGTTTGATGCAAGTCTTAACATCTATCACGCGCCGTACCAAGCCACCATTGGGCACATCAATGAAGCGAATGATCAAGGAAACATCCATCTACCCAGCGAGGGGGACTTGGTGATTGTGCAATCACCAGAGGATACGAACCTTATTATTGATCTCGCAGCCCCCATTCCCACGATGGTGGTAGCCGTTGATGTCATTGACACCCCCGACAGCACCATCAACTTTAAAAACACACAGACGCTGCATTTGTCGGATGTTCTGATTGATGCTAGCCCAGTCCAAGACGGTCACCTGATAGACACAACCCTTTTATCGGATCAAGGTGAAAGTCGTCTCCTTTTGGTCAGCGACGCCCCTCTCCCATTGAGCACCTACGATGATGTATTGAGTTATTTAAGTGGGCACATCACGATGGAGTTGCACTAAGACAACCCTGGTAAATGAGTGCTCATCAAAGGGAACCTTCCCCTCACCTAGTCACTCTATAGTGGCTAGGAGGGTATCATGCACTTTAACGCCAATGCATTCCGTGATCTTTTAGACAGATATGCATCCAACAAGGGCAAAAGCCCCATTGAACACATGTACGATGAGGCCACCCCTAGTACGGTCTTGGGTGCTTCTGCCAAACTCATCCTTGGCGCTAAACACGCCACTTCCAGCCCGGTTCGAAAACAACAAACGAAAGCCTTGCAAGCCAAAATCGATTACCTTCGAGAAAAGCCATGCTTAGATTTTCAAGACTTTAAAGAACTTGTAGGCTTTTTGGGCTATCTGTCGTCTCAAATTGAAGAGTCGGAATCTGAGTTTCCGATTGAGGCCTTGGCTGAACTTCCAATTGATCACGCCGAAGATTTAAAATTAATAGCCCCCTTTTTAGACTTTAAAACCAAGTCGAGACTCAACAAAGAAGTCATCCCTCATTTGGTTTATGACTTATTTAAGATGATTCATGTCCACGATAAGCACTTTCATTCAAGAAAAGAATTTTATAAGGATGAGAAGACTCGAGCCTTGATGAGTGATTGTCAAAAAGCCTTTCAGGCCCACCATGTGGAATACCAAGTTTGCTCCATGTACGTCTCCGATCTATGGATACAAAACGCCCTTGAAAACCCTGATAATTTAACCGTAAAAAATAAAGTATCCATTAAAGAGAAGATTAAACAGTTTGTCAAAGAAGACCTAGTTGCAGCACTGATGATGCATGGTGCGTTTACCCAAACAGGGGCTTATGATCCGGGTGGGGCCAATGATAAAATGAACATGGCCATGAGACGCATGGAGTCTGCTGGACTCAAACATGATCACAATGGCTATAAGGGACAACTCTTGACCAAAGATCATACGTTCATCAAATACCACAAATCAAGCGTTGCAGGTGCTATCCAGCAAAACTACACTCAATCACTGCCTATCTTTATCGTGGCTCATACACGTGAAATGAAGAAAATTCATGAGGGTGAATCCATTGGCGCCAACGATGATTATGTCTTCTTTTTTAATAAAACCGATGCCATGAATTACTGCCTCAAACAAAATGATCCCATCTTAAGACAAGCCAAACCAAAGTCACTTAAAGAGCGCATTCAACAAGGTCCGGTCAGTGCGATGATTTCAGGGTTGAGTGAGAATGATGTCATTGAGGCCATCACCATGTCAGAAAAAGTGCACAAGCTTGAGTCTAAATGCTTTAGTAAGAAAAAGCCCTTTAAGGCTCGTCGCATAAAAAAAGAGGTGCGTGTTCTCGTTGAAAAAGCCTATGAAATTCAAAAAGACCAATCACTTAGCGAGCTCGAACGAGGCAAAAAGCTCTACGCACTTATTGATATCATAAAAAGCCGACAACCCAAAGCCAGTGAAGAAAATGGGTTTGAAAAGTTGCTACAAAGCATGAAACGAGATTTAGTGTTTCAGGTAGGGCAATTGACGAGAAAAGAGGATAAGCGTGACGACGAGCAATTTACTCATCGCCACCGCTAGACCGGCAAATTCGTTATTTACCTTCTTGGATCACTTGCTCTCTAAGAGCACGTCTTAATACTTTACCCACCGGGGTTTTAGGAAGCTCGTCTTTGAATTCAATCTGACGAGGCATCTTATAGTTGGTGAGATTCTTTTTGCATTCGGCAAGTATGGTTTCTTTGGTCACGGACTCATCCGAGCTGACCACATAAGCACAGACTCGCTCGCCATAACGTTCGTCTTCAATCCCAATGACCGCCACCTCAACGACACCCGGGATGCTAGCAATCACGTCTTCGACTTCGTTTGGATAGACTTTAAATCCAGAGACCGTAATCATGTCTTTTTTACGATCGACAATGTACACAAAGCCATTGTTGTCCATCGTCGCCATGTCACCTGTTTTAAGCCAGCCGTCTTCGGTAAAGGCTTCTTTGGTTTTCTCTTCGTCTTTCCAATAACCGCGCATCACCTGAGGCCCTTTGACGCAAAGCTCTCCAGGCTCTCCAAAGCCAACCTCTTGGTTGTTCTCATCACGAATCGAAACATCGGTTGAGGGCAGTGGTAAACCAATGGAGCCATTGTAATCCGGCAAGTTCATCGGGTTGATGGTCACCGCAGGCGAGGCTTCGGTAAGCCCGTAGGCTTCAATCAAAGGCACCCCTGTGACTTCACGCCAACGCTTGGCCACAGAACTTTGAACGGCCATCCCGCCCCCTAAGGTGAAACGGAACTTACTGAAATCTAAAGCTTGGAAGTCTTTGTTTCTGAGCAAGGCATTAAACAGAGTATTCACCCCCGTCATGACCGCAAAAGGATTCTTTTTCAGCTCTTTCACAAACCCAGGGATATCTCTTGGGTTAGTAATAAGGATGTTGGGGATCCCAACTTTTAAGAAGGTCAAGCAGTTCGCCGTCAATGAGAAGATATGATAGAGCGGTAATGCCGTGACGATCCCGCCTTCTAAGTTTTCATCAACGAGGTTGTCAATCCAAGCCATGGCCTGCATCACATTGGCCAACATGTTTTTGTGAGTAAGGATAGCTCCTTTTGCTACCCCGGTTGTCCCCCCGGTGTATTGCAAGAAAGCTACGTCTTCTTGAGTGACCTTAGGGCCGTTGAATTCATGCTTTGCCCCTAACTCCAAGCTCTTTTTAAAATCAACCGCTTGAGGTAGAGAATACGCTGGGACCATCTTTTTCACTTTGCGAATCACAAAATTCACAATGGTGCCTTTTAAACCTCCCAACATATCACCAATGGCTGTGGTCAAAATGTTGTTTGTGACCGTGCCCTCTACCGCATCTTGTGCCACTTTAGCAAAGTTCTCTAAGACTAAAAGTGCTTTGGTATCGGAATCTTTCAAAACGTGATTGAGTTCACGAGGAGTGTATAGAGGGTTAATGTTCACCGAAACCATACCAGCACGATGGATGCCGTAGATAGCAATGGGGAACTGAAGGACGTTTGGCAACATCACGCCAACCCTGTCCCCTTTTTGAAGCTTTAAGTCGTGCATCAAATAGTTGGCAAAAGCCTTTGAATATTTATCCAGTTCGCGATAAGTGATCCCTTTACCCATGCAGGTATAAGCAACTTTATCTCCATGCTCTTCAAAGCAACTTTCAGCAAAGTCCACCAAAGAATCAAACTTCGATAAATCTATTTGATGGGCTACGCCCTCCTCATAGCTATTCAGCCAAACTTTTTCCACACGGTGCTCCAATACATTCGTTTAAATACAACATTATATCCAAGTTGATCTGCCATCGCAGCCCACTTCTCTAAAGGTTATAGGCTTTTACCACGTTATTCGCCTAAATCAAAGGTTATTCCTTGCGCTAAGGGTAATTCATTACCCCAATTGATGGTATTAGTTTGTCTTCTCATATAAGTTTTCCAGCTATCTGAGCCGGCTTCACGACCACCTCCTGTGGCTTTTTCACCGCCAAATGCGCCCCCGATTTCAGCGCCTGAGGTTCCGATGTTGACGTTGGCCAAGCCACAATCTGAGCCTTGGGCTGATAGAAATTGCTCTGCATGGCGTAAGTTATCGGTAAAGATGGCTGAAGAGAGGCCCTGGCTTACGGCGTTTTGTTGTTCAATGGCTTGCTCAAGACTAGAGACTTTCATGACGTACAGAATGGGGCCAAAGGTTTCTTGCTGGACAATTGGCCAGTCATTTTGGGCTAACGCTAGGGTGGGCTCAACGAAAAAGCCTGGCCCTTCGATGACGTTGCCCCCGTATAAGAGTTCACCGCCCTGCTCTTTAAGGGCATCGATGGATTGTTTGTATTGTTCCACAGCGTTCTGATCGATAAGAGGCCCCATCAAATTTTTTGGATCCAAAGGCGAGCCGATTTTAATTTGTGCGTAAGCATTTTTTAATCGCTCAACCACCGAATCAAAAATGGTTTCGTGAACAAAAAGACGGCGAGTGGTCGTGCAGCGTTGACCCGAGGTGCCAGTGGCACCAAAGACAATGGCAGGGATGGCCAAATCAAGATTAGCACTTTGGTCAACAATGATGGCGTTGTTGCCCCCTAGTTCGAGTAAGGGTTTGCCTTGGCGTTTGGTGATCCGTGTTGCCATGTCCCAACCGACTTCACAAGACCCTGTAAAGGAAATAAGCGGCAGGCGTTTGTCATCAGCAAGTTTTTGCACCATCTCAACCCCTTTGGGGATCAGCAGTGAAAAGAGACCTTCGTACTCGGTGCCAGCCAGCACTTGTTGACAGATTTTGATCACCGCAATGGCGCACAAGGGGACTTTTTCAGATGGTTTCCATATCACCGTATTCCCGCAAATCGCGGCAATGAATGCATTCCAAGACCACACAGCCACAGGAAAGTTAAACGCTGAGATAACGCCGACTGGGCCTAGAGGGTGCCATTGTTCATACATGCGATGCTCAGGTCGCTCCGAGTGCATTGTTTTCCCATACAGCATGCGTGACTGGCCGACCGCAAAATCCGCAATGTCGATCATTTCTTGGACTTCACCGTCGCCTTCGGCCTTGCTTTTACCCATTTCCATGGCCACCAACGAACCAAGCGCATCTTTATGATGACGGAGCTTATCGCCGATTTGTCGGATAATGTCCCCGCGGTGAGGGGCCGGCACTTTGGACCAACGTTTGAATGTCTCGATAGAATGGTTAATGACTTTTTCATAATCCGCATCGGAGCTTGCGGTCACACTGGCAATGAGCTTGCCATCGGTTGGATTAAACGATTCGATGATCGGCGCCCCTTGAGTAGGTTCAAAGCCTACTCCTGTGCTGGTTCCGCTTTGTGTTTCACTTAGCCCAAGTGCATCCAAACAATTCATGATGGCCCCTTATGCGTAATAATGCCCAAATCGATTTTCAAGTACGTCTTTTAAAACAAAGTCTTCTTGCAACACCAACCCTTGATAATCACCAACGTTGGTAAGCACGATGTCGGCTATCGCACATACCGAGCCTGCGGTTGTGATTTGAATGGCCGACCAACGTTTACCTGCCACTTCACAGGGATAAATTTTCTTGACGTAATTCTTTTCTAGAAGCTGCCCATTTTGCATGCCACGCACGGCGACATAAATAATGACTACATCCTGATAGGTTTTGGGGACAGCGTTTTCTAATATGCGCTTAAGCGTGTCGCGATCTTGATTCAGTTTTAAATCATTCATCAACAGACGCATCTGTTTGCAGTGACCTGGATACCGCAGAGTCTTATAGTTCATGGTGTTGACACGATTTTGATAGGTTTTGGCCAAAGAGCCTAAACCACCTGAGGTGTTGAACGCTTCATAAAGCAGGCCATCAATCTCAATGGTTTCCAGACCTTCAAGAGGGATCAAAGGGACTTCTTTGCCCTCATGAATGCCATAACATAGATTGCCATATTCATTAATGAGCCCATCGGTGGACCACGTTAACGAGTATTTCAGAGCATTATGAGGGTGTTCAGGCAATGCCCCCACCCGCATCAGAACTGCATCAAACTCATCGAAGCCTTGCATCAGGTCATTGGCAACAATGCTAATAAAGCCCGGGGCTAGCCCACATTGAGGGACAAACGCACTTTTTGCTCCTTTGGCCAACGCTTCAATTTGATGCGTCACCTCCACATCTTCGGTCAAATCAAAATAGTGTAAACCCAGCTTATGGCAAACTTTCGCTAAAGGTTCGTTGCAGAAGTACGGCAAAGAGGAGATGACGGCTTGGAATTGATGGGTGTCATGAGCTTTGAGGACCGCCGCCTCATCCGTTGCATCCAGCTGGATGACTTTAATGGTGTTTGCCTGATTGCCCAACTGCTCCTCATTTAAGGTGCTTGGCTCAATATCGGAGAGAACGACTTGATAGGCACTGGATTCGGCTAACAGGCAGGCAATAAGGCGTCCAATTTTGCCGGCTCCTGCAACTAAAATGTTATGCATGTTGAAACACTCCTTTGATTTTTATGCCTAACTAGTATAATGGATGGCTTAATTTAGGTGTTCTGCTCAGCATGAGCAGAATGCTCAACTCCATGACTAGAGGATGACTCCGGTGACCACCACTGCTGTATCAGAGCCCAAGCGAGTATTGGGTCTATTCACACTGTCCATGATAAGTGTATCTGCTATCATCGCCTTAAGAAACCTTCCCTTAGTAGCGACTCAAGGCTGGGCTTCCGTCTTTTATTTTGGTTTATCTGCCTTACTCTTTTTCATTCCAATTTCCTTGGTTTGTGCTGAGTTAGCCTCAGGTTGGCCAAAACAGGGGGGGGTGTACGCTTGGGTGAAACAGGCCTTTGGTGACAACCTAGGAGCGTTATCCATTTGGTTTGAGTGGATTGAAAGTGTGGTTTGGTTGCCTGTGGTGCTTTCATTTATTGCGGGTACCTTGGCCTTTTTAATCAGTCCAGTCCTCGCTGAGAATCGTCATTTCCTTTTAGGCATTATGCTTGCGGTATTATGGGGCTCAACCTTTTTAAACTTCTTGCCCATTAAGACGTCTTCAATCGTGAGTTCGATTGGGATTATTTTCGGCTCAATCATACCTGGGGTAGCCATCATTGGCCTTGGTGCATGGTGGGCGCTTTCTGGACAACCGTTGCAGGTAGAGTTTTCAGTCGATGCCTTGGTTCCAGAAATGAAGCTCTCAAACTTCATCTATTTCACTGAAATCTTGCTTGGCTTTGCTGGGATAGAGGTTGCGGCTTATCACATCAATGAGACCAAAGATCCGCAAAAGACTTACCCAAGAGCGACTTTTATTGCCGCGTTCACCATCATTGCGATTTACATTTTAGGCACACTTGCGATTTCTTTTGTGGTTCCCAAAGAAGACATCTTGTTCCATGCTGGCTTAATGCAGGCCTTCCAGGGGTTCTTTGGTGCTTTCCAGCTTGAGTGGCTACTTCCTGTGTTGGCGCTTTTGTCCGTGGTCGGAGCCCTAGCGCTTGTGAACACCTGGATTATTGGCCCATCCAAGGGGTTATTGGTTTCAGCGATGAACGATGATTTACCCGCCATCTCTAAGAAGACCAACAAGCATGGCTCACCGGTTGCGATTCTGTTTGCTCAAGGGTTCATCGCGACTGCCCTAGCCTTAAGCTTTTTGTTTATGGAGACCGTAAACGAGTCGTACTTTATCTTGAACACATTAGCAAGTCAGTTGATTCTTATCATGTATTTCTGTGTGTTTATTTCAGCGCTTCGTCTTCGCTACAAAGAGCCAAACACGCACCGTCTGTATCGTGTTCCTTTTGGGAATGTTGGGATGTGGATCATTGCTGGCGTGGGTACCTTCTCATGCGTGGGTGCGTTTGCCGTAGGCTTTGTACCGCCTGAGGAGTTTGTAGGAAATCCGTCTCGATTTGCCATGATTCTGGCATCAGGTCTTGCTCTGTTTTCAGCCCCTCCTTTCGTTTGCTTGACCCTTAAGCACTTCAAAAACAAAAAGGCTTAAACGATTAAGCTTCTTTGTATTCGTGAGCCCATAGGAGTAACCATCCTATGGGCAAACAAAACATCAAGACATTGAGTTTAAACGTCGTCAAGGTCAGCAACTTCCACGTCGCATCGTACACATCCAAATTGTAGGTATAGAGCGTCAACGATAAAAACCCAAGATCCACACAATTGGCACAAAGGGCTGCCAAGGTTACGCATACGTATTTGGACTGAAAATCAAATCGCTGCCAAATGTGGATAAAAGTCGCTTGAACCACAAGGCCTAAGTTTAAGCCCAACACAAGCATGCCATAGACGGTCCAATGATCTTCCCAATCCCCAATCCAAAACTCATGGAACGGCAAACCAAGAACCTCAAAGACTAACAAATCTATCAATAAATGAATCAATGACCAGGTAAGGCAGAACCTAAACATACCTGATACGGAATCAGTCAGACCAATTAGGCCTTGCAGTAAAAACAAAATAGGGAATAAAAGGGAGGCTGCGGGAAGTAAAAAATAGTAAAACTTAAACGTAACGTCAGCGGTAAAAGTCGCGAGCATCAATGCCAGTACATACGTGGCTTTCAACCAGAACAGACTAGGTATCTTTAGAAACTTGCCAACGTAATAGCTCTGAGGACTCACCTAACATCACCTCCTTACGACCAGAGGTGATATTAAATGATTTAGGCAAGTCGATTCAAGGGTTGGTACTCAATCCATGTGAGCACCAAATCACCTTGTGTGGTTTTCTTATTTAGACAGGTCAAGCAACAGCTGATTAAACTTAGCTACGAAGCTTGCTGGGTTCTCAAGTTGCCCTCCCTCTGAGAGGATGGCTTGATCGAGCAATACGTGACATAAGTCATCAAATTGATTGGAG
Source organism: uncultured Francisellaceae bacterium (assembly GCA_964397555.1). GTDB lineage: Bacteria > Pseudomonadota > Gammaproteobacteria > Berkiellales > Berkiellaceae > CAYNJF01. Next base: position 25,623 of record CAYNJF010000021.1, read on the forward strand.
TCGAGACTATCTTTGAGGTGTTTGACGATCAAGTGATCCCCATTCAACTCTAAGATGGGTTGAGAAGCGACTTGTTGGCCTGCTTGTTTCATCAAACGTTCCATCTGAGAAGTCATGCCTGTCTCGTCGGCGACGACGCATGACGGTGAATGACGCAACCGCTCGGTCAAGCGCACTTCTTTGACTTTATCACCAAGCACTTCTTTGACTTTGTCCAAGACCACTTTGTACTCTTCTTGTTGAGACTCTACGTGTTGCTTAGTTGCTTGTTTGTCTTGTTCAGACTGTGCAAAGTCTAAGTCATCCAGAGAACCTTGGGCAACGGAGGCAATCGCTTTGCCGTCGAATTCGGTCAAATGAGACATCAACCATTCATCAATGCGATCATAAAGCACGAGTACTTCAATGCCACGCTCTCTGAAGATTTCCAGATGCGGGCTGTGACATGCAGCATTAAAGGTATCGGCTGCCACGTAGTAGATCTTGTCTTGGCCCTCTTTCATGCGGCTGACGTAGTCTTCCAGTGATACATTTTGTACCGCTTGGTCGGTATGTGTTGAAGAAAAACGTAAGAGCTTGGCAATGTCTTCTTTGTTGGCAAAATCTTCAGCCGGTCCTTCTTTAAGCACCTGACCAAACTCACTCCAGAACTGCTGATAGCGATCGGAGTCTGTTTTAGCCAAATCAGAAAGCATCGACAAGGCACGTTTGACCATCGCATTACGAATGGAGTCAATGACTCGATTCGATTGTAAGATTTCACGGGAGATATTCAATGGTAAGTCATTGCTGTCGATGATCCCACGAACAAAGCGCAAGTAGTGAGGCAGAAACTGCTCAACATCATCCATAATAAAGACACGTTGGACAAACAGCTTAAGTCCTCGTTTGCGATCGGGCTGCCAGATATCAAAAGGAGCTCGAGATGGAATATAAATCAACGACGTGTATTCAAGCTTACCTTCGACTTTGTTATGAGCCCATGACAAAGGCTTTTCAAAATCATGAGCAATATGCTTATAAAACTCTTCGTAGTGCTCATCATCAATGTCTGACTTTGGTAACGTCCATAGAGCTTGGGCCTTGTTGACGACCACTTCTTCTGGCTCTGATGGCGCTTCCTCTTCTTTTGCCTCATTGGGCTCTTCATCCATGTAAATGGGGATAGAGATATGATCAGAGTAGGTAGTAATCACATGACGTAATCTTGCATGCGATAAGAATTCTTCTTCGCCCTCTTTTAAAAATAAGGTGATTTCAGTTCCACGGTTTGGTTTTTCAACCGACTCAATGGTGTACTCGCCTTCTCCTGTAGACTCCCACAAGCACCCCTCAGTAGAACCGGCGCGTCGAGTGCGAACTTGGACTTTTTCGGCGACAATGAAGCTGGAATAAAAACCCACACCGAACTGACCAATGAGTTGTCTGTCTTGGGCTTCGTCACCGGTCAACGCTTGCATAAACTCTTGGGTTCCTGATTTAGCAATGGTACCCAGGTTTTGAATCACTTCATCTTTGCTCATGCCAATGCCGTTATCGGCGATGGTCACGGTCTTATGGTCACGATCAAAGGTGACTTTAATTCGAAGCTCACTGTCGCCTTCAAACAAAGAATCATCATTCAACCCTTCAAAACGCAACTTATCAGCCGCATCAGAAGCATTCGAAATCAGCTCACGCAGGAAGATTTCTTTGTTGGAATACAAAGCGTGCACCATCAGATGCAACAGCTTATTCACTTCGGTTTGGAAACCATGGGTCTCTTTGGCAGCGGTGGCTGACATGACAACTCCTATTGAAATGGAACAATATGCTTAGTATCAATACTGGGGACGATTGGCCAAGATTCAAGGCCGATATAGGATAATGGTAAGATTGAACTAGACTTCGTTCCGCTCAACCAAGGCTCTGGACAATGTGTTTCCATCCACATACTCAAGCTCGCCTCCCAAGGGAACCCCTTGCGCAATACGAGTCGTTTTCAGATTAAATTGCTTGGCCATCTGGCTAATATAAAAGGCTGTCGCCTCACCTTCCACGGTGGCATTGGTGGCTAAAATGACTTCTTTGAGCTCATCTTCTTTGAGCCTTTGCTCAAGTTGAGGGATCCCAATATCTTCAGGGCCTATGCCATCAATGGGAGATAGGTGACCGGTCAATACGAAGTAGTAACCTCGATAGCCACCTGCATGCTCTAGGGCCAGCACGTCCGAGGGAGATTGAACCACACACAACAGCTTTGGATCCCGAGCTTTATCTTGGCAAAGCCCGCATATCTCCATTTCACAAAGAATGCGACAACGCTGACAGCGATCGATAGACTCCAGAGCTTTCGTAAGCCTATCCGCTAAGTGCAGCCCCCCTTGTGGATCACGCTCCAAAATATGGAACGCCATGCGCTGGGCAGTTTTAGGCCCAACACCTGGCAACACGTTGAGTGAATTAATCAATTGTTGAATCAGGGGGGAAAAATCCAAAATCAACCTCTACTGAGTAAAGTTTTCAGCAAATTGCTCAGGCAAGCCTGCCCCTTTCGTGAGCTTGGTCATTTCGTCACGAACGGCCTCTTTGGCTTTGACCATGGCTTGGTTGATGGCGCCAGCAGTCAAGTCTTCCAGTACCGCTTTGTCTTCGTTGAAGGCTGCCTCTGAGAATTTAACGCCAACGACTTCCAGTAAGTAATTGACTTCCGCTTCAACCATATCACCACCAGCATAAGCCTTAACGGTTTTATGTTTATTCTCTGCGGTCATTTTCGAATAACCCTCTTGCATGGTTTTAGCGTTTTCCATCAAACGTTTCATCATGCCTTGTATGTTGTTATCGTTTTCCATTACTTCACCTCTTGTTGTTCATCATCAACCAGCTCAACTTTTTGCACACTTGCATCAAAGGCTTTGATGAGATGTTGTGCATTCTCGTCTTGGTTGAGCTTTTCATGCGCTTCGTCTTGAGCTTGTTGGGCTTTTACTTGCTCTTGCTTGAGAGGGCTCTGGTTGCCCACCTCACCTGAAGTGATCTTCAAAATCACAGGTTTGCCCAAGTGCTCAGACAGCGCTTGTTCAATTTTTTTAATGCGATTGTCGTTCAAACAAGCCGCTTGGCGATCGTCCAAAATCAGTTGCACATTGGGCAACTGCCAAGCACCAATCACACAGTTTTGTACCAGCACTTTAGCAAGGCCCACCAACGCTAGTTTGGGGGCAATGTTAGACCAATCCGGGGTATGACTTGCGCCCATCGGCTCGTCAACCAGTGGGGCTAACGGAGCAGGTTCAGGTGGAGCCATACGCTCTTGAGGGCTAGCCTCTTTATGTGCTTGCTTTATAGATGGGGGCTGAGATGGCGTTTTCAAGGATGGCGCCACTGATTCTTTGGCCGATACGGGCTCTTTGGCCGCTAACGTGGGGGCTTGGCCATGGGATACCGTCTTGACCGGAACGGCTGAAATCTCACTGGACTCAAAAGGCCTAAAATGGATTAAACGGATGATCAAAACCTCAAAGCCCATTCGCAAAGTCGGAGCTAAAGCAAGTTCTTGCTTACCTTTGAGCATCATCTGATAAAAAAGATGAATCTGCTCTGCACTCGTGGTCTGACCTAGCTCAACCCATTCTTTAGGGGTATTTGAAAACTGCGCCATCCGTTCGACTTGATGGTTCAAAGCAGCGGCAATTGACCAAGCATGAAACACACCAAGTAGAGCATCACCTACGGCCTCAAAGTCAGCCCCTTGCTCATGAATCAATTGAATTTGTGTCATGGCTTGATGAGCATCTTGGGCAAGAATGGCCTTTAATAAGGGGCTGATAAAACTATGGAAACGATGACCCAACATCTCATCCACAGAATCAAGGGTGACTTGCCCTTGCCCCACTTGGATGGCTTGCTCTAAAAGAGAGAGCCCATCTCGCATCGAGCCACTTGCGCCATGCGCGAGGGCTTCGAGTGCGCTCTCTTCAAAGGAAATATTCTCCTGCTCTAAAACATAAGCAAGTTGACCTTGAAGCAAGGCATGACTTATCGGCTTTAAATGATATTGAAGACAACGAGATAAAACCGTAATGGGCAGTTTTTGCGGATCGGTGGTGGCCAGCAAGAAAATGACGTGCTCAGGTGGCTCTTCCAAGGTTTTTAACAGCGCATTAAAGCTATGGCCAGATAGCATATGAACTTCGTCAATCAAATAGATCTTATACCGACCAACGCTTGGCGCATATACCACATTATCTAAGAGCTCTCGCGTGTCCTCGACTTTCGTTCGAGAAGCCGCATCCACTTCAATCAAATCAGGGTGACAACCAGCATCCACATCCAAACAAGACTGACACTGACCGCAGGGCGTTGATGAAACCCCCTGTTCGCAATTCAGGCTTTTCGCAAAAATACGCGCGACCGTGGTTTTTCCGACACCTCGTGTGCCTGAAAATAAATAAGCGTGGGCTAGAGTTTGAGTGCCAAGAGAATGACTCAGCGCTTTGGTGATGTGATCTTGGCCAACCAACTGCTCAAAGGTCTGAGGCCGCCACTTTCGTGCGAGAACCTTATAAGTCACTTAACTATCCTGAATTTAGAATGAATGGTGGCAACCTTACCAGCCACACCCCGGCACACACGTCCATTACTACCGCTGCTTCCTTCCGGATCTGACGGGGTTCGCAATGTAGTGTTGCGAGGGGACCGGCAAGGTCACCATAATATATAGAACTATCTTAAAAAGCCAGCCCATGGTACCAACTCATGAGCAAAGTGCCAAGAGGCGATGAAAATCAACGCCTTATTTTCCGAGATTGCTTAAGCCCGCACGAGTGAGGGCCTTCTTTAGAGAGACTGTAAAGAACTCATCTTGATGCCACTGAAAAAAGTCAGGAGCCATTTAAGAGGACGATTTTGCCTCTCGTTTAGATTTACGGGTGACATTTTTGAGCGTTTGATTAAGCGATGGACGTCGCTCAAATAGATGGGCTCCCCACGAAAGGCATGAACGCATGATCCCTTGAAGGATTAACACCACCGTTAAAGGGTATAACCATCGACGCTGTGAAGATTGACGATAATGCTTAAAATAGTATTTAACCCAGCCATACGCCTGTGACAATGAACCACGATTCGCTTTATGGTGCTTTGGGTAGCCCACTCGAAGGGTTTTCTTTTGATAAATGCTGCCACCGTTCATATGCAGGCGCATGCTAAAGTCCGCAAACCTAGCCTCAAGCTCACAGGCTGGGTCAAACCCATCGTTGTCAAAAAAGACCGAGCGAGCTAAAAGAAAACATCCTTTTTGGATCTGACTCAAGTAGTTTACGTGCTCAGAATAAGAGGCAAGCGAGTCCTTTGTATTTCTCAACAACGCTTGTTTGAGCGCCTGTTTAGGCCCCTGAAGTGGCTTGGAAGGCAACGCGTTGACGGCAGCGCATACAACCCAATTACCCTCAAAGGCTAACATACCAGCATCCACGAGCTGCTCGCAGGTATCCGATGGTAAGTTCACCCCAGCTTCGATAAACATCAAATAGTGACCTACGGATTTTTTTGCAGCGAGGTTCAGTGCTTCCCCTGAGGACTTGCCTTTAAAACGCAAAATCTTTACTTGACCAAATTCTTCCGCCACACCGGTCAAGGTGGAAGACAACATATCCGACATGCCCACATCCACCAACAAGATTTCGCGGATGTAGGCCTGGTTAAGTAAAGAAGGCAAGCTGTGGAGGATTGAAAAGCTTGAATCCACCAGGGCAATGGCGCTTACGCCATATTGAACAGAACTGATGTGCGCTGCATCGACCTCAGAATGATGCTTGAGTGAAGCGGCGCCACTTAAATCAAATACGTCTGTCAAACCAGACCATCCCCTACTGCAAAAATTGGCCTTTATTGTAACCATCTAATCCAAAAAAGAAAGGCTCTTAGCGTGTAGGGTAACGCAATAGGGTTTGCGCTTTTGTGGCATCAACCACAAGAGAACCAGTCAGTTTGTCGACCATCTCAGACTTCCCAGCCAAGGCGCCAAGCCCTTTTAAAAGCGAAAGCGGGCAATAAAACAATCGTGGGTTAACGTTTAAATCCTTCGCTAAGCGACAAATAAATTCGGACGTTGAAAGATCTAAATCTTTAACCACGTAAGCCTGATTAAGCCCTTGTTTTGATTCAAGGCCATGCTCAATGAATTCACATAAGCCATCAAGGCTTATCATAGAACGCTGATTATTTAGGCCGGCTAACGGCAAAGGAAACCCTTTTTTAAGCCATTTTGATAAAGTTTGAATGTTGCCAAGGGCATGGGTTGCGTACACCAGCGGCGGGCGGATAATCAGATAGTCAAAGCCATGTTGAGCCGCGTACTCTTGAACAAGTGCTTCAGCGGTTGCTTTGCTTTTTGCATAAGGGCCGACTGGATTAAGTGGGGTTGACTCATCAAAGGCCTGTTTGGAATATTCACCATAGACTTTAATGGTTGAGACAAAGATAAACCGTTTTAGACCTTGTCTTAGACTTGCCTCAAGAAGATTTCTAGTGCCCTCAACGTTGATGCGCTCATACTCTTGCGAATGAGAGGACTCGTCCTTTCGATGCGCCAACCCAGCAAGGTGGATAACACAAGGGGATGGCTGACTTAGTTCAAAAGGGGTCCCAAGATCTTCAACGACACAGGATTGAGCCGCTCCCGTGGCCTTACGCGTAACAGGGATGGTGGTGTATCGACCGGATAATCGTTCGCATAAGCGTTGTCCCACAAAGCCTGTGGCTCCTGTGATCACAACATTCATACCAGCTCCGGCTTTTTGATAAATTGAGAGGCACGCGAGATTAGCTTTCCTGTGACAAACTTTGCCCAAGAAAAGGGTAATTGATTTTTTTTAAAGGACTTGGCAATGACTTGGTTTTGCCGATAAATATTTTTTATTGAGCGATTGGAGATCCCCCCCATGCGCATCTTGACCCAGACCTTGGGGCAATACCGTGCATTGAGATGATGCTTTTCAAAAAACCGCATCATAAGTTCGACGTCATTGCCAATCGGCAAAGAGATGTCAAAGCCACCTAATTGTTCGTACTTGGCCCTTTTAATCATCAAAGTCGGATGGGGTGGGCACCAACCGTAAGTAAACAAGCCAGGTTTAAACGCTTTTGAGCGCCAATATCGAACCACTTGATGGACATCATCCGCTTTCACATACACTAAGTCGGAGTACACGGCATCCACGTCTTGGATGTTTAGGCAGGCTTCTTTAAGCACATCGTCATGCGCATACACATCGTCGGAGTGCAAAAAAGCAATGACCTCATGCGAGGCCATGCCAATCCCCTTGTTAAGGGCATCGTACATGCCTTCATCGGCCTGAGAAAAGGCTTTCACATTCGGGTGATGCTTAGCAAAATCTTGGATAAGTTTGAACGTGGCATCCGTCGACTGGCCATCAAGCACAATATGCTCAACGTTCGGGTGACTCTGATTGGCCACCGATTGCAAACAATGCTCGATGGTGCGCTCGTTGTTTCGAACGACCGTGATCACACTGACACTTTTCATGCATGCTCCAACAAAGACTCATATAGGTGAACTTGCTTCTCGGTCACCGCCTTGGATGAAAACTCTTGAGCTTTTTCAAACGCTTTTTCGCACATACGCTCGTATCCGTCAAAAACCTGTGCCTGGCGAATGGTTTGAGCTAGAGTATCTGGCTCACACAAAAAGCCGGTAACGTTGTCGTCGATCAGCTCAACTCGCGTACCAATATGAAAGCCAATGACTGGGGTTGCTTGGGCGTATGCTTGGACAAGCGTCAACCCAAAGGTTTCATAGTAAAGACTTGGATGCACACAATATTTAGCGGCTCGCAAAGACGCTTCGACCACTGAGGGTGGCTGCGTGCCTAAAAACCGAATGTGTTTGGATTCATATCTTTTTACGAGCGTCTCATAAAGGGGGCCATCCCCTATCACCGTTAAGTCAAAGTCTGCCCCAAGCGTAGAAAAGCTCTCAAGCAATACCTCGATGCCTTTTCCCGACTCGAGTCGGCCAACAAAGACATACCCAGACTTATCAACACAAGGCTTTTGGTTCGGAACCGAGACTGCGTTAGGTTTAAGCTTGAGTTTCTCAGTTGGGACAAGTGAGCTTAAGGTTTGATATTGATGTTCTGAAAGCGCAACAAAGGCATCGACTTTGTTTAAAAACCGCTGATACCAATGAAACGCAAGCCCCGCCGTCAACGATTGTATCTTTGAGCCTCGATAACATCCTCTTAGGATGCCGGGAAGCCGGCTTTTTTTTTGCACGCATCGATGACACGCTTGGTTTTGATAAAACAGCGTCCCGCTTAAACACCACCAACGATAATTATGTAAGGTATGCACCACTTTGCTGCCCGCCTTTTTGGCAGCACAGAAAACACTCGGCGTGAGAAGAGGAAAGAAATTATGCACATGAACAATGTCTATTTTATGAGTTTTGCATAATGTCTTGATGGCACGATAATGCTTTCGAGAAAACCAAAGCCCAAACAAAAGCCCTGCTAGACTCATGTCATCGTTCGAGACCTTATATTCAAAGACATGCCCGTCCCCAAGTTGCGCCTTGAGAGCGTTGAGCTCATGTTGATGAACCAAATCCTCTCCCCCCGTTAGGTGGGATTGATAAAAATTATGCACCATCAGCACGTTCATGCCAAAGCCTTCTCGTAAGCGCTGAGTTGTTTTCGGGTACGACGCTCAAAGCTATCTCTTGCATCGAACGGACTCTCTTGGGAGGTGCGCCCCATAAGATCTAAAGACTCCATTAATTGCCTTAAATTACCAGCCTCGAAGACACAACCTTGTGCCGGTGATTCGATCAACTCTTTGGCTGCGACTTTATCTGAGACCACGACTTGAAGCCCATGATACAGCGCTTCTTCAACAACAAGTCCCCAAGGCTCATGGCGCGAAGCTAACACCAGCACGTGATGGTCATGGTAAATCTTAGTCAACGCATCCGGCGTCACATGCCCTTTGTAGTCAATATTTTTTAATGCCGGTACGGTTAAATCGCCTTCTCCGACCACCGTCAAGTGATAATCAGGCTTTTGCCTAAAGGCCTCAAACATCAGCTCAACATCTTTTTCCTTGGCCAATCGACCCACGTACAAAAAGCGACGCCCTGGTGCTCTTGAATGACTTGGCTCACTGGTGTGTAAGATCCCAACCCCATGAGTCTTTATGATCGGTTTTTTAAACCCCAGTTGCTTTACCAAGTTCACTTGAGCATCCCCAGTCGCCAACACGGTTGACATCCGGGATAAAAAGAGTTGTTTGATGCGAGCTTTGATTCCGACTTGAACACTCTCTAAGCCGGACTCCAAGCATAGGCCATTTTTTAAGCGGGCACTGTAAAACGCGGCGACCCAAAACTCTGGGTGCTCCCATCCCCCTAAACAAAGTTTTCGATAAGATAGCTTTTTAAGCACTCGGATGAGTTGGCGACTCGTCTGCCATCGATTTCTAAGCTCAAACTCATGCTGACTTAAGAAAGTTGCCTCAAATTCAAACGAAGATGAGACAAAGCTTGAAGGACGAATCGTTGACCCTTTGCCTAGGAAAATCACATGCACGTTGTAGTGTTGTGATAGGCGATTGTAAAGATTTATTTTGTAAAATGATGGCAAGTGAGTGATGAACACAAAGTCGAGCATATTAAAGACTCGCAGGGTTCATCTGAGCCGCCTTTTTAATGACAATCATAGGATAGGCTCCAATGCGGGCCATCAAATGTGGGCAACGGTTCTCTAATTGATAAATCAATTTAAGCACGAAGCGCCCCATCAACACTCGGTGAATGTATTTTTTTAAAAAAGGGACGTTCACGCTGCGCCAGGGATAAAGCTTGGCCTGATATTTGTCTCGGATTGTCTTTTTATACCAAGGGTATGAATGCGCGTAAAAATACAACGAAGCACCTGCATTATCAGTGGCTCGAACGCTTGCTCTTAATTTATTCCATACCTTAAAGGGCATCATCAATGCATTCATCAGCAACGAACGACCGCCCCAACTGTACACGAGCACCAAACTACGGCTTGGTTTAAGCACTCGATAGACTTGCTCCACCGCTTTGGACTGCTGTTCTTTTGGAATGTGATAAATGGTATGCAAAGAGACGACCCCATCCACACAATTATTCACAAGGGGCAAGCTCGTCATGTCACACAATAAATAAAGCCCTTTTTCTTGAAGCTTTTTCTTTGCTTCTTGTAATCCTCGAATCGAGATATCGGCGCATATCCGGTACTGATACCCCTTGGAGTACTCAAGATATTCGGGGTACTGAATGGGACCGGAGGCGCAATCAAGCAAATACTGCCCGCCTGGAGCTAAATGCTTTTTAACTCGCTGATGACAACGCTGAATATACTCCGATGAAATCGTGCGCAGGTCCTCTGAGTCTTTGGCATCAACGTAATGCCCTCCCTCTTTTAGCCAACCCACGTCATCATAAAAAGATTGGAGCTGTTTTTTCGTCTCATCGGCAACAAAGTCATCGAGCAAATCAAGCTCTTTCTCTTCGACCAAAACCAAGTGAGAAAGTAAACAAAAAATATCGTCGAGGATGGTGTAATAGAGGCCTCGACCATCCACTTTTATAAGTTGTTGAGATTCGAGCTTAAAGGGGTGGCCTGAAGTGTGATAAAGCTTGACTGAGCTATCTTTGATTGCATCGAGCTCTGACTCATCCACCAATGACAATGATTGATCTGTAATTGGGCATTTTAGTAATTTAATAAACTCGAGCATTCCATATCGCTTTTCAGTCATATTGATTCATATCATATGTCAAGTCGGTGCATTAGCAAACCGCCTTTGAAAGAAAATTGCGGCATACCAACAAATCTCTTAAACTCTGTGTCACCGAAGGATGCCTAGGGGATTTAGCATGGCCGCTATTCAGCTATTACCGATCACAATTCCATCAGTGTTTTCAAGCCACCCTTATACCCGAGAAACTTTTAAGCTTATTAACCAACATGTTGCTGAATTGAATCGACAGCTCGAACATGCGCAGAAAAAAGACCTTATACTAGGTCATCAAATCAAGAAAAATCGCTTAGATGATCAGCAGCAGCAACTAACAGCCCTGTACTCTCCGTTTGTTTACCTTAGCTATCATGAATTATTGAACATCGTTACAAAGCACCTACTCCCGATTAAAGAGCTCATCGAGGTTCAACATCTAACTGGTGAGCATTTGGAGGTGCTTGAAGAACTATCCACCCAAACACAACAGTGGCTCGAGCAAGCATTAAACGACCTACACTCACGCTCCCAACTGTACAAAGTCAAAAAAGCCAATCCTAAACGTGACTTACACCATCTTTTATCACCAACCATGAATGAACAAGATGTACCCAGCGAAGGGGCTGTTTCCGATGACGATCGCATTCTCGCCCACCAGCTGCTTGATGAGTTTCGTTATGAGAACATCGACTTTGTCATTGAGCCTGTCAGTGTTCACCAACAAGATGATGACTCACACCCTCTCGAGAGTCGTCTCAATCGACAAAAAAGTGCCCTTGAAGGCTATTTAACCGACCACCCCCTAAGGGTTAAACCTGCTTCAAAAAATAGCTCTGCATGGTCTCGCTTCGTAAAAAGCATGAATACTGGCTTTGAGCGCCTGGGTGATTGGACTTCTTACCATATCCTCGGGCGAACTTCGCAATTTGTTTTATTAGGGATCATGTCTTTATCTTCGGCCTTTATCTTATCCAGCGCGTTAAGCGTGACCTTAGGACCATGGGTACATGCCTCGACCCTTTCCTTAATATCTGCAACCGTGTTTACAAGCCTTGGCCTAACCCCTTTTTGGCTTGAGCTCTCTAAGGGGTTTTCTAAGATCAAACAAGCCATAACCCATCAAAGAAGTGCCTATCTTTCCCCGTTAATTGGGATTCAACACCGACTCAAAAACCATCAGTACGAAATCGGAAAAATGCTCAGAGGTGTGCACGATCTAGACGGGTTAACGGGCTCTGATTGGCTTGATGACATTCATGCCATGAAACATCAAATTGTTGATGATTTGGCCCTAGTTGAAGCCATGAGACGTGAGCGCTCAAACGAGACCATCGACAAAGCACACGAGCAATTGAGGCTTCAACATGATTTGCTTAAAAGAGCCATTGGATGGCTGAACCATCAGTTCAGACATGAAATCACCGGTCAAATGCTTAGCTATCATGAAATCAAACGCAAGTCGATGGCTTGCACCCTAGAGCGCTTAAATCAGCTGACTCCTTTTATCCGTCATGAGGTGTGGGGGCCCGATCAACCTCCTATCCATTGGGCACAAGTGATGGCTCATCACCTTAATGCTGGAACCTTCATGCTCGAAACCCAACAAGGCACTCGCATTGATACTGTCGCCTTACGAGTCGCCGAAAAACTCGCGTTGAGACTAAATCAAGATGAACAACATACGCCGACCATTAAAGCATTGTTTGATCTGCTTCGTGCAAAAAAATCACCAAGCAATGAATTTTCAGAGTACGTTGAGATCGTACCGGCGAATCTTCGCCCCCATTTTTCAGGCGCACTTCGCCACCAACTTATAAATACACTTACGCAGCTTCCTATCGAGCGTGTCCATTTGCTGGACGATGCTCAAAAGAAGGCGCTTACAGTTTGGCATCAACATCATCAAGAAGAGATAGAAAGCCTAGAAAGTCAGATCAAAGCCGCTTTTACCAAAAATCATACGCCAGCATTCACGAATGCCCAACATCAATGCTTGACCAAACTGGTCCGATATCATGCGCTTACCGAAACGCCCTCATGTTTAGACCAACTTGCTGACTCTAAGCGTTATGAGGGTAACAATGAGTGTTTATTGAACCTTTTGGATTATGCAAATATCGATAAAACGAAAAAAGCGAAAGAATGGTTACTCAAACGTTTTCATCATCTTATTACTCACGAACAGAGTCTCTCTTTGAGTGATATCAGCTTAATGCACTCTAGTCACTTCCAATATAAGCCTGACATCATTACCTCAATCATCAGAGATCTTGAAAATGATCAAACCCATGATGTTCAAAAACTCAAAGAGCAATTGAGCGACCATGGCCTTATCCAAAAATCCACGCGCGTAAGAGGGAGTCACTAGTATGCCTGCTACCAAAGATATTGATTACGGTAAGGATGCTTGGGTACTCATCGGCCATGCATTAAGTAAACCAGATACCTACCTCAGTGCTCTTTTAAAGCTCGCTCATTATCAAGATGCCTCGAAACAAAAAATGACCAAGCATCAAAAGACCAAGGTCCGTGATGCGCAAAAGTATCTAGCAAGAAAATTAAAGGC
>CAYNJF010000022.1:0-6724 GCA_964397555.1 uncultured Francisellaceae bacterium
ATACCATGCTGATCGGCAACAGCCTCAACCGATTGACCATTCACTTCGGTCAAGGCATGGTGATGACTGGGTAGTAAATGACCCTGAGTGTCCGTGTTTTCCTCCATGACAAGCGTTGTTTCCTCTAATGACTCCAAATGAATGGCATTTGGTTTTAGAGCAATCGGGTTGCCAAGAGGGGTTCCTGGTTCACCAGACTCGACGGTTGCTTTTGCATCCACTGGAGTGATGGAGTACTCAGTTGGTTTAACCATTGTAGCTACACTCAATAATTAATCATTCCAATTTTCATTGGAACGTATTTTCTGTCAGTCGGCTATTGGACAATGGTCGAAAATTATATCGATGAGTATGCACGTAGCATACAGATAGGGTTGGTGCGGGTGAGCCTAAACTCATAAGGCTTGCTTATGATTCATGGGTGGCCATTTGAGTTTCAACAGCCCAGGCTTCGAAGGTTAAATCGAGAGATGGTACAACAAAGGAACGAAAAGAAGGTTGAGCAAGGTTAATAGGTCAAGGCCCAAGACCATGGAGGTAGCAATGAGCTCCCAGAGCAAAGTCCTGGAGGCAAATAGAAGAGTTCGGCAACGGTGGTGCTTGAGGCGATCAAAATCCGGATTACACATGGTATGGCCACAAACTCGTTGGCGTGGAAGATGCTAAATCCATGTGATTAAGAAAGAAGGTTATGCTGTGAAAGGCGACCAAGACGTCGAATAAAACCATTTTGAAGGACCTGACCCTATCATCATCGATGAGCGTTCAAAAAAAGTTTCTTAGGTGCTTACAAAGAATGACCTTTACAAGGATGAGCCTTGTTTGGCCATGAAGTGTGTAAAAATATAATTAGGTTTGTATGCTTATATACAACCACGCTTTCTTTTCGAAGGGGTTAACTCAACTGTAGGGCATGAGATGTCCAAAGAATCCGGCCATAAGGATTTAGGGGTAATCTCAGCTCTTTCAAAAATACTTCGATACAACTTAACCGTAGTCGATGACGCATGCTTTTCAGATTTGCGATTTTTAGCATGGGTGCTATGAACGGTTTCTCTCACAGTCCAAATCATATCAGAGCATTGAGCATTAAGCGTAATTTTCTTACGAGAGCCAGCCTTGGAGTCATCGATCGACCCCCCGGCAATAAGGATTAGTTTATCTAGCTGCTGGCAAGTAAACGTCTTTTGTACATTTTTTGAAAACAAAGTAACAAATTCTTCTTTATGCTTGGTTAGTTTTTTAATAAAAGTTTCATCAAACTTTTTCTTCTTTTGAACAGACTTGGAGCTCTCTTTGTTTTCCTTAAGATTTTTTCCAAATAACAGGGGTGAAGATGGGAAGAGCCCATCAGAGTGTGATTCCACTGGAACAGGCTTACCCTCAATTTCTTTGCCTTTACTTTTATGAGGGCTGATAGCATCATGGTGAGTCCCCTCGACTGTTTTGGTTGGTGCTTGAGAGTCTTGAGTGTCTGAGGACTCATCAACACTGTTATCGTCACACTTAGGCTTGCCTTGACTATTTGATCTTACAAGAGCGGATACGTCTTGGACGGCCGGGGCTTCTATTTGTGAAAGTTGTGGTTGAACTTTATTGGCTTCTTTTAATGCTTGAGCTTCAGACTCTTTTTTCGCAAGTGACTCACTTTGTTGGTGTTTTGAAATACACTCCGTGAAAAGTTTTTTTAGGCGCACACATTCGTTATAAAGTTCTTCAAGTCTACAGTGTTGAGTCCAATATTGAAGTAGGTAAGAAGGATTTGTCATCCGTTGAGTCTCATCGTGTGCGGGTTTCCATGAGGTTAATCGATGCAGGTCAAGATGCAAAGTTCTATATTCTCGTTCTAGCTCCCTATTTTGATCGATAGCTCTCTTTTTAATGTGCACCATCAAATCAAAGATTTCTTTCATGTGCACGTCAATTTTGTAAGCCATTCCCATCTTAAGTTCGCGACCAACTTGGTGAGAATTGCCAACACAGTTGTTGTTACAGAAATTGTTATTGTAAGATTTGAAAAACTTATGGTGGCCTTCTAGGTGAGATGCCAAAAGTGTCTCTAAGGACTTGTAAAAATCACTTTCATCAAATAAGGCCGACATCTCACCACTAACGTTTAGAGTATCTTTTTCAAACTTTTTTTGCTTTGATTTTTGCTTTTTGTATTTTTTTGAAAATTTATGCCTTAAACTTAACATCTCATTAAGCACAGTAGAGAATTTTTCATGAATGATAACATGGTACGATTTAATGATGACAAAAAGAAATAAGCCAATCTCAAAATGAGAGGGCATGATAGAGCTGCCCATGGGTTGCTCGAGTCGGTTAGAAAATTTAGACTGAAAAGTAAAATCAGTCTTTCGATTTACATACGCATCCTTAAATGTCAGAAAATCTTCTCTGAGATAATCATAGTTCTTTTTCGCAAGTTTAATGCCTCTTAAAAACCTAGCATCCAAATCCATTTCTTCTTTTTCTTCAAAGAGGCGAACCAAAGACGGTGCTATTTCTTTAAAATATTCATATCTAGCTTGCTCATCACCCGTCTGCTCCATAATCCGAATGATGTCATCGTTATAGGCAATTCGGCTCTCTAACACTTGAATGGCCTGGTCAATTATTTGGGCACCATGAATCGACATGAATATAAGCTCATAAAATTATACGTATGAGTCGACAAAGATACAGTATGCTGCGGACAAATCAATCTAATGTTGACCAGTGGTATCAATAAAATGATAGTTAATAGCCTTTCTATATTGAGCAAAAGGTGTAAGTTAAAGAGAAAACAACACCTTCAGTCATGGTTGATACTTGAATGTTCAAAAAAGATTAAGGTTACTTTTTACGAAGTTTGTTTTGTGTTGTTAGAGTACTTGCATCAGGGCGAACCTTACTTTCTGGCCATAACGTCTCAGGGGTGATGCCTGCTCTTTTAAAGATAGAACGATAAAGTTTAACCGTTGTTGTTGAAGCATACTTTTCAGATTTTAAGTCCTTTTTATGGGGTGCATGCAGTGTCTCTCTCACAACCGTAAGCATGTCAGTACATTGGGTTCCTAATGAGATCTTTTTCCTTGAACCAGCTTTAGAATAATCAATTTGACCACCTGCATCAAAAATAAGCTTATCAAGCTGCTTCGTGGAAAAAGCTTTTTTAATATCCTTAGAAAAAAGCTTTTTAAATGCAGCTTTAGATTTTTCTAGCTTCTTTGCAATTGCTGAATCTATCGACTCTGCTTTTTTTGTACTGTCGGTTTGAGTATTGATATGGCTAGCTTTTTGGCTAAAGACGACAGGCTTTCTTTTTTTGCTGCCTTCATCTTCGTTTTGTGTATGCTTAAGCTGAGGCTGAGGCTGAGTCTGAGTCTGAGGCTGAGTCTGAGGCTGAGTCTGAGTCTGAGGCTGAGTCTGAGGCTGAGACTGTGCTTTGCTTTCAGCAACTGATATGTGAATACTGCCGTCCTTTAGGATAGCCTCTGATTCGCTTTTTGTTTTTACTGGCTCTTTTTTTACCGTCTGTTTAGTTGCATTATCATCAAACTTTTCATGCAAAGCATCAACCTTAGCTTGAGTGCTTAAGGGAAATTGCTCAAGGATATCTTTAAATAAGATTGATGATTCTTCTTCTTTTGCTCTTGTCGTTGGAGTTAGGTTGTCTTGAGCGGTTATTGATTTTACATCATCGTGTTTGACCTCAAGTTTATCTTGTGTCGTCTTAGACTTTATTATATCAGATGTATGTTGGCTCGCAACTCGACTAGAATGTTCAGCAATAAGATGTGCTAGCTCTTCATTTATTAATTCTATATTTTTTAATTGCTCATTGACTAGGACAGTAAATCTCCAAGCTGTGAGTATGTAAGAGGGGCCTTCAATGTTATTCATGTCTGATATAACATCATATAATTCGTTTATTTTCTTGATGGCGATCGAACTGCCATTTAAAGAGGTGGATAATTTTTCAGTGAAAGCGATATTCAATTTTTTCGCCCGCTTGTATTGGCTATCCAATAACTTTCTTACCTTCTCATAGTGATTGAACGTTTTATTGTTTAGTAACTTTATTTGAGTGTTGTGGGTTTCATTATCCTCTTTGATAATGAGTTTAATTGATGTGTTTAATTGCTCATAGAGCGGATCACAGTCGATCAAGGTATCTCTCAACTGTTCATCCAACTGATTGTATAGTTCGATTTCTGAATGCATGTTTTTGTATTCAGCATGGAAGTTTACAATCTCCGTGTTTAAATGTTTTCTATTACGCTTAGTTTTTTTATGAAATTTTGATTTCGTATTTAAGAGTCTGTTCAATTTGGGAATGTCTTTGTTGTAAGTCATTTCAATGCCGATTTTAACCAGCAATAAGGCACGGTGTACATAGATCAGCAACTCTTTAGGACATTCAAAGGTAAACTCTGATTGCTCCGCAGTGTACATGTCTGTTATCTTGGCTTTGTATTTAAAAGGGTATGAAGGATTATCGAAGCCAATTTTAACGGCCATGAGATCTCTTCTTAAGTTATTAAATAGAATAATGTTCTGTTTGGACCCCGATATAAATTGATCAGCATGAACATCAATGATTCTTCTTGAGAAAAGTTTTACCGTATTAGGCATTATTTCAGCAAGGTATTCAAAATTTTCATCTCTATCTTGGTTTTCCATAATAGAGAGGATATCTTTATAGAAAGCTATACGAGCATTGATATTGCTGATTGCTTCTTGAATTTTATTCGCTGGACCTGATAAAGTCATTTTTGAACTCTCTAAACTTCGTTGAACCTATCATATTAGCAACCAAAACAAGTCTCAATAGCTCGATGATGAGTGGTACTGAGCCGTTGATAAAGAACACTCATTGAACTCCACGATCATTTTTTAGTCTGTATAGAAACCGTTATTCGTTTTAATACATTGGCTGAAACTAATATGTCTACTCCTTACTTAAGAAAATTCATTTTCGTTTTGGTTTAAACGAGGGTTTCAGCGTTCTACTGCTATCAGTGTCTTGCGCACAGTCAAGGGATTTGAAGGCTTTTGGAGTTACCCCTGCTCGTATAAATATGCTTCGGTATAGCTTTACGGTTGGTACCGATGCATGTTTATCAACCTTCTTTGATTTTGCATGCGGATCATGTAAGGTTTCTCTGACTGGTGCAATCATGTCGGAACGTTGGGAGCAAAGCGTAATCTTTTTTCTTGAACCAGACTTTGTTCTATCAACTTTACCACCGGCTGCTTCAATTAACCCATCAAGCTCTTTTATGGTAAATGCTTTTTGAAGATTATTTCCAAATAAAAGATCAAACTTCTCTCTTTTGTTTTTCAGGCCATCTCTAATCTGTTTCAACCATGAGACATCTACGCCTGGTTTTTTAATGAATTTTGTTAAAGAGGATGATTTTAAGCGAAAGGTAAGAGCAGGCTTTGATTGCCCCGTATTACTCTGCTTAGGCTGAAGTGGAGCAACGACAACGCCTTGACTCTTTGTGCTTTTTTTGGATGGTTCACCCTCTTTTGCTGGTGGGAGACTTAATCCTACGGCTGGTTTTGATAGCTTACCTTGTTCAGGTTGTAACTTAATTATGGTGCTTGAACATGGCTTTTCTGAGAGGTTATCACTGTTGTCTTCAGGGTTATCATCTTTATTTGACAATGAGGTTGATGTTGGAAAAGACTTAACAACTTCCTGATATAGATCCTCATCATTCGAATTAACAGTCTCTCTTTCATGATCATTTGAGCTTGTTGACTTTTTAGTTGATGATGCCGGTGTCTGAGGCTTTTCTTTGCCCTTTGCTTTTGCAGGATTCGCATTTCTAGCAGCTTCTTTGATAGCCCTTTTTGAAACGGCATCAAGCTCAAGTGCCGAATCTATCTCACCTAGTGTTTCAGTTAAGAGTGCATGAACAGCCTCTTTTATTTCTTCATACTTTGTATGTTCAACAATAAAAGCAGTATCATAGAAGTCTTTAATCGAATTATTAACCTTTGCTTGTCTAATAAGCTCTAAACGTATATTGACACACTGTTTTACTTTATCTTCGATTGACCCGTTGGGATCTAAATGACGTTCTCGAATAAGCTTATATTTTTTTGATATCTCATCCATCAAAGGCTGATGAGATTTTGTTAGTGGTTTGTTGTTTCTTAAGACTTTTAGTTGTTTAGAATCAACGAAATAATTTATCCTCAAGCTTTGTTCGAGATTCTTTGTGGCTGGGGATAATTTCAGCAATAGTGGGTTAAGCTTGTCTTCTAATGAATTTAATAATTCATAGGCTGACATGATGTTTGCATACTCTTTGGCTGCGTTTTCAGTTCCTTTTTCAAACTCTTTTTTTGTCTTGTTATTTCTTTTGATTGATTTAATTGTTTTAGATCTTATTTCGTGTATTGCATTGGTTTCTGTCAAATGAGTCGCCCGTGATACGGTTAAACATATTTTAAGCATGAATAAGGTGTAGTGCATTAACTCATTTGCGCTGTTTACTAAATAGGTATTTTCAGTATGCTTAAGAACTTTTCCAATTTTTGGCTCATATCTAAAAGGGAACTTTGTGTTCTTGAACGCAATGTTTAGCGCCTCTAAGTCAGCTCGAAAAGCTTTGAGTACTTCGAGATCCTTTAGTTTTGTTGATTTAAATTGATTAACCACACTTTGAGCATTCGCCTTTTCATAAAGTCGAACCAAAGCAGGGGCTACCTCCATCAAATACTC
>CAYNJF010000022.1:6734-14975 GCA_964397555.1 uncultured Francisellaceae bacterium
ATTGAGAATTTCAGCTAAGTCTTCATTGTAATTGATGCTTCCATTCAGAAGGTCGAGGGCATCTGTGATGTATGGAGTCGGATCAATAGCTGGCATATTTAGCACCAAGATAACTTAATTTCGTGCACTATAAATGAGCGCTAATTGGCGTCAACAAAACAGTGATAAAGTCTCTATAAGAGGCGATGGACGGTACTTTGAGTGATGAAAGTTTAGGTAAATTTGCTTAAAAAAGAGTCCTGCTTTAGGTGATTGGTTTTGGTAATTTATCCTTAGATTTTTTATTGGCTTGTATTGGGAGGCAGGTGGGTATTGGCTTATGGCTCAACATCAACGTGATGAGCATGCACGGGGCATGCTCATGGAACATGAGAAAGTGAGATTTAACTCATGAGGCTTGTTTTTGATTAAAGACCGGCCATTTGAGTGTCAAAAGCTTGGACTTTGTTGGCTGCATCGAGAGGTGATACAACAAAGGAACCAAAAGCAGGGTCAGGCAGGTTGAAAACACAAGGCCCCAAACAATGGCAGTGGCCACAGGGCCCCAGAGCAATGATTGCCCACCAAGGCCTGTGGCTAAAGAGAAGAGTCCGGCGATGGTCGTGGTCGAGGTGATCAAAATCGGGATGACACGTCGCTTGGCCGCAAAGACGGTGGCATGCAGCACACTAAATCCTTGCCTTAGGCGATCATTGGCTCCACTAATCAGCACAATGGCCGAGTTTACCGCAATCCCTGAGAGCGCTACTACCCCATAAAGAGTAAACAAACTCATTGGATTTTGGGTGACTATCAGCCCAAACACAACCCCACAAAATGCCAGGGGCACTGTGATCAAAATCATCAGTGGTTGCCAATAACTTCTAAACTGGGTACCCAAGATCAGATACATGATGCCCAGACCAATTAAGAATAGACGAGGCATCGCCCCAATACTTTCTTCGATGTCATCCAGCTCCCCTGAGAACTCAAGGGAAACCGTGGGGTTTTTAGAGGACAAGTCATCACGCCATGAGTCTTTGACCAAGTTGTTGGCCTGGACGGTATCAATCAGCGTTTTATCAATGTCGGCATTAATGGTAATGGCTTTCCTGAAATTGTAATGACGAATATTGGTTTGACCTTGGGCATACTCGACATGAACTAACTCGTTGAGACGAACGGGCCCTTGAGCGGTGGCAATGGATTGGTTCAAAAACTCATCAATGTCTTGAAATTGAGTTCTGTCTGAGCGAATTCTTACCTTCAACTCCTCCCCTTGATCTTGCATCAAGGATACGATCTCACCATCGACTAATAAGCGCACGGTGCGTTTGACCGCTTCTGGGGTAAGTCCTGCGTCATTGATTCGAGCATGGGCAGGGCGGATCACCAATTCAGGCTGGCCTTTGGTGTCGTCATTGGTAATATCCATGACGCCCGTGGTCGATTCTAGCAAAGACTCCAAGTCATCCACGGCTTTTCGAATGTCGGTGAAGTTATCCCCACGAACTTTAATGTTAATGGGGGAGGTGGTCGGCGGGCCTCCCGATATGCTCAAGTACGACACTTTTTTGGGGCCAACACTGTTTTCAACGTAAGGACGCGTGGTTTCGATGATTTGCTGTACCGTTCTCATGCTCCCAACTCTTGGCGTCAATGAGACTAAAATTTGCCCATATTGTTCGCCAATAAAGGGTTCGGTTTCGGTCATCATCATGCCGGCATAAGAGGTGATGGTTCGAACCTCTTCATCCTTTAAGTGAACTTTGAGCCTGGACTCAATTTGTTCGGTAGTGGTTAAGGTGGTGGCCACTGGTGTTCCAGGCGGCATTTCTACATTGACGTAGAACAAGCGGACTGGATCTGAGGCAAAAAAGTTAAACTTAATTAACCCCATGCCTAAAGAGCCGATGGCAATGAAAAATATCAAACCAATGGCGCAGAGGGTAGTCTTAGGTCTTCTGAGCACCTTAATGAGGAACTTAGCGTATTTGGTTCTTACCTGCCGGGTAAAACGAGTACGAAGTTGCTGAACTTTCGAGGGCTTTGAAAAGTCCATCTTCATCCCATTGATGTGGGCCGGAAGCATCCAATACGCCTCAATTAAGCTGTAAGCCAGTGACAAACACACGACAAGAGGGATCACCAACATGAATTTGCCCAAAATACCAGGCAAAAGCATCAAGGGTAAAAACGCGGCAATGGTGGTGCACACCGAGGCTGTTACTGGGGCAAATACCTCTTTAAGGCCTTCAATAGTGGCATCCATCTTACTCATACCACGCGCCAGACGATAGTAAATCGCTTCCACAACCACCACTGAATCATCCACCAGCATACCCAAGCAGATAACCACGCCGAGTAGAACCGATACGTTCAACGTTTGACCCAGCTGCTCCAAGGTGAGGAACGTTGCACACAGAGTAAATGGGATCCCAATGGCCACAATGGTGGCGATGCGCAATCCTAAAAACAACCAGGTGCTAAAGAGCACTAAAACCAAACCAAACAGAGCATTGGTCTGCATGATGTTGAGTGCATTTTTGGTGATCTCGGTTTGGTCATCAAGCAAAACCAACGACATGCCCGAGGATGTTTGAGCGGTGTTGGCTTCGTTAATGTAGGCTTGAAGCTTATCCACTAATTCCAATACATTCGTGCTGTCTTTTTTCATGACCGTTAAGATGATGGCATCTTGATTTTGGTATCGAACCAAATTCGCAGGCTTTTCACGGTTTCTGCGAGTGCTAGCAATTTCATCAATCGCAAGTTCTGGAGATTTAATGACAGGTAAGGTGGCAAGATAGCCTGGAGAGGCATCTGCACCTAGCCAGCGAATGACCCAACGGCTGTCGCCGACCTCAAGGGTTCCCGCCGATTGATCTTGATAAGTCAATGCCACGGTATTGGCAATGTCTTCAGGTGAGAGATTGTAAAGGGCGGCCTTTTGAGGATCGAATAACCCTTGAAGTTCTGGATCACTCAATCCAATGGTATCAACGCGATCCACCCCATTGATGCGCTCTAAGTCTTTACGTACGTTTTTAGCAAAAAATCGTAGAGACTCATCATAATCTTTACCCACAATGGCAATGGTAGCCGCTGGAAAAGCGTTTGAAGAGGTCAGCTCTAAAATCTCAGGCCTTTCTGCTTCTTTAGGGAGTTTGCGCTCGGTGTTTTGAACTTCTCGACGTAAATCATTGAGTCTTTTGTCAAACTCGTCTTTTGAGATGTCATTAAATCGCACAAGAATGGAAGAAACACTGTCTCTTGAATTCGAGGAGACAAAGCGAATGTCTGAGACGCGTTGGATATTATCTTCTAAAGGCTCAGTGATCCGCGTTTCAATATCAGAGGCAGAGGCACCTGGATACAAGGTTGTGATTTGTATCCAATTGAAATTAATCGTGGGATCTTGCTCTCTAGGTAGCTGTTGATAAGTGATGATCCCTAATAGGATAACCAAACCAAACGTTAAATTGGCTAAGACGTGATTGGATAAGAATGCTCGAACCATCTTCATGACAGATCACCTTGCGTGTCCTTTGAGGTGATGGAAACACGCACCCCATCATCCAACATGGATTTACCCTCAACAATGATGGCCCCGTTAAGAGGTTTGTCAATGAGGAATGGCTGTCCTTCCTGGGCGTTGTTCAACGTTAGAAATTTTGCATGATTGCCTTGTTTGACAAACAGGCCAAGTTGTTTATTTCTTGATTCGAGCAATCGGGCGGGTAGGTGGGCTCTGGTGTCTTGCCAAACCACCTTACCCACGGTGCCGGGTAAGGGGCGTTGATCTGTGAATCGAAACCGGACCTCTTGAGTGTGTGTGTTGGGATTGATGCTGGCAACTGGCGCTCTCAATTCAAGAGGGTAGGTTTTTTCATTGGCCACAAAAACCATACGTTGGCCGGTTTGTAAGCGCTCCATTTCTTTTGGGTGAATAAACGCTTGAGTCTCAATGACCTCATTGGAGAGCAATTGGACCATGGGTGCTCCAGGTTGCATATAATCTCCTAAGTTCGCACTGCGTTCAGTGATTACGCCAGTAAATGGTGCAGTGATGGTGCATCGCTTGACTTGATGGGATTGATATTCAGCGAGTGCTTTGAGCTGCGCGTTGGACTCCACCCGTGCTCGAAGCTGTGCTTCAAGCGCTTTGGTGTGCTCTTTGGAAGAGAAGCTTTGCTCGGCGAGCGTGCGAGCTTGAGACAGCTGCCATTCCACAAACTCAACCTGAGCTTCATTTCCAGCTAGGTTGGCTACGGCTTGATCGAGATTCGCCTTTTGATCGACACAATCCAATCGAGCAATCACCTCACCTTTTTTAACTTTTTGACCAACTAAATAATGCAAGTGTGTGACTCTTCCGTGTGTCTCACTTCTAAG
Organism: uncultured Francisellaceae bacterium; assembly: GCA_964397555.1. Taxonomy (GTDB): domain Bacteria; phylum Pseudomonadota; class Gammaproteobacteria; order Berkiellales; family Berkiellaceae; genus CAYNJF01. The sequence goes on from CAYNJF010000022.1 coordinate 11,109, forward strand.
GGTGGCGTTTCGCAGCGATATCACTTTGGCTAATACTTGATATTCTGGGTAATAGCTTAGTGATGAAGCAGGTTGAGTACTGACATTCACCTCATACTCAGTCGAGTAACTGGCAAAGGGTAGGATGAGCATTAAAGCTGACATGATTACGGAAGTAAATTTGAAGCAAGATGGTCGCATGGTATTCTCTCAGATGCCTATAGTGAGCCCAACAAGGTTCTGGGTATGATAAACGAGGAGCGTTTCATGGCTAAAGATGGACTAGAAACTAGTGCCCCAGGTGATGGTAGAGCATTTGTTCAACCAGAGCAACGAGCAAAGACCCCCCCTAAATCGTCGTCGGTTGCCCCGGCTTTTAAGACACCGGACCCTCAACCTTTTAACACGATGGTCTTGGTTTATCCGACTCTTGTGATGGTGCTTGTCACTGGGGTTGCCGCTTTTGCGGGTCAATTGATGTTAGCGCTTGCCTTTGACTCACTCATAGGCTGCTCTATGCTCTTGTACGGTATGTCTCATCGCAACCGCTTAAAAAAAGAAAAAGCCAACAAAGTCGATGAAATTGAAAAAGAGGCCTCGAATGAGGAGACCCTTTTGAGTCAACTTAGCCGTTCATTGGATTCAAGCTACTCATCCTCAAGCTCAAGCTTGCCAAGTCCACCCCAAAGAAGAAGGCTTGAAAGAACCAAGACCAAAGGTAATTTGGCTCTATCAAGAATGGAGACATCGTCTGAGGTCAGTTCGAATGATCATGATTCTGAGGAGAGCTCTTATGAGCAAGATGCTCAAGCAGACCAGCTCGAAGTCAGTTTTAGCGTCACGGACATGGGCCGTGGTGAAGGGCGCAGTGCCTCACTAAGCTCTATTGGAGAGAGTGGATCACATCATCACCGTTTAGAGACTTCCGAAAAACCACCTTTGTCCATGAGGCGCAGGAGAGCTGCTCCTGAAGCTTCGACATCACCCAGCCTGAGCTCAGATGAGATCACAGAGGATGGCGAAACTTCAAAAGAGCAAGCGAAGAAAAAAAAGAAAGCCAAAAAAGTAAAAAAAGCCCGAAGAAGTACCAGCTCAAGGTACCTCAATCAAGTTAGGCAGGCAACATTGGATGACTTTAAAGGATTACAAACCGAACAAAAGGCTTATAAGACCAAAATGGGGCGCCAATAGTGATTAAGTGAAATGAACTAAGCTATGGTGTAAAATAAGCACACTTTGGGTTTAAGAGACTGGTATGGACAAATTTTCACTAGATATCGAGCAAGTCACACAAGAATTATCCACTATTTTGGATTTTATCCGTTGGAGTGTGACTCATTTTAATCAAGCCGATCTTTCCTACGGGCATGGGACTGACAATGCTTGGGATGAAGCGGTCCACTTGGTGTTATCAACTCTCAATTTGTCCCCAGACTCTGATGTCACGGTTCTTGAGGCCAAGCTTACCCGCGAAGAGAAGCAAGCCATCGCGCTTAACGTTGAGAAAAGAGTTAAAGATCGCATTCCTGTGCCTTATCTAATCAATGAAGCGTGGTTTGCGGGTTTGAATTTTTACGTGGATGAACGCTCCATTATTCCTCGCTCTCCAATTGCCGAGCTTATTGAAGAGCAGTTTAGCCCATGGGTCGACGTAGACAACGTCGAGAACATTCTTGATCTGTGCACAGGCTCCGGATGCATAGCCATCGGCTGTGCGTTTAACTTCCCCCATGCATTGGTTGATGCTGTTGAGCTCAATGAAAAGACCATGGAAGTGGCCCAGATTAATGTGGACCGATTTGAAATCGATGATCAAGTCAAGTTGATTCAGGGTGATTTGTTTGAAAATGTCAGTGACAAACAATACGACATCATCGTGTCTAACCCTCCCTATGTGGCCTCACGCGAGTACGAAGCGCTTCCAGAAGAGTACACTCATGAGCCTAAAATGGCGCTTGAGGCAGCCGACGATGGGCTGGCGATTGTCTCTGAAATCTTAAAGAAAGCTCATCAGTACCTAACGCCTAAAGGCGTGTTGGTGGTTGAGGTTGGGTTATTGCAAGATTTGGTGGAGCGCACCTATCCTGATGTTCCATTCACGTGGTTGCAATTTGAGCGGGGTGGGGAAGGCGTGTTTTTGTTGACCGCCGATGAGCTAAGAGAGTTTAGCGATCACATCTCCAAAGGGGCCTAAGTGTCAGGCTCTAGCTTTGGCTCTCGCCTGAGGCTGACCTCGTTTGGTGAGAGTCATGGTAAAGCCATTGGGGGGATCCTCGATGGCCTTCCTTCAGGCTTTAGTCTTGATGAGCAAGCCTTGGCGTTTGATATGGCTAGGCGCAGGCCTGGACAATCGGCATTCACCACTTCAAGAAAAGAATCGGATGCGGTTCAGATACTCTCTGGGCTCTTCGAGGGCAAGACGCTTGGTACCCCTATCGGATTTATGATTGAGAATGGGGATCAAAAATCAGGTGACTATGACGCGCTTAAACACGTTTATCGCCCAGGGCATGGTGATTACACCTACCAAAAGAAATACGGCATACGTGACCATCGCGGCGGTGGACGCGCGTCCGCCAGAGAAACCGCTGTGCGTGTGGCGGCAGGGTCCATGGCAAAACAAGTCTTGCAGCAAGCCTTTGGTGTGTCCATTATCGGTTTTGTGTCACAAATTGGTTCACACGCGATCGATTTAAGTGCTTTTGATCCCGATCAAATCAATGCGAATCCCTTTTATTGCCCAGATCCTAATTCGATTGAGGTGTTCACTCGTATGCTCGAGAAGGCGAAAGCACAGGGCAACAGTCTTGGTGCCCAAATCAGCGTGATAGCCCGAGGGGTTCCTAGTGGGTTGGGGGAGCCTGTTTACGAACGCTTGGACGCCCAGCTAGCCAAAGCAATGATGTCGATAAATGCGGCCAAAGCAGTTGCCATTGGCGATGGATTTGATTGCGTTGATTTGTCTGGTTCAAGCTTTCGTGATCAAATCGATGAGCATGGGTTTAACAGCAACCACAGTGGTGGGATCTTAGCGGGGATTTCAACCGGTCAAGACGTGGTTGCTCATGTGCGCTTTAAGCCGACTTCCTCCATATCACAACCAATTCAAACTCAAACGGTTCAAGGGGAAACACTCGAGCTAAAAGTGAAAGGTCGTCATGATCCTTGCGTGGGGATACGAGCGGTGGCGATAGTCGAGGCGATGATGGCACTTACGTTGCTTGATTTTGCGCTCATTCACTTTGGACAAACGCTAAAACACCAAGAGTCCGCTTTGGGCGAAACGGCTGAGCTAGGCTAGACGTTAACCTCTTGGCCCTCGTCTGGTTCTCTTTCTAGAAGGGACTGGTGGGGCGCTACCTGAGCGACTTTCTGCAGGGGTTAGTGATGAATCTTTTCGCTTTTGAGCTCTTCGAGGGGGCACCTTTGGCCTAGAATCTCGGTGCACCTCTTTGAGTAGATTATGCTTCGTCTCCCACCCTAAAACCGCCTCATTCACATGAGCAATGAAATCGTGATTAAGCTCGTCTTTAATCGATTCAAATTGAGCTTTAAAACTTTCAACTAACCTTTGCTTTAATGGATCAGAATAAATGTTTAAGAGTTTTTCGCAATGTCCCATCACCGTGGCCACATCTTCCCCGGAGCTCATGTTCAAAGCCATGGACTCGCAAATGTTTTGCACAAGGCTTGGAGGGGAGTCTATCTGAATTTCTTTATTTTCCAATGTTGAATGAATGGCTCTTTCAACTTTAACTAAAAAGTCAAAGTTTTCATCCTCTTCACCCAACAGAAGGGTAAGTTTGGTCAGGTGCGAATATGCTTGTTCCATCGACATGGACCCGTTGAGCTGGTCTAAATAAGTGTTGATGTGCTCGATGGCGCTCC
>CAYNJF010000022.1:14985-27356 GCA_964397555.1 uncultured Francisellaceae bacterium
ATCATGCAAAAGCCTTTGATAGGAATCTTGAGTTAATCTCATAGCCTGTCCCGTGTGTGATATTACGGACTAGACTTGACCCATCAAATAAAGTTCCATCCTTACTTATCAATGAGCGTAGCTACAAGGATTCGTGTCAGATTAGTTTGAAGATGGCAACAACCATCAATGGTCATTTAAAGGCGCCTAAAACGTGTCAAAGTGCTCAATGGTGTGGCGAGTTAGCGCTTTGACATCTTCGTTCATCCGCGGGCGTTTATCAGCAGGGTTCCAGTACAAAAGATTCAAAAGACAAATAAAATCCATCAGCTTTGCCATTTTTTTCCAGTCGCTTGGCAAGGGTTTTAGGGTTTTGAATCCGTGAATGAATGATTGCTCGTACTCCTTGGGAAGCTTATGGGCATATCGAAGCATCATGCCGATGTCCATCAAATAGGAGCCCGCAAAGGCAAACTCCCAATCCAAGACACTAGCCATGGCATACCCGTTCGAGCCAGGTGCGATAAGTAGGTTGGAAGGATCAAAGTCAGCATGGGTTAAGTTGGCGATGTTCTCATCTGGTAATATCGGCATATGCGTGTGAACCATGCTCAGAGCTTTTTGTACCCAATCGTTACCAAGGCTTTCAATCACAGGCTCATCCGCTAGTCTAAGCTTGGTAAAAGGCAGATACATTTCATCAGGCGTAAACGGTTTAACCGTACCATCGGCTCTAAAAAAACCGCCCCACTCAAACGCAATGTCACTGAGGGTGGCGACCAAACTCCCAGCTTGCTCAATCGCCGGTAATGCCTTTTCCAAGCCATCCTCTAAGATAACTTTTCGCATCAGAGGTGCATCAACGTATTCAATGATGGCATAAGGGTGCTCAATCACCGAGCAACCATCATCAAGGTATAAAAAAGCAGGATAGGGGATTTTATGGTCGATAACTTTGGCTATGCGCTTTTCGCGAGAAATCGCCTGCTTGTCTCGGGTGTAAATCCGGATGACGAGTGAGTTGAGATGTTCAAAGTCGACACGAAGGTTGCAGTTGGCGCAACCATCCGACAAGAACTCAACATGAGTAGGCTTTTCGTGGGTGAAGGGGGCGAGCATTTGAGTCAACGTAGAGCTTGGAATATCCAAAGGTTGAATGAAACGCTCCCAATTTGATTTAAGGATGTCATATGCCATGGCGTTCTCTCAAAAAGTCATTTTGCTTATGATACACAAAGCACCAGACAGGAGGGTAGTGGCAAAAAGGGGATAGTCTCAATGAGTGTGAAACTATCCCGAGTCATTAAGGGGCGTTTATTTTTTTTCCGGGTCATCGGATGGGGATTCGTCTTGAGCTGGAGGGTTTTGTGCATCCTCAGCTTGCATGGCGTCAAGCGCTTTTTGAGCGGCAAGAGCTTGAGGATCGGCTTCGCTCTCTTCGGCCTTAGCGGACTCTGGAGCTTTCTCGTCATCACTTTCACTGGCTTGTACTTTTTCTTGCTCACTGCTGGCTTGAGCTTTCGCCTGTTCTTGATGCGCCTTGGCTTGAGCATCCAAAGCTTGTTTTTGCTCTTGGACGTCCTTTTGCATTTGCTCAATCTCCGCCACTTGTTTTTCAAGGGCTTCAACTTTTAGTCGAATGGCTTTAGATTCATCCGCAATGGCTTTTGCACCTTCGACCACGGTTTTGGTTTGAGCGTTGACGTTGGCGAGTGCCTCATACAGGGCCTGCGTTTGTTCACTGAGTGACGAGGAGGCGGGGGATGTTTTCGCTTGCTGTGCTTTGTCTTTGGCTTGAGCCGCAAGTTGCTCGCCTTTAGCCTTAGCGTTGGCTTGTGCCTCTTCGGCTTTTTCTTTGGCCACTTTAGCTGCTTGTTCGGCCTTATCTTTGGCCATGGCGGCCTTTTCTTCGGCTTGTCGCTTGATCTCGTCAGCGCCTTGTTTCATTTTATCCATGAAGCCCATGAGATGTCTCCTTGATGTCTTTACTTAAACTCTTGATACCATTTGGCCGCTTTGGCTTGATCATTTAGCCACAGATTAATATGAGTCTGGGCCTGCTCAAATGAATTTTCAACCTTTTCGCTTAAGCGATTTGACTCATTAATGGCTCTGATTTCACTGGACATGTACTTCATCAGCGCTTGTCGAACTTTACCTTGGTTTTGCTCATTTTCAATGGGGGTCGTCCACTGATTTTCGCTGAGCAACATAAGTGTGTAACGGCCTTGCCATGTACAGAATAGCTGAATTCCGCACCTGGGTGCCTTATCAGTGCGATGCCAGGTCGCTGCCAGTGAGTTGGTTTCGCCAACCCATCCTTCCCAAACCTCTAAATCGGTATTATCAATAAGTACAGTGTTCATGTGTCTAGCTCGCTCTCACGGAATAATTCCATTCTAAGCGTTCGAGTTGAGCAACTAAATTGTACTTAAGTACTAAAGGTTCCCCTGCATGTTTTGACATGGTTGAAGCATTGATTGAAAATGGAGCGCTATCAAATAGGGGGAATCTCATGGACTTGTTGCTAAAAATCTCAGTTGCCGCACTTTGTCTGTTCTTTATGTGGCGTATTTATAAGGTGGTCAAAGATAACCCCGATATGATGTCTAGAGAAAATCTCTCAAATAGCTTTTTGACGATGGGCGTTCTAGCCCTCATTCTCATTGGTGCGGTGGCCATCATGGTGATGCTGCTACGAGGCGCTTAATTTCAATCGGGCCACTTTTGAACCATGGAGGGCAAACCAATGGCGTTTACGCTATACGACAAACTCTGGCAGTCTCATCAGGTCAAACCTCTCGATGATGGTCGTGATCTGATTTACATCGATTGCCAATTGCTTCATGAAGTCACTTCTCCTCAGGCTTTTGAGGGGCTGACTTTAAAAAAACGCACGCTGTGGTCTCCGTCTTCTCATGTGGCGGTCCCTGATCATAATGTTCCCACAGACACAAGAGAGACGATTGACGATCCGATTGCAAGAAAACAAATTGAAACCTTGAATGTCAATTGCCTAGAACACAATATTTTAGAATTCTCGCTCAATGACATTCGACAGGGCATTGTTCATGTCATCGGGCCAGAGCAAGGGATCACACTGCCAGGCATGACCATCGTGTGCGGCGACTCCCATACCTCCACGCACGGTGCATTTGCTTGCATCGCTCAAGGCATTGGCACCTCGGAAGTCGAGCATGTGCTTGCCACTCAGTGTTTGGTACAAAAAAAATTAAAAAACATGCGCGTCATGTTTGACGGACAGTTAAAGCCTGGGGTGGGCGCAAAAGACATGATCTTAGCCTTGATCGGTCGCATTGGAACCGCCGGTGGTACAGGCTTTGCCATTGAATTTGCGGGCAAAGCCATTGAAGCGTTAAGCATGGAAGAGCGCATGAGTGTGTGCAATATGTCCATTGAGGCCGGAGCCAGGGTAGGCTTGATTGGTTTTGACCAAACCACGATGAACTACATCAAGGGGCGTCCCTTTGCACCATCGGGGTCGATGTGGGATCGCGCGGTTGAACATTGGCAAACGTTGAACTCGGATGAGGGCGCAAGCTTTGATGAGCAGATTCACATTGATGTGAGCACCATTGCCCCTCAAATCACGTGGGGAACCTCCCCAGAAATGGTGGTCGAAGTGGGTGGCGTGATTCCAGATCCGGCTATGATGAATGACTTGGTAAAAAAAGAGCATGCAACGCGGGCTCTCTCATACATGGGATTAACGGCCAATCAGCCAGTCAGTGAGATCCCGATTGATAAAGTCTTTATTGGTTCTTGCACCAATTCTCGCATTGAAGATTTGCGAGCAGCAGCTCAGGTTATTGTCGGTAAGAAAAAGCACCCGAGTGTGAAGCAGGCGATTGTGGTGCCAGGTTCAGGGCTAGTCAAGGAACAAGCTGAACAAGAAGGTTTAGATGTTATTTTTAAAGCGGCAGGGTTTGAGTGGCGCCTACCAGGCTGTTCGATGTGTTTAGGCATGAATCCCGATCAGCTCGATCCCAAAGAGCATTGTGCCTCTACGTCGAACCGCAACTTTGAGGGTCGCCAAGGCATGGGAGGGCGCACCCACTTGTGTTCACCCACCATGGCGGCTTTAGCGGCGATTGAAGGACAGTTTGTTGATGCGAGGGAAAGAGTATGAATAGCCATAAAGGGTTAGTGGTGCCTCTTGAGCGTTCCAATGTGGATACGGATGCCATCATCCCCAAACAATTTTTGAAGTCGATTCGTCGCACAGGTTATGGTCAGTTTATCTTTGATGAGTGGCGTTATCTGGATCGAGGTGAGCCAGGCATGGATTGCACTCATCGCCCTAAAAACATGGACTTTAGCTTAAATCAAGATCGTTACCAAGGGGCAAGTATTTTGCTTGCCGGTGAAAATTTTGGTTGTGGTTCGTCACGAGAGCATGCTCCTTGGGGGCTTAGTGAGTATGGCTTTAAGGTCATCATCGCGCCAAGCTTTGCTGATATTTTTTATCAAAATGCTTCCAAGAGCCAGATTCTTTGCATTCACTTGGACGCTGAAAAGGTCCAAGCGCTGTTTGCTAAAGTGCATGCCACACCTGGATTTACCTTATCCGTGGATTTAGAGTCCCAGACCATTGAAGGGACTGATGTGACCTTGCCCTTTGAGATTGACCCAGGGATTAAAAATCGGATTTTGCATGACTTGGATGACATTGCAATGACGTTGTCTCATACCAAAGCCATCCAGTTATTTGAGTCGAAGCGAAGACAAGAGCAGCCCTGGCTGTTTGATCGCCTCCAAAAGGAACCTCAATCATGAAAAAAATATTGTTACTGCCGGGCGATGGCATCGGTCCAGAAATTGTTAACCAAGGCGTCAAAGTGCTTGATGCACTGAAAAAAACCCATGGACTGAACGTAGAAGTCGAGCATGGGTTGATTGGAGGGGCGGCTATCGATGCCTGCGGCAACCCTTGTCCGAATGACACCCTTGCCTTAGGTCAAGCCTGCGATGCGATCATCATGGGGGCGGTAGGGGGGCCCCAATGGGATAGCTTGCCTTTAGCAAGTCGCCCAGAACGTGGACTTTTGCAGATCCGAAAGCATTTTGATTTGTTCGCTAATCTTAGACCTGCGGTCTTGTATCCTTCTTTGGCGCATAGCTCCTCACTCAAAAGTGAGGTGATTTCTGGGCTGGATTTGATGATTGTACGTGAGTTAACCGGTGGGATTTACTTTGGTGAGCCTCGCCAAAAAAGTGAGGAACACGCCTTCAATACCATGGTCTACCACAAAGCAGAGATCAATCGGGTTGGGAAGGTGGCTTTTGATATTGCTCAAAAGCGCTCCGGTCAATTGTGTTCTGTCGACAAAGCCAATGTGCTTGAAGTCTCTCAACTGTGGCGTCAAACCATGGATACGTTGAGCGATGCTTATCAAGAGGTGGCCCTTGATCACATGTACATTGATAATGCCTGCATGCAACTGGTTAAATCCCCCAAACAATTTGATACCATCGTGACCTCCAACTTATTTGGCGACATCATGTCCGACATCGCCGCTCAATTAACCGGCTCGATTGGTATGCTGGGCTCGGCCTCTTTGAATGAGCACCGCTTTGGTTTGTTCGAGCCTGTGCACGGCTCGGCCCCTGATATTGCAGGGACCGACAGAGCCAACCCGATTGCCTTGATTGCCTCGTTATCCATGGCACTGCAGTACACCTTGGATGAGTTGGAGGCCGCACAAGCGGTTGATCATGCTATTATGGCTGTATTAGAAACTAATCATAAAACGTCTGATTTAACGGATGATTCCTCGAAAGCCATTGGTTGTGAGGCCATGGGGGACGTCATTGTTCAGGCCATACTACAAGGTAATGAAAGATGAATTCAACGGTTGATGTTGCAGTGGTCGGGGCCACCGGTATGGTGGGCCAGTCCCTGTTCACCCTTTTAGAGGAGTTAGATTTTCCCGTGGGTCGTTTGTACCCACTGGCGTCTCAACGCTCAAAAGGCAAAGTCATTACCTTTAAGGGAAAACCCGTTGAAGTCGGTGATTTAGCCGAGTTTGATTTCTCTAAGGTATCGCTTGCCTTTTTTTCGGCTGGAGGGGCTATTTCTGAGAAGTACGTGCCCATCGCAGCTAAGGCCAAGTGTCTTTGCATCGACAACACATCGACCTTTCGATTGGATCCCAAGGTGCCCTTAGTGGTTCCAGAGGTGAATGCGCATGAGATTGAAAAGTGGCAGGATGAGTACATCATTGCTAATCCAAATTGCTCGACCATTCAAATGGTGGTGGCCCTTAAGCCGATTCATGATCTATCCCCGATTGTTCGCGTCAATGTGGCTACCTATCAAGCCGTCTCTGGAGCAGGCAAAGAAGCGGTTGATGAATTAGAGCAGCAAGTTCAAGGCAGCACTCAAAATAAGGTGTTTACCCAAACGATTGCATACAATGCGATTCCGCACATTGATGTCTTTATGGATAATGGGTATACCAAAGAAGAGATGAAAATGGTGCTCGAGACTCAAAAGATCATGGGAACTGAGGCCATCCGAGTCAACCCAACCGCTGTGCGCATTCCAGTAGTTACAGGTCATGCCGAAGCGGTGCATCTTGAGACCCAAGACAAGGTAACGATTAGTCAGGTAAGAGAGGCGCTTAAGAGCTCACCTGGTATTAGCGTCTTGGACGACAGGGAGGATGGTGGTTATCCGACTCCTCGCGTCCACGCCCATAATCAAAATCCAGTGTTTGTCGGTCGTATCCGAGAGGACATCTCGATTGAGCATGGGATCAATCTTTGGGTGGTGGCTGATAACATTCGAAAGGGGGCAGCGCTGAACAGTATCCAGATAGCTCAGCACTGGCTAAAATTGGTCAATATCTAGTTAACAAGTTGCCTAGCAAATCACAAGCCATCTATACGTATAAAGATTCGATGGAATAGGCGTTATCGATCTAATTTAAGATTGCTGCGGTGCAGGTTTGTCGCTTGAAAGGATAATTAAGTGAAAAAACTAACATGCTTGAGTCTCTTGGCGGGTTCGTTGACCTTGGCGGGTATGCCAAACAGTGCTATCGCTTTAGGCTTGGGGGCGATTCAAGTTGACTCTTATTTAAATCAGCCGCTTGATGCGCAGGTAAACATCAATGCCATCGGGCAGGTGGCCCCGTCGGAGATCCGAGTTCGACTTGCGTCCAAAGAAGCCTTTGAAAAAGCTGGGATAGAGAGAGAGTACTTTTTAACCCAGTTTTCTTTTGAGATCATTGATCAAGAAAGCCCTGTTCCTAAGGTTCGTATTCAATCCTTTGAGCCCATTCAAGATCCATTCATCTCTTTTGTGATTGAAGCCAATTGGGCGTCAGGGCGTGTCTTTAGAGAGTACACCTTACTGTTGGACCCTATCGAGGCGGTCCCGCCTAAAGTGGCCAAACGTAAAGCGCTTAGAAAAGCGACGAAGTCGTCTCAAGTCTCGGGCTCAACTTATGGCCCTATACGCTCTGATGATACCTTATGGGAAATTGCTCGCCAGGTGGCTGCAAACACGGGAGCGGACGTGTATCAGACCATGGCCTCCATCGCAAATAAAAATCCGAATGCGTTTATCCGTGGCAATATGAATGGGTTAAAAAAAGGCGCCACGCTCAATTTACCAAGCTCAAATGAAATATTTGCGCTAACGATTTCTGAAGCCATGGCCACCGTAGCTGAGCATGAAAAGGCCTGGAAGAATCGTACAACCTTGGCAGCCCAACCAAAACGTGAGCCACAAAAGCCACTCGAGTTGGTCATGCCTGGGCAAGAAATACCAAACTCATTTGAAAACCAAGCGCCTGCAGTGCCCGCTGAACGTACTCGAGCTGGCGTTTCCACGAGCATGCAAGCCGATGCAGGCTTTCAAAAACGTCTTTTGATGATCGAAGAGACGCTCGATACTCTAAAACGAACCAATGAATCGCTTAAGGCTCAGCAAGGGGTTTTAGAAAAGCGAAATGATGATTTAAATCTCCTTCTTGCCCAAAAAGATTTGGAGCTACAAACTCTTCGCTCCACGTTACAAAATAAAGCCATGCAAGGAGCCTGGAATCCTCACCTCGAGGAAGATCAACAAGCGCAAAGTACACAGGCTTCAACCGAGCTGAATGATTTGAGCGAGTCGCAGGTGGTGAGTGCTGATGAAACGAGTGGACAACAGTCCTTGAATGAAACTGAATCCAATCAAACCCTTGCTCAAGTGGATACCCCTGAACCAACTCCAGTGGTGTTGCCAGGGCAAACCAATCCACAGCCTCAAGAGCAAGCACTTGCTCCCAAAAGCTCGGACATGTGGTGGTATCTGATGCTGATGGCCGGTGCTTCTGGACTCGCTGGGCTCGGATGGGTGGCTTATCGACGTCGTTTTACCCCGCAAGCAACCCCATTGGATTTCAGTGAACAACCGGTCCAGGTAAAAACTAAGCTCAATACTCCGGTCCCTACACCAAGCAAAGAAATTGATGAAGCTTTTTCTGTGTTTGAGCAGGAAGTGAAAGAAGAACAAGCTTATCAAGTCGAGCAACAACAAGAGCTCGACGAGCAGTCCGCTAGCCTAGAAGAGCAAAGCCAACCGGCCCCAAGCGTTCTTGAGGACGCCAAAACCTTTTTTGAATACGAACGCTATGAAAATTGTGAGCAGGTTTTAGAAGCGCATTTGCAAAGTGAACCTGCCGACATGGAGGCTCACTACTTACTCTTAAAGACTTATCATATTCAAGACAAAGCCGAAGCGTTTGCTTCGCATTTGAACTTGTTGCCGCCAAACTTGGCCAGTCAAGAGCCCCATATATGGAAACAAATTCAATCGTTGATTGAAAACCCACCCGTTCCCCTAAGTAAGCCGGTTCAAGCCGAACCTGATGTGAGCCCTCCACCAACTCAACAGGGGGTTGCTGAACCCGTTAAACCTCAAGCGGTTGAGTCCTCGCCTGAGCCCGTTGAGTCACAGCCTCAACCCCCCACCATGGAGGTGCAAGAGACACCTTCGATGGAGCCACCAGCCGAGCTTAGCTCACAGACACGTTCCGAGCCGGTTGGAAATATTCCCTCTCTTGCCAGCAAAAGCTCTGGGTTAAAAGAAGTGTCTTTTGGTTTTGCGGATGAGTTTAACTTATCAGACACTACCGAAGGCTCAGTGGAAGTCGAGCAAGTATTGCAGGCCAAATCGGACACTGAGATTGAGTTGTCTTATGAGGCCACAGAAGAGCAAAGCGATGTGTCCATAGATGCATCAACGGTGCAAACGGATGATTTTGATTATCTTGAAAACACCAACGATTGTGAGACTAAATTAGCGTTGGCGAAAACCTACCTTGACTTAAATGACGAGCAAGGGGCCATTGAGTATTTGGATGAAGTCCTGAACAAAGGGACGGATGAGCAAAAGCTCAAAGCAAAAGCCCTTAAAGACTCCATTCAAGGTTCATAACTTGCTTTCATGAAAGCGCTTTAGACATACGCTTACGGTATTGAGTTTGGTTGACTTGAATGGCTCTTTTGTATGCATTGCGAACCATCATGAGCGGGGCATGGGTTTGGGCTGTGGGTCGTGCTCATCAATGGAGTAAAAACAGAGCGCTGACCAGTTTGCGGTCCTATGCTCTTCTCGAGATCAGCAATGTGTTTTTTCGCCATGCGCAGCTTTTCATGGACCGCCAGTATGTCTGTCTGATCCTTATCTTCAAAGTCTTTTTGTTTGCAATTATGGACCGTCTTGATGCCCATGAGAAGCTCATAAGCTTGATTGTCAGAGGGAACGCATGGTGGTGGTTGATACGCGTTTGGATCAAACCCCATATCAATGAGATGTTTGGTGGTTTTCGGTTTGTTGTGTTTAACCGTCAGTTGAAAAACAAAATCAGAAAGATGCTGGTTGTCGCGTAACTTGGATTGAGTCCAATTCATTAATGGTCTTAATTCACCAAAAAATGCATCATCAACAAGGCTTAAGAGATGCAAAAAGGGCAGATGGGTTTTGTTTGGTTGTTCTTGTCGCTTAAACAGACCATCTGGATCTTGATTGATGATCTTGCGTACGGTCTCAAACTCATCAAACTGAAGAGCAAGCACAAAGATTGACCTACCTTGCGACACATAGTAAGGGTTGATAGAAGCGGCCTTAGCCAGTTCAGGGGCCGCTTCGGCGTGTTTCATAAGGATGGCTAATTCGGGATAGCTGACTTGGATTTGCCCCAGTTTTAAGCGCTCAGCGTAGGTGAAAAGTAAGCCTTGTTTTAATTTTGATTGGCGCAAAATTTTAGTAAACTTGATTGTGCTCAGCGCAAACATACCATCTTGCTCTAAGACCGTTGTTTTGGGCATGGCGTCTCGCTCGTAGCGATGATCCGGTTTGAGCGCTTTGATTTCATCCAAGGAGATGTCTAGAGCCGTCTCATTGAGACTAAGCCCTGTGATTTTAGCAAGCTCGAAGACTTTATCCTTATGTCCGTGCGCGATGGCCACCCCAAGGGCATTCATGCCAAGCTTGTTGCGAGCAGACACATCAAGTGGGATGCACTTTAAAATATCGACTAGGGCATTGGGTCTGCCCATCATGGCGCATAAATGCACAAGCGTGTTGCCATGTGCATTCGATGCTTGGGTAAGGGCCTCAAAGCGCTCATTTTCCATGCTTAGAGCCACTAAACCGAGTATTTTAAGGGGGTCTTTTTCGCCATTAAGTTCTATCGTGCTTAGTGTCTCCAATAACCCCCTAATTTTATCAGTATTACCACTGAGGACTGCCAAATGAAATAGGTTGTTTCCGTATGCATCGACTCCAAACAAGTCAACGCCCATTCGGATCAAATCAGGTATAAGCTGGAACTGTTGAGTAATGACCGCCAGGTGAATCAAGTTGTGCCCATGAAAAGTTCGAGCATCAGGCTGAATAGAAAACGAATCAGCGGCTAAAAAGAGTTTGTCTGCCATTTTATTGAGCAACATGACATGATATAGATTGTAACCTGCCCTTGAGATTTGGTTTGGATCTAAACCATGATGGTCAATCAAATCCATCAGGTCTTCACTTTGCTCATAGTCTAAGGCTGTTCCTACACAATCAATTTCGAGCAAAAGGTTAGAACGATGTTTAAAACGTTGCTTTTTAAAAAGCTCAATGATCCGATTAATGTAACCAAACCTTATCACGTCCAACACCGTCGTTTTGAGCGTTTGATCATCTTTCATTGCTTTTAGATGTTCAGTTTTAAATCGACCGGCGCATAGATCAAGGACTCTTTTCTTATCCTGGGAGAGAGGCTCACAAAGCTTATTTATGGCATCGATGGTCTTGGTTCGACCGAGAAAAAAAGCGATTTCCTGGGGCGTTGGATGATGTGAGGTGTTCGCACGAGTGTTAAGTATGTCAGGAGATGATTCAATCGTACCAAGCACTTTTCTAAAGCCCCTTGGATCGTACAGAGCGTTGTAGAAATCGTTCTCGAGATTGAGCTGAACTTTAAAGTACTTCATGGCTAGATGTCATCAAGAAAAATAGTATGCTAGCTACTCCAATTAAAATCACAATACCTAGAACTAAGTGATACTACGTAGGCAAAGTATATGAATGAGCATCGCTTATTCGATGACTGAATGACCAGATTTTTTCTTGTTAAAAATTAATGGCTTGCAGCTCGAGGTCCTTGGTCATGCGCCCCTCACTTTTAAAAATTTATAAGTGCTTCACGCTTGAAAAACAACCAGTTAAGTAGGTTAATCAACATAATATATGCTATTCGTTAAGAGTGGACCTTAATTAAGAGTCGCTCAAGACGGGTAAACAGTGGCAGAACATACAGACTATAATCAAAACTCCAACGAAGTCGGTCTATCCACAGAGGTAGCTCCCGAGATTTTAAGTACTTTTGCGCTAAACTCAGCGAACTTTGCCTCGCTTGGTAGCGAAAGTGATTTTGAAGCACTCAAAGAAACGCTCATTGAGGTGTCCATTCAGCCAGTGCTGGAGCAATTAAGCTCCGAGGCTTACTTTGAAGTGACTTTGCCTGTCACAGGCATGGCAGACTTTTTATCCGATGCGCCAACCTGGGCGCAAATGAGCTCTCAAATACCTTCCGTGGTTGCCATCAATGGTTTTGGTGCCCAAGAAGAGGGAGGCTATGCAAAGCCACATTTTTTGATGGTGACGGACATCGTGGGCAATCAGTATGAGCTTCTCATCGATGAGACAGGTCACATTGAGATACCCGAGCAAGGGCTTGGGCTTTTTTCCATCCTCTCTGAAATCACCCTAATTTATTCGGGTGATCAGATTATGAATGGTACCGGGTTTGCGCCGCTTGATGGCGCTGATAATGGGAGCATTTATCTGTTGGCTCCCTTGGAAGATGTCGCGCTCAAACCGACGTTTC
>CAYNJF010000022.1:27366-37975 GCA_964397555.1 uncultured Francisellaceae bacterium
GACGTTTCGAGTGTCCCATTTAGACGATTACCTTCAGCGTGAAATCGATTTTGAACATCAAGTGACGATCAACATCAAAAAGTCACTTAACGATAATCAAGCCAATGTAGAACTGGATACCAAAATGGATGATCCCAGTGCCATTAAACAAATTGGGATTGAATTATCTTCTGATCAGCTGAACGTTAAACACGAACCCTTTAAACTCCAAGTCAATATCAGTCATTTACCAACCAGCGCGTCTTTAGAGCAAGCCATTAAAAAAGGATGGTCACAAGTCGATGACTTGATGCTTGAAAAGTCATATGGACTCTCTGATTTTGGAAAATTTGCGCTCGTCAGGGAATTGTTTACCGAGCTTGATTTTACCAAAGCCCTCTTGGATGGCGAACGATTCGAGGTAAGCAAAAAAAACGGCTTTAATGACTTTGGTCTACGTCCCGAAGCCATGGGGCCCTATTACGATTTGCTGGTGGATGCCCTCGTTCATCATAAAATCGATGGGGAGTTTTTATTGCGAAAAATACCTCAAGAAAACTTCATAGATTTTAGTGTGGACCATCTTGATTTAATGGATTCAGACATGACGGTTTTCGAGCAGCTCGACACACAACTGAAAAATTTGGACTTGAGTGATTTGCGCGCAATGTTTGGCTCACAAGGCCCCTTTAGCGACACCATCGACATCTCGTTTGAGCAACCGGTAGATGAGCTTCCTCTTGTCCGTGTCGAGGTTGTGGGGCAAGAACAAAATCTATCCAATTTAATCGATTTGGACGACAGCCTCATGCCATCTCGTTCAATAGAAGACAGCGACCTTGGCTCTTTGATGCAAGCTGACAGCCTGTACGATGTCCCTTTGTCTAATCTAGTTGACGCGACTGAAATCCAAGATATCTTTGCCCAAGGCGCCAATCAACTTGAGCTCAGCGAAGGGCACGCCCCAACCGTAATTCATCTTAGTGACATCATCGAAGCCCCTGAGACCATCACAGGCTTTGATGTAAGCTCAGATAAAATTAACCTATCCAAGCTTATCGAGTCCGTTCCAGGCGTATCCAAAGAGGACGTAAGTCTGACCGCCAATGGGCAAGACATTGAGGTAAGCGTTCAAGATCAAACAACTGGCCAACAACACCAGCTTGCCAACCTCGTTGGCGCAAACCAAAATCCCCTTGGTGATGATTTTAGTGGCATAATTATCACAGATACCTAACTATATAAGTAATGCTTGAGTGAATAAGCCAGCTCACCTATGATAAGCCCATCTTTTTAATGGCCATTCTTTATGAAAATAGCTTTGGGCATCGAATATCAAGGCTCAGCCTACCAAGGCTGGCAGCGTCAAGTTCATGCCAACACCATTCAGCATTATGTTGAGGCCGCTATTGCGAAAATCGCACACGAGCCCATTACCGTGATATGTGCCGGTCGCACCGACACAGGGGTTCATGCACTAGAGCAGGTCATTCACTTTGAGACGAGCGCCGTACGGCCGGATGATGCTTGGATAAGAGGGGTCAACAGTCACCTTCCCAAAGACATTCGCGTCATTTGGGCCCAGAACGTGGACGATGGCTTCCATGCCCGTTTTGATGCCAGGCGCCGTAGCTACATCTACTTGATTAACAGTGGAAAAGTCTCCCCTGCAATGAATCACTTGGGTGTGACTTGGCTCCACTATGATTTGGATGTAGAGGCCATGCAAGAAGGGGCCAGCTATTGGCTTGGAGAGCATGACTTTAGCTCCTTTCGGGCAAGCGATTGTCAAGCCAAGTCCCCAGTTCGCACTTGCCATGCTTTTAAAGTTCAACGCCTGGGCAAGCTGGTTGTGCTCGAAGTCGAGTGCAATGCTTTTTTATACCATCAAGTTAGAAATATGGTTGGAACCTTGCTTCAGATTGGTCGTGGGTACGAAAAACCTATCTTTGCCAAACAAGTGCTTAAGGCGCGGACCCGCATAGGGGCCCCTCCTACGGCTTCTGCTTCTGGTCTTTACTTGGCCAAAGTACGATATGAGACACCCATAGGGCTAGAGCAAGTTAATTACCCATGGTTCCTTGAAACCCTTGAGTCTGCCAACCAACAACTCGAAGAGATTTGAGACAATCTCTATAGCAATGTTGAGAAATTGCGACTATTTATATTGTATAGGCTCTCATAGTCTATTATTATTGACCATAATCATTTTTGGTTGGTTAACTAGGGTGCTCTAGATCAGCGCTTTAGCTTATGGGCAATAAAAACAATATAAGGGTGCATCCATGAGTTGGTTCAAAAAACTCCTCCCTTCAAAGATACGAACAAATACCGTCACCAAAAAGTCCATTCCGGAAGGGTTATGGACCAAATGTCAGTCATGCGCTGCGGTCTTATTTAAGGCAGAACTTGAGCGCAATATGTTGGTTTGTCCAAAATGCTCGCATCATCAGCGCATTGGGGCACGTCAAAGACTGCATTGGTTTATGGACGAGCAAGGGCTTGAAGAAATTGGCGCTGAGCTTGAACCGTTTGATCATTTCAAATTTAAAGATACCAAACGATATAAAGATCGTCTCACCTCCGCTCAGAAGAACACGGGTGAGAAAGATGCCTTAGTGGTGATTAAAGGCCAGATTCACCAAATCCCCGTGGTGACCTGTGCGTTTGATTTCTCCTTCATTGGCGGATCTATGGGGTCGGTCGTCGGGGAGCGATTTGTTCAAGGCGTTGAAACGGCGATTGAGTTGGGTTGTCCATTGATTGGCTTTGCCACCAGTGGGGGAGCCCGTATGCAAGAGTCCTTGGTCTCTTTGATGCAAATGGCCAAGACCTCCGCTGCGCTTCGAAAGTTATCAGACAAAGGTTTGCCTTACATAT
This sequence comes from uncultured Francisellaceae bacterium, assembly GCA_964397555.1. Lineage (GTDB taxonomy): Bacteria > Pseudomonadota > Gammaproteobacteria > Berkiellales > Berkiellaceae > CAYNJF01. Next base: position 30,226 of record CAYNJF010000022.1, read on the forward strand.
CAGTCATGCTTGATCCTTGCATGGGGGGCGTTTCAGCCTCTCTTGCGATGCTTGGCGACATCAACATCGCAGAGCCCAATGCTCTCATTGGTTTTTCGGGTCCTAAAGTGATTGAGCAAACCATTCGCCAAACTTTGCCGGAGGGATTTCAGCGCTCTGAGTTTTTGCTCGAGCACGGGGCGATTGATATGATCATCGACCGACGAGATATGAAAGAGCGCATCGCAAAATTACTGGCTAAAATGACCAATCAACCTGAGCCGACGATCTTAGCTGATCCGGCCATGTCCCAAGTGTTGATGCTTGAGGAGGGTGATACGGTCAATGATTAAGGACGTCAAGACGCTTTCACTCAAATATTGGTTGGACTACATCGAGTCAATCCATCCTAAGGACGTAGAATTTGGGCTCGATAGAATCCGTGAGGTCGCGGTAAAAGGTGGGCTTGATAAAGTTGATATTCCGGTCATTACTGTGGCCGGCACCAACACCAAAGGCTCAACCGTCGCTCTTTTGACCAAGCTGCTTGAGTCCGTTGGGCTTAACGTAGGCACTTACTTTTCTCCGCATTTGGTTTACTTTAATGAACGAGTCACGGTGAACTCCACGCCTGTACCAGAGCACTTCTTTTGCAACGCTTTTGCAAAGATAGAATCGCTTCGTGAAGACACCGCGCTCACCTATTATGAGTTTGTGACCCTGGCAGCGTTTGATATTTTCAAGCTATTTGATTTGGATGTGTTGGTGCTTGAGGTTGGCTGTGGTGGCGAAAAAGACGCGGTGAATCTGATTGATCCCGATGTATCGATTTTAACCTCAGTCGACTTTGATCACATGGAATGGTTAGGGGACACCCTAGAAAAGATTGGGGCCACCAAAGCCGGTATTTTTCGTCCAAACAAGCCGGCCATCATTGGGAAGGGCGCCCAATTGAGCAGTGTGCTTGATAAGGCAAAAGAGCTTGGGTGCACTATGTGCCTTGAGGACGATACCTTTGGGTGGAGCGATACGAATAAAACTTACTGGCGAAGCCAGACGCGCACTGTCAAAATTCCAAAACATCCTCTCCCCTCGACGTGCATATCGCTTGCCTTGGCTGCGGTGGATGCCATTGAGTCTCAATTACCGGCACTGAAAAAGCTTGAGTATGATCATTTAGAGCCCATTTTAAGAAAAGCTCAGCTGCCAGGGCGATTCCAGCAGCTTCTTTTGAATCACGAAGTCATATTAGATGTGGCTCACAATGCTAAGGGCGCAGATTGGTTATCAAAACGTCTCCAAGGCCTGCCCAAGCTATCAAAAACCGTCGCGGTATGGTCCAGCTTCGAGGATAAGGACTTAGATAAAATTATTGAGCCATTTTCTGATATGGTCGATACTTGGTTTATCGCTCCGACTCAAAGTGCCCGAACGGCCAGTCTGAGCGATCTTAAGAAAGCTCTTGTGAAATCAAACGCGAACGACGTATACGAGTGCATGAGCATTACCGAAGCGTTTGACAAAGCTCAAGATGGGCATGAACGACCTTCGCGCATCTTGGTCTTTGGCTCTTTTGCAACCGTCGGAGAAGTGCTTGGTGGTATCGGTCAAGAGTTGAGCTATTTAAATCGTTTTTATAATGCACTATCTCATGAACAAACCATACGAACAGAGGCAACCTTGACATGATGGATAAAAGACTCAAAGAGAGATTGTTTGGCGCTCTGATCATTATATCTTTGTTTGTGATCTTTTTACCCATGCTTTTCAATGAACCACAATCCCAAGTGGAATCCATCTCTTCGGCTCAACCGGTGATTGAACCTCCTACCGCATGGCTTGAGGTACCCGAGCCGCTTCAAGAGTGGGCCAGCGAACCTGTGCAAAAAACCGTTGAGACATCGCCTAAGTGGACTGTGCAATTGGCCACCTTTGCAACCCCAGAAAATGCAGATAAACTCGTAAAACAACTGAACCAAAAAGGGTACTCGGCCTATTTAAAGTCAGTCCCAAACACCAATAAATTAACTTGGGTGTTGGTAGGTGAGCTCGAGGATAAAGACAGTGCATCCCGGTTGCAGTCAAAGCTGAGTGCTGATTTTAAACTCAAAGGGCTCGTGGTTCCTCTTGAACAGTCGTAATCAATTTCGATAAGGACTCCATGGAAACCGATTTCTTCTGGCCGGATTTGGTGATCTTAAGCATCATCGTCTTCTCCATCATTGTCAGCTTTATCCGAGGATTCATCAAAGAGCTGATCTCTCTTGTCAGCTGGGTGGTCGCAGCTTGGATTGCTCTATTACTTGCGAAACCGATTTCGAGTTTGTTTACTTTCACCGAAGTTGAGTCCATACGCTACTTAGTCGCGTTTTTAATGGTATTCATCGGGATGGTCTTTTTGGGGGCTTTGGTGAATTTTGTCGTTGGCAAGTTGATTCGCAAAACGCCTTTTTCTTTACCTGATCGCATCCTTGGGGTAGGCTTTGGTCTGATTCGAGGCACTTTAATTATCACGCTGATCGTGATGATCGCTGGGTTAACCCCCATTCCTAAAGACAAATGGTGGCAAAAATCATACACCATTGGCCAATTCGAGACGGTTGCCATTTGGGTACGCTCAAAAATGCCTAAGAGCATGCAAAGTCACTTTGTTTTTAGTGATGAAATCGATTCGACCCAGGAAGGTGAGCCCCAGGCAGAACCCAAGGAAAATGAATAAGGATACCCATGTGTGGAATTGTAGGGGTTGTTTCTTTTGAAGAAGTCAACCAAACGTTGTTCGACGCTCTCACACTTTTGCAGCATCGTGGTCAAGAAGCTGCTGGCATGGTTACCTGCGACCAAGGTCACTTAGCACTTAGAAAAGCCAATGGCTTAGTGCGTGATGTTTTTCGAACTCGACACATGTTACGACTCAAGGGGACCATGGGGATCGGCCACGTTCGCTATCCCACAGCCGGCTCTCAATCCGAAGCCGAAGCCCAGCCTTTTTATGTGAATGCTCCCTATGGAATCACTCTTGCTCATAACGGCAATCTTACGAATGCACAAACGCTTCGTGAAACCCTTTTCAGTGAAGATTTGCGCCATTTAAACACGCAATCGGATTCAGAAGTGATCTTGAATGTGTTGGCCCACCAGCTCCATCAGTCACATTCTGTAGCCCCCACGGCCAATTATTTTTTTGATGCCGTTGAAAAAGTGATGGCTACCATACGTGGTGCTTATGCGGTGGTTGCTATGGTCACCGATCTGGGGTTACTGGCCTTTCGGGATCCCAATGGGATACGCCCTCTGATTTATGGTCGGCGTGAAACCCAAGACGGCGTTGAATACATGGTTGCTTCTGAGTCGGTAGCCCTTCGGGCAAAAGGCTTTGAAATCATTCAAGACATTCAACCCGGACAAGCGATTTTTATCAGTAAAAACGGACAAGTTGAATCAAGAATTTGTGCGAGAAAAACTCAGCTAAACCCATGTTTGTTTGAGTTTGTCTACTTTGCACGCCCAGACTCTATCATCGACGGGATTTCGGTTTACAAAGTTCGACACAACACCGGCAAACGACTTGGTCAAACCATTTTAGATACCTGGGCAAATCATGACATCGATGTGGTCATCCCCGTCCCTGAGACGTCTCGCTCCGCGGCTGCCTCGTGTGCGAATACCGTAGGAGTCAAGTTCCGAGAAGGGTTTGTGAAAAATCGTTACATTGGTCGCACCTTTATTATGCCGGGACAAAAAGCTAGGCAAAAATCGGTTCGCCAAAAGCTTAATACCATCGATTTGGAATTCAAAGACAAAAATGTCCTACTCGTGGATGACTCCATTGTTCGAGGGACGACCTCAAAAGAAATTATTCAAATGGCCAAACAGGCTGGGGCCAAAAAAGTCTACTTTGCCAGTGCCTCCCCACAAATCAAATACCCCAATATTTATGGCATTGACATGCCATCGCCCGATGAGTTGGTCGCGCACGGGAAATCCATCGATGAGGTAGCTCAAATCATCGAGGCCGACAAACTCATCTACATTGATTTGGAGAGCTTGATTGACGTAGCAAGAGAGGGGAATGCAAAGATTGAACACTTTGAAGCGGGCGTGTTTGACGGTCGCTATGTCACCGGTTTAGAGAGCGATTACCTTCAACAAGTCGCACTAAGGGGCCAGAGCGAGCTTGATGTTGAGGGGGAAGTCTCTATTCAAGCCATTGACATGGATTGATGCAGCCTTACAACCAGGTATAATCCATGCTTAAAAAAAAGGGTGGTTGTATGGCTTTCCAATACCTGTATTTTGAAGTTAACGGGATGACTTGCTCAAGTTGTGAAAACACCGTGGTTAGTGTGACAAGCTCGGTAGAAGGAGTGGTCAGTGCGAAGGCTTCGCACCAGGATAATTTGCTTTCAGTGGGGGTTCAAGGCCCGGTCACTGACAATGAGCTAGATAAAATACGCACCGATGTCCTCAACGAGGTCAGTGGCGTCTTTTCAATCCGCTCTACCCAAAACCCCTATGCTCAACAGCAAAAACCAGCGCTCAAGCCCCATTATAGGATGGGTGCACTGAATCTTAGTGTGGCCATCTTGATGATGCTCTTTCCTATGGCGACTCTCATGTCTGGTTTTTCTTCCCTTGCGGTGGGTTTGGCTCAGTTAGCCCTGGGCGCTGGTGTCATGGCTTATACATCACGAGATTTTTATCAAAATGCCTGGCAGAATCTGGTAAAAGGGCGCACCAATATGAATACCTTGGTGGCGTTGTCGACCTCAATAGCCTTGTTGGTCTCAGCCGGCTCTGTGTTCATTCCATCACTTGCCTTTTTAGGCAGCCATTGGATGACGATTTACATGGTCCTAGGCTTTACTCATGTCGGTCGCGGCTTAAGACAAAGTGCCCAACAAAAAGCCTCGGATCGAACTCGTCAATTTGATTCTTTGTTTGCAGAAAACCAACCCTTAGAAGCCTTTCGTGTTGAACCGAGCGGTGAGCTCCAGCTGGTCTCGTATTTGGACTTGAGAGAGGGGGATATTCTTGAGGTGGGCTCATCCCAAGTCTTTCCTTGCGATGGCGTCCTATTAAGTGATTCAGCCAACGTTGATCAGTCCATCCTAACGGGGGAAAGTAAGCCTCGCGCCATATCCAAGCACGATCATATTTATTCTGGCACTCGAAATGGCTTTGAGCCGGTGCGGTTTAAAGTCACGGAAGTACCAGAAAAGTCAGCCTTGATGTCATTGCTGAGTCGTGTTCGACAAGCTAAGATGACCCAGTCTCAGTCGTGGGCTTGGGTGGATAAGATATCCTCTGTGTTCATTCCTGTTGTGTTAGGGATTGCGGTATTCTCAGGGCTAGCTGGGATGGCAGTGACTTCTTCAGCAGCAGGCCTTAATGCGTTTTTATCCGTATTGTTATGCGCTTGCCCTTGCGCTTTGGGCTTGGCGGCTCCCATTTCCAATGCCCTAGCGCTGTATAAGCTTTTAGAGAAGGGCGTGGTGGTTCAAAATGCCGATAGGCTTAAATCCATGACTGAGCTCGATACGCTCGTTTTTGATAAAACCGGAACCTTGACTGAGCCAGAAATAGTGTTTGGTGAGAACGATGATCAACTTGCCAAACTGGTTGCCTCGGTAGAGCAAGAGTTCATGAACCAGCACCCTGTGGCCAATGCCGCCATGAAAGCTTATCAAGGGCCCCTTTATCAAGCTCGCTCATCACAAGCGTCACTCGACCGTTGTTCTGTGAGTGCAATCATAGGAGAAAACCGAGTTCATGTCGGTAACCAACGCTTACTCGAGCATGTGAGTTTATCGGAATCACAAATGGCTGAAATCAAAGCACTTGAAAAGAGAGGGTTGGTAGTTCATACCGTGATTCAACAGGATAAAGACGAGGAAGATTATCAATTTGTGGGTCTTTTTGGGGTTCGCCAGAGCATCAAGCCCCATGTCAAAGAAACGTTAAAAACGTTAAGTCAAAAATACGACCTTGTCTTGTTAACGGGTGACTCAAAAATGGGGGCTGATAGCTTTTTGAAGCAACTAGGCTCAAAGAGACTGTTTACAAGGACGTATTCGGCAAAAAGCGCCAGTGAAAAGGCGAAGATCATGCAAAAGATGTCTAAAACGCATCAATTGGGCTACATCGGAGATGGCTTAAATGATTTGGAAGCCATTTCAAAGGTAGCGGTGAGCATGGCCATTGAAGGATGGACGCACCTTGCCCCTAATGCCGATTTGAGTCTCAAAGGTGATATTTCAGACATCCCTGACATACTCAAAACCGCTGAACTGGTTCAAACAAACATCAAGCAGAATTTAGCTTGGACCTTTATTTATAACGCCATGAGTATTTGTGCCGCCTCAGGGCTGTTTGCCAGCGTGATAGGGGGATTAAACCCGGCTATTTTTGCAGGAAGCATGGCTCTGTCTTCCTTGTTTGTCATCACCAATGCGCTTCGCTTACCTGGGCAAATTGATAATGTATGTTCACAAGAAGTTGCCGATGACCATGGTGAAGATAGGCATGGGCCGACCCGTATTCGAAAAGATTCCCGTACGCTTGAGTTTCGTCAAACGCTTAAACAGGCGGGTTACACACAAGAGAAGTCATGGAGCATGGAAGAGCGTCTTAGCGCAAGACGCCCTAGCTAAGGATAGGAGCTAGGCCTTATCGTAAGGTCTAGCCCTTGGCTTGGATTTTTTTACAAGCAACGAAAGTGTTGTGCATGAGCATGGCCACCGTCATGGGGCCAACCCCACCAGGGACGGGGGTGATGGCTTTGGCGCGTTCTTTTGCGACATCAAATTCGACGTCACCCACAAGTTTGCCGTCCTCCATGCGGTTAATGCCAACATCAATCACCACAGCCCCCTCCTGAATCCACTCTCCTTTGATAAGGTGAGGAATACCACAGGCTACGACAAGCAATTGAGCCCTTTTGACGTGAGAAGCTAAGTCTTTGGTAAATCGATGAGCCACGGTGACGGTTGCCCCAGCAATCAATAATTCGAGTGCCATAGGGCGCCCGACAATGTTGGAAGCTCCAACGATTACCACATCCATCCCTTTAGGGTCCACACCGATTCGTTTGATCAGCTGCATGACGCCAAGAGGCGTGCATGGTTCTAAATGAGGGCGTCTTTGAGCCAAGCGTCCGACGTTGAATGGATGGAAACCATCTACGTCTTTTAAGGGATCAATGCGCTCTAAAATCGTTTTCTCATCAATATGAGCGGGCAGGGGTAATTGGACTAAGATCCCATGAATGTCGGGTTTTTGATTGAGAGATTCAATTAGGTTAATTAACTCATTTTGTTGGGTGGATTCGGGCAAATCGTGTGATTCAGAGATAATGCCGACTTCTTCGCAGGCTTGTTTTTTATTACGTACGTAGACTGCAGAGGCTGGATCATCGCCGACTTTGATCACAGCAAGCCCAGGACGATAATGGTTTTGTGCAAAAAATGCACTGATTTCTTCTTTTAGCTCTTGTTTAATCTCCGAGCTAATTTGTCTGCCATCAATGATTTGTGCACTCATAGTCGTCCTAGTCCCAGCAAATAGGTCGATTTTCGCATGAAACCACAATGCATTCAAAGAATTAGCATCAAGTTGTTGACCTTTTGGAGCCACCTCAGTATTATTCGCACATCGGAGTCGAGGCATCTATGTCAGTTTAAAAACTTCATAGATTGACTGTTAGACACGGTTTATCAGAGGTGCTTTTCAAAAGAAACTCTGGTAAAGTTCGTCTTCGAGTTCGGGGTAT
>CAYNJF010000023.1:0-37481 GCA_964397555.1 uncultured Francisellaceae bacterium
CCTGTAAGCAAATAGATTTGTGCCTCTAAGGGCATATAGAGTTGCTCTGATAACCCCAGATCTTTGGAACGATTTAGCTCTTTTTCGGCAGAAGCAAAATCGTTTTTTTGAAGGTAAGTTTGGGACAAATAGTATCGGGCAGCAGCATCCTTAGGATTTTTCTTTAAAACCTTTTTCAACTCAATCACAACTTGTTCGACTTTTCCTTTTTCAAGTTGTGATTGAATCTTACTCGTCTGCTTATCCGTCAGAGACCAGGCTGGCTCAATGAGTAATGTTGAGCTGAGTGCTGCAATTAAAAGCCATGACTTTTTCATTGTCTTCCCTACTTATATTCTTTTTCACCAAGACCTAGCGTGTCCAGCAAATGATACAGGGTTGGCCTTGTAATCCCAAGTAACTGAGAGGCCTTTGTCATATTGCCATCCACATAGTAGAGCGCTCGCTCAATGGCACTTTTAGTTGCCTCATCTTTTACCTGCTTTAGATTAAATGGGTATTTTTCATTCTCAATAAATGGAAGATCTAAATCATCTAAGTCAATGACTGAGCCCTCTGCCATAACGCAGGCTCTTTTCACGCGGTTTTCAAGTTCACGTATGTTGCCTGGCCATGAATACTCCAATATGGCATCTTTAGCTTTATCACTAAAGCTTGTCACCTTGCTCGTAAACTCTTTTGAGAAATGGCGCATAAATACTTTTGAGAGCAGTAGAGGGTCTTGCCCTCGTTCTCTTAGGGGTGGGATTTCAATGCTCATTTCACTAATTCGATAATAGAGATCTTCTCTAAACTTGCCTTGCTCAATGAGCGTTTGAATCGATTGGTGAGTTGCACACACAATTCTTGAGTCGACTTCTATGCTGGTTCTACCACCGATGCGCTCGATGGTTTTTTCTTGCAAAAACCGAAGAAGCTTCGGCTGTAAGGACAGGGGTAGATCACCTATTTCATCAAGAAATAACGTGCCTTTTGAAGACTGCTCAACCTTACCAATCGTTCTTTGATGAGCTCCAGTAAAAGCCCCCTTTTCATAACCAAAGAGTTCACTTTCAAGAAGATTTTCTGGGATAGCTGCACAATTGATGGCCACAAACGGCCCCTCACGCTTGCTCAGAGCGTGAAGGCCTCTTGCAAGCACTTCTTTTCCTGTCCCGCTCTCACCAAGCAACAAGGCTGATATGGGGGTTTTAGCAATTTTGGCAATCGTACTACATACCTTTTCCATCGAAGGTGCACTTGTGAATAATCCTGGCACTTTTTGAGAAAGTTGATTATTAAATAGATTCTGATTCTCTCTCTCAAGCTCATACACATGTTGAGCTCTTAGAGCCGCCAAATTCACAACATCCAAGTCAAACGGCTTTACAAAGAAGTCATACGCTCCTTGAGATACTGCTTTTAAAGCGTGTTCACGATCACTTTGACCCGTGACGACAATGACTTTAGTCAAAGGCTTGAGAGATACGATCTCATCCAGAGTTAGCAACCCCTCATCGACACCATCGGGATCTGGCGGAAGCCCAAGATCAAGGGTAATAACTCCAGGCTCAAACCTTCGAAGTAAACTGATCGCCTGTTTCCTGTTTTTGGCGGTAATCACTTGAAAGGATTCAAATCCCCACTGAAGCTGGGCAAGTATGCCCTCATCGTCTTCTACAATCAGCAAATAGGGTTTTTCACTCATATGGCTGTCTCTTCTTGCTTGGTCTGAACGGATAACGAACTATTTTCAATCTTGATTGAAAAGCAGGTTCCTTGACCAGGCGTGCTAGTTACATCAATCTGGCCCCTTAATTGTTCAATCGTGGTTTTTACTTGATACATACCAATTCCCATCCCCTTTGTACCCTTCGTGGATGAGAATGGCTTAAAGAGCTCATGATCAATAAATGACTGATCCATCCCAACTCCATAGTCGATAACCTCAATTCGGATGCAGTCGTTTTGAATAATTCTGACCTCGACCTGCGCTTGTGAACTTGCTTCAATGCCATTGTCAATTAAGTGCATAAACGCATGCTTAAAACCAAGGCTGTCACCTTCTATCCAAATTTGAGAGGCTTGACACTCAAGCTTGATGGGTTCTCCCTTCTCACCGTAATGACGCTCAAGCTCTTTTAGAACCTCAACCGCATTAAAATGTTCATTTAGATGACCTTGACGTCGTTGTTCAAGCTGATCTTGCACTTTCGTTAATTTCTTATTCACGCCCTGTAAGGTAGTAAATACGGAGTTAATGTAGTCAGGATTATCTTTCAATCGCTCGTTTTTAAGAATCAGCTGCACTGAACTCATGATGTTTTTTAAATCGTGAAGGACAAACGATGACATTTGATGATAGCTTTCAAACTGTTTTGCAATGATCAGTTGATCTTGCACCTTAGCTTGATGGGCAAAACTTGCGGCTTGACTGCTCGCTGCTTTGAGAAGTTCAATCACTTCCCAATTATAATCGAGATTTACCGAGGGCTTAGATAATAAGACAATAAACTCACATTGATTTTCGAGCACTAATGGGACTGCCAACCAAAAATGAGAAAAGTCACCTTTATCAGGTGTGTTCATCTTCTCAAGCAAAGTTGGCTCATTTAATTGTTCCAGTTGTTTAGAAAAAGCCGATTGAACAGTAAAATCATCGTTTGGGTTTAAACGCTCAAGAACCACCATCCCCTTGTCTTTTCTTTCTAAAAGGACTCCATCTAAACTTTCGGTGAGACCGCTAAGAGCTAATATGATGCGTTTATAAATGGATAAATGGGTTTGTTCTTCCCCCAGCAAACCACTAAACCTCAACCACTCTTCACGGTAGTCGTAATAATATTTAAATAAATGTTTCGACAATTGAACTTTAAGGTAAGCTTTTGCCTTAGAAGAGCACAGTAGAGCTGCTAACAAAATTCCTGAACCTACAGAGAATGTCCATTGCAGAGTTTGACCCCACACAGCATTCGAAGACTTTAAGATGATTCCAAGACCACCGATGACAATTAAATAGACTGCGCAGACGAGAATCAGGCTTGAGCGAAAAATAACTTGTCTTGATAAAGCGTAATCGAGAGAAAAGCGTTGATTGCGTCTAAATGAGATCACCATTAAGGGGGCTATCAAGGCGGTTATTGCACCACGCGTATCCCAAATAAACCGGTCTACTTTAGCGGCAAGTAATGCATTGGAATACATGTAAAAATCGTAAATGAAGAGCCCACTTAAACCAAAGAGAAGGTATTTAATTGCCCACTGATCACTTTGACTAGACGTTCGAAACGTATATTCAATCAAAACTAGGGCAAGTGAGCTCATGATCACATGCCCTAGTGCGTCAATGTGGGAGTGAACAATAAAGCTTTCGCTTGACCAAGGAGAGTTGATGAAACTCGCATTTACAACCAGGCTTAAGCCTATGGCGCCAACAAATAATTGAATGAAAGGATGTGTCTTTTTATCATTCGATTGATTGAAGTTGATTAAATGAACAATGGCAAGACACCACAGCAAGTCCTGTGACTTATCCAGCACAGCAACTAACCCGTATGGAATAGCCACGTTCATGCTGTACACACACGCCATCATAGCCCAAAGACCTGTCACAAATGAGGCGGTAATAATCCAGGGTGCGCTACTTCGTGTTTGCTTGTGGCCTAGCAGTATGAAGCTGACGGTGAGAAAAGCGAAGGCCGCTAAGGCATGTGACAATACTGCAGTTGACATAGAGATTACCGAATGATCATCGGGCTCCTTTTCGAAACAGCACCACTTCGAGTGTTTGCAATATAATCATTACATCGAGAAATAAGCTGTAGTTTTTTACGTAATACAGATCGTATTGAAGTTTCTCAAAAGCATCTTTGGTGCTAGAACCGTATGGATAACAAACCTGAGCCCAACCTGTGATCCCAGGTTTAATGGCGTGTCGCTCCTGATAGAAGGGTATTTCTTCTTCAAGTTTTTCAACAAACTCCGGTCGCTCTGGCCTTGGCCCAACAAAACTCATATGGCCTTGAAACACATTCAGAAGCTGAGGGAGCTCATCAAGTCGAGTTTTTCGAATAAAGCTACCTATCTTGGTAACCCTTGCATCATTACTTGATGTCCATTGAGGGCCATCTTTTTCTGCATCCTCAACCATAGAACGAAATTTTAAAAGCTCAAATTCACGCCCATTTGCCCCTGTTCGAGTCTGACGATACATCACCGAGCCTTTGAACCCCCCTTCTACCCAGATTGCAACAGCAACCAACAGCATCATGGGCAAAGAGAGCAGCCCCAACACTAAACTAAACACAATATCAGAGCTTCTCTTGATCAGCTTCTTCCAACGACCACGCTGGAAACCATCTGCAAAAATGAACCAACTGGGAGTTACCCAATCAATCATAATTTTTCCTGACTCTCGCTCATAAAATGAAACGACATCAATCACACTGATACCAAATAACTTGCATCGAAGTAAAGATTCCGTTGGGAATGACTTTTGCTTACTTTCAACCGCAATCACAATCTCATCAACATGCTGAGTTTTTACAATGGAGAGTAAATCTGAGTTTGAAGCAAGCAACAAGTTTGATGACACACCTAGGTTGCTCTCTTGCAAAGGCACAAAACCAACAACCTCATAGGCATAGTTACCAAACGATTGAACCTTAGAACGCAAGTGACAAGCTTTCTCTCCAGCCCCTAAGACCAAAATTCGTCGACGCAGAACTGTTTTTTCAAGTGCTCCGAACATTAATAGTCTTGCCAGTAAAATTGCAATACTAGCGATGGCAACACTTAAGCCCCAAGTGGAATAACTGATTTCAAGGTTGGGAAGTTTATAAGGAAACTGAGCCATCACAACCATGCCGATAAGCACGCCGACAAAGAGACGTACGACCATACCAGCCCGACCTTCTTGAATGCGCCTTTGATAAAGTCCAACGGCCGCCAAGGAAAGAAACATAACTGTAGCAAATAGAATGGCTTCAAAGGTTAAAGGCTTGATATAAAGACCTAGATCATGGACACCTAAGCCAAGCCCCAAACTTACAGCAATGTAAAGAGAAATAACAAAGACTGACAGTTCAAATGCCGCGAGGATCAAGTATGAGATTGGAATATACTGACGAAAGAAACGAACCGTGCCCATGACCACCTTCCATGGTAGTTTCCATCACCTGATCATAACTTCAATTAATCCAAAAAGATACTGGCTTTGAAAGCCTATCTTGTCATTATGATTTGACAAGATAGGCTTTTTTCACGAGATTCTCCAAAGTTGATAAAGTAATTAATTTAACTTTTTCTTTGATTTGGGAAGTGTCAACGATGTCATTTCCTTGCTCATCTTTCATGCTTAATTCTTTGGAGACAATTTTTGACTCAATGATTTCGTTCAGCTCAGAGACTGTCTTTTTCCCATCAATGAACTGAAGAACCAAGCGTTCGATAGGCGTTAATTTAAGCGTCTCATGACGCATGTTGGGCACATGCTCACGAGCCTTGGAGTAATACTGGATTAATCCCGTGGTCGAAGGACTTTGAGTCAATTCACTCGCATAATTTCCTTCATCAGGGTATAGCTTGATCATTCCAGCCAGGACTAATCTCATCAGATTAATCTCGCCATTAACAATGGTCTTAACCTCTTTTTCTTTTTGAGAAGTCATTTCACATATGGCCTTGATCAAAGCTTGATAGCTAATTGGTTTACCATAGAGGTCGTGAAGGACTTTTAGGCAGGCTTTTGCCACAGGACTTTTCAGCGTTAACGTTATCCCAGCGGATTGATAGGTAACGGGTTCTTGGTTATTGATGGACTCGATGGGAGTCGATTCTTGGAAACGTCCTTGGAAAGCTAAGCAAAACTGTTCAATGTCTTCTGTTTTTAAGTTGCGGTTTAGTTTTTGATCTTTATGGCAAATCAGTGTGGTTCTAAAGCGTTGATTACGGATAAAATCCATGTACTGACCTACGCGCACAATGTCTTTGATTTCAGAAATTTTCTCTCTAAAGCTTTCTTTTAAGTTTCCTGGGAACATCGTGGCAATATGACCATCTGCAAGATACATCAAATCAAAATCATTACAACTTTTCACAAATTCATGGAAATATATTGGATTGTTTTGATCTTCCAAATATTCATGGTAAATATAATAGTCTTCTGATCGAGCTATGATACTGATTTCATCCCGCAAAAACTTCGCGTAAGGCGTTGTTTCATTTTGAAGGCCCTGATTAAGAAAATTGAGTAAAGTTCTGGCTTGTTTTACTTTTTCAGATGGGTCACTGATATTACGAGTATGAAATAGCATCATGTCACGAACATGCAAGACCATATTCCAGCATGGCATGGTGTTATAGCTGATGCAGGCTACCCCTTGTGGGGTTAATTGATCTCGGCAGATTTCTAAGATCTTGTTTTTAACCTGCTCGTCGACCCACGCAAAGACTCCATGGCATATGATGTAATCAAACTTACCCATAGATTGATCAACATCCAAAATAGATTTATGTTGAAGATCAACGTTTTTAAGACCAAGAGTCTTGATTACATGTTGCCCTTCTTCTATTTGCTTTGAGGATAAATCAATCCCCACCACATCCATTTCAGGATGGCCATAAGCAAGCGGGATGATGTTCCCACCACCGGCACAACCTAACTCAAGGACTCGGGCTTTTTGGTGAGTTTTTGCATCCAAACCAAAAAGATTAGCCATGGTCTGCAGGTGAGCAGGGCTTGTGAGTGGGTATGAAAAACTTTTATATTGTTGGTCGTCGTATGAAGTCATTTCCCGCCTCACTTAATGATTAATGCATTTTTGATGAACTGCTCAACAGAGCGATTGACCATTTCAGACAAATGACTGTTAATGGTGTCATTATCTTCGAGCTTGTTCTTATCTTTATCCAATATTTGGAGTTTTCCTTCATCAATGGCTTTCTTAAGATTTTTGATGATTTTGCTTCGGTCGGTTTTTCCATCAAACCACTGAATCATGATGCGTTCTATTTGATTTAGACCAATCGTCTCATGTCGTTGGTTTGTGACAATGTTTCGTGTCTTGACTTGCTCTAATACCAAAGGCGTTGTTTTAGGCTTGTCTCCAGACTCATCCACGTAAGTTCCAACAAAAGAATGAATGCGTAATAAACCACCTAAGGCTAAACGAATCAGATTGACGGAATTGTGAAGCTCATCTTTAATCTTCTCTGCATCCGACTCATTGGATGTTTTTGAAATCTGCTCAACCAAATCATCGAATGCCATGGGACGTTTTGACTCAACGAGTATCTTCATCGCTGTTTTGGCTACGTTGCTTTTTGAACGAAACGTCACAAGAGGCGACTTAAACGTCATCTCAACGCCCTGAGCTAAATTTTCCTCAACAAGAGGCGTATGCTCGATTAATTTGACCGACAATTTAAACGATTCAATCAACTTTGGTTCAAGGTTACGACTCACGGCTTTATTTGCATGAGAAAAAAGTGTGCAACGGAATCGAGTATTTCGCACAAAATCCATGTATTGATTGGTTAATACAATGTTATTGATTTTGCTTAGCTCATTTGCAAACATTTCAGGGAGATTCCCAACAAACATAGTA
Source organism: uncultured Francisellaceae bacterium (assembly GCA_964397555.1). GTDB lineage: Bacteria > Pseudomonadota > Gammaproteobacteria > Berkiellales > Berkiellaceae > CAYNJF01. The sequence goes on from CAYNJF010000023.1 coordinate 7,587, forward strand.
GCTAGTTCAGCGTCTCCTAAATAAGCCATTTGATGCTTAGCGGCTCGCTCGCATACCTGATAGAAATAGGCAGGATTATTTTCCTCTTCAAGATGGTCATGCAAAAGGTAGGAATCCGGTTGCTTTTTCAACATTGAAATTTCTGTTTTCATGAAATCTGCGTAACTTGAATTTTCCCCTTCAAGGCCTTCTGCGATGAATTGTAAAAGGGCTCGGGCCTGAGCGGCCTTTTGTGCTGGGTCTTCGATATTTATCGTATGGTAGAGCATCATATCTCGAATGCTTTTTACCGCACCCCATCCGGGGAAGGTGTTGTAACTTAAATATGCGACCCCATCTTCGGAGAGGTTTTTGTCAAAAATACTTAAGATTTTCTCTTGAACTTCTTCGTTGACCCATGAAAATATTCCATGGCAAATGATGTAGTCAAACTTTCCAAAATCTTCATCGATGTCCATAATCGACATGCTTTTGAGCTCAATATTTTTAAGCTTCAAAGCTTTTATCATCTTTAAGCCATCATCAATCTGTGACGTTGATAAATCGATTCCGACGAATTTAGCTTTCTTAAGATTAGAAGCCATGGGAATGATATTACCACCGCTGGCACAACCCAGCTCAAGAATGCGTGCATTTTCAATATTGGGGGCTTCAAGACCGAACAATCGAGCCAAGCTATATAAATTATCAGGGTGAGTTTGATTATACGAATAACTTTCGTACTTGGTTTGATCGTATGAAGTTTCCACTAAGTATCTCCTATTTAAATGCATTCTTAGGGACTTGTTTTGAGCATGGCCATCGTACCATGCCCAATCAATGGTGACATTATGGTCAAGTATAGACTCGCGATTAAATCAATTGTTCTAGATTCGCCTAACCAGTATGAATATACATTCAATTTCAGAACCTAATAAGACTTACCTTGGCGCCTAAGCCATATATTTAGAAAGCTCTCCTACACTTTATACTATAACGGCATTGGAGAGATTTGCATGCTTGATCAACTTCGCGCTCAGCTAAACAAAAATAGACTGTATTTTTGTTCAAACTCACTGAAGCGATGGTCCGAATTAAACGAGGAGAACAAAGAACTCTACATCGAGGGGATTCAGGTTTTTGAAAGTAATACCTTTAAGCTCAAAGCCTTGTTTGAGCATGAGGCGAGCCTTGTTGCAGACTGGATATATCACTCGCGTCCTTTTCTAAATCCAAACCACTTAAGCCAATATTTAACCCAACCATCAGCTTTTCAACGCGAGGTATTAAGCAAATACCTTGAGCAACTTGAAAGACAACCCTCTTTTGCCGAATACCTAAGTCATGTTTTCTTTTGGCTTGAGTTACCAACGACAGAAAAGCGGTATATGGCGCTCTTGCAGCAATTAAGTGAACAGTATGTTCGTAACCATGATCATTTTAATGTACAACTGTTACTCACGATTGCTTTTGTTTTGAATTTAATGTCCCAAATGAGCCCTTCCTATATAAAAAGTGCTCAAGGAAGAAAGGCTTTTTACGAACAAGTCCATCAGTATTACCCTGACATTGATATGGGCGATGAAAGGCTTTCTCACTCCTACGAAGCTTTTTGTAAGCATCCTATTCAATTTGTCAAAGCGGGCGAGCATCATGCCTTATTCATGGCAAAATTAGACTTGCTCGGATCGTTTGATGTCTTAAGTGAGCAGTACCAAAACTCGTTGATTGAAATGGGATATGAGGCTATCGGCACCCCTCGAAACAAAACAGAAACACTGACATATTTTGAGGAACATAAATCTGAGAATCCTGTTGTACAAGGGATAAATGACGATGAATTTAAACGACGCTTAGATGATTTTCTGGAACGATTATCAGCCATCATCAGAACACGAGGGATTACCCTCCCTAGCCGAGATCCCTACTTGCTCAAGCGTCTTTATCGAAGCTTATCTGAGCAGCCTAAGCTAGATACGATCTTGGCGCTCGACTTAGACTTTAAGTCGCTAGAAGAAAGGCATCAACCGCTGATGGACGAACTTTTCAATCTTGCTGAACTTAGAGTGGGCTATCCTCTTGAAAGATATGCAAGTGTATGCCCCAAAACCACCATCAAACGTAAAATGCAATCATGAAGGCTAAGGAAATTACATCATGAAACGCTCAAATGATAACCTCGAGCACCTTAAAGCTATTCATGAGCCACACAGCATACGTGAGCGTTTATCTAATTCAGTGGATCATGATTATCTTGGGGATGGGATTTTGGGAGGCATTGATGGCGCCATCACCACATTTGCGATTGTTGCAGGCACTTTAGGTGGAGGTTTTCCATCGATTGTTGCTCTCGCTTTAGGGCTCTCAAACCTTATTGCAGATGGCTTATCCATGGCTGTAAGTAACTATCAAGCGACCTCTAGTTTAAAAAAGAAAGTAGAGCAGATCCGAAAAGAGGAGATTCTTCATACTCAGCTAGTGCCAGAGGGCGAGCGAGAGGAAATACGTCAAATTTTTGCTCAAAAAGGCTTTGAAGGCGAAGTCCTTGAACATATTGTTGAAGTCATCACCTCGGATGTGGATCGCTGGGTGGATACCATGATTCAAGAAGAGCATGGTCTCCCCTTGTCTCCGCCATGCCCTCTAAAATCGGCCTGGACAACCTTTATTTGGTTTTTGGTCGTTGGCGTTATTCCCTTAATTCCATTTTTCTTTATTCATGCCAATTACAATACCTCATTTATTTGGAGCATTGGACTCACTTGCGCAGCCTTTATTGGGATCGGGGTTGTGAAGGGCTTTTTCCTTCGGATCAACATGATGAAAGAGGCGTTATCCGTGTTGCTGTTGGGGGGCACCGCCGCTCTTGTGTCCTTTGGTATTAGTCACTGGGTAACCGCCTGGGTGGAATCTTTCGTTTAAGATTCATTGAACTGAACCAACCGTTCCATCATATCTTTTAATATGCCATACATTTCAATGCACTCTTGATGAACAATGCAGTTGCAGTGATAATCAACAGTACGATTAATGTTCTCTGCAATGGCATGAATCTTGTCTTTTGAGACTCCCTCGAAGCAAAGACTAATCTGATCTTCAGGTAACCAAGAATCGCAAACTCTAATGTAGTAAACACGAGCAGTTTGCCCCTCATCAAGACCAAACAGCTCACCAAGTCGCTCACTGGATAGAGCATCATCATGGTCCTGGTTCAAGGCCATCAACGTAAGAGGCGTCTGACAAACATGGAGATAATAATCCAACAATTTAGCTTCAAGGGCTGTTGGGGCAAGAAAATCCTCATAATCCCCTTCTTCCACCCAGGTTTGCGCAAGATAGTGACGGATCTGGTGGCTGGAGAATAATCGAGCCTCACCTTTTGATGGGTACGATAGCTTGCCCAAGATGTCTCGGGTGCTTAAAAAGCGAACATCATCGATCTGGAAAGACTCATTGAGGGGCAGCTCCCCAGAACGTATTTTTGTTTGTAGTTCCTCATAAAAAGGAAGTTTTGTGTAATCTAATTCACTCATCGTTTGCCTCCTCGCTCATTAAGAACGGGAAAGCTTCTAAGTTCTAACCATTTTCCTTACTCATGCCATGTACATCAATGAGCCGTATGCTTAAAACCCGATTTTGCCCAACAAGTTAGAAATGACCGATGCAGCCGTCAGTAAACTACACCGAAGGTCTCCGTCTAGGGCGGTCACCACCGCTCAATGAATCCATTACCTTGGGTTTAAGATAACTTGTGCTGGAGGAGGCTATCACAGGGGGGTGACTTGAATCATTTCGATGCGTGAACCCAGAAGTTGAATCATTCTGATCCGTGAACCTAGAAGTTAAAGCGCCCTCTCGCGCATCAGTATTATCCCATTCACTGTCGGTAATACATCCACCAAATCTTTCCACAACATTGCAACAATAACACCAAGCACATACGAACATGAGTGCCACCACATGCACTAGACTCATTAGAAACCCTAATACAAAATTACTATAGGCTTCGGTGTATACTTCCCTAACCAATGACATTCCTAAATCCTTTTTTGATAGAAAACAGAATGAGCATCATGCATCCAACTCAGGCTGAACCGTACCGCTTATCCGGCAGAAGAGTACCGACCCGAATATGGTGAATATCCATGCGCTCTTTGTGTATTCTCATATGAACCACTGCCACTAGACTCTTTTTTGCTAGATGAACCACTGCCATTTGACTCTTTTTTTACTGTATGAGCCACTGCCACTAGAATAAGAAGACCCACTATTTCTGTTTCTGCTGTATCTATTGAATTCCGTCAGAATCGATGGATCTCTAGAAGTGCCAGTCGAAGGCGTCACATGATACGCAGAGCGTGTGGTTTCTGAACTTGCTCTTCCTCTATTCGTATTAGATTTACATGGGTTACTCCTGCCGCAATTTGTAAAACATGCCCAACAACCAAGACCTATTAAAGTCAGGATTCCTATAATCACGTACGCCAATAGTTTCTGGGTTGTAAGACTAAGCGAATTGAAAGAAAAAGAAGGCTCTGGAGTAGTACTACTTAACGTATCGTTGAAAGGGGCTTCTGTCATATTCATCATAGCAAATTCCTTTTTGTAGTCTTATTAAGGAGGGGTCAATCAACAAGCCGCTGAATATTACTCTTGTTCCATACTATTGCGTTTTCAAAGTTTGTTGCATTTAACGTGCAAACGAGTCTGAAGTAAGCGTACAATTCCATTTATTATTAATTTATTCGGATGCCTTGCAAGTTCACAATGGTTGGTCGGAGATTTCAAACTTTAACAAAAAATAGAGTTATCTCTATTAGTAGCCTTGAGTACCTACACGTAGACTTGGAACAATCACTCCCAAGATGAAATCCTAAATGGCCTGGCTTAACGTGCAACCATCATTCCCAGCCTATAGATAACAAAAGGGGTTTAAAAAGAACATCAGCAATGCCAAAAGCATCATTGAGCGCTAGCATCCCAAAGCTAGAGTTTGCTTGAGCTCCTAAAAAAGAAGTTGTGTGCAGCCTAATTCACTCATTGCATTGCCTTCTTGCCCATAAAAGCATGGTAGCTTGTCAGCTCTAAAAAGTTCTTTGACTCATGCCTAAGTACGGAATAGGTGGTATCCTTAGAGCTCTAAATATTCCCTTTATATAAGAGTTACGTTATGGCCAGCACAAAAAAGCTGATTGTCATTCTTGGTGATCAGCTCTCTTTAAGCTTATCCTCTTTGGATGACTATGACCCCGATAGCGATGAGATTTTGATGATGGAGGTTATGAATGAAGCCACTTATGTAAGTCATCATCCTCATAAAATTATTTTACTGTTCTCAGCCATGCGTCACTTCGCTCAAACGTTGCAAGACAAAGGCTTTCGCGTGACCTATTTGTCGTTAACCGACAAAGCCAATGCGCAAAACTTTACAGACAATGTGGTGAAGTACGCAAAAAAACTCAAAGCCACTGAAATTTGCATCACCGAACCAGGCGAGTACCGGGTCCTAGAGATGATTGAATCCTGGCCTGATCAAACGGGCCTTGAAACAACCATTTATGAGGATTCAAGATTTTATTGTTCCACGGATGACTTTAAAGCCTGGGCTGACGGCAAAAAAGAGCTCAAGATGGAAATGTTTTACCAAAAAATGAGAAAACAACATGACATCTTAATGAACAAGGGAAAACCTGAGGGCGGAAAGTTTAATTTTGATGCGGACAATAGAAAAACACTCAAGTCTTCTGAAGGACTGCCTAAACGAGTTTGGCAAACTCCAGATCAGATCACTCAAGAAGTCATTGCGCTTGTCAAAAAGACCTTTAAACATCATGCTGGCGATGTTGACAATTTTCAATTCGCGGTCACCCGTGAGAAAGCTTTAAAACAGCTGGATCATTTTATTAAAGTTTGCTTACCTCATTTTGGTGATTTTCAAGATGCGATGCTTGAAGGGGAGTATTACTTGTATCACAGCTTTTTGTCTATGTACTTAAACTGTGGCTTACTCCTAGCCCATGAGGTTGTTGAAAAGGCGGAGCAAGCCTATCGTACTCAAAAGGCGAGCTTAAATAACGTTGAAGGATTTATCCGTCAAATCTTAGGGTGGCGTGAGTTTATACGAGGCATCTACTGGCTTAAAATGCCAGAATATAAAGAAATGAACTTTTTTAATGCCCAAGCCCCTCTACCCGATTTTTATTGGAATGGGGAAACAGACATGGCTTGCATGCGTCATGCCATTCGACAAACCCTAGAGACATCGACCTCTCATCATATTCAACGACTGATGGTCACTGGGAACTTTGCCATGCTATTAGGGGTTATACCCGAACAGATATGCGATTGGTATCTGGCGGTCTACGCCGATGCTTTTGAGTGGGTTGAGCTGCCCAATGTGCTTGGCATGTCTCAATACGCTGATGGGGGTGTCTTTGCGACCAAGCCCTATGCTGCTTCTGGGAACTATATCAATAAGATGTCCAATCATTGTAAGCATTGCGTGTATGATGTCAAAAAGAAGCTTGAAAAGGATGCCTGCCCATTTAATGATCTTTATTGGGCGTTTCTTATCGCTAACCGAAAAAAGCTTGAGAGCAACCCTAGAATGGGTTTTGCGTTCAAACACGTTAATAACATGAATGAGACCACACAAAAACTCTATGTGAAGCGCCGTCAAGAGTACGTAAAACAATGGTGTCAGGAGTAATCAAAACGTGCGACTGTAAATGGGTATACCCATGAATAGCTTATCCATTCAAGAAAGCACTTTTCATTGATAAAGTCCATGGAAGAGGCACATGGCTTCTTCCATGGGTGGAAGGTCTCCTATGAGGACTTATTATGCACGGTGCTCGAACGCTTTAGCCTGCTCATTGAGCTTATGCTCTGTGGCTTTAGGGGAATTGGTTCCCTTGGCAAGCAGTTGATACATCACCGGCACAAAGATTAACGTCAAAAACGTCATGATTAAAACCCCAGAAAAGATAACAACGCCAAGTACGTAGCGAGTCTCAGCGCCAGCACCAGATGAGAGAATCAAAGGCAAAGAGCCCATGATGGTGGTGAATGCTGTCATGATGATCGGACGAAAACGTATCGTGCATCCATCTAAAATGGCTTGATGAAACTCAACCCCCTCGTCACGAAGTTGATTGATAAACTCTACGATTAAAATCCCATTTTTGGCGGCCAAGCCAACGAGCATAATTAACCCTATTTGTGAATAGATGTTCAAGCTTTGGCCAGTAAGAGCAAGGCCAACAAGAGCTCCTAACACAGCAAGGGGCACTGAAAACATAATCACAAACGGGTGAATAAAGCTTTCAAACAAGCCTGCCATGACCAAAAAGACCACAACCAGCGATAGCGCAAAAATAAAATACACTGAGGTCCCAGACTCTTGATAATCCAACGACTCCCCTTTGTAAGAGATAATTGCCTCGGCAGGCAAATGCACTCTTGCCAGCTCATTAAGATAGTCTAAGGCTTCTCCTAAAGAGTAACCTTCAGCTAAGTTAGACTCAATCGTCACAGCTCTTAGTCGATTGTATCGATTTAAAACTGACGCATCAGCAAACTCATGATAATCCACCAAGTTGGATAAAGGGATCAGTTGTTGAGTGTTTGAAGAGCGAACGTAAATGTTATGCATATCAAGAGGCGTTTGTTGCAAACGACTCTCTCCTTCAACAATGACATCGTATTCTTCACCACGCTCAATAAAGGTGGTGACTCTTCTTGAACCGAGCATTGATTCAAGAGTACGGTTGATATCGATTAAAGAAACCCCTAAGTCGCCCGCCCTATCTTTATTGATCCGAACGGCAATCTGAGGCTTAGTTTCTTTGTAGTCATGATCAACCCCAATGAGATTAGGGTTATCTCTTGCCTTATCTAACATGATGTCACGCCAGGCCGCCAGCTCTTCGTACGTGGCCCCGCCTATCACAAACTCAACCGGCTTGGAGAGTCCTCGAACTAATCCCTGTCGCACGACAGGAAACGCCGTCACCCCGGCTAAATCTTGGGTTAATCGGCGTATTTCATTCACGTAATGCCAGATCGGTTTGCGCCCTTCATCCCAGTGTTGAAGAACGATGATGCCTATCCCCCCACTAAAATCAGAAGAACCACTCAACGAACGAGGTGAGCGAATGAGAAGCCGCTGGAATTCACCGCTATTTGCAAAAGGCATCAATCGTTCTTCAATGATGTCTAAGTAGTCTTTTGTGTATTCAAAGGAGGCCCCTTCAGGCCCAGAAACAATCAAAAAGATGACACCTCGATCCTCTTTGGGCACAAACTCCACAGGGACCTGACGGAACATGCCCCCAATGGCTATAAGCACGAGCACAAATAAACCACAAAATACCCATACGTGCTTCAGTGAGAACTTTAGCAAAGACAAATAAATGCCTCTAAGCCACTCCACCAAACCGTCCACAAGGCGGGTTAAAAGATTGGTATGATCGCCTTTGATAATGAGTTTCGAGGCTAAGGTGGCGCATAAAGTCAATGCAACAAAACTTGAGAAAATCACGGCTGCGGCCATAGCAATGGCAAACTCTGAAAACAAACGACCAACATCGCCCTCTAAAAAGGTGATTGGAATAAAGACTGCGACCAAGACTAAGGTGGTGGCAACCACTGCAAACCCAACCTGTCGAGTCCCCCGAAAAGCGGCTAACAAGGTGGGCTCGCCCTTTTCAATACGCCGATGAATGTTTTCTAAGACAACAATGGCGTCATCCACGACTAGGCCTATCGCTAATACTAAGGCTAATAGCGTCAACAAATTAATGGAGTAATCAAACATCCACAGAATAGTGAACGTGGCTATCAAGGACACCGGTACGGTTACGGCTGGAATCAGCATGGTGCGAGCGCTTCCTAGGAAGGCAAAAATGACCAGTATCACTAACACGATGGCGATGAAGAGCGTCTTATAGACCTCCTCAATGGAGCTTTCAATAAAGACGCTGGTGTCATAACTTTGTTCAATCACCAGGCCTTGCGGTAACTGCTCATTAATCAGATGCATGCGTTCTATGGCAAGACGGGCTACCTCGAGCGTGTTGGCTGTGGATTGTTTTATGACCCCAATCCCGACCATGGGAACGCCATTGCCTCTAAAAAAACCTCGCTCTTCCACCGGAGCTATCTCAACGCGCGCGACATCCGATAGGCGAACAAGGTACCCATCATCACCACGAAAGACGACTAATTTGGAAAAGTCGCTTGGGTTGTTGTAAGCCCTTTCCACTCGAACGGTAAAATCTCGTTTTTTCGATTGGATTTGACCGGCGGGTAATTCGACATTTTCTCGGGCCAACGCACGCTCAATGTCATCAACGGTTAGGTTACGAGCTGCCAGACTTTCTCGGTTGAGCCATACTCGCATGGCTCTGTCTTTAGCCCCACCAATACGAATTCGAGCCACCCCATCCAAGGAGGAGAACTGATCTTCAAGGTATCGACGAGCATAATCCGTCAACTCTTGAACCGACATGCCCTCCCCAGTAAAGTTCAACCATAAAATGACATCATCGTCTGAGCTTGCTTTTTGAATCTCAGGGGGATCGGCCTCATCCGGTAAGTCGTCTGCCACTGTTGAGACTCGATCACGTATATCATTGGCGGCATCATCAATGTTTCTATCAATATCAAACTCAATGCTGATTCTTGAGCGCCCATCTTCACTGGAGCTTGAAATGGTGCGAATGCCTTCGATGCCAGCAATCCTATCTTCAATGAGCTCAGTAATCCGTGTTTCGACAATGTTCGCCGAGGCACCAGGGTAAGTCGTGTCAATGGAAATCACGGGAGGGTCAATATTTGGAAACTCACGAAGGGGCAACTGCAAAAAAGACACAACCCCAAAAACGATGAGGAGCAGGCTCATGACCATCGCAAATACTGGTCGTTTAATCGATATATCCGATAAAATCATGGTTTTGAATACCCTAACTCAATCGCACTCTCATCGACAGACACGTTCACTTCATCACCAGGTCGCACTCGTATATGGCCTTCAATCATGACTTGTTCGCCAAGCTCAAGACCCGAGGTAATCTCAACCCAACCCACACCACGCTTTCCAATTTGCACTGGCTTACGGTTCACTTTTTTATCTTCAATCACGTAGATGTAATGATTGTTTTGAAGCTGGATCGTCGATTGCTCAGGCAACACAATGGCTTCTCGCTCATTTCTAAAAAGTGTGACTCCCAGTAAGATCCCAGGCTTTAACAGTTGTTCAGGATTAGGTAGCAAAGCTCGGACTTCGACAGCGCGGGTGGATGGGTCTACTCGCGAGCTTAAATTGGTCACCTCACCACTGAACACCTTTTCGAGAGCCTCAGATTTAGCTTTGATTTTAAGACCTGGCCTTACCACATCCAGATAAGTTGAAGGAATAAAAAAATCGAGTTTGATTTGAGTGATGTCATCAATGGTGGTAATTAAATCACCGGGCTCTACAAGCGAGCCCACACTGATTTTTCGAAGCCCCAGCAAGCCATCAAAAGGAGCTCGAATGGTTTTATCTTCAATCCTAGCCTCAATGCCATCGATACGACTTATTGAAATTTCAAGCAGTGTCTTTCTTTCATCGTACTCATTTTTAGCCGTGGCATTTCTTTTCAGAAGCTCTGAAAGGCGCTTAAGCTCCCTTTCATGTTCAGCGACCTGAGAAAGCTCAGCCTCTCTCTCCGCTTTTTCCTCGTCGCTATCAAGGCGAACAATGATCTGGCCTTTTTTGACCACATCTCCATCGTCAAACAAGATCTCAGTGATTTTATCTGTCGTATTGGCCGTGATGTTGACAGCCTCATTGGCAAAAGCTGTTCCTAAGGCTTCAATTTCATCATGGATGCGATAAAGCTTGGCTTCTTTCACACTGACAGTCAAAGGCCCACGAGCCCCTCTTATCTCAGGTTCACTCGTGGAGTTTATGAAGAAGTAGCCAGCCGCCCCTATGGCAACCACGACCAAAAACGTTGCGATTCCTTTCATTTGTTCTGCCTTTCATCGATGAATGTACCCATCATAATCCCATTCATAACTCAGCACTATAGGCTTAACCCAGACCAAAATAGTTAGAAAATCAGTTTATGCTTTGAGATAATAAATCATCACTTTAATAGAAGAGGCCATTATGAAGTTACACAATAAACTATTTTGCTTGATTGTGTTAGGGTTACAGATAAGTGGAGCTTGGGCTGCGTCGAATCTTAGTGAGATCAAAGATATAAACACCATCCTTCCTGTCATTGATCAACAGACTTTAGTGGTGCTTGATTTAGATCGCACCCTACTAGTGGGCTCATCAACGGATTATGGTACCGCTGAGTGGTTTTACTGCGAGTATCAGCAAGCCATGAGTGAAGGCGTTTCAAAAAAAGTATTTTTTGATTCTTTTTACCCCATTTGGACTCGTTCTCAATCTGTGACCACTCCTATGGTTACCCAAGAGGGTTTGACCGATACGATGGGTAATCTCAAGGAGCAAGCGTTTGATGTGATTGGCCTTACATCGAGGCAACCCGTTGTCAAAGACGCCACCTTAAAACAGCTTGAAGTGCTAAACCTTCGTTTTGCTCAAGGTCCAGCATCAAGAATTTATGAGCTTGAATACCCGGCTGTGTTCCAAGATGGGGTCATTTTTGCGCACGACTTAAACCCCAAAGGGGCAGTTTTTAAACAATGGTGGCTTGACTATCAAAAAGCGAACCCGAACTCCCATCAAATATCGAAGGTCGTTTTTGTCGATGATGGTAAGCACCATGTGGAAGGGATGGCTAAAACGATAGAAGCGCTGGGCTTAGATTACGAGGGTTTTCATTACACCGGATATGAAAATACCGAGTTTGATTGTAAGCGAGCCCGTTTACAGGCTGAGGTGGTTGAAAGAGCTTTTGCATTACGCTCTGGTGCATCGTAGTCTTTTTCCGTGCTTCTCAAGCTCATATTTAATGAGTGGTGGGTTGTCTGCCACCATTCATTAAACTCAATACGATTTTCTAGAACCTAATTGCTTACAAAACCGGTATCCCCCCTCAAAACTCAAAATAGTTAACCCTCTTAATTACTATTTAATGTCTTCTTTATCAATGCCCTACTTCTATTAGACACTCATGGGTGTCAAAATAGCTTAAAAGAAGTAACCCATTGAGTCACTCTTGAATATTTTTCAGTCCATACAGAGCATCATATCGGATTATTCTAGTCCAGTAGCTAGCCAGATTTTTGCAGAACGGTTCCTTGATTCGCCCTATGAAAAAGAGTTGTTAAAACCACTATTAACTTTAGCAACAAACAAGAAGTGTGTGGAAGTTAACTTAAAAAATGTCCAATATGAGAAACTTATTTCCTTATCGGGCATGAACCCCACGACTCAAACTCTTTACCTTGAGCTAAGCTCTAACATTGAGCAAGTGCTCTCTAATCAAAAAGAAGCGTTTTTGCGCTTTGTTCAATTTACCTCTCATAGCAATGCTCTCGGGGATTTTCGGGTCCAAGCCCCTTACTACAGTGAACTACTAAAGGGATTGCCTTACCTTTGTTTTCATGGAGATGGAAACTGTGTGCTTCTAGGCATACTGCTAAAAGAGTTTGTCAAACACTTTAGCAATGAGGATATTGATCTTTTTTACAGCTGCGGTTCCCAGCGTGAGTTTATGCATGTATATGGGGAGTACACTCGTGATGGGCAAAACTACTACATTGATGCTGATCAGAAAATACACTGTGAGCTTAATGAGCTCGATGAACATTATTCCCATGGCTTAATCTACCAACTAATCAGTGGGGCCGGATATCACGCTTACCATAAGCTCTGTAAAACGTTGCCCAATGCCTTTTACAAGATGACGCACCAACTATTGTCTGAATACGAAGTCATGCCAGGCCCTAAAATATACCAAAGAAATCCAGAGCAAGAAGACTTCTCATTACTCTTCAGTCAAGCAAGGACTCACATTAAAGATCCAGTCTCCTTACATGAAACCGACTATGATTGGAAAAACACGTACCGAGAGCTTTTGGGTGGTGTTGATGGAAGCTATTCACTGATGGATGTGTGGAACACGCCTATTTCATTAAAGCTTCCCGCAGGAGCATCGTTTGATCTTGGATTGGCCGTCAATCCTTTGAGAAAACAAATGCCTAATGTAGTGCAAGAGTTCTCGCACGTTTTCTTTGGTCGAGTCCCTCTAAAACTGAGCATCCCAATTCCCTCAAATGTTCCCTTTACGTATGAATTACCAGACTTACCTTGGTTGATAAACATTGAGGGATGCGAAAAAGTCCATTTAAATGATAACTTGGCGCATATTCCAGGGCAAACCCAGCAATCAACGATGCTTTTTATGGGTGATCTTGAGTCATTCATTGACACGAGTAAAAATCAACAAAAGGTAGCATTTTTTTCATCGGCCCCATTTAAAATAGAGTTGTTCTTTCCCATCAACGCACTCGCTTTGAACTCAGCATTATTTAAAATAAGCAATCGTAACCAAAATGATTTGCTTGTGAATGCGATTTATCAATAGGACTAGCCATCATGACAATCAAAGATAATCTACGAAAAATCACTCAACCCGCACGAAACATAAAAGACTATCTTGACCTAAAAAATGGTCTAAACGAATTTGAAAAAACATCGCATACTCCCGACTCAGCCTATCAAGCCATGATCCGGTTACACGGCCAAACAAACGGAGAATCAACCGCTCGGCTCGCAAGGCATTTCTCAAAAGCTCACCCAAAACCACCCGTGAGCTCTTGTAAAGGTCTATTAGGTGATTTATCGAAAGAGGAAACCAACCATGTTGTTGAGGACATTCAAGCAAATGGTTTCCATATATTTGAAAAACGTCTTGATGATGACATTTGTGATCAACTGAATGATTATGCTGTTAACAATGAGGCCCATTATTGGCAAGAAGGTAAGAGAATAAATAGTTATTTTGAGCCTTCGCACTCTCAATCGACTGTTTATAAATTCGATGAATCAGACATGATTAAACAACCTGTCTTTCAAGCCATCATGGCAGACCCTACCTTCCGAGTCATTGCAGCAGAATACATTAATGCAGCACCAATCTTGTGCAGCATAAACCAATGGTATAGTTCGACTCAACCACCTTCATCGGATGATCATGGCGGTCAACAATATCATTTTGATATGTCTAGAGCAAAGTGGTTAAACTTCTTTGTGTATTTAACCGACGTAGGTCCTGAGGATGGTCCACACTGTTACGTAAAGAAAAGTCATTTATTTAAAGTGAATGCAGCAAAGCCTTTGCTCAAGCGTGGCTACGTCCGAATCAGCGACAAAGACATTGAGCAAGCTTATGGAAAAGACAGCATTGTCGAACTGACCGGAAAAAAAGGGACGATTATGGCTGTTGATACCATTGGGTTTCATCGTGGTAAGCCTCCCATCGATAATCACCGATTAATCTTTGAGATTATTTATGCAAGCAGCCTGTTTGGCGGGAATTATCAAACTCACCAAAAGCCGAAATCTGTTATCTCGGAATTTGAGCAAGCACTAACGGCTCATCCATGGACGTATCAACGTTTCATCAAATGAATCAAACGTTGATTAACGAGCTGGGCTTTGAGCGATTGAGCGCACCTTTCTTTTGAGTGAGGTCTTGCAAAATACTCATAGCCCAATATTCTGGTGACTGATATGGTTCTGCATTAACAATCGTTAAGTCTGAATCTTTTGGCTTATTAAACTCTAAATCAAAGCCGGCGATATCCTTGATCTCCCCTTTAACCGCCTTTTGATACAACCCCTTAGGATCTCGTTGAATGAGCTCCTCCATTTCAACATCAATAAACACTTCATAATAATCAGAGTAATGATCACGGTTCCAGTTTCGGTGCTCATCAAACAGTGAAATAACAGAACATACGACATGAATACCCTGCTCATCTAAGTGCTTACATAAACGGCATATGCGCCAGCCACTCTCGTATCGGGCATCAAGATCGTAGCCTAGGCTATCACCAATGATTGTTCGAATGATGTCACCATCTAAAAAAACAACATTAGAATGTTCTTTTTTGAGTCTCGAAGCTAAGGCCTTACCGATGGTTGTTTTACCCGCACCTGATAAACCTGTTAACCATATAATCATAGTATTGTCTCAACCAACATTTCTTCACTAAAACGTGACTCTGCAATCTCCAAATCATGAAGATCATCTACTTCAAACCATCCCCTATGAACTTGAACCGCTCTAATAGGACTACCAGAATTAATCGTATCCATAAGTAAATCCGTCATGTACATTGTTTTTAATCGATCGAGTTCATGGTTAAAATAGGACTGAAGCCTGCTTTTTAACGCTTGAGTCCCTTTAGGACTAAACTTCATTAGGCCTATGTATTGCGCCTTGATTTGGTTGACATCATGAACCTTTTGACCAATCGACTGAATACATCCATTATGATCAAGCTCAAGACTCTCGGCATCATCGAGTGGGTCCTCAAACCTCTGTGACCAGTATTGTTTCCAGTCAACATCCACAACAACGTTGATGTCATCAACACTATGCAATAATGACATCAGAGTATTTACATTGTATATAATGTCCCCATAGCTTAAGACAACCTCACCCTCAAGCTCACTTAAGGCACAGTATAGTGAGTAAACCATATTTGTTGAAGCGTACAGTGGATTATGGACACGATGAACAGGATAGTTGGACAATGACTTTTCAAAATAGCCTGTGACAAGCGTCACACGATCGATACCGACACGCTTTGCCGTCTCTAGCTGCCAGTCTAATAATGGCTTACCATGCACTGGGGCCATGCACTTTGGCATATTTGTCGTTAAAGGTCTAAGTCTTGTTCCCTGACCTGCTGCTAAAATAATTAAATTCATTTGGATAACCACCAGTCAAAAATTTCATGATCAAGATCTAGGGCCTTTGCATTTTCTCTTTCAGGATGCCATTGGATACCTATGATTGATTTTTCTTTATGATAAAAGCCTTCAACAATATTCCCGTGTTGAGCAAAAACAACCATATCGGCGGCGAGCTGCTCAATGGTCACCCCCTGATTGTGATAGCTATTTACAGTAAACTTCTTTCCATGCTCTAAGTTATTGAGCTTACCCACAATCTCAACTTCATGAAATGTGCCAGCATGACCATGAGCAATTGTGCGCGATACGGTGCCACCAAAACAAATATTTAATAATTGGAAACCACGACAAACGCCCAGAATCGGAATACTGTTTGATAAGGCTAAAGTAATCAATGAGTACTCTAGCCTGTCTCGCAGGTTAATAAACTCTAGAGGATTTGAGCGATACTCACCAATATCATTCCCACCAGACAGAATCAGACCGCGAGGTTCAAAGGATAGAAGTGATTCTACTGAGTCTAACCAGTTAGGCACTAGTATAGGTTTTAGACCATTCTTTGAAAACACATGCGACCAATCATGGCTTAGAGCGTCAAAAGTCTCATCGTATTTAGGGTGCTCGTAGACTCTAGAACTAATCAGAACATTCATGAACGAACTTCAATGACTTGGTTTGAGCAATCCAATTGAATCACATTCGCACTCATTAACTTTGTAAACGTGGCATGACCACAACCAATCGCTGCTGGTATCCCAAATTCAGAAGCGCGTATTGCCATATGAGATGCCATTCCACCAAAAGCTGTGATCAGTCCTTTTATTTTGTGAGAAAAAATCCAGTCATACCCTGGATCTGCGGCTTCAATAAGTACAATCGCACCTTCAAGATCAACCGTCTGATCAATCACATTGATTAATGTGGCTTCCACACATGATTGAGTAATAAAGTTGGGTTTCGAATTCATTTGTTTGAACGCCAACACATCGCTTGGATTCGAGATAAAATCAGGCTTTAAACACTTGGAGGTTAGTTGCCACCGTTTTTTATTAAACCGCATGATTTTTCTTAATTGATATTTATCTCCATAAACCGCGCTTGTGTAGCCGCTTTGCATTAAATCATGGATTGTTAAAAATGAAGTTTCTTCCATGGTAAAACCAAGGGTCTCACCAAATGATTTACAACAGCTGATAATGCTATCAATGTTTTTCATAAACTCAAATTTGGCAGACTCTCTAAGCTGTATGCTTTGGGCAATGAATGTTAACAAGGAGGATGCTGAACAATTGAGCTGTAAGTCCGCCAATATCGCTTCGATGGTGGAATACTCCTCTTTGAGAGATTCTGTTGCTTTTTCAATGGACTTTGGTTCTACAGACTCTGTCTTTTTTGATGTGAATAAATACTGCTCAGGACAGTCACGGTATGAATCTGACTCGATATCATACGATTTAGGTCGAAGGTGACCGTACTTTTGAATTAACTCATCAGAGGTTAACTCCCCTTTGCTCCAACTCTGTTGATCAAGAATCATATTGGAGGCAACGGTGGGAATTTGAAACAGAAACTCATCCATTTGTTGTTGAGTAAGCGCACCTAATTCAACAAACTCTCTCAAGTAACTAAGACCAATAAAAGCCATACGGGCAAATTCAGCAAAAGGAATAATCCCATGCTTTTTCGTTAAATCAATTAGTTGGATTAACGAGCTTGAATCTTTAGGATAATTCAATGTAGAGCTTCTTGCCCTTTCCAGCTGAAGCAAATGTTCTTGCTCCCATGAACCAACCCTTTCTTGAAAGCCATCAATGATTGATTGGGTAAGAACTCGATACCCTTCTTTAATCTGATCTCGATAATGCGGGTCTAGGCCATAATCGATTAGCTTTTGCTCGTAATGATTCCAGTTTGGTGATAATGCGTTAATAGCCACTTCAAATTCAATTTTATCATGAAGATTTGGCTGCTTTTTAAGCGCCCTGTACTGACCATCCATCCATAATGATGTCTGATGAGATGATAATAGAGTGCCAGGGATCAACGAGTGCATGCTTGCTTTCACGTCAATGTAGGGTGTTCCTAAAATGTTCAACATCAATGGAGTCCCAGACATATCTTGATAACCTAGATTAGCTCTTGCTTGGGCCCACGAAGATTGCGTAATGAGCTCATGATAAAGAGAGAAAGCAAGAGGTCTGGGGTGCAAACCGATCATTTCAGCGGGATTCCAATCAGACATATTGCTTAGCAGAACTTGACTGTTCAAGTCAGATTGATTCAAATCTTGATGACGCTCAATAAATTGAACCCCCAACAGTAAGCTATCCAAGATTTCTCTTTCTCTAAAATTTTCCTTCTCTTTTAGTACCATAGGCCTAACTTGAAACAAGTAGACCGTTCCTTCTTTATCAATCCCAAACTCTATGTCTAAGGCATCATCCCCTAAAAGCTCAATTAACTCATTTGCAAGAGGAATGACGTTTCGAATAGCCTCTGGCCAGGCACTTTCAGGAGCCTCCCATGACACAAACATGTTTTGGACTTGTTTTTGTCCAGAAGTCACCCCATCTTTGCTGTCGAATGTCTCGTCATAGCTAATCACGTGATAAGGCGCATAAGTATCCAAGGTCCGTGTAAACAACACTCCATTTCCAAATAGTTGTTCCACTTGACTTTGCACCAACACCTCATCTTTGGGGTGAAGTGAACGTCCATTTTTCCGATAACTCTCAAATACTCGGTCAATGGCATTTTGAATTGAGGTTTCATCAACCCCGACATCAAGAATTGAATCGAAGTATCCAGCAAAGCTGTCAGTCTTACTATCTTCACAATAGGCAGAGCTTCGAACCACAACGTTCTTTGACTGTGAAAAAGCTCCCATTATATTTTGAGTAAGTTCATGTCGATTCGAGTCCCAGTTGGTTGCTGAAACTCTGATTGAGTCAAGAACAACAGCTGACTTTACCATAGAGGAAAGACGCTCAAGTGTTTTTGCTTTGCCACTCAAGATTAATCTAGAAACTTCGTTAACGTGCATTGAGTTGGCGCAAAGCCCCAATACATCAACCGACTTAACGTTGGAGGTGGATAATTGTTGTTGGGTAAAATCTTTGAGAACATCTTCACAGGAACCTGCTCCGCCCACCTCTAGCCTTTGAGATAAATTTGCAACACTCGAGGAGCTAAGATGCCAAATGACTGGCTCATGCTTGACCAGACCAACAGAGTTGATCTGATGAATCACGTGCTTAAAAGTCTCTGGTAAGTACATATAATGCCCTAACAGAATAAGCGTATTTCCTTGCGACATTTCATGCAACATTTGACCAAGCTTTGCCCTTTGGTCGTCAGCTAAGTAGTGAAACGTTAATTCAGGGTAAGCATCGACCACTTTTTCTAAATGATATCCACCGACATAGTGAATGCTTCGCACCTCTATGCCTTGTTTTAAAGAGTGGATCATCGCCCCTAAAAGGGTCGTATTTTGATGCTGTATTTTGTCTAACGACTTAGGTTGACTTTGGCTAGTATCAAGAGAGCGAGAATTTTGACTGACGTCAATGATCCATACATCCATATAACAACACTTCCTAAATAATGGCTTCTCTTATGGAATCCAACGAATGCAAATGTGATTTTAACTGGAAATAAGAAAGCTCTTTAAAGAGAAACATATTTCCAACGACCGCACCATGAGCGCCTGTCTGAGTAAAGAGCTCATTGACATGAGCTTCTTCCCCAACACCACCACAAACCAGCAATGGAATACTGACATGATTTGAAACTTTCTGTATAAAACTGATATCGTACCCTGTCTTCATGCCGTCGTAATCCACAAACTGAATCATGTGCTCACCAGCACCGGCCTCTTCGATGGCATGCAACCATTCATCCACCTCCCAGTCACTTTCAGAAGTAGCATGGTGAGTGACAATCTGATAGTCCGTTATGCGTTTTTTAACGTCGGTACAAACGACGATGGCTTGGCGACCAAAGTGATGAGCTGCTTCTTGGATAAAAGCTAGAGACTGATGAGCATGAGTATTAATCACAACTTTTTCAGCACCGCATCTTATTCGTTGCTCGATTTGCTCAAGGGATTTGATATGACCACCAACGGTCAAAGGAAACCCTAAAGCGTTCATGCTCGTTTCCATATGGGTTAGAAAACGATGCTCATCGTGCGCTTTACTTATATCCAGTACGATAAGTTCATCCAAAAACCACTTTCGATACCGATTGACCTGATGGACAGGTTTACCTACTCTCTGATGTTTACTAAAAGTCTCGCTTCGGACAAGCCAATCATCTTTAATCAACAATAAAGGAATGATTCTTTTTTTTAGCATAACGTGATGAAGTTCCGTAATAGTTGCGTCCCAGCTGCTCCACTTTTCTCTGGGTGAAACTGCACAGCATGAATATGCTCTTGACTAAAAGAAGATAGAAAAGAGGTACCCCCGTAATGAGTCACCGCTTCATACTCTGGTGGCCTCTTTGGCTCAAAACAGAAACTGTGCGCGAAATAGAATAACTCACCTGAGTCAATTTCATGGAATAAGTTTTGACCTTCAAAATGAACCTCATTCCAGCCCATGTGAGGTATAACAGACTCATCACTCACCTTAAGTTGGGTGGTTTTACCTTGAAAAAGAGCTAAGCCATCCGTGTTACCATATTCTTCTGAACATTCAGCCAACAAATGCATCCCTAGACAAATACCTAATACGGGTCTTTGTTTTTGAACATGACGAATGATTGCCTCATCTAAGCCCTTTTGGCGCAAATGCTCCATGGCACTTGAAAAACAGCCCACTCCAGGTAGCACCAAATGGGTCATGGAATGCATCGCTGAAGCCTTTTCAATAATTGAAACGTTAGCTCCAGTTAATGACAATCCATCATAGACGGAAGCCATATTGCATACATGCGTATCAATGACTCCTACATGCACACTCATATACTACCCCTTCTTAATGGCGATGATGTGCCGAGCATCACAGAAATGGTTTCTATCAATCACTGATTGTAAGTCATCAACCATGTTGATGAGACGATGTTTAACTTGACGGTACTGCGCCTTATCAAAGGTGGCATGAACTTGATTAAGAATAGCACGAACTAAATCACTTGCATCTTGACCAAAATTCCAACTCGATAACATTTCAAACCCTGATAACTCTAGACCATAATCGATGGATTCATCGGTATACAGTTGAGTATGCAAAACACTATCTAAATTTCTTGCGGCGAACGTTGGAAAGGTACTTTCAAGGAGTGTGCTAAAACTAAACATGGGTACGGAAAATATGAGCGCAGTCCCTGGCTTACAGGTGGATAATTTTTCCCAAAGCTCTTTGGGGTTGGGAATATGCTCAAAGACAAAAAATGAAGCAATCACATCGTATTGAGCAAAGTCAATCGCTTGAAACGTGCCATCATAATGAGTAATGATTGAGCGCTTAAAAAAATTCGATGACTGCTCGACTAATTGCTGACTTATCTCTAATCCATGAAGTCGCTTAAACCCTTTATCCATCAATGCGTGTAAAAAGTAACCTAGGCCGCATCCGAACTCGAGCCACTTCTTTGAGTCTGCGCCAGGCTCAATATCATGCTTATTAAACTCAGACAAAACCCAATCTAGCTTGGGTGAATAGACTCTTGCTCGTCGTGAAAGAAACGCATCCAACGTGGGCTGTTGATAGATGCTTTCAAAATTCAGAAAATTTGGACGATGACTCTCAGGGTAATCGTTGGCAGGCTCATGAACGGATTGCACATGGCTGCAAGTTAAACAATGTAGATAGTCAACCTTTCGATGTGTCATTTTGCTTGCCTTGGAAACAGGCGTTCCGCAAAGCATGCAATGACTTCTTAGTGGATAGTGTCTAAGGGCTTGAGCCGTTAGTGATTGTTCCTCAAGTAAAGCATCGTTGGTTTGATATATGGATTCAAACTCAGAGGCTATATCACTGGAAGGCTTCGAGTAAGTTATCATGCTTTACCTGTTGTACTAATTCCTGGATGGAGAAAAAAGGAGTTCTAAACGCATCAAATACAAGGGCGGCTTGGATGAAATCCTCCGGGGTGTCTACGGTAAACACTTTATCCCTTATGTCCCATTCAAGTTTCGGCTTAATTTGTATGTTTTTAACGTTTCTTGATTTCTCATAAAGAGCCAACGTGACATGCTCTTTGTGCTCATCACTTAACTGATCGGAGTCGTATAGAGCCTGCAACGTGTTGCAGTTAAAAATTTCACAATCAAGCCCTACTGGAAACTGACCTTTTGTAGAAGCAATATCAAACTCATCAACATCAACCACCTGAGAAATCACATACTCAATAAGCTCACCGTTGACGAATGGGCAATCACCCGTGACTCTGACAATGTAGTCAAAACCATACTTCTCCCCACAATCAAGTAACCGTTTTAATACATCATGCTCCTCACCTCTGAATACGTCAATTTGGAGCTCTTTGGCTACGTTCTCTAAGACATCGTCTTCAATCTTTGATGTGGTGGCTAAGATGACTGGAACGGATGTCGTACGAACAAGACGTTCGAGCAACACTTGAATCATCGGAGTCTGTTTTATCTGCCTCATGGCTTTACCTGGGAGTCGAGTCGACCCCATTCTAGCAGAGACAATGATCCCAACTTTATTCATTACACATCTGCTCATCTTCATCAACTAACAATGATGCTATTCTTAAATCATTTTGAGAAGCAATAAAAAAGCACTCCGCGGCAGAGACTTCAAAACTTGCCACCGATGGGCCCGTTAAAGAGCCTTGGACAAAGTTTTTCGTCTTAGTTGCCAGACATGTTTTTACGTCACGATAGACAACATCAAAATCGGAATAAATATCTTTGGTTGTATTTATTCGATGAAGACCATGTGGGTTTCTCTTGAATAAGTCACTGTGGATCGCTTCAACCCCGCATGCACTATCTGCCTGACTGTAAGCTAATGTGTATACCGCTTCTTCCAATGTCGAAGTTGAGACAAAAGGTGACTGAATGTATCGGAGCACGGTGATGCCGGAAAATCCAGGATCGTACTTTTGAGCTATGGCTTCCAAAGTTGGAACAATGCTCGCCGTTCGAATGGTATCATTACTTTCTCTTGGGAAAAATTTCACCCGATCCGTATTCAGCCCATCAACAAATGACTGAGCCTCTGGGTTATCACACGTGACAATGACATTATCAAATATATCTGACTCCAAACATATTTCAATGTCTCTTTCTAGCAAGGTTCTTCCATTGATTTTTTGACTCCATAAATCAGTCACAAAGTCATAATATTTTCGGATAGGAATCACTACGTTAATCGGGCGTTGATGTTCAATGTAGCCTGCTGCTACGTCTTTTTTGATCTGCTGTCTGGCATAAAATATGCGTTGATGGTTGGTTGTTAAATTTAAGTTATGTCTGCGATAGTAAAATAAGGGCAAGTTTACATTGGCACACTTATGTTTTTTAATGATCCGTGTCCAAATATCAAAACCGTCTTGAGCCCCTAAGTCCGTTCGATACCCCTCAAGCTCTAAAATCACTTGTCGTCGTATCATCGTGCATGCCCCATTGGGTGGCATATCTAACATATGATTTTGCTCAAAGATCTGACGTCGTCTTGAATGCAGAAAAATTTCGCCAGACTTATCTACCAAATAATAATCTGGGAAAACAAGTGCCACTTCAGGATGCTTATCCAGATGATGAGACAAAAGAAGAAGAATATTATCATCGAATAAATCATCGCCATCTAAGCGGATAATGTACTCCCCTTTTGCTTCTTGGACCGCCAAGTTACAGACGCTTGGCAGGCCAATGCTGTCGGTCTCAAAAAGCCTTATCTTGGGATGTCCTTGATAGTTTTGAAATATTTCACTGGTTTTGTCACTCGAGCCATCGTTGATTAAAATCAGCTCCCAGTCTTCATAGGTCTGTCTTAGCACACTTTCTATGGCAGCTTCGACATATTGACCATAATTATGAGATGGTACATATACAGTTATCTTGGGCGATTTAATGGGGGCATTCATAACTAAACTTCTAACATCCTTTGTTAAACTTTTGACATCTCGACCAAATCATCTCTAAATCGCGTCAGTTGCGATAATTCGTCCGGGGTTACGCTGAGTAGGTGATCGGGTCCGACCATGGACTTATCGATAGTAAAGTGCCGTTCAAGTACTTTTGCGCCAAGGCTCATCGCATACAGCGACGCGGATAACCCTTCCGTATGATCACTAAATCCTTCAATGGTGTTGAAGTCTACATTTTGCAAACCAATTTTGCTTAATGAGGTGGGATACTCTGAAATACAATGAAGAAAGGTAACATGTGCGCTTGATTCAATCTTTGGCAAGAAAGACTCTTTCCAATACCCCAGTGAAACCAGAAGGTCTTTTCCCGTAGACTCTAGGGCTTGAATTAAAGATTTGTCATGGATCGAACGTGAAGCAACCTTATATCGTTTTGCCCCAATGCTTTCAAGCCAATTTATTCTTGTCACATCAAACACAGAGGCCATAAACTCAATATCAAGTTCATCGCAGGCTTGTTTAAGCTTATCAACATCCTCGCGTGAAAGTTCGGTCGAACAATTGTATTCGTACCAAGGATTATTGTCTTTAGGAAAGAGAGCTCTCGCGTCATAGACTTGAAACTTAGCAACATCGGCACCAGCTTCTTTAGCTGCTTGGATTAATTCAATCGCCAAACCTATGTCACCATTATGGTTTTGCCCAATTTCAGCAATGATTTCTACTCTGTTCATGTTCAAGCCACTTATTCAACATAATAAGACAAAAAATACTATGACCATTCAGACGATTAGGATCATTTAACATCTGATTAGCCACCCGATAACTTTGTGAATGAATCATACCATTTTTAGATAACATACTGTCACTGGAGAATGTCTGTTTCACCAAGTCGGACCACTCATTTTTTAGCCAGTGATCGATAGGCACATTAAATCCGTGTTTCTTTCTTTTAAGCACAGACTCTGGTAAGTGCTTGGAAAATGCCTGTCTTAATACGGACTTAAGCTCACCTTTTTCACTCACCATGTCATTGAAGCTTAGTTTTTTAGCTAAAGATAAAATCTTAGGGGCGGCAAAAGGCGCTCTCGACTCAACTGAGCACGCCATAGTCATACGATCAACTTTAGTCAACATTTCATTAGGAAAGTAAAAATCATGATCATGACGAATGAAATCAACCGGCTTCAGGGATGATTTAGTCCCTAACGTAGAAAAGTGTCTATTCGATGAAAGACACTCTGAGAAAAACTCGGTATTAAAAAGTGATTTTTTTTCTTCTTGATGCGCATAATAATGCCATGCCCAAGCTTTATTCTCAGGAGACATTGCGTTCATATGAGATAATCGTTCTTCGACGGACATACCAAAATTTTGAAAAGAGACAACATCGCCTCTATTTTCGATTGAATGGCCTGTCTGCACTGGGTTGTTTAAATATTGATACCAAGAGTAACCTCCAAATGTCTCATCCGCACCATCGCCGCTAAGCAGTACTTTGGTACCTTGTCTGGAGGCCTCTTTCGAAACAGCTAAAATACCTAAACCTGAAGAAACCGCAAAAGGTTGATCGGCGTACCAAACGAACTCATCGAGCAAATCATAAAAAGTTTGTGCATTAACTGATATCGTTGTATGAGCAGTACCAAGATGCTTGGCGTAAGCCTGAGCTTCATTGGCTTCATTAGCTTTACCATGATAGGGATCATTTAAGTCTTCAAAGGCAATGCAATAAGTCCGAATAGGCATTTTGTTTGAAGCGACGGTGGTAATGATTGAACTATCCAAGCCACTGCTCAAAAAACAACCTACAGGTACTTCTGACAAAAGTCGAGCTTCTATGGCTTCTTTGACACTTTGATGAACATAGTCAATAAGATCTACGTCTGAGATATCCTCACAATCACTATGATTTTCAAAACGTCGAAGGGACCTTGATCCATCATGGCATACCAAATAATGACCTTTTGGCAGAGCTTGGACTTCTTGATAGGCTGTTTCTGGTTCAGGGATCCACAAAAATGTCGGAAAATCCCACAATGCTTGTTTATTAAGCGTTAGCTCTAACCCCGATCTTCTTATGGATTTAATTTCAGAGGCAAAGACCAAAGTATCTGTCTTGTTATTATCCGAGTAATACAATGGTTTTTCACCGGCAAGATCCCTTGCCAATATGAGTTTTTTTTCTGACCTTATCCAAAGAGCAATCGCGAACATGCCATCAAGGTATGAAAAGAGTTTTTCCCCGTATTCATGATACAAATGACATATGACTTCACCATCACTATGAGTTTTAAAGCGGTAGCCTTTGGCAGAAAGCTCATGGCGTAGTGCTATGCTGTTGTATATTTCACCGTTATAAAATAGAACAACATCCTCTGACTCATCAAAAAGCGGTTGATTACCATCTTCAATGCCATTGATCGCTAGGCGAGTCATCCCACCAACAAATGGATAGTCAATGAATTTCGACGTATTATTTGGGCCCCGATGTTTAAGGGTTGCTAACATGGAGTCCAATAATTCAGGGGAGGTTTTTTGAAGACCAAAGTAACCAGCAATACCACACACGGTTGTTCGTCCATTATAAAAGTTTGATCTTAATAGAAATTCGAAGTTAACATAAGCAAAGCATTTCAGCAATGACCAAGATAGTTTACTCAATGAAACTCCCCCTTCAGCCTGAAAAAACTTCAAATGAGCATCTTTGCTTAGTACCTTTTAAAAAAGAGCACATTTCTGAAAACTACCTTTCTTGGCTCAACAACCCAACCCTTATGAAATACAGTGAGCAACGACATCGTACCCATGATAAGGATTCATGCGACGAGTATAGGTTATCGATGAAACAGGGAAATCACTTCTTTTGGGCCATCTGTACTCGTGATACTAATGTACACATAGGAAATGTCACAGCTTATATGGACCGAAATAATCTGACCGCTAATCTTGCCATCATGATTGGTCATCCCGAGGGTCAAGGAAAAGGGTTTGGGTTATCTGCTTGGAATTTGGCCATGGATTATTTATTTAATCATGGAGTTCGAAAAGTATTTGCAGGAACGATGTCAAAAAATAAACCGATGTTAGCGATATTTGATAAATCAGACATGACGATTGAGGGTAGACTTCTTCATCATTTTATTCTTGAAGATCAGAACTGTGATTTAATCATGGCCGCAAAATTTAAAGGAGCATCTCATGACGAGTCTCGTTAGTGACATTAAGAACCACTTTGAGGACCAAGAGCGTGTGAACCATGATGTGGACAGCTATCAGAAAAACCCATCATCGACGAATCAAATAGATCCATACGAGCCCTTAAGAGAAGACCTCATAGTCGACCTGGTTTCCAAGCATGCGCCTAACACGGTTTTAGACATAGGCTGTGGAATTGGTCACTTGGTAAATCGGCTGAATAAAAGAAAAATAGATACCTTTGGCGTTGATGTATCCTCAACAATGATACAAACCGCAAAAGAGGGTCTGACGTTTGATGATATCAACCCGAATAAAGTGCAATGCCATGATTTCTTAACATTGGAACCCATTGAAAAGTACGATGCATTTATTGCAAATGGAGTGATTTGGTACTATCCAGATAAAACTGAGTTCTTAAATAAAATAAAAGCCTTATCTAATTCCAGTGCTCGCGTATGGATTGTGCACAGAAATTTATTGTTTAACTTATTTGCCTTAAATCAAGGAACGTTTGACGTTTTTAACAAAGAGTTTCTATCCCATCTTGAGTCAGACGCTAAGGCCTCAGTCACGAAGAACATGCTCGAAACCATTCCAGCGTTTGATACCAAAATCCAAGACAACGGTGGCCTGACCAAACCGTATGATAACCCTCTTACCATTCATGAGTTGTATGATAAAAATGGATTTGAGGTCGAAGAGTTATATTACACCTATATACATCCCTGCCCGCCTAGATTTATGACTCATTGTCAGGATAAAAATTACTCACAAGCCCAAAACATTTATGGAACGCATTGGGCTGGAGCATTTTTAGGCTCACAATTTATTGTGCAAGCAAGGTTAAAGCCCTGATCATCCAACTTGGAAGATCACGCTGCAAGTGTAGCCACTAGGTAACTTTTGTTCTAAGTTTTCAGGCAACTCATGCTGATAGAAGACTCGCTGAATTTTAGGTAGGAAATAATTCAAATAGTCTTGAACGGTTCTAGGGTGCATTTCATTGACTGATGTTGGGTTAACATCGTGAGAAAAACAAATAAGACCACCTGGCTTTAAAACACGTAGAATTTCTTGGGTAGCTTTTTCCTGCTCCAGAGAATATGCCAGAACACAAGATGCCATCACGATATCAAAACTATGGTCCTCATAAGGTAAGTTATGCATGTCACCGACATCAATAAATGGGCTATAGGAAAATAAATCAAGGCCCCGTATGTTTTGAGGCTTAAATCCGTATCCTATTAAACAGAATATTTCACCTTCCGTTCTTGGCCCAATGGTTAATATTTTGGCTGAGCTTTTGAAATCTAAGTCATATAACGTGCCTCCCTTTTCAGGGATGTCTTTAGAAGGTCTGTATGTTTCAATGCAGGAAAGAGGTCTTATCAACCTAAGTGAACGTGCACAACTTAAGTCATGCATTCCCTTAATGTTGTACGTGATCGTACCTTGACCATCTTTAAAGGTATAGAACTTAGCTTCATTACCATCCCACACTTTGAAAGATTTTTTAACGTGGAAGTAATAGAATTTTCTTACTCGACAAACTAAATAGCGAATCAAACTCAAACGAAAAATGGCATAGAATCGAATCCTTTGAATAAGCCATAGACTCGATTTTAATTTACTAAGCATTTTCATATTCCTTGTTAATATAAATAGCAGCTGAATCTAAATATGGATGAACACTATCTATGGACCGACTCGGATCATACCACTGGAAGCTTTTTATCGATTTTCCAGCCAAAGAAGCAATCACCAAACATACCGATGTCATGCCCCACACCTCCTTGGCGTTTGCAATCAACTCTGATATATCTGTCGACCTTGATAAATAAAATGGCGTGTCTTTCCATTGCGCTTGCAAATACTCAACAAGCTCTGGCATGCTCTGACGAGGGTGCGGCTTAATCACAACAGTGCTGTTATGATGATGATGCTTTATGTATGACTTTATGTAGCTGAGCACTCGCATAGGCGAATAGTGACACAAGTCCTCTCGATCAGGCTCTGGATCTAGAAAAATACATATTTGCTCACCGTTCGAATTTGTCTTATACGCTTTAACACGAGCACACTCATGGATAATACTATATTGAGGACAGATCAAAAGCCTTTCTCTCAAGGCATAAATCATTTTAGGCTTCTTTTGTCTAAAAGCTGCTTTAAACGTTTGTCTTGCCAAGTGGTCTGGGACGAAAATATAATCAGGTAACCCCGAGATATCTAGTTGAAAATGTGGGGTATAGTTTTTCCACTGATCAAAGATAAATGCTGTTTTCAACCCATGACGTTTTGCTTTTTTTAACATCGATTGTGTTTGAGCAAAGTTGGTTTGAGCCCCTAACACCAACAAGGTTTTGAGGGTTGATTTTTGAGTGCCGCGAAATAACTTTTCAACTGGTTGTATTGTCGCCGTAGCGTTCTTTTTTGCCCATCCATCGCAATACATCGTTGTGGGCTTAGGGGTTCGTCTGATTATTTCACGTTGTAAGGCGTAAGCTCCAGGATCACTTGCATAGAAACATATTCGATCAAATTGATCAAACACACGAAATAAGTCACTCATAGCTCACGCACTCCTTTGCTTTTTCAATTGAAAATGCAAAAGATTCAGCTTCACAAGATTCTGATAAAAACTCGCATTGATAATCCTTATGAACAAGTTTCTCATTGACATAATCTAATAAGAAAGAGGTAGAGTGAGCATGAGGCAAGTCCATTGGCTCTTGGCTAATGAGTTTTTTTGCTTTGAG
>CAYNJF010000024.1:0-34904 GCA_964397555.1 uncultured Francisellaceae bacterium
CGATGCTAAGGTGATGAGTGCCAACCCTTATATCCTAAGCCTATTGGATGCTTTCGACGATGAACTGTCGTTGACGTTGGTTAACATGCCAATGGATGCTCGATTAAAGCGACAACTTCAGCAATGGCAAAGCCATCAACCCAAGCTTAGCCTTCATTCAGTCTCCATGCTCACGCCCGAACAAGAGGCTCAATACCGCCTATACCAGTCGGGCGTCATCATCGAACATCGCAATCATTTTTCCATCATTGATGTGAGCACGAGTACGCTTGACGATGCCGCATGGATTAAGGCGTTAACTCAAGTCTATCGAGGCCCTCAGCGAATGGTGGTGACTCAAGGGCATGGCGAACCCCTTCTCAATGATCATGGACCAAAAGGCTTATCTCGACTTGTTCAAGTGTTAGAACAGCAAGGACTAAAGCCATTAAGTCTCGACTTAGCCAACATCAACATCATCCCAGAGGGGGTGAGCCTTATCGTCGTCTTAAGTCCCGATACCCCCATAAGCCGATCTGCTCAGGTTGCGCTTATTGAATATGTAAACCGTGGTGGACGCTTACTTTGGTTCTTCGAATCAATCGAAAAAGCCCCCATTCTAAGTGCCCACTTCGGTATTCAATGTCACCCAGGCGTCATTGTCGATCAAAAAGCGGTGCAGATGGGCGTGCCCCATCCTGCCATCACCATGATTTTTGAGTATCCAACACCAGGCCCCTTTGCAAGCATTCAAAAACCCAGCGCCTATCCTTTTTCATGCGCTTTAGATTTGGATGCTAACCATTATGAACCTATCCTGATAACCCATGATCGCACCTGGACTCACGTAGGCTCTATGGATCAAAAGGAAATAGCGTTTAGCCCAGAGCGCGCCGAAGTGGCTGGCCCTTTAGTCCTTGCCGCCAAACGAAAACAAGGCCCAGGCGAAATCATGGTGGTTTCCAATCAGCGATTCATCACCAATGGGGTGATCTCTAACCATGCGAATGCCATGGTTGGCTTATCTTTAATGAATGAGGCGATGGGGCTTAGCCCTTTGACCAAGGTTGAATACCCAACGCCCAAAGACGTCGCCTTTGATTTAGATCGCGCTCACCTTGCGATGGTCGCGATCATGATAGGCTTAATGCTTGGGTTGACGGCTTTATTCTTGTTCGTCCGAAGCCGTTCGTTTTTCATCAACACCAATCACCTTCGCAAGCCCTAGCTTTCTCGAATCCGAAACCGCTTGCATGGTTTTGTTGACATTATCCCAATACACCAACTGCATGTTGCCGTAAGGACGACTCGTTGGTTCTAGCTTATGACCGCGTGCTTTGAGAGCACTTTTTGTTGAGTCGCTCATCGCATCAGGCTCAAAGCTAAGCACATCAGGTATGTATTGTTGATGATAGCGAGGGGAATCCACCCACTCCACCGGAGAGCCACCTTGCTCAGCTCGCAATAACGAGAGCAAGACCATCGAAGGAATGCGAGAGCCGCCTGGAGTGCCAATAAGACCTATCCCTTTTTTAGATTCAAAAAAAGTTGGGCTCATGCTCGAAACCGGTCGCTTGTTGGGGGCTATGATGTTGGAGTAGTGCCCGACTAGGCCATACACATTGGGCTCACCGACCTTAACCGTAAAGTCATCCATTTCATCATTAAGCAACACCCCGGTGCCTTCGGCCACAAACGCGGAGCCAAAAGGCAAATTCAACGTGAGGGTCGCACTGACTCGGTTGCCGTTTGCATCCATAATGGAAAAATGAGTGGTGCTTTGCCCTTCGGTCTGGGGTACGCCGCATTTCAATGAGCTAGAGGGGGTTGCCTCATTCAATGAGATGGTTTTTTTAAGCGACTTGATGTGCTCATCCGAGATTAAGTGCGCGGTTGGCACGTTGACAAAATCCGGATCGCCTGCGTATTTAGCGCGATCGCAATAGGCTCTTCGAAGGCTTTCAGCATGCACATGAATGGTGTCGGACACTGAGAGCGGATCTTCTTCAAAGCGATCAATCATTTTGAGTGATTGAAGTATGCTCAACCCACCCGCTGAAGGAGGAGGCGCTGTAATGATCGTCATATCACGATATTGACTGATTAGAGGACGACGTATCTTGACTTGATAATCTCTTAAGTCTTTTTCCGTCCATATTCCGCCTGCTTTTTGAACGGCTCCGACTAACTGATCAGCAATCTCTCCTCGATAGAAACCATCTCTACCCTCCTCAGCAATGACACGAAGCGTCTTGGCCAAATCTTTTTGAACGATGCGATACCCATGCTCAGGAACTTGCCCATCTTGGAGGAAAAGGCTATCGCCCTCTTGTTGAAAATCCTTGAATCGGAAATTCATCATGCGGATGTAGTCTTTGTTCACCTCAAACCCCTGTTCGGCAAGCTCAATGGCTCTTGCCAAGGTTTGGCTAAGCGGTAGCGTTCCATATTGCTGACTTACATAATCAAGACCCGCCACCTCACCAGGAATGGCCGCCGCTTTTGCGCCCACCAACGACTCTTTGGATTTTACTCGCCCATTACTGCTTTGGAACATCCCTTTTTCGGCTTTGCTCGGCGCCACCTCCCTGGCATCGACAAACTCATACTTATCTTTGATGGCAGGCCCACCGAGCAAGAAAAATCCGCCGCCACCAAGCCCGGATCCGTAGGGCTCTACCACGGCTAGGACCGAGGCCACGGTAACCGCCGCGTCAAACGCGTTGCCGCCTTGCTCTAAAATATCAAGGCCGGCTTGTGTGGCCAAAGGATGAGCGCTGGCAATGGCTGCCTGCTCCAACGATTGGGCTGAACTGACCGCACTGATCCATAAAAGCACGATCCCAAACAATCCTTGTTTCATACTGTTCATAAGATTCCTTAACGTTTAAATTTTTGTCTGAGTGCTTTTTCCACCTCGGGGTGCACGAAAGAGCTGACATCCCCCTCCAGATTGGCAATTTCCGTAATAAGCGAGGACGATAAAAACGAATGTTTTTCATCTGGAGTGAGAAAAACGGTTTGCACATCTGGCGCTAAACGACGATTCATGTTCGCCAACTGAAACTCATATTCAAAGTCTGATACGGCACGAAGCCCTCTTAAAATGGCTTGTGCCTTTTTTTGTTGAACAAAGTCTACCAACAAACAATCAAAACCACAGATTTCAACATTGGGTAATTCGTGAAGCACGGTTTTCGCAAGCTCAACACGCTCTTCGAGTGAAAAGGCCGGTCCTTTGCGCGTATTGGCCGCCACCCCAACAATCACTTTGTGGAAAAGCTTTGACGCTCTTTGGACTAAATCTTGATGGCCATTGGTGATGGGATCAAAGGTTCCCGGAAAAATCACGGTCAAATCAGTCATGCTAACCCTCGTTGGCGACAGCATAGCGAGCCGAGGTGGTTTGCAAACACTCGAGTAAATACCCGACTTTGTCTGGTTCCATGTCCGGCGATAATCCATGCCCTAAATTAAAGATATGACGACCCAACGAAGATTGCATCAATGCCTCAACCTTCGCTTGAATCAATGTTTCGTCCCCATACAAGATGCATGGATCTAAATTGCCTTGAAGCACAATCTCATCACCGACCATGGCTCGCACATCGCTCAAACTCATGGACCAATCGGCGCCCATCGCGGTGGCACCGCAAGCGGCGATCTTTGGATACCAAGGCGCTCCTTGTTTGGTGTACACGATGGTTGGTACCTGAGGGTACTTCTCAGAGAGCGCGGCTAAAATCTTTTTGACCGGGTTTAATGAGATGGATTCAAATTCATCATGAGCCAGCAAGCCGCCCCACGTATCAAAAATCATCACACAATCCACACCAGCTTCTATTTGATGACTTAGGTAGTTGATGCTTGCGCTGGTTAATTGTTCTAAAAGACCTTCCACTAAAGCTCGGTTTTTATAAATCATGCCCCGAGCCGTTGAGAATGTTTTCGTGCCCATTCCCTCGATCATATAAGTCGCCACGGTCCAGGGGGAGCCGCAAAAGCCAATCAACGGGAGTCGCCCGTCTAAGGCTCGTTTAATCAAGTGGATCTCTTCGCCCACAAAACTAAAATCACCCCCGGTGGGATCCAAAGTATTGAGATCATCCAACGCTCGAATGGGTTCATCAAAAATGGGCCCTAAGCCCTGACCAAAGCGTAACGGCGCCCCCATGGTCATCGGTAAAGTTAAAATGTCTTGGAATAAAATGGCCGCGTCCAGTGGGTATCGCTCCAGAGGTTGCAGCGTCACCTCACACCCAAACTCTGGCGTCTTGCACATGTCAATGAAATCTTTCGAACGCGAACGCGTAGCCCGATACTCTGGTAAGTACCGACCCGCTTGGCGCATCAGCCACGCCGGAGTGCGATCGACACTCTGACCACGAAGAACTTTGAGAAAACGATCACTGGACTGTATAGGCATGTCAGAAATCTAGCTTCAATCAATCAATATGTGTCATTTTAATGGGTATTGATTGAGATTTCATCTTTGGCTTTTAGCTCTTTTGATCTCTAGCAAGAATATCGGATTGTAGGCTCGAGTAAGGACGAACCCATGGCTTGAGGTTCTTTTCTTGTGTGAGCGTTTGAGCTGCTTTCTCAGCTTCTTGGTAACTGTTATAAGTTCCATAAATAACAATGAACCAATTTTTTCCAGACACTTGAGAGCGAGCAATTTTGGCCTGACCATTCAGCTGGTTGCCTTTGATGAAGTTTTGGATGTTTTCCACTTTGCTCGCACCAACCAATTGCAGGGTATAAGCTTTTGGTTTCTCACTCATGATGTGTTGTTCATCATCACTTAGGACCATGGTGCGAGTCGCTGGTCTTTTCAATTGAGCCGCGACTTTCTTCGCTTGCTGAGTTTTTTGGGATGGTTTTAGAGCCGGCTTTGCCGCCTTAGCCACCTTAGGTTGTGCTTTAGGCGCTTTTGCCTCTTTAGGCTCGGGAGTTGGTGCTTGAACCTTTGCTGGTTTGGGCGTTGCTGCTATGGCAATAGGCGCTTCGGGCGTAGGCGTCTTTGATGTCTGTGGGTTCTCAATGACTTCGTTTTTTACCATCACGTCCGGCTCAGTCTTAGAGGCTTGTGCAACAGGCGTCACTTTTTTGACCGCTTCGCTTTTAGACTCTATGGCTTGAGACTCCATGACTTTTTGGGCGACTCGCTCGCTTATCTTTTGGTTCAATGATTGATTGGCGCTTGCTTTCTCAACAAGCTTGGGGGCTTGCTCGGAATTTGCAGCAACCGGCTCAGAGGAGGGAGCCAAGTCAGTGGAGGTTGGTTCTTCGGGAGCGTCAAAGCTGTTTTTGAGAGCTTCAAAGTTTACCGACTTATCTTCAGTATGAGCAACGACTTGTTGATGCTGTGCCTTAGGCACCTCCTGACTGGTTTGCACACGCTGATTGATTGGCTTGAAATCAAAACGTGGGGAGTGAGTGGCTTTTTGTTCGCCCTCAGTCGCCGCAGCACCATTTGTGTTCTGCACCATTTTAGGCAACTCAAACGTTTTCTTTTCCGTTTTTGCAATCTCAGGCACAGCCGCAGGTTTGTGGCTATAGCTATAGGCCATAAAAGCGGCCCCCACGAGCACACCAAGGGTCACGCCCATAAAGACGGGGCGATCTAAAACCTTATCAAGCCATTGTCCAAAGACCGATTCTGATTGCAACAACGTTTGTGGGCTCATGGCTGATATTTGAAGTACCTTTGATGGCACCCCTTTGGATAATAAGTCGACTTTGCGGACAAAGTCGTCATTGTCGCTAAGATCTTCATCCAAGATTGAGCGAATATCGTCTTGATTCCAAGCACCAAGCTCTATGGCGTGTATCCTGTCACAAATGATCTCTTCGATATCCTCACTGAGTAATGCTTTTTCAAGGGCTTCTTCCCCAGTCAATACGATACGAAGTTGTTGTCTGGGTGATTTATTGAAATCGACCAAACGAAATAAGTCGCACAACACATTTGAAGGCAACTTATCAGCATCATCGATGATCAAAGTCCAAACTTGTGCTCTTTGATCATGTTTAATGCCATCAGGAATGGTTTGTTCATCACTCAACGATGACCACGGCAGATGAAAGCCTGACGCAATTTTTTCCATCAAGGCCGCGCTGTCTTCAATATCTTGCGCGCGAACCAGTACTTTTCGGATCCCGGAGAGTTTGTATTCATTCAGAAGTTGAGCAAAACTGGTTTTACCCGTACCTGGCTGACCAATGACCGCCAGAATGTTTTGCGAGTATTGGCATAAATGCCCAATCAACTCCATTTGTTGTTGCCAGGACGGCACCAACTTTAATGAGTCTTTATGCTCAAAGAAAGCTGTCTCACTTTGCTCAAAACTCATTGTTCAATCCTCTTGGGTTCTCTCCAGTCTCTTAATCATAGCTTGTAAAAGCTCATCTTCGCTAAGGAGATCGACGACTTTTGCTTGACCAATTTGCTCCAAGGCAATAAATCTTATGCCATGGCGTGTGTTTTTCTTGTCGTGCTGAATGGTGGCGAGTAAACGTGTTAAGTCAAAAGCTGCTGGTATGGTGGTGGGTAAACCTAGTTTCATCAGACATTGTATGATCTGTGTCTTTTCATCCTCTGATAGCCATGACAACTCAATGGCGCAAGCCATGCCAATGCTGACGGCAAAGCCGTGGGGGATGGTGTAGTTTGACTCGGTTTCAATGGCGTGACCGATGGTATGGCCAAAATTGAGCAACAACCTCTGACCGGATTCTTTAAAATCGTTTTCGCACACACGCTGTTTAATGAGCAAGCAATTTTTAATTGGGTTGATATCAAACTCATGATTAAGAAAGCGGGGTAACGTTTGCTCTAGGGTATGAAAGAGTTTTTTATCGAAGGTAAGCCCGTACTTTATCATCTCGGCGCACCCTGAGCGGATCATAGATTGATCGAGAGTTTTCAAAAATTCCGGGCATACGATGACGGCTTTTGCTCGATGGAAGCTTCCAATTAAATTTTTGCCATAAGTGCTGTTGATTGCGGTTTTACCCCCAATGCAAGCATCGACTTGAGCGAGTAAGGTGGTTGGGATGTTTAGCCATGGGATCCCACGTTTGAAGGTTGAGGCCACAAATCCCACCAAGTCACCAATCATTCCCCCACCCAAGGCAATTAAAGTTGTCTCTCGGGTACACCCTCCCTCAAACAGCGCCTGCCACAAAGCATTGGCGCTCTCGATAGTCTTATCTTCATCGTCATCTTTTTGAGTGATGAAAATGACCTTATTGATGGCTTTCGAGGCGAGTAAGGCTTTACGAATCGGCTCAAGATGCAAGTGGGCGACTCGCTCAGAGGCAATGAGGGCGATGGATTCTGATAAATGGGGTTCGAGCGTTTGAATAAGGTTGGTGATGTGATCACAAAAGAGTAAGGATTCGGCGTCTTCCGTTTGAGTGGTTGACGCCTTAAAAGAAGAGCTCATGATCAGTAGCTGTCGTTTTCCAGGGCACCGAGGATTTCTTGGGCAACGGACTTAACCGTTCTCTGATCGGTTGCAACGGTCACGTCAGCAATTTCCGTGTATAAGGGCTCACGCTCGGACATTAGCTCTTTGAGTGTTTCGCCGCGGTCGTCGGTTTCTTGAAGAAGCGGACGTCGCTTATCACGAATCGTTCTTTCAAATTGTTGTTCGACGGTGGTGTATAGGTAAACCACAGTACCTCGAGCAGAAAGGTGCTTACGGTTGAGCTCTGAAAGAATCGCGCCACCACCCGTAGCAAGTACGATACCTGGCTTTTGCGTGAGTTCGTCGATCACTTTTTCTTCACGGGCTCTGAAGCCTTCTTCACCCTCGACGTCAAAGATCCAACCAATGTCAGCGCCGGTGCGCTTCTCAATTTCTTGATCGGCATCGTAAAACTCGAGTTTTAATTCTCGAGACAGGGTTTTGCCAATGGTGCTTTTGCCTGCACCCATTGGTCCAATAAGAAAAATACTCAGTGATCCTCGCCGCATTATCATGATTATGTCTTAAAATTTAGGCCTAGTTAACAAAATAGACGACAAACTTACTTGCGCATCCGCCTGTAGCAAGCATGCCCACTTAAACCTTATTGGTCAAGTCTTATTACGAAGTCATGCCTTCTTGGACGATTTTCGGCGTCACAAAAATCATTAATTCGTTTCGGTTATCTAGATTAGTTTCACTTCTAAATAACCAGCCTACATAAGGCAGACGTCCTAAAAAGGGAACTCGGGTAATCCCTTTGGACTTCGTTTGTTGGTAAATACCACCTAAAACAATCGTATCCCCGTTAGCCACCAACACTTTAGTGTGGATTTCACGAGTATCAATGGCAGGGGGTCCACCCGCAATGACCCCATCTCCACGCGTGTCTTGATTGACGGTTAAATCTAAGAAGACATGATCATCTGGGGTAATTTGAGGGGTGACCTCAAGTCGCAGGACGGCTTTTTTAAACGCAATCGCCGCGGCTCCTGAGGAGGTTGCCTCTTGGTAAGGGATTTCTTCACCGGCTTCAATGTAGGCTTGTTGCTGATCGGAGGTAACCAGTCTTGGACTGGCAATGATTTTACCAAGCCCTTCAGCCTCTAAAGCCAAAAGCTCCATATCCAAAATGGTACCACCAGGAAGTCTTGCGATGGAAAGGCCCAGTTGTGCCGATTGGCCAACAGCGCCACTTAGGGCCGCTGGTAGATTGACCCCAAGTCGATTTGCCACAGGAGTGGCAGAAGGATCCCCGCCTAATGCGATGTTGGAGGCGTCACCGACCTGACCGGTTAAGCCTAAAACAGGCTCGTTGCCTGGACGAAACTTCAAGGCACCACCAAAGCGTATCCCCAATGCGTCTTCAAAGTCATCGTTGGCAAAGACCACCCTGGATTCAATCAGGACTTGGCGCACAGGGATATCGAGACGATTCACCAGCGCACTGATTTCCGTGAGCTTTGATGCCGTGTCCTGCACCAATAAGGTATTGGTTCGCTCATCCACAGAAACCGCCCCTCTCACTGAAAGTAAGGAGTTATCGGCATCTTTAAGCAATGAGGCGATGTCGTTGGCTTTGGCGTAATTGACTTGGATGTACTCAGAGCGCAGTGGGGCCAACTCTTCGACTTGTTGATTGGCTTGCAACTCGAGTTTTTCACGAGCGGCTAACTCTTCAGAAGGGCCGATAAGCATGACGTTCCCAATTTCACGCTTGGCCAGTCCTTTTGTTTTCAAAATAATCGCAAGCGCCTGGTCCCAAGGGACATTTCTTAGTCTTAGGGTGACGTTGCCTTGGACCGTATCTGAGGTGACAATGTTGAGCCCAGTAAAATCTGCAATCAGCTGTAAGACGGCACGAACTTCAATGTCTTGGAAGTTCAAAGAAAGACGCTCACCCGAATACTCTTGGTTTTCTTTTTGGAGTGTCTCTTTCTCTTGTTTGCTCAAACGACGCACTTCCACCGTAAATTTATCATCCGCTTGATACGCCATGCTCTCTGCAATGCCAGTCATATCGATGCTCAACACAGTGTCCTGACCTTGAGAGACCGTATTGACCATTCGAATTGGGGTTCCAAAGTCGGTCACATCAAGCTTTCTTTCAAACTTATTTGGTAGCTTTGTCTTATTGAATCGAACCGTAATTTTATTGCCTTCTTCACGCAAATCGATGGGCACACTTGGATCGCTTAGTTGAATCACCACTCGACCTTCATCGTCTTCACCACGACGAAAGTCGATGTCTTTGATTGCGTACTTCGTTTGAGCCTTAGTTGTGCTGGTAAATTGAGTGGTGTTTACTTGAGTGTTGGTGGCTCGATTGCTGACATTAACAAAGACCACATTGTTTTTGGTCACAACCTCGTAAGGCACTTGAGCATTTAAGTCAATGACCACGCGAGTTCTTTGTTCCCCTTGAACAATGCTGGCCTTACGCACGGCGCCGACATTAAAGGTCGTGCTGGATGCTTGCTTATCAAGGTGGTTTTCAACGCCTTCGAAATCAAGCACGATCTTGGCTGGCTTTTCAATGACAAAGGCTCGTGGGTCCTCGACAGGTTCGGTGAGTGTTAATCTCAGCTGCGTGGTATTGCCTGATAAAGCGTTCAAATCAACGGCTTTGATCCCTGGTGCGGCCTGAACGCTGGCGCAAACCGCTACCAGCCACATGAACATGATCCCTTTTAGCCACTGATTTACTTTTGTATCCACGCTTTTTCAACCTTTCCTGTTATTCGACCAACGTCATTTGAGCGTCTCTTTCTTGCCATCCGCCAGCGGCGTCTGGGATTATCTCTGTAACAAAGACCTTCTCTTCGGTCACTTTGTCTATCTTACCGTGATTTTGACCGACGTAGTTACCTGCTTTAATGCGATGCACTGCTCCATCAGAATCAATCACGATGGCCCAAATGCCTTCTTCTTTTTCAAGCGTGCCCACCATGCGAAGAGCATCCAGTGGGTAGCTCTCGAGGATTTCTTTCCGTCGGTGCACGTCCGGCGCAATGCCGTTGTTGCTTGGCAACGCCATCACGGTCTCTTTTTGGGGAGGCTGCATAAATGGGCTTCTTAAGTCGAAAGCATTATAAGTGAAGGTTTCATAGGGTTTAACCTCCGGTAAAGGCTCGATGGACCCAATGGAGTTTGCTTTGGTCACTTCAATGAATGTATTCAACTCTTCTTTGCGATCACGCTCACACCCACCCAACAAAGAGCAAACGATGATCACAGTGATTAAGCCAGCTTTGTTCAACTTTCTTCACCTTCTGCGGTGTACCGATAGGTTTTGCCCATGATGTCCATGGTCAGCAAATTGGGCCCGGGCCCTTCTTGGGTTGAGATAGAAAAGTCATGCAGAGTCACAATCCTTGGGAGTGAGGCCACATTGGACACAAACTCAGCCAATTGGTGATAGTTCCCCACGACTGAAATTTCAATAGGCAGCTCCACGTAGAAATCGATTTGCTGCTCGGGTTGCAATCGGATGGTTCGAAACTCAAGCCCCGTTGCCAAACCTTGATGTGAAATGTCCTCCAACAAGCCAGGAACCTCAGATTGTTCCGGGAGTTGTCTTAACAGAGCGCCAAACGACTCTTTCATGGTGGCCATTTGTTCGCGGTATGCCC
Organism: uncultured Francisellaceae bacterium; assembly: GCA_964397555.1. Classification (GTDB taxonomy): domain Bacteria; phylum Pseudomonadota; class Gammaproteobacteria; order Berkiellales; family Berkiellaceae; genus CAYNJF01. The sequence goes on from CAYNJF010000024.1 coordinate 11,087, forward strand.
CTAAGTTGGAGGCTTGGTGCTGCTTACGCTCAAAGCTTCCCCGAAGCGTCGACTCTTCTTGAATGGCGGTATCTAAGGCTCTGATTTGATCTTTTGTGTGAAACCAATACCCTAAGAAAAGTATGGCAATGGCCACTAAGATAACGCTGGCAATTCGCACCGACATTGGCCAGGCAGATATGTTATCGAATTCGAGCTCGTTTAAGTTAATGTCCAATTAACTGTCCCTTTTCACTTGAATGGCCTGAAGCGTAAAGCTTATCTGTGAATCATTCTCATCATTGGCCTTAATCACATTCAGCAGCGGCCTTGAAAGCCAGTCTGACGATTCAATATTGCGCATGAATTTGGAAACCCGAGTGTTCGATTCCGCCTTCCCTTGAATCGCAATGGCTTGCCCCTCTCGAGTCAAGCTAACAAGATATAACCCGTCAGGGATGGTGCGAACTAAATTATCAAACAAGCGAACCACATGTGGGCGGTTTCCTTGAAGCTCTTGAATGATCGCCATACGAGCCAAAAGCCTCTGCTTTTCTTTTTCAAGTTCGTTGATCTCAGCAATCTTTGAGTCAAGAACCGTGATCTCTTGTTTTAAAATCCCGTTCAGCTCATTTTGGTAAGACAGCTTATGATCAAACAAAAAATGAATCCCAACGACAATGGCAAGCGCTATGACACAGCCAACCGCCATCATGGCAATGAACTGGAGTCGCTCAATCTCTTGCTGCTCTTCGCGCCATGGCAGTAGGTTAATGTTCGTGGTCATTCAAAGCTCCTCAAGGCCAGGCCACAACATATCATGAGTGATGGCGCATCCGCATTGATGGCCGAAACACTGACCTTTGGTGCAATACTCATTCTTGAAAATGGATTCGCCAAAATGGTGGGTATGCCTAGTTTGGACTCAATTAATTGAGCAAGTCCACTAATTGATGAAGTCCCGCCCCCAATGATTAAATAATCGATGGAGTTGTAATCGCTTGATGAAAAGAAGAACTGTAAAGCCCTGTTCACTTGTTGAACAACCGACTCTTTAAACGGGGTTAAAATTTCAAGCTCGTAATCATCGGGCAGCCCACCCTCTTTGATCGCAATGGCTGACTCACTGGGGGTGAGTCCATAGCGACGATGAATTTCCTCACCCAATTGTTTCCCACCAAAGATCTGCTCCCGAGTGTAAACGGTTTTACAGTCGTGTAACACACTTAACGTGGTCATGGTGGAACCGATGTCCACGACGGCACATGTTTTGTCTTTACCTTGGTCGGGCAGTTGTTCCGCAATGAGTCCAAACGCTCGCTCAATGGCGTAAGCCTCAACATCCACGACCTTGGCCACAAGCCCGGCCATATGGAGCACTTCGGTTCTCGAATCGATGTTTTCAGAGCGAGTTGCCACCAATAAGACGTCCACCAAATCTTGGTTTTTCTCATTAGGGCCAATCACTGAAAAGTCTAGGTTTACCTCTTCGAGGGGAAATGGGATGTAGCGATCAGCTTCGATGCTTATTTGATTGGCCATTTCATTGTCGGTGAGCCCAGCATTCATTTGAATGGTTTTGGAAATCACAGCTGAGGTATGCAAGGCAATAGCCCCAGTTTTGAGTGATGAGCGAGAGCGCTTGACGGCTTTGGCGACCACTTCACTCATGGCTTCGACGTTTTTGATGTCCGTCTCTTCCATAACATTCTCGGGCACCGGCTCGACAGAATAGCTCTCAATGACATAGCCTTGGGCGGATTTACCGAGTTCAAGAACTTTGACTGTAGAAGAACTAATATCGATCCCAATCAATTTTGGTTTTTTACTGGGCAAAAAGCTCAACATAAAGGTCCCCTGGTAACATCCATGATTATTTGGCCAACCAACAAACTTCAATGGGATCTGGTGGTTCTATTAAACTATAGATCTCATACACTAGATTAGTTATCTTTGGAAAACTTTCCAAGATAATGACACAACGAATCGTTGTGCGTCTTCTTTGCCAATTAGGTTATTATTACCTTATGAAAACATATTTTCGACTATTACTGAAAATTCTATTCAGTACTGTGATTGGTAGCTGCTGCGCTTTGATCGTAGTGGTGTTGTTTGCTAACTCCCGACTGCCTTCGGTGGAGAATTTAGAGGATGCTCAGCTTCAGATCCCTCTTAGAATTTACACCCAAGACGGAAAGCTGATTGGCGAGTACGGCTCTAAGCGGCGCACCCCCGTGGGGATTGAAGAGATCCCTGAAAAGCTAAAGCTTGCGATTATTGCCACAGAGGATCGACGATTCTATGAACATCATGGCGTTGATTTAAGAGGCTTGGCCAGAGCGGGTCTTAACCTTGTCCTAAAAGGGACCAAAGAACAAGGTGCTTCGACCATTACGATGCAAGTGGCTCGGAACTTTTATCTCACACGAAAAAAGACTTTTGCTCGCAAGTTAAATGAAATTTTGCTGGCAATGAAAATCGAGAAAGAGCTCGATAAAGATCAGATCCTTGAGCTGTATTTAAACAAAATTTATTTCGGTAAACGCGCCTATGGGGTACAAGCCGCGGCTTATGTTTACTATGGAAAGCCAGTTAATGAGCTGAATTTGGCTCAGATGGCGATGCTGGCCGGTTTGCCGCAGGCACCTTCTGCCATTAATCCATTAAACAACGCCGAGGCTGCAGCAAAACGTCGGGCTCATGTGTTGCGTCGCATGCGTCACTATGAATTCATCTCGCAGCAAGAATATGACATTGCTGACGGCATGCCATTGAGTGCCAAGTTCCATGGTCGTCGTATTGAAGCTCATGCCCCGTATGTGGCCGAAGCGGCTAGACAGTGGGCTGTTGAGCGATTTGGTCGAAGCGTTTACACAGAGGGTCGCGAGGTTTATACCACGGTCGACTCCAAAGTACAGGCCATGGCTGCTGATACGGTTCAAACTGGTTTACTAGAATACGATAAGCGTCATGGTTTTCGGGGTCCGATTGGGCAAATTGAAGTCTTTGACGGTCAAGACTACGCCGCCCAATTGGCTGAATTTGATGACTACCCTAAATTAGAGCCTGCGGTGATTACGGAAGTGACCCCCATTATCTCTCAAGCGGTCTTGCAAACTGGGCAAGTCATCACCTTGGACTTTGAAACCATGAGCTGGGCCAGAAAAGTCCAAGACCTTGATTACCTAGGTCCTAAACCTAAATCGTGCCAAGATGTGCTCAGCGTCGGGGATGTGGTCTATGTTCAGGCTTTGGAAGATGAATGGGGCTTAAGCCAGCTTCCTGAGGCCTCCAGTGCTTTGGTGTCTTTAAGACCTAACGATGGGGCCATTCAGGCCTTAGTCGGTGGCTATGACTATTCGACGTCGAAATTTAATCGAGCCACGCAAGCCTATCGCCAACCTGGCTCCAACTTTAAAACCTTGATTTATTCGGCAGCCATTGAGCACGGGTTTACGCCGGCGACCATTATTAATGATGCCCCGGTTGTGTTTAAGGATCGAACGCTTGAAAGCACATGGCGACCACAAAATGCCTCGAAGCGTTTTTACGGTCCAACTCGCCTACGTGTCGGACTGACCAAATCACGTAACCTAGTCTCCATCCGCTTACTTCAAGCATTGGGCTTGCCTCGTGCGATTGAAACGCTTGAGAAGTTTGGCTTTGCCAAACATCGCCTACCGAACGGGTTATCGCTTGCGCTTGGAACGGTCACGACAACCCCGATGGAAATTGCATCCAGTTACGCGGTTTTTGCCAATGGCGGATATCGTGTTGAGCCTTACTTAGTGGATAGAGTTGAAGATGACTCTGGTGAGCTTATCTATGTGTCTGCGCCCGCCACGGTTTGCAAAGAATGCTTTGCAAGCACCCAAGGGGATCAATGGCTTTCTCTTGATGAAGCTCAACAATTAGCCATCGAGCAGCCCACCCATATTGCGCCTCGAGTTTTGAGTGAACAGACGGCCTACATCGTGTCGAATATTTTGCACGATGCCATTCAGTCAGGAACGGGGCGAAAAGCGCGCTCTTTGAATCGAAAAGACATCTCCGGAAAAACTGGCTCGACCAATCAGAATAAAGATGCATGGTACTCAGGCTATACGCCCAATCTGGTCACCACGGTTTGGGTTGGCTTTGATGGTCCTAAATCACTCAAAGAGTATGGCTCTCAAGCGGCCTTGCCGATTTGGATTGATTACATGCAATTTGCGTTAAAAGAGCATCCCGATCGACCCTTGGTTGAACCTCCTGGGATTGTGCGAGTTCGCATCGATCAGAAAACTGGGCTATTGGCCAGACCCAACCAATCTGGAGCCATGTTTGAGGTATTTCGTGAAGGCCAAGCCCCTCAGGGGTTAGCGCCTGTCATTGCAAGAGAGCCTCAGGTGACGATCACCCCGTCAAGCTCAAGCGAACAAGAATCGTTATTCTAAATTGGGCAAAGGCGCTGTGCCAGCGACGCTGGCACAGGCAGATTTTAGAGGTTTGCTACCGCTGCGTTTAGTTCAACAACGGCATCAATGGAGACTTGTAGATTGGAGCGCTCGTCTTCAGAGATTGGCACCTCAATGACTTGCTCGACTCCTTCAGCACCAATCTTAGCTGGCACCCCAACGAACAATGGCTCTTTGATGCCGTATTCGCCTTGGGTTAATTTAGCCGCGCAAGGTAAGATGCGTTTTTTATCCAACAAGTAAGACTCGGCCATTTCAATGGCTGAAGTGGCTGGGGCGTAAAAAGCGGAGCCTGTTTTCAGCAAGCCCACGATTTCACCGCCACCTTGACGAGTTCTGGTGACAATTTCATCAAGTCGCGCTTGCGTTATTTTACCGCTGGCGACCATGTCATCAAGGCTCACACCGGCGATGTTGCTCATGGCGGTCAAAGGAACCATGGTGTCGCCATGCCCGCCAAGCACGTACGCTTGGACTTGATTCACAGAGACATTGAACTCCCAAGCAAGGAAGGTGCGAAAACGTGAGGAGTCTAAAACACCGGCCATGCCGGCAATCATGGCGTCACTGACGCCTGCAGCTTTTTGAAGTTCATTGACCATGACGTCAAGCGGGTTGGTAACGCAAATGATGAACGCGTTAGGGCAATTATCTTTGATCCCTTGACCAACATCCTTCATGACTTTGGTGTTCACCGCCAATAAATCATCACGACTCATACCAGGCTTTCTTGGCACCCCTGCTGTGACAATGACCACATCAGCGCCATGCAGATCTTTATAATCATTTGTGCCTGTAACCTGAGCGTCAAAACCCTCAACTGGAGCACACTGGGCTAAGTCTAAGGCTTTCCCTTGGGGAACGCCTTCGGAGATGTCAAACAACACCACATCACCCAGCTGCTTAAGTAAGCAAAGGTGGGCCAAAGTCCCACCGATATTACCTGCGCCAATCAGCGCAATCTTTTTGCGTGCCATAGTTTTATCCTTATTCATGACAAAAGCTTGTTTTATGAGGCGGCTGCTTCACCCTCTGTTGGCTTATACGCCTGTGGATAGTGAGCAGGATAAGGGCATTGAGCCACCCCGGATTCAATGGCGGCTTTAGCCACCATCGCGGGGACCACCTGGACCAATCTAGGATCGGTGGGCTTTGGTAAAATATATTCTCGACCAAAGCTTAGACCATCGGTGATGCCATAGCCTGAAAGCACTACCTCTGGGATGGGCTCTTTAGCCAATAATGCAATGGCATGGACCGCGGCAATCATCATAGACTGATTGATCTGCTTGGCTTTGACGTCCAATGCACCTCTAAACAGATAGGGGAAGCACAAAACGTTGTTTACTTGATTGGGGTAATCGCTTCTTCCTGTGGCCATGATGACGTCGTCGCGGACTGTTTTGGCCAACTCAGGATGAATTTCAGGATCTGGGTTTGAAAGCGCAAACACAATGGGGTTTTCGTTCATGGAGGCCAACATGGACTCACTCAATAGGTTTGCCCCGGAAACGCCAATAAAGACGTCCGCCCCAGCCATGGCTTCATCAATGGTGCGATCTTCGGTTTCTTGAGCGAACGCAAATTTATGCGGATTTAAGTTTTCACGCTTGGTATGGATGATGCCTTGACGATCTAGCATGTAAATCTGATTACGAGAAACCCCTAGAGCCATCAATAACTTCATCGATGCGATGCCCGCCGCGCCGGCTCCAAGACATACAATCTTGATTTCATCCAACGCTTTGTTTTGTATCTCAAGCGCATTGATAAGCGCAGCACCAATGATGATGGCGGTGCCGTGTTGATCGTCATGAAACACGGGTATGTCCAAACGCTCAATCAACGCTTGTTCGATTTCAAAACATTCTGGGCCGCGAATGTCTTCAAGGTTAATCCCACCAAAGGTTGAGCTTATTCTCGCGACGGTGTTGATGAAGGTTTGTGGGCTTTCAGCATCCACTTCAATGTCAAACACATCAATGTCCGCAAAGCGCTTGAATAAAACCGCCTTGCCCTCCATCACAGGTTTGGATGCCAAAGGCCCCACGTTTCCAAGACCAAGCACCGCGGTGCCATTGGTGATGACCCCCACCAAATTGGACTTGGCGGTGTACTTGCCGGCCAACGATGGATCACGGCTTATTTCTCGAACAGGTTCTGCAACGCCAGGGGAGTAAGCCAAAGCCAAGTCACGTTGAGAGTCAGTAGGCTTGGTTAGTTGAATGCTTAATTTGCCGGGCTTGGGCTGGGCATGGTAATCCAAGGCCGCTTGTTTGATGTCTTCGTGATTCATAGGTGAGACCTTAGTCTAGGTTCAGTAAATTGAACCCAATAAAAAAGGGCTATCAATCTGCATTGATGGCCCTTTTGAGATGGTGTCTGGTGCTTATTATTTATTTTTACCAGATTGCTCAGAGCCATCGTTGGTGCTCTTTTGGTAACGGCGCATGAATTTCTCAATACGACCTTCCGTATCCATAACACGACTCTTACCAGTGTAAAAAGGATGACAAGCGTTGCACACGTCAACTTTTAACTCTTCGACACCCATGGTCGAACGCGTTTTAAATTTGTTACCACAAGCGCAAACCACGTTAACAAGCTCGTAGCTAGGATGAATATCTACCTTCATGATGACCTCATAATCTCGTGCGCATGCACTATAAGATTGTTACTTTCTTAGAATTTAGCCAAGAATGATATCGAACCCTGAGGCTCATAGCAAGCTGATTAACACGATGAGGGGGCCATAAGCCCCCGTTCTATGAATGTTAGCGCCAAAACCACTGTTTTACGGTCATCTTACCAACTTGATGGCAGGCCTTCCGCCCAATGTTCGAGTCGCACCGGGGCAAACACACGAAGACGCTCATCCCATTTGGCAAAGCCAGTTTCTTGGTTGACCACATCGATAAGCGCCTCAATGGGTTGCTCGTACCGACCGAGAGACTCTTCACCACAACCGAGTTGATACTGATTTTGGTGGTTTTTTAAGATCCAAAACGTGCCGCTCTTTGTCTTTAAGTGCCACATAGTCATCTCCTTTTTTGCTTTTTTGTTCGTCTTGCGCAAGGCATCAACAACAACCCAAGGCCGATGAGCAAGAGGGATTTAGGGGCATCGAGGGAGGCCCAAAATCCGCTTTTTTTGGGATTTGGTGGGGACGAGGACTTGGCGATTGAGATCGCCTGAGTCCAATAGGAGTCCATCGGCCATTCGCCCTGATGGGGTTGACGCATGGGCGAGCGAGGTAGCTCAGGTGAGCTCAATGGCCACTTCCAGATTTCAATCGATGAGGCAAGTGGGCCTTGATAGACCCATAAGTCGTGTTTTATCACCTTGTTGTTTACGGCTTGCGGGCTGGCCCAAACCGAATAAGAGACTAAGGATAAAAAGGCTAAAGCAAACAAACGCATCGCACACTCATTCATTTTTTTATTACTTCATTCAATGCAGGCTTTGTGCCAATCTAGGCGAGCCCTTATTCCACGGGCTTTTGAGGGTTGTTAGGCGCTTGATTTAAGCGATGCTTGTAAAGCGAGTTGACACGTTGTTTTGTCCTCCTACTCACTCGAGCTATAATCAGTGAAACGCTTAATAAGGATGGCTATGCGCATATTTAAAATCTTGATCTTGGGTTTGATGATTTTTCCAGCTTTAGGGTTTGGCGAGCCGAGCCCAGAGACTGACTCTACCGTGATGGCTAAAGAGCAATGGGTTGAGTTTTATGCCGAACAACTTCCCAACCAAATATGTGCCGCGGACGGGTACCTTCGTAGCTGCTATGAGCTAAGCCAGCTTCAATGCTTAAAGCAAGCCACCTCTTTTATGGAGGCTTGCATGGATAAAGCCATGATGCAGATGCCCGATCAATTGGATTTGGCTTTATCCACTCAGTGGGCGAAGGTCAACACCTTCTGCGTCATCGATGTGTTTGATCATTTCACGGACAAGCAAAAAAATAACAGCCCAGAGTGCCGCTCGGCCTCATCATCGGCCCACAACCTCTCGACACCGTCTCAGAAACCTTCAACGCCAAAGCCCTCCGACGACTCTTTCGAGAAACCAAAGCCCGCACCAGATGGCTTTGTTGATCCAACTCAGCCATGGTCTGACTCATGATGGATTGGTGGCATTTACTGTTCTTAACCGCCATCCAAGGGCTGACTGAGTTTTTACCCGTTTCATCGTCGGCCCATTTGATTTTGGTCCCCTCTTTGACGGGCTGGGAAGATCAAGGTTTAAGTTTTGATGTCGCCATGCACTTTGGCACCCTACTTGCCGTGATGCTCTACTTTCGAGATACCTTGAAAAAGATGATCAGAGGATGTTGGCTTCGAGTCACTACCAAGCAAACCAATGAGGATGCCACCTTGGCAGGCTATGTCATTCTTGGCTCTATTCCTGTGATGGTGGCAGGGCTTGCATTGCACTCAGTGGTTGAGACCTCTTTTCGTTCAACCACGGTGATTGGCGTATCGACCATCGTCTTCGGCTTATTGCTGTGGGTGGGTGATTCTTTATCGAAAGGGCAAAGCCAAATGACCATGCGTCATGCACTCATGATCGGAGGCGCACAAATATTGGCCCTCATCCCTGGGACATCACGTTCAGGGATTACCATGACTTGCGCCTTAGGGTTAGGACTTTCTCGTCAAACCGCGGCTCGCTTTTCATTTTTGTTGGCCATCCCTACGATCGGTGCAGCCATGGCGTTCGAATCCCTCAAATTAATACAGACTCCGCTCACGGCTCCATGGAGTCAATATGTGGCAGCGGTAGTTTTCTCGTTTGGGTTTGCCTGGGTTTGCATTCATTTGTTTTTATCTTGGATTGATAAAATCGGGATGACGCCTTTTGTGATTTACCGGCTCGCCCTTGGCGCGCTTTTGCTGTATTTGCTTTGAGTTAACATCCGATTTACAATACGGACACGAACTGGGGTGCCTTTGGCTGAGAGTTCCTTTGAACAACCCAATCACCTGATCTGGATAATGCCAGCGTAGGGAGCTTCAATGTCCATCACCATCTTGGATCCGATTGGATCTTTTTTTTCTTTATTTGCCACCTACTTATTCACTCGGGCCAGTGTCTTTGCTTGGCCAGTTTCGATTGGTGCCATTAGTATTAATTTATTCCTTTACTATGATAAAGGGATTTTTGGTCATGCCGGACTCGAGATTATTTATCTTATCACCACCTTATACGGATGGTGGTTTTGGCGACAAAAAAAAGACCAGACCTCAACCCCCATCATTCGAATGCCTCAAATCGCAAAAAAATGGCTCATCGCTTTGGTGCCTGTAGCCATTATCGTCCAAACCATGGTGCTCAAGGCACTTGGCTCAAACATCGCTGTGTTGGATGCGAGCACAACCATCTTAGCGCTTGTCGCCCAATGGATGATTTGTCGAAAATGGATTGAATGTTGGACGTTATGGTTTGTGGTTGATGCCATGGTCGTTGTTGTTCATGCGATTAAAGGATTGCCGTTTCATAGTCTGACTCATTTTCTCTATCTTGGCTTTGCCATACGTGGTCATTTAAAGTGGCACGCCATCATGAAAAATCATGCTTGCGACTCAACTTTAGTTCGTGCGCACTGATCGCTTGTTCGCCATTGCGCTTAAGTCTAGAATGAAGAAAAAGGAGGAAACGCATGAGCAGTCAATCAGCATGGAATGCCATTCATGAACTCAACTACGGTGATGTCCACATCAAACGTTGTGAAAGAACCGGCCTTGTGGCCATCGTCGCCATTCACAGCACTGCGTTAGGACCGGCTTTAGGTGGTTGTCGTTTTGTTACATACCCGAGTTTTGAGGCCGGACTAAACGATGCTCTGCATTTGGCTCAGGCCATGAGCTTGAAGGCCGCCATTTCAGGGCTCAATCATGGCGGAGGTAAATCCGTTATCATAAAGCCCAAACACATCGACGACAGACAAGCCTTGTTTACGTCATTTGGTGAGTTTATCAACGAGCTAGGCGGGCGATACATAACGGCTGAAGACAGTGGCGTCACTCAAGAGGACATCGATACCATCAAGCAAGTCACCGATCATGTGGCCGGTTACACCAATAAGCAGTTCAAACAATATGCCCCATCGCCTTTGACCGCACTTGGCGTCTTACGAGGGATACAGGCGGCGGTCAAGCACAAACTTGGTCGCACTGATTTGGACGGCTTGCATGTCGCGGTAAAAGGCGTTGGTAAGGTCGGCTTTGAGCTATCTTGCATGCTGCATGAATTGGGCGCCAAAATCACGTGTTCCGATGTTCATGAATCTTCGATTCAAGCGCTCCAAGATAAAATTGATTGCCAAGTGTGTGACTCTGAAGAAATTCATTCCTTACCGGTTGATGTTTACGCCCCTTGCGCGTTGTCGTTTGACATCAATCCCAGAACCGTGAACATGATTGAAGCACCGGTTGTTGCTGGCTCAGCCAATATCCAACTCAGTGATCCCTCTATGAGCTCACGATTAAAACAGCGGGGTATCTTGTACGCACCTGACTTTGTTATTAATGCAGGCGGACTTATCCAGGTGAGCGCCCAACATGAAAATTCGTGTGAGTTAGATGCGAAAGCCAACGTAGAGCGAATTTATGAAACGCTGAGTGAAATATTTTCACGCTCAGAGACACAAGAGCGTGACTGCGATGCAGTAGCCATTGACATGGCTCTAGAACGTATCAAAGAAGTCGAAGAACAAGTGGTTTAACACAAGAAGTGCAGGACCTTGTCTTGCACTTCTTCCTCTCATGCCTTCATCATCTTAATCAGACAATCATCTTAGCTTAAGTTGCCGTTATGTCCCTTTGCTTTTAGGATGATTTATCTCATTCAACAAAGGAAGTGGTCATGTTAGAGATGATGCAAGGTTTAGCTCATAGAACTCTCTTAGGGCTTGGTGGGGTGTTTGCTACAAAACTAGCCCACGATATGTATTACGCCGATTGGTCAGGCGTTCAAAAGACGATAAACCAAGATTACTTTAATGTTCTTATGCGTTTCTCCTACACGCAAAACAAAGTCAACCAGAAGTTGGGGCCATTTCTGGCTGAGATTCAAGAGGGGGTTGTTGAAAAACGAAATATGAACTCTCCTTTTATGCATTTCGAAAATGGGGTTGACGAAAAAGTTATTTTACACGAGCTTAGCCAAGTTAAGTCTCAAATACCCGCCGAAGATCAGATGAAATTTTCAGGAGCGGTTTATACACCACAAGATAATGAACAACTGAGAAGTTTTAGGGCTAGGGTGCATGAACTTAGTGCCTATACAAATCCGTTGCATCCTGATATTTGGGCAAAGATACAAGAAATAGCTGCCCAAGCGGTGAATGCAGGACTCGAGATATTCAATCATGCAGAACCTTCCAAAGCGTTTGGAACGATTGTCCCAGGAGGCACTTATGGGATTATAGAGGCGGTCAAAGCCTATCGAGATAGAGCGCAAGATCGAAGTCTTGTTGGAAAGTTCATGCATTATGTTTTTGATGCAAAACCCGAAATCATTGTCCCGGATACCGCTCATGCGGCCTTTGACAAAGCGGCGAGCATGTTTGGTTGCAAATTAATCAAAGTGCCCGTTGATCCGGAGACTCAACGTGCCAACGTCGATGCCATGCGTCGGGCCATCACAAAAAATACCATCTTGATGGTCGGCTCTGCTCCCTCATACCCAACAGGCACCATGGATGACATCCCTGCTTTAGCCAAAATTGCCAAAGCCAGAGGCATTGGTCTTCACGTCGATGCTTGCCTAGGTGGCTTTGTTTTGCCTTTTATGGAAGACGCAGGCTTTGAGCTGCCATTTGCATTCGACTTCCGTGTTGATGGGGTGACCAGCATCAGCTCATGCACCCATAAATCGGGTGAGGCAGACAAGGGATCGTCGTTGATTATGTTTCGTGATGCGGCTCTAGGGAAATACATGATGAGCACGCACATGGATTGGTCAGGGGGGTTATATGCCACACCTGGGATGGGAGGCTCATCCTCGGGTTATGCCATGGCGAGCGCATGGGCTTCGATGTTTTTACGAGGTCGAGATGGATACATTGAACAAACTCGTAAAATTATCCATCTAAGCGACACCATTAAAACTCATATCATGAGAAATGAGCCACACTTTAACATCAAAGGGCGCGCAGACGCGAATGTCATTGCCATTGAGTGCCCACATCGTAATATTCACGTGCTTGCGGATTTACTCAAAAAGCGCGGATGGCATTACAATGTCCTCCCGAATGCCATCCATTTTTGCTTAACTGGCGTGCATGCCGACCATGAAGGCTTTGTTGATTTGTTTATCAAAGACTTGAGTGATTGCATGGCGTTGACTTGGGCAGACACAGATTTTAGGGTCGGTGGTGACGGGGCAATCTACGGAGCGACCGCCACCTTGCCGGCGGGTTTTGATGCACTTAAATCCCACATGGCAAAAGAGTATATTCTTACTCAATGGAAAACGCATGGTCGCGATTTGAATGAAAAAAATGAGATCAAGGAGAATGCAATAAAAAACCCGACTCGGTCTAGTTTGAAGCCATTGGGTTAAGATAATCCGAGCAAAAAAAAGCCCTCTTTAGATTAGAGGGCTTTTCCTTGAAGGCATCTTTTATTTGGTTCTGCGTCGTAGGATTGGCATCACCATAAGTCCCATCATGAAAAGTAGCGCTGTCGGAGGAACTGGGATACGGACTCGAGAGAAATCAACACTGCCATCATGCGTTGAATGCACTCGGAAAAGTTCTGGTCCAAAGCCTAGTGGGCCCGGTGCCCCAGAGTTTGAAAAGTCGGTAATAACTTCATCCGTGTTTTGATCGATATCCGCATGGATGATCATAGGGAGTTCTAATCCGATGAAATCGGTAAACGGATAGTCATTGGCTGGGTTTGCAATGCCATCACCGTTGTCGAAGAACCAGAAGTCGTTGAGTGCGTAAGTGACTTCACCTAATAAGAAGGAGGAACCGCTAATAAAGTTACCGGCACCATCAAAGGTATTGGTTCCATCACCACCTAAGACTTTAAGCTCTAGGATGAGATCACCTTCCGTAAATCCAGAGTTATCCGCCACACCTGGTGCTACCCCAAAATCTGCGTTTGGTGAACCTGGATCACCATGGAAATAAAAGCTCATGGTGGTGTTGTCTGGGTCGTATTTTAATGTTTGTGTAAAGCGATCTGGACCGGTTGGAACAAGCTCGGAGGTAATCACACCACTTAAGTCAGTCCAGTCAATCGTAATTTCAGAGGTGTTGCCTATGCCTTCATCATCCCCAAAAGGAGGCAATAGATCCGTCACAGCAGCCTGCCCTGAATCAATGAACCGGTCACCCACAAATGAGAATGGGTCGCCATTCGTGTTGTATTGGATGGTTGTTGTGTCGGCAAACACGGCCAATTGACTGAAGACCGTAGACAACGTGTCAGGGTCGGCAGGCGTACCAAGATTACCAGGGGCTTGAGTTGGAGATGCAGAGACATCTACGAAAATTGGATCGGCGGATACGGGGCCTACTAGCATCCCAGCTAAAAGCAACCCAAGACTGGCTTTTCTAATCATACGTCTTCGTCCTTGAGGTGAAAATCAAAAAACTAATATACGTGCGGCGATCTTAATCTTCGCAGTTTATCGTTATTACCGATACTCTAAATGGCTTAAAGGCTTGTAATCAACTGACAAACATAGACTGAGATTTCGCCCTATTATGATCAATGATGTCATACATCGGCGGCTCGATCATTGGTGTTAATTTATCCAGTCCCGTTTGCTTGGCTCATTATCTTTGATTACCATGACTTGGTATTCTAGGAAGGATCTTATGACAAGACATCACAGCATCGATTTTTTCAAAGGGATCGCTTGTCTTGGCGTCATCATGATTCATGCGCGCACCTTTGGTGCTTCGCATCAGTTGTGGTTTGATGCCTTAGAAGTCTACGTCAATCAACTGTGCCGTTTCGCGGTGCCTTTCTTTTTTATGATTTCAGGCTTTTGGCTTGAAAGAGCATTTAGGGGCGAGACTCCTGCAAGACATGGCCTAAAGACAGCCTATAAACTCATCAAGCTTTTCATCATCTGGTCGTTTCTATATGGGATCATTATTACCGACTTTAAATTGATCCATGAGCACTCCTACCTTCGATGCGTATACTGGAAGCTAGAGCCTCTTTGGTCTGCTCCTTTTGACTTTATCTGGCAAGGCAGTGAAACACATCTTTGGTTTTTGCCCGCCCTTGCGATCGCCACCGTGTTAAGTGTTCTATTCAAGGACTTAAAGCTATCATCCTTAGTGGTCTTATCAAGCCTCGTCTATCTCCTAGGGGTCCTAGCCGGCCCCTACCAACCCAGCGCTCTAGGATTTAGCCTTGACTTTGATACGCGCAATGGCCCATTTTTTTCATGGCTTTGTGTGGTGATGGGACAGGTTTGTTATCACCATCGAGAAAATATTCGCACCCTTCCGCCATCAACGCTGTATCTTAGTGCTTTAATTGGTTGCCTTGCTCACTTGATTGAAGTCTTGGTTGTGATTCCACGACTTGCTCCTGGGATTGACTTAACTCAAGTTGATTACGGCTTTACCACCGTGTTCTATGGGGGAGCCATTGCTTTGTTGGCTTTGCACCACTCCATGAAGTCATCGCCACTTAGCCACATAGGTCAATACTCGCTTGGGGTGTATCTGATGCATCTTTGGTTTGTGAAGATATTTTTATCCCTGCCGCACCTCCATCACTTCGAAATTTTGTCAGTTATTTTTCCAATTTTGATTGCTGTAGGCACATACCAGCTTAGCCTTAAATTATGGGGGAGTCGCTTTAAGTTCCTGGTTACCTAACTTTTTCCTTGCAGATTATTTCAGACGCGCTAGTATGCTCTTTTTTACGTGACTGAGGACACTATGAGATTAACCTCCATCATCCTACTTTCTCTTTGCTTATTTGGTTGTGCTTCTAAGTATGCACCCATGGCACAAAATGGACATGGCTATTTCCATACTCAAGTGGACGAAGATGTGTTTGTCGTAGGTTTCGCGGGCAACGCGTACACCAACTACCGACAAGCTCATGATCAAGCCATGCTCAGAGCCAGCGAAATAGGCAGCCAACTTGATTACACCTATATGGTCATCGAAGGTCACGAGAACAAGAGCGTCAAAGTCGTGACCAACAACGGCACCACACAAGACACGCTATCTACGGTCATCTCGGACTATCAAGTGCATAACACGACCACCATCCGAAATGATATCTCTGTGCATGACTACCCCAAAGTTGAGCTGACCGTTCGCTATTACACCCAAATGCCTGCGAAGCCTCAAATCGACTTAGTTCATATCCCGAGCACTTTGGCCTCGCTCAAAGCGAAGTATGTCAAAGATAAGGCATAATTATTTAGATATTTAGCTCATACTGGCTAAATTATTAATGAGAATCATTATCGTTTGTGCTAAGCTTCTTACATGAGTTGAAGGAGCTTAGTATGATTAAGATTAAAGCGTGCACGTTCACTATTATGCATTTTCTCATCGCCTTTTCCGTGGCGTTCGCCTTAACTGGAAGTTTTGTCGTCGGAGGGGCCATCGCCTTGATTGAGCCCTTATGCAATGCCGTAGGCTATGTCTTCCATGAGAAAGCCTGGGATAAATTCAGCGCCAAAAGAGCGAGCCGTGAAGCTGAGTTAACCGTCCCAACTAGCGGCTAGTTTTGACACTTACTATCTAACCCACTATAGTCAGTGCCTTTTCCAAAAGGCACTCCATGCGTTTCATAGGTTTATTCGTTTTTACCCTCATTAGCACTTCATGCTTTGCGACGTATTCTTATATTGGTTTTGATGCCGGCTATGGATCGGTGGTAGAACTGGATGCGCAAGAATTTGCATTATTGAATCATGTGAAATTTGGGATCATTGAGCCGTCTAAGCATACCGATTGGGATGCGGGCTTTGAGGCGGAGGTGGCAACATCACCGACCATCTATGGGCTTAATCGACGCGCCAATCATCATTTAGAATACCTTGGGGTCAATTTTTTTAGAACTGGGCAATATGCCATCAATCAAGATTGGAACACCATCATTAAAGCTGGGGTTCATTATCACCGTTATGAGCTCAAAGATCACAACAATCAAGAGCTTCAAAACGAATCTAGCTTTATGCCGATTGCAGGATTTGGGCTCTCCTACAACATCACTCATTCGTTGGTGGCGAGCGTCTCAACTTATGCCCATGTCTTACAAGGCAGTTTCGTCAAAGACGTTTATGCCACCATTGGATTCAATTATTATTTTGAAACTTAACTTTGGGCGCGACTAATATAGCCGCCTAAGGCATAACCCGCGGCTCCTTCTATGACCCCTAAACAAAGGCCGCCAAAGAATGCGCTTGCCAAGTCTTCAAATTGAGCCGTACTGGCGTGCCCCATACCAATAAAACCATCCACAACCGCACTCACCTGAAGTGTTCTCTCGTAATTGGCTTCGTGGGCCCCTGCAATGACACTGCCTAAGGTGGCCACAAAAAAGGCCCCATGAACGTCATTGACTTCATTTTGGCATAATTGTCTCATACACCCTCCTTTTCATACTGAAGCGAGGTTAGGCTATTCGATCATGAAAATCAATAGATTGTTTCCACGCTCAAGCTTCATGCTCATTCACCATGTAACGGTGAGTGATATAAAAGGTTAGAAAGCTTAAACCCAGCATGCAAAGCCCTATGAACATTAAGGTGATGGGCCACCCGATGGACGACGCAAAATACTCACTGGAGTATTGGACCACAAAGGCAAAAAGAGCAAAAGCGGATGTAAACAAAAGCGTCTTAGAATCCAAGTGAGCGGCTAGCCACATGATCATGAACCCAAGAGGAATAAACGCTAATTCGAAGGGGGTATCTTCGATGAGTAAAAAGGCACTGACATAGAGCATCACCGAGGAGGTGAAAAACCAAAACGGCGCGCCTGCTTTTAAGCTCGTGTGTTTCAACCAATACGTTAAGCTCATTAAGACAACAGCGGTTAACGTTCCGTTGAGTTCAGTGGGGATGTCTGTGATTTCAAACCCTGACACCAAAAGACCGGTGACACTGAGCATGCTGGTAAACAAAAATGTGATGGTCGGAGCTATCTTCAAAGCCATGCCTTGCTGAATAAGCATGACCATAAATATCAAAACGGCTGCCCTTTCAGGGTTTCCCGTAGAGACAAAGTATTCTTGGAAGAATACAAATAACCCCCCCACCTGCAGTACGTAACCGATGAACCACAAGGAGGCACACGCTCGATCCCAGATCCGAGTGGACAGATAAAACCCAACCAAGTGAAACACCAAGCCTACCCCAAAGGTCACTAAGACCCTCGATAATGAGTCGAACCCATCCCAATGCATGCTCGTGGCCACAGCCATGCCCGCAAACAAAAACAGAGCCCCGAGAATAGACAGGACTTGGATGATCGAAGACGTCGGTGCCTTCTCGCCTCTCACCTCTATTTTATCAGGTGATTTGATGTTGGCTTTTTTGAGGTAGTCGTATACTTCTTTGGCTTCAAGGTTTTCCATCAAGGCAATGTCACGTATTTGCTTGAGCGCCTTTTCTTTCATGGTTTAATCCATCCCAGCACTCTTATATGACGGCCTGTAACCTCGATCGACTGACGCTTTTTACTTTGGTGAATCAGTCCCCAACCTCGCTTCGAATCAAACGCAAACATATCCGTTAAAAAGAACTCACGACGCACCTCAAGCCGATAACCATCCGGCGAGACTCGCTCTTGACTGACAAGATTTACGGTTAGATCAGATAGTTTGACGCGTGTCTTTTGTCCTCGCTTCAATTCCACTACGGTTGTGGTGATGGCCGTGTTGGTATTCGTCTTGCTTTGATGATAAAAAAGATTGACCTGAATTTTTTGATCCTGATACGGATTAAGCGCTTGGTAATAGATCCCATCTTGTTCAACCGTAATCCTATCCGATGGATGATAGCCTTCAACGTAAATAAAATCATACGCAAGAGGCGGTATCTTTTGATGTTGAACGTATTGAAAGGTCCATAGCACGAGCACCAGTAAAATGGGGACGGTGACACCAAGGGCAACCCCTAGCCATTGTTGCTTACGCATGCGAATTCTCTTATTGGGTTTGCGCTAAGTATAGCTCATCCACACAAGCTAAGAACTGGACAGACGCTCATCGCCTATGCCCTCGGTTGGGTCTGTTTTGCCGATTGTCTATATTCCACTCTGGCTCAACCTCTCTTACCACTGAAAACTGAAGTGGTCTAGAACTAGGGCTCATCGCTTTTTGAGCTTTTTTTTTAAGCCCCATCGATTCAAGAAAAAAGCGCTCCTCGTTCTTAAGAGCAAAAACAATGTTTGCGGCTTTGTCAAAGCCATGCCCCTCACCTTCAAACACATGCAATTCACAGTCAAGGCCTTTCTCTTGCAACGCCTGATAGATCTGCTCAGCTTGATTCAGGGGCACCACTTTATCTTCATCCCCTTGGAATAAAATAACTGGGGAGCTCATGTTGGTCACGCGATTCAATGGAGAGCGCTCATGATAAACCGATTCATCTTCAGGCAGTGTGCCAATGAGGCCATCTAAATAGCGAGACTCAAACTTATGGGTATCTTGGGCTAAGGCTAAACAATTGCTCACGCCATAGTGGCTAGCCCCGGCGCAGAAAAGATCGGTGTCTGTTAATGCCTTTAAGGTGGTATAACCTCCTGCACTTCCACCGGTAATTGCCACTTTGTTGGGATCCACCCAACCTTGTAAGATGCAGTGCTGGACGCCACGAATGCAATCTTGCACATCAACGATGCCCCATTGCCCATGAAGGGATTGGCGAAAGGCTCGTCCATACCCACTTGAGCCACCGTAATTCACATCAAGGTATGCAAAGCCTCTTGAGGTCCAGTATTGCACGCCTAAATTAAATCGTGATCCGCAGTTGGCCGTGGGACCCCCATGCGCTCTTACCACTAAGGGCGCCGGCCCAGTGAACGAGTGGTTTGGATTGTGAGGGGGGTAGTAATAAGCATACGCGGTTCGCCCCTCGTCAGAATCAAAACTAAGATGACGAGGAACGCTTATGCATTCAGGAAAAGTAATCGTTCTGTTTTTGGCAAGCACCTGGATTTTGCCGTGCTCATCCATGGATATAATCGAGGTGGGACTTTTGGGACCATTCGCCAGGCACACCACCTTACCACCGTCAACATGGATAAAATCAAAGGCATTGAAGTCGTGTTTGTCGGTGTTGTCAAAAGGAGTTAATGCATCGGTTTGTTCATTAAAACGATAAAGTTTGCTTTTCCCATTGATGGCAAACGTACAAATAATGTCATCGCCTAAAAAGGCCCATCGACTCAAGCCCAACATCCAAAGTGGGACGCCCAGATCACTTTCAATCTCAAAAAGTGGCCTATCCAATCGGCTGTTCTCAACTCGGTATAGGTTCCACCAGTTGTTTTTGTCGGAAAGGACGTACAGCTGGTTAGCGTCGTTCCATCGAGGTTGGAAAAACGATTGATGAGCTTCATCGGCATCGACTTGTTGCAGATTCGCGCACTGCCCGTCAAAGTCCGCCTGATATAAAAAGGTATCATCCCATGGCATGTTAGGGTGGTCCCAAGCGATGAAGGCAATTTTTTTGGCATCGGCGCTAAGCGTTGGGAAGCCATAGAAATCATGACCTTGATGGACAGGGGTGATGGTTTTATCTTGAGGATTAATGAGTGCAATAAAATTCTCAGGTTGGTTTTCTCGAACCCGATGATCTTCGGCCACGCAAAGAATACCATGCATCGATATAGACAAATCGGCAAAACGAATGCCTTTGGGGGTTATGCACTCAGCAACGTCGTTATCTTTTTTCTTGCAATACAGCCTTTGATCGGCATCGTTGATAAAGTAGATGTTGTCGTTATCGACCACAAACCCATTACCACCATATTCATGAACGCGCGTTCGCACGCTGTGCTCTTCTGGTAAGAGCTCTATGGCTACTCCCTCGACGTTTGCCATTAACACATTACGACCATCTTCGTCAGGGCGAGATTCTACGTAATAGATGATCCCTTGAGCCACGCTCAAATCATTGAAGTGCTTCACATTCTCAGCAACCATCTTGGCACTGAATGGGGAGGGCCATAAACCAGGGGCTGGCGATGAAATTGCCATATCAAATCCTTCGTATCAATTTGAAATAACCCTAACAAGGCAAAGCTGGATACTCAAGTAGTAAGTTGCTGTTTTCAACAAATCAGCGAATACTGCGCGTTTTAGGTAAAATATGGAAGTTATTCACCCTAGCCACGTGCATTTCATTGGCGGATCATGGCTCCCTCTTGTTCGCATCGCAGCGCCAGCTGTCATCAACAGCGTAAATTATGTCAGATACCGTAAACAACACGATGAGCCTATCCAAGCCAAAGGCTTGATTTTAGCCGCTGGGACTGGGGTATTTTGCGGCGGGTTTGGTCAAGCCGCCTCGCTTGCAACAGGTGCAAGTACCATCGGCTCTTTGGTTTGGATGCCTTCGACAACGGCATTGAGCATGTCGGGCAATGCCATAGCCCGACAGCACTAAAGCTTCAATTGACATGTGAATCAAATTGCTCCTAGAATAGACGAATTTTGTAAGGAGAAATGGCGTGCTCAATTCAAGTTTTTTATTACCTCGTGTCACGGTGTTTGCCATATCTGCCTTTCAAGCAGGACGCAGCCTTGCCCGGACTCTGATTAGGAATTCGATTCCCCTTCCTTCATCTGCGCATAGTTTTGCCAGACAATCCGTTGTTGAGCAAGCCTATGACAAGGCCATGAAAGGAAAAAATCAACATCAGCACAGAGGATTGTATGATGGGGTAAAAACAACGGCTGAGGCCGACCAGTTCATCGAGGACGAATACCAGGCATTAAACGACTTTTTGACAAAAAAAGATATGGCCGCTTTTGTTGTTTCTAGTGTCAGTGCTTTAGATGCCGCAACGGGCATTCCTTCAACCTATGCCCCAATTGCAACCGCAGCTTTTCATCTCACTAGCTTCTGCATGGCATGTGATGCGGTGGCTCAGAGTGGCAAATCTGCTCCCCCTAAAAACCATCATTTTGGAAACGACTACAGAACTAAACGCCTTACATAATATGGCCTACGACAAAAACCTAGCAGCTCGCTGTGAGGAGTATTTATATCCCCTGATTCCTTTTGCAAGCAAAAAGATGTTTGGTGGTGTAGTGTTTATGGTTCACGGTCACATGCTTTGCGGGGTGGTCAAAGATAAAATGATGGCTCGTGTTGGTCCCTTTTATGAGCAAGCGCTTGCTTTTGAGCATGTGACCGAAATGGACTTCACTAAAAAGCCACTCAAAGGCTTTATTTATGTTGAGTCTTTAGGGCTTGAAGAGGAAGGCTTAGGTTTTTGGATCGATAAAGCGCTCGAGTTTGTGTTAAGTTTGCCACCCAAAGCTTAAACAAAGAGATTAATATCACCTTGATTGTGGAGACTCTTTCATGATTGATTCACTGGGTAATCGACAACGATACGAATCGGATCACATGCATCACCCGTATTTAGATAGCATTCGACGCAACCTTAGCCTCATCAACCCGGCTCGTGATTTTTGGATTTTATGTTATGAGCTTGCTTGTGCGAACTCACTCATGACAAAGCTCAACCGTCAAACGTTAATCTTAGAAATGCTTGAACATGCACAAACACTTCCTTTAACGTTTGAGCATCTTGTTTGCACGCGAGGTGTTCATGGGGAACAAGGGCATGATGATTCAAGCTCTGCTTTGGCATTTGTGGTGCATACCGCCAGTCGCGGTCATATGGCGGTATTGGCATCCGTCCTCAACACCTTTGGTCATGAGGTAGATGCGCATTTAGATGACGTGTATGAAGGGGAAACCCTTTTGACGCATATGCGCAATAGTATCCAAGACCAACCCCAAGACATCCTTGCTCTTGAGCCTGCTCCTCCTGTTCTTGCTCATGGGTATATGCCTCGCGCCAGAAGCTCACGGACACCAGACTGTCGTCGACAACGACGTTGTCGACCCAAGTAGTTAAGAAAAAAGAACTTCAGTCAAGTTGAGGTGTTTTCATTGGATACGCCACTGTCTTTTGACAAATAAAGCGTTTGAGAAGGGTACGCAAAGCCGCTGCCGCATGATTCAATCAGCTTTGCAATATGAAGATTCATGGCTTCTTGTATCGCCAAAAACTCACTGTAGTCTTTGGTGTTGACATAGGCAAAGACCTCTACCACCAGCGCACTGTCCCCAAACGAAAGAAAGCGGACCCGGGGTGCCACGGGTTTTGCCTCTTGCTCAATCATGGAGTGCGATTGAAGATACTCGCGCAAGTGTTCAAGCACCTGCTCCATCGCTTGTTGGGTGGTCTCATAGCGCAAGGCTAAATGCGTACGATATAGATACTTATCTCGTTTGGTGTAGTTGTCGATTAACAGTGCTGACAAATCTCCATTTGGGATGGTCACCAAGGTGCGCTCAACCGTGCGAATTTGGGTTGAGCGCATCCCAATGCTTTCAATCGTTCCATAGGTTGTCCCTATTTTACAAAAGTCACCCACACGGATCGGTTGGTCCAGGACAATCGAGACGCCTCCCACAAAATTTTCCACGGTTTTTTGAGCACCAAGCGCAATTGCGATCCCACCAATGCCTAATGCGGCCAAGCCGGCGCTGACATTAACCCCGATGGTATCCAAGATTAGTATGCCTGCAATGACCATGAGTGCGATTTTGGTGCATCGACGTAAGAACAACACCACAGAGAGCCCACCAATGTTTTTCTTGGTGCGCATCTTTTGCTCTCCTCGATAGGAAAGTGAGTCTATGCATAACCACAGAAAAAGGAACAGAGCTGCCCACAAAAGACTGATGTGAACCATGCTAAAGGCTTGTCGAACAATCAAGGAGAGTTCCATCGTTCGAGCAACCACCACGGTTAAGGCGACCGCTCCAACAAGCCTAGTTGGCAATAAACATGCTTTCAAAAACGTCACTTGTTCGATACGCATTTTTCGAATACCGGAATGACGCATACCGGTTTCGATCATGAACATGGTCAACCACATGACAAGATAAGCCATGACAAGCATACCAACCATGGACATCCAATGGCCAATCGGGGCCCCACGCCACTTGGTCTGTACCATGTCTTCGGGGAGCCATTGATTAATGAGGGCTTGGGTCGATGTCTTCTCTAAACTTGCCGCCTCACGAATGGTTTGTGGGCCAACAAGCCATAGGTTTACTCCAGATTCCTCATTGGCGGTTTTCACCAAGATGACTGGAATGGTTTTCTCCATTACCTTGATTTGACC
>CAYNJF010000025.1:0-13152 GCA_964397555.1 uncultured Francisellaceae bacterium
AACTGGGTATGATGGTTCACTCAAAAACTTGCCTATACACTTGTTCGCGACACTTCCTGGCTTTTTAATACACAAACTGTCTTTTGTGAGCATGACTTGTCATGATGGTCGCTCGAAAGCAAATAGTATTATGCGCTTGTTCATAATTGAGTTGTCGTTTACTTGGAGCCCTACTGCATCATAAGTTCATCGACCTAATTTAACTGCAGTTCTTATCTTTTATTTCAGCAACTAGCTACCCCAAAACAAGTCAGTGTAATCATATCACCACTTGTTATTTAGTAGGAAATGATAAAAAGAATACTTCGATATGTTATTTGGTATTTTATGAAAGCAAATCGGCTTAATCAGTATGCTTAACAACGCTCCAGAAAAACCTTAAAACGCTAGACATGATTCTTACAGTCAGTTTTCTTTGTTTTATTGGTTTCAGATTTTGTTCATTGATGAAAACTTCGATGGAAAAAGCTATCAGCCTTGTTCGATGTATGTAACTTGTTGGGAGGTGTTAAAAACGGTGGTGCAGTTGTTTTCAAGCGTTGAGAGATTATTGCTTAAGAATCACTGCACTCTAAGTAAATGTTTACCGCTTTCCAGGTCTTTTCGATCCTGATGGAGTCGGCGACTCAGATTGAGGCTCACTCTCTTCCGTCGTGAATGTATGTGATGCACTTGAGCGAGAATTTGTAAACGATGAAGTTACAACCCTTTCACTAGAGCTTCGCTTTCCAGCTTTCACAGACGCGTGAGTAATATTTTCCAATAACTCTAACAAACTACATGAATCCAAGCTTTCACTATCCGCATCAGGTAAATCAAACTCGCCTCCCAGATAACGCTCGACCGCATCAATGATTACCTCATAACCGTAGTCCTGGGAAAGGGGCTCAGCAAAAGCCCCCTTAGTGTTGACGAGTTTGTCCCACAACTGTTTAAACCTGGCTTCATCGACATCCCTTGAGTTACCTTGCTGTACCGTTTGAAGGTCTAAATACAATCTAAGTCGTTCAGGTTTATGAAAGTCAAAATCATTTTCTTCTAAATAACGATAAATTTCTTTCTTCATCATCCAAAATGCATCTACTGTACCTTCCCTCCAAAAACCAAGTGAAAATTTACTCATATTCAATTCCGGTACGAACCACTCCTGAGACACATTACCACTTTCATATAACAGGGCGTGTTTTTTTACGGTATCAAGGGTCTCAGAACTGGGTGGTTCAAATACATTTTTTGAGAATCTTCCATCATTAGCCAGAATATCAAATGCATATTGTGAGGCACCAGCAAACATGGCTCCTCCATACGAACGATCAGAATGGTTATCATAGGTTTTCATGCAATCGTTTAAAGCCACTGAAGTGAACATGCTGTTGGCCGCTGAAGCCATCATCCATACATCAACCGTTGTCCATAATAGCCATCTTCTTTCTGGATCTTCTATACTATCTCGATTTAACATGACCTTATATTGATTATTGTCTAAACTTGGAAGCTCTGGAACCTCTGTAAAAAAAGTACTTGTGTCAAAAAAGTATCCACCTTCCTTATTCAAAACCACATAGGTCAGTAAATCTTTTTTCGCGACATTGGGTATGTCTGGGTTGTCATAAATGGCTCTCACTTGTTCAGCATCACCAAGTCCCCATTCAAAGTCATGAACGAATTCATCGATATTTCTTATCTGGACATTTGGCGTATCCTGAAACAGCGTCTCGGCTTGCTCAACTTCTGAGGCTTGAACCCACATGTTGATGACATTGACATTATCACTCGGTGGTTCAGACTCATTTGCTTGCTCAGCGTATAATTGGGCAAGCCGTTTGGGCCCCATGCTACAGGATGCTTTAGCAGCATCACTGCCTAATCCTCCAACCCAAATATAGTGCACCTGTTCATTCATAGAGTCTCCCATCACCTAACATAACGGGTAATTAAAAGGTATTCTACGACTCAAGTAAGCATATAAAAGTTGCAATGTGAGTACATACAAAATCGCTGTAGGTCACTTGTAAAGGCATGATGATAGGGTTGGACTGAAGGCTAGTTTGCTTGATACGACGTAAAAGTGACTCCACTTTAATATCAACCATTTTAAAAGGAAAGATATGATGACAACGACTTTTATTCTTACTTAGCTTTCACCATCAATCCTTGAAATGGGCTTCGTTGATGACCACTGTCGACAACCTGGGCATTGCCAGTTCAAGGTTTTGGTGGATAAGCCACATTGACCACAACGGTAGGTATGACGAGCCTCCATCAGCTTGTCCATCAAAGAACGAAGCAATAACAAGTCATCGCGCACCTCAAGCCGAGCGCTTTCTAAATGGTAATCAACCAAATGTCGTATTCCTCGGATAGACGGCTTCTTGCGCATGTGTTCAGCTAAAAACGTCGTGGCTTCACGCTCCCCCATCGTCCTTCGATAATTTTCAGCCGTTGCCAAGATAATGTAGACGTTGGGGTTATTTTGAAGCAAGAACTCAAAATAATTGACCATGGCATTTTTTGCGCCAATTTTTTCATAGCAAATCTGGATATTAAAAATAACTTCAGAAATAAACTCAGAGTCCTGCATGTGCACTTGCTTATAAAACTTCAGAGCTTGTTTATACATTTGCTGACTTTTGTAAATATTCCCCATGATGATGCTCGCTCGAACGCACGTTTTGTCATGAGCCAGGGCATATTTGAGTTGCCGAAGGGCTTGTCGGTTGCGTCCTTTGGACCAATAAACCAAAGCTATCTCGCAATAATAATGAGCAATTTGTTTCCCCATAAAAAGTCCGGTGACTTTTTGCAGACGCTTTGCCATGATCACCGCTTTTTCCCAATCCTTCTCGCGCTCAAAGATATCAATAAGATGTTCTAAGGCAATGGCAAGCTCCTCGCTTCGACAGTGAAGAAGCTCTTGAAACAGACTTTCTGCCCTATCGAAAACGCCTGCCCGCATGTAATCTTGAGCTAACTCGAGCAGCGCTTGAGTTTTTTGTTTTTGATTAAGGTTGGGTTTAGCAATGAGGTTTTGGTGGATACGAATCGCTTTATCGACTTCTCCTCTTCGTCGAAAAAAATTGCCTAAGGCCAATGTGGTTTCAACCGTATCGGGCGAGGCATCCAGCATACGAATAAAAGCATCGAGGGCTTTGTCCGCTTGTTCGTTAAGCAGGTAATTAAGGCCTTTATAATAATCGGAGGTTAGGCTGGTGTTCGAAGATGAGATAGGGGTGGGATCGGCCGACTTTCGACCAACGTACCATCCTGAGCCTGCGGCCACCGGCAAAAGCAATAGTGCCAGCTCCCACATCAACCCTATGGCTCCTTAGTGCTGGTTTTGGCCACATCCAGAGATTTTTGAGCTTTCTTTAATTGGCTATTGAGTTGGCGTATTTTTGAGTTTAGCCTGATGACTTTAAAACCCATCACCAGATATCCAATGAGTGCCCCAAAAACGAGATTGATGAACATGACGAGGACTAAGGGTAAGCTGGCCCGTCCTAGTAAGTAATTCACATCGATACTTTGAGCATTTAAAGAGGCAAACGCAATGACAACCATGATCAGCGCAAACAGTGCCACTAAGCTTATGATTCGCATCCTTTCTTTCCTCTTCTAAGTGATGTCCTAAGTTTACTTAAAATTTGAGTCTATCTCTATGGATAGATAATACTATGTTAGTAGATAAGTTCATATGATAGCGTACCAGACGGTAAGCTGGAAAGAAAAAAAAGCCCAGCTGGTTTTACACTCAGCCGGGCTTTTTTATTCAACCGCAACGATTAGTTATCGTTGTCAGGGTTTAATTGCTCTTTAAGCAAGTCACCCAAGGTTGTGTTGGAGTCATTGTTGTTGCCAGAGTAGTCACGGATAGCTTCCGCTTCTTCTTGCTGATCTTTGGCTTTGACTGAAAGCATCAATGAACGGTTTTTCTTATCAACGCCCATGAATTTCGCTTCAATCTCATCACCTTGTTTGATCTTCTTAGCCACAGCGTCGGCTTCTTCAGCATCACGACCTAAGTCGTTGGTGCGAATTGCGCCTTCTACGCCTTCGGCTAGCTCAACAAGCACTCGCTTGGCATCCACTTCAATGACGGTACCAGTGACAATGCTGCCTTTTGGATATTCAGCAAGGTAGCTGGCGTATGGGTCATTTTCTAGTTGCTTGATGCCAAGTGAAATACGCTCACGCTCTGGATCGACAGAAAGAACAACCGCTTCAACTTCGTCGCCTTTCTTATAGTTGCGAACCGCTTCTTCACCAGATTGGTTCCAAGAAATATCGCTCAAGTGAACAAGACCGTCGATACCACCGTCTAGACCGATGAAGATACCAAAGTCAGTGATGGACTTGATCTTACCTTTGATGCGATCGTTCTTGTTGTTTTGTGAAGCAAATGCATCCCATGGTGAGTCTTTGCACTGCTTAAGACCCAAGGAAATACGACGACGCTCTTCATCAATATCAAGAACCATAACTTCGATTTCTTCACCCAATGAAACCACTTTAGATGGGTGAATGTTACGGTTTGTCCAATCCATTTCAGAAACGTGAACAAGACCTTCGATGCCTTCTTCAAGCTCAACAAAGCAACCGTAATCAGCGATGTTGGTAACACGGCCAAAGACACGAGTGCCTTCTGGGTAACGACGAGCCACGCCAACCCATGGATCTTCACCAAGTTGCTTAAGACCAAGAGATACACGCATACGCTCTTTGTCGAAACGCAAGACTTTAACTTTAATGTCTTGGCCGACTTGTAAAACTTCACCTGGGTGCTTAACGCGCTTCCAAGAGATGTCAGTGATGTGCAACAAGCCATCAATGCCGCCTAAGTCAACGAACGCACCGTAATCGGTAAGGTTCTTAACAGCCCCTTCAATGATTTGACCTTCTTCAAGGTTCTCAAGAAGTGCAGAACGCTCAGCGCTGTTTTCAGACTCAACAACTGAACGTCTTGAGACGACAACGTTGTTGCGTTTTTGATCTAATTTGATGACTTTAAAGTCTAACTCTTTACCTTCCAGTGAACTCATGTCACGGACAGGACGGACATCAACAAGCGAGCCTGGCAAGAAGGCACGGATGGAACTAATATCAACCGTAAATCCGCCTTTGACTTTACCGTAGATGATACCTTTAACGGTATTACCTTGCTCGTGTGCTTCTTCAAGTTTGGTCCACGCTTCAAGACGTTTCGCTCTTTGGCGAGACAAGCGTGTTTCACCCCAACCATCTTCATAAGCTTCGATAGCGACTGGGATCTGTGAGCCAACTTCAATCTCAACAGCACCGTCTTTATCGACAAATTCATCCAAGGGTACATAACCTTCAGATTTTAGAGGTGTATCGATAGTGACAATACCACGACCTTGATCAATCGAGAGTACGGTTCCTGTAAAGACAGAACCAGGGGTCATGACTACGCCTTTAAAGCTCTCTTCAAAGAGTTGCTCAAAGCTTTCACTATCAGGGTTATTGGGGGTTAAATTCATAATGGTTGATGTCCTGTGACTTGCGTCACGCGTGTTATATAGGATCGGAAATCCTATGGTAGTTAAACAACCGACATTAAATTTTGGTATTTAATGTCGCCCTTAGACCAATTCGGCCTCTTTAATCTTGAGCAATACGGAGTCAAAGACTTCCTCAATGCTCATTTCACTTGTATCCAAGAGCGTTGCGTCATCCGCTGGCCGCAAAGGTGAAACTGCACGGTTTCTATCTCTTACGTCGCGGGCTTCTATCTCGGATAAAAGGTCATCAAGGCTAACATTTAGGCCCCTTTTTTGCAACTCAAGATACCTTCTTTGGGCCCTTACTTTAGCGCTCGCATCCAAGAAAATCTTTAGGGGGGCATTAGGAAAAACCACGGTCCCCATATCGCGTCCATCCGCAATCAGCCCAGGCGCTTGTTGGAAGACTCTTTGGCGTTCAAGCAAGGCATCTCGAACCTTAGGGTACTGTGCAACAACGGAGGCTTTCTCCCCGTTACTCTCGGTTCTAGCCTCAGAGGTCACATCTTGACCCGCCAGAATTATGCTGGCTGAATAACCAACTTTTTCCTCAAAGCGTATATCCAGATCAAGAGCCGCATCAGCAAGTGCTTGTTCGTTGTCCAGAGCGATAGACTCGCGCACGGCGTGTAAGGCGAGAACTCGATAGAGTGCGCCGCTGTCGAGCAAATGCCAACCAAGGTGGCTTGCCAATTTCTGGCTTAGCACCCCTTTTCCAGAGCCGCTGGGCCCATCGACGGTAATGACCGTTGCAGAATGTTTATTCATAGTTCCTCTTTTCGAGTCCTTAATCCTAATTGTTGTGCCAGGCTTAAAAAGCTTGGAAATGATGTTGCAATCGAGCTTGAGTCATCGATGGATACAGGATTACCTACCCATCCGGCGACCAAAAAGGCCATGCAGATCCGATGGTCTCCAAAGGTTTTGACTCGCCCTCCTTCAAAGCCGCCCCCCTGGATGCTTAGTTCGTCGCCTTCTAGCCATACTTGGACACCGCACTGAGTGAGCCCTTTGGCCATCACTGACAATCTATCGCTTTCTTTAACACGAAGCTCTCCAGCTCCTTTGAGGTGACTTCGACCTTTTGCAAAAGCGCATGCAATGAATAAAACCGGCATCTCATCGATGGCGTTGCTTATCCACTGCTCTGGGATCGTAATCCCTTTTAGGATCGATGATCGCACATGAATCGTGCCTATTGGCTCACCATCATCCTGCTCTATCCAGTATTCAATGTCGGCCCCCATGTCTTTGAGCACATGCAAAAGCCCTATTCTTGTGGGGTTCAATCCTACGTTTAAAATTTGTAAATCGCTGCCTTCAATAAGCAAAGCCGCAACAATAAAAAAAGCGGCCGATGAGAAGTCCCCTGGGATGCTCATCGTTATGGGCTTGAGTGAAGATGGAGCGACATGAATGCCCTGCTCATTGATTTGAATGCGCGCGCCCATGGCTTTGAGCATTCGCTCAGTATGATCACGGGTTTGCACCTTTTGGACAAAGACACTCGGGCTGTCGGCCATGGTTGCGGCAATCATCAAGGTTGATTTTACCTGGGCACTGGCGACTTTGATTTCATGATGCATGCCACATAAGGGCTTATCTGGTTCAATGGATAAAGGTAAAGGATCTTTCGTCTTTTGTTGAAAGCGTGCCCCCATCAACGACAATGGCTTCGTGACCCTTTCAAAGGGGCGCTTGGAAAGTGAGTTGTCTCCGATAAGGGTGCAGGCAATGCCAGCCCCCGAGCAAAGCCCGGTTAAAAGCCTTGCAAGCGTACCCGCGTTACCGCAATCAATAGGGGCATCACAGTCAGAGAGCCCTCGGGGGCCTTTTCCCTCGATGAGCAAAGTGGTTCGCTCAAGACGAGCCTTGATCCCTAATTGCTGGATGGCTTTGATGGCATCTAAGCAATCTTCAGAGGTCAAAAAGTGGGTAAAGGTCGAAGTGCCCTGGGCAATTGCTCCTAATAAGGCCGCTCTGTGAGATATGGATTTATCGCCAGGCACCTTGAGGGTGCCTTTTAAAGGCTGGGAAGGACAAGCTTGTAACAACTAAAGGGCTCTCTCAAATTCTTTCATAAAATCGACCAGACGTTCAACGCTCTCAAGCGGCATAGCATTGTACATAGAAGCCCTAATCCCACCAAGGCTGCGATGACCTTTGAGAAAATACAGCCCCTTTTCCTCCGCTTGTTTAAGAAACGCTTGCTCACCCTGCGCCAAAGTAAACGGTACATTCAAACGAGAGCGCAACTCAGTCGGTACGTTATTCTGATATAAAGAGCTTTTGTCGACTGTCTCGTAGAGAAGTTTGGATCTTAGGTTGGCAAGCTGTGACATGCGGTCTAATCCACCGTTTTGCTCAACCCAATCCAACAATAAATCGGTCACATACCAACAAAAAACAGGCGCGGTATTTAAAAGTGAGTCTGTTTTAACCATTTGCTCGTAACTGAGAATGCCTGGCGTTACGGCCAACGCTCTATCTAAAAAGCTGTCTCGAATAAAAACAAAGGTACACCCAGCTATTCCAAGGTTTTTCTGCGCACTGGCATAGGCCACATCCACAATATCCCAATCGATGGGACGAGACAGGATGTTCGAGGTTACATCGGTGACCATGCATTCATGAAGGCGTTTAATATAGGGAAACTCGATGCCACTGATGGTCTCGTTGTCCGTGTAGTGAACGTAAGCACCCTTAGGTCGCAAAGCTTCAAGGTAAGCGGCAAAGTCTCCGTTCATGTCCATTGCATGGCTACGAACATCGGCACAATACTGTTGAGCGGCTTTGGCGGCGAGCTCTCCCCAATAACCAGAGATTAGGTAGTCACAAGAAGGCTCATTTCCCAATAAATTTAGTGGGACTGCGCTGAACTGCCCCCTAGCCCCCCCGTGCATCATTAAAATATGCATATCTTCAGGCACATTTAATAAATGGCGCAAACGATTTTCCAATCGTTCTTTCAAGGCTAAGACCTGAGGGCTACGATGAGATATTTCGGCAACCGACATCCCATCATAGAAACCATCAAACTCGTTTTTGATGGTTTGAACAACGCTGGGCGGCAGCATCGCCGGCCCAGCGGAAAAGTTCACCACATCCTGTTCGCTCATGGGGATGTCTATCCTTATTCTTCAGAAGATGAATCAGACTCCGTGCCCTGTTCAGCTTGCGCTTCACCGCTTTGGGCTTGAGGCTCTTGTTCACCATCACCTTCTTCGCTGTCAACGTCTTCAACGCGCTGAATACCGACGCAGCTTTCATCGTTGGTTAAGTTGATTAATCGTACCCCTTGGGTGTTTCGACCGAGTACGGATATTTCGCTGACTCGGGTACGCACTAATGTGCCTCCGTTTGTAATCAACATGGCTTCGTCGTTTTCACTGACTTGCACCGCACCGACCACGGAGCCATTTCGCTCAGTCGTTTGGATAGCAATCACCCCTTGGCCTCCTCGGCCTTTGACCGGGAAGTCATCGAGCTTGGTGCGTTTACCGTAGCCATTCTCGGTGGTCATCAAAAGCGCGGTATCTGGCTGCACCACGATCAACGAGATGACTTTTTGATCCTCGGCCAATTTAATGCCTCGAACCCCTCGAGCGGTTCGCCCCATGGCTCGCACGGTTGATTCGTTGAATCGTATGGCCTTACCTGCGTCTGAGACTAAGAGGATGTCGTCATGACCACTGGTAATTTTCGCGCCAATCAGATGATCGCCTTCCATCAAGTCCACAGCGATGATCCCAGACGAGCGAGGTCTTGAGAACTCAACCAAAGGAACCTTTTTGACGGTACCAGATTGGGTCGCCATGCAAATAAACTGCTCTTGGGTGTACTCTCTAAGCGGCAGAATCGCAGAAATTTTTTCATGCTCGCCAAGGGGCAGCAAGTTGATGATGGGTTTGCCTCTTGAGGTACGTGACCCCTCTGGCAATTGATAAACCTTGAGCCAGTAGACCTTACCCTCTGAGGAGAAGCAAAGAATGGTATCGTGCGTGTTGGCAATCAGCAGTTTTTCAACAAAATCCTCACCTTTGACTTGAGTCGCCGCTTTGCCTCGCCCACCGCGCCTTTGAGCTTGATAAGCATCAAGCGGTTGGGTTTTCACATACCCCTCGTGAGAGAGGGTGACCACGCGATCTTCTTCTGGGATTAAATCTTCTCTGGATAAATCAGATTGAGCGGCCGTGATTTCAGTGCGTCGTTCATCGCCAAAGGCTTCTTTGACCTCAACCAGCTCGTCTTTGACCACGCCCATCAACACAGAAGGATTCACCAAAATATCAATTAAACGTTTAATTTCTTCAAGAATCTGCTCGTATTCTTTGATGATCTTATCTTGCTCAAGACCAGTTAAACGATGCAGTTTTAAGTCCAAAATGGCTTGGGCTTGCGCTTTTGAGAGCTGATAGCCGCCTTCTAAAATGCCGTATTCAAGATCAGCGCCTTCGGGTTTGGTCGAATCAACCCCAGCACGCTCAAGCATGCCTGCTACCACACCAGGTTGCCATAACTTATCGGTTAAGCGCTCTTTGGCTTCTGCAGGTGTCTTGGAAGTCTTAATGGTTTCGATGACTTCATCCAGGTTTGACAAAGCAACCGACCAGCCTTCTAAAACGTGCGCACGTTCTTTGGCTTTTTTGAGTTCATAGACGGTACGACGATTCACAACCACGCGACGGTGTTTGATGAACGCTTTGAGAATCTGCTTCAAATTGAGCGTTTTGGGTTGACCGTCTTGCAAGGCCACCATGTTGATGCCAAAGACACTTTGCATTTGAGTCTGAGCGTAAAGATTGTTGAGAATGACTTCCTCACTTTCGTTGCGCTTCACTTCAATCACGATGCGCATACCGTCTTTATCAGACTCATCGCGAAGCGCAGAGATCCCCTCGATTTTCTTATCTTTCACCAACTCAGCAATTTTCTCGATCAAACGAGCTTTGTTGACTTGATAAGGCAACTCCGTGACGATGATGCTTTGACGATCATTTTTGTCCGCAATCACTTCGGCCCTTGCACGCACCAAAATTCGTCCACGCCCTGTCCGATAGGCATCGATGATGCCTGAGCGCCCATTGATGATGCCCTGCGTTGGGAAATCGGGACCACTGATGTGCTCCATCAACTCATCAATCGTGATGTCTCGGTTTTCAATCAGCGCCAAACACCCATTGATGACTTCCGTCAAATTATGGGGCGGAATGTTGGTTGCCATCCCAACCGCAATCCCGGATGAGCCGTTCACCAAGAGGTTGGGAACTCGGGTCGGAAGCACAACCGGTGCAAACTCGGTTTCATCGTAGTTCGGAGCAAAATCAACCGTTTCTTTATCCAAATCAGCCAAAAGCGAGTGGGCAAATTTGCTCATGCGCACTTCGGTATAACGCATGGCCGCTGCAGAGTCCCCATCGACCGAACCAAAGTTCCCTTGACCATCAACAAGCAAATAACGCATGGAGAAAGGCTGAGCCATTCGGACAATGGTGTCGTAGACGGCTGTGTCACCATGAGGGTGATATTTACCGATGACATCACCCACAACCCTCGCGGATTTTTTATAGGGCTTGTTGTAGTCATTGCCAAGTTCTTTCATGGCAAACAAGACACGACGATGCACCGGCTTCAAACCATCTCGTACATCCGGCAAGGCTCGCCCGACAATGACGCTCATCGCATAATCGAGATACGATTGTTTTAGTTCGTCTTCAATGTTGACCGGGACTATCTCTTTGGCAAGCTCTGACACAGACCTTGACTCCTATGTAAGGTGGAAAACTTATTTTTTGCAAAAAAAATCTGTTATAATTTGGCAATTCATAATAGCACAGCTTGCTCCATATCTCACGGAATCGGGCAACATTTTAAGTTAAACAACATAGTAGTAATGATGGATGAACATTGAAGAAAAATCAGTAAATGTTGCAAAAGCCGAAGTGGCAAAATTTGATGAATTAAGCACGTATTGGTGGGACGAGCATGGCCCATTAAAGACACTTCACCAGGTTAATCCCATACGAATGAGTTTCATCACCGACCATTGTGATTTAGAAAATAAACATATTTTGGATGTCGGGTGTGGTGGGGGCATTTTAACGGAAGCGTTGGCAACGTGTTCGACCCATGTGACCGGTTTGGATATGGCTCAAAAAGCCTTGGATGTGGCCAAGATGCACAGCAGTGATTGGACGAATCCCCCTACCTACCTTCATAGCACCGCCGAAGAGC
Organism: uncultured Francisellaceae bacterium; assembly: GCA_964397555.1. Taxonomy (GTDB): domain Bacteria; phylum Pseudomonadota; class Gammaproteobacteria; order Berkiellales; family Berkiellaceae; genus CAYNJF01. The sequence goes on from CAYNJF010000025.1 coordinate 11,754, forward strand.
ATGCCTTAACCCACAAGGGCGCTTACGACGTTGTGACGTGTTTGGAGCTAATTGAGCATGTTCCTGATCCGGCCAAGTTGGTGAAAGCCCTCACTGACTTGGTAAAGCCCGGTGGTGATGTCTTTATTTCCACCTTAAATCGAACGCTCAAAGCGTATTTAATGGCTGTTGTAGGGGCCGAGTATGTGATGAACCTTATTCCCAAGGGAACTCATGATTACGATAAGTTCATCAAGCCTAGTGAGCTATGTCGGGTGACTCGTTCAAATGGTTTACGATTAAATGCCATGGCTGGCATCTATTATCGTCCCTGGCTAAAAGAGTTTTCATTAGGCAAAGATTTGAGTGTCAATTACCTAGCGCACTTTCAAAAGGAGAAGGCATGAAGCCCGGTCTACTTTTCGACTTAGATGGTACCCTGCTGGATACGGCCCCAGATTTTTTAGTGGCCTGCAAACTCTTATGCAAAGAGCTTGGTTTGCAGGCGCCCGATCTCTTTAAACTTCGACAGGGTGTGTCCAACGGAGCCAACGGTATTTTAAAAAAAACGCTCAATTTGGACACCTCGGATAAAGACTTTGATGCGATTAAGGCACGATACTTGGACATTTATGAGGCTAACCTTGGTCATCATACATTGTACTTTCCTGGCATCGAAGCTTTAATCGACACCCTCGCTGAAAAGGATATTCCTTGGGGCGTGGTCACGAATAAGCCCAAACGCTTTACCGATCCACTGATGAGTTATTTAAAACTCAATGAAAAAACCCATTGTTTTGTAAGCGGTGATACCTTAGGGAAGGCAAAGCCTCACCCTGATCCGATTTTGCATGCTTGTGAGATGCTCGATATCTCTCCGACTCATTCCGTTTATGTGGGAGATGCCAAGCGCGATGTTGACTCCTCTCATGCGGCAGGCCTTCACTCGATTGTGGCCAATTATGGCTACATTGATGAAGACGATGATCCCAACGACTGGAAAGCGCACCACTATGTGGACTCTGCGCATGATATTTACCCAATATTTGCTACTTATTTATGACCACAAAAGCAATCAAACAAGCCCATAGAATGGCAAACGACCATTATGAAAACTTCCCGGTAGGATCATGGCTCCTACCACGAAAAGTAAGGGCACCTATTGTCCTTATCTATCAATTTGCTCGTATGGCCGATGACATCGCCGATGAAGGAGATGCCACCCCACTGCAACGCCTCAATCAACTTAAGGCAATGCGTGATAAGTTGCCTGGTGGTGCTCATGAAGCAAGCACCCCTCTTTTCGAAGCGTTAAACGCGGCCATTGACAAGTACGATTTGCCAGTCCAATGTTTTCACGATCTTCTGGATGCCTTTACGCAGGACATCAAGCAGAGTCGATATCAAACGTTTGATGAAG
>CAYNJF010000025.1:13162-33585 GCA_964397555.1 uncultured Francisellaceae bacterium
CGGCGAACCCTATCGGTCGGTTATTGCTGCATTTAGTTCAAGAGGACAGTGAAATCCAACTGCAACAATCCGATGCCATATGCACGGCCTTGCAATTAATCAATTTTTTACAAGATTGGTACCCAGATTTAATCGAGCGAGACAGAATTTATATTCCTCAAGAGGACTTAAAAACCTTCAACATTAAACTGGAACGCTTAAGACCCGCCTCTTATCCGAACCATTTGCATGAACTGCTCGAGCTTCAAGCAAAAAGAGCTCAGACCCTGTTGATTCAAGGGGCTCCTTTGGGGCAATCGCTCAAAGGACGTTTTGGCTTAGAAATTAGGACCACGATTCAAGGAGGGTGGCAAATCCTAAACGCTTGCCAATCCCGCACAGATCCCTTCTTTCGCCCGACGCTAAAACCAAAGCACTGGTGCTCAATGTTTTTGCACGCGATCTTCAACCCCAAATCAAGCAACCTAAAAAGCGAATAAATATTCACTTCCAGTCAAGCGAGAACTCTGCCAGATCTGGGGGCAAATGACTCAAACAATCGTAGACATTTGACCCTTTCCATCTCAAAGAATGTTGGTTAACTTGAAAATTAGGTTGTTTGAGATTGGAGTCTCATATGGGATTAACACGTGCCCCCGTCTACGGGCTTTCGAAAAGTCTTTTAGCGCCTCATCAATCCATCCATGATTTATCCGAGATTGAGTACCGCTGGCTCACCCTTAAGATTACCGATTTAGCGAAACAGATTAAGCGCTTTACGGGCTATTCAGCCAAACTGAGCCTTTCCTCGTCCCCTAGCCAAGAGGCGATTGCAATCCCTAGCGAATGGTTAACCTTGCCTTATCATGTTTTTGTTGCTCATTTGGTCTATGAGATCTGTCTTGCGATGCCTAAAGCTGACAACAACTTAAATGCATCATGGTTGCCTGCCGAACATATGACAGGCATGTTTATGGCACGCATGGACTATTCCATTCAACCACTGGTGCACTGGATCTTGTCGAGTGGCTCCGCTCAAGAGCATCCTATGATTCGTCATTTGCTAAGCATCCTTTTTGCCTTTCAATTGGAAAAGCAGGTCATGGGCCCCAACATTGTCTCAAGCAAAAGGCCTCATAAACGCATGAATGCCCGCATTCTGCGTTGTCGCCACAATCTAAATATCCGGTCTAGTCTTTTCAATAAAAGACACATTAAGCCTGTGGGTACGTTTCACTAAAGGAGATGCTATGCGAGAGGTGACCATGAACCAAATTAACCATGTGTGTGGTGGCTATGAAGTCTTAAGTGAAGAGCCCATGCCTGCCCCTAGTTATTACGATTATGCCGTCTCAACCTTGTTTGGTGGCTTGTCCGCCGGTTTGCTTTTGATGCCCGGAGGCAAAAAAGCCATGCTAACCGGTCTGATGACGGGCGCTTGGATTGGCTTTAGTTTTACTTACCTGAACGCAAAGTTCTAGCCATCTCTTTTACGTGGTATACTGGCAACCACTTTTATCAGTTTGCCAACTAGAATGGACCCACAAGACTATTGTCAACAAAAAGCCGTCCAATCGGGCTCCAGCTTTTACTACAGCTTTCTTTTTCTTCCCAAATCGCAAAAAGAAGCCATGGTGGCTTTGTATGCCTATTGTCGCGAAGTCGATGATGTGGTGGATGAGATTTCCGATAAAGACGTTGCGGAAAAAACACTGGCTTGGTGGCAACAAGAAACCAACAACATGTTTCAGGGAAGCCCCTCTCACCCGGTCACCAAAGCGCTTTCCTCACACATGCAAACCATCCCATGGTCGAATGACTTATTTGAAGATCTGCTAAGAGGCATGCGTCATGATTTGCATCCCGCGTTCTTTCAAACCTTTGAGGAGCTCGAAGATTACTGTTATTGCGTGGCGGGCACCGTGGGTCTGTTGTCGACCCATGTGTTTGGGTTTTCGAATGCGAAAACGCTGCGCTATGCAAAATCTTTGGGTACCAGCTTACAATTGATTAACATCATTCGAGACTTAGGCGAAGATTTGAGAAGGGATCGTATCTATTTACCTCTCGAAGATTTAAAGCGATTTGAGATTGATCCAAATAAATTATTAAATCGTGAGTATAAGCATGAACAGCTCAGACCATTGCTTGCCTTTGAGGCACAAAGAGCTCGCCACTTTTATCAAAAAGCGCTCAGTGAGCTCCCCATGGAAGACCGAAAACAACAAAAAGCGGGACTCATCATGGCAGCGATTTATCATAAACTGCTTGATACCATTGAAAAAGATGGCTTTGCTGTTCTTGATCAAAAAACCAAATTAACGCCTTTTCGTAAACTGATGATTGCATGGTCTACGCTTCGAAAAGAAAAACGATTATGCAAAAAAGCGTCTTAGTTGTTGGTGGTGGATGGGCTGGGCTGGCAAGCGCTTGCGATTTAGCATCCCATGGCTTCAAGGTCACCTTACTAGAGGCCTCCCCAATGCTTGGTGGCCGTGCAAGAGATGCTCAGTTTGGCGAGCTCACCGTTGATAACGGCCAACATCTTCTTCTGAACGCTTATCATGAAACCAAATCATTGATGAGCCAAGTTGGAATCCCCATCGAGAAAGCATTTCTCTCTACCCCTTTGCATTGGCTTGTTCATGGTCAAAAAAAGAACGTATCGTTTTCTCTTGGGGAACAACGAGCCCCCTTTCATGCGCTTTGGGGACTTCTCAAGGCACAAGGATTAAGCTTTCGAGATAAACTAAGCATCTTAAAACTTTGCGCCCATATTCAGCGCCATCCCATATTATCTCAAGACATGCCGGTGGCCTCGTGGCTTGCACTTCATCGTCAAACCAAAAACGCCATCACGCTCTTTTGGGATCCATTATGCCTTGCCGCATTAAGCACGCCGGCCAAAGAAGCCAGTGCCCGTATTTTATGCAACCTAATCGTTGATGCCTTTTTTACTGAGGCTAAGGACTGCCGATATCTTTTTGCCAAACAATCTTTAGGAAGCTTGCTGCCAACTCCTTGTCAGACATTTATTGAGTCCCATCAAGGTCAAGTGCTTTGTCATCAACGAGTCAAGCAGATTGACATAAGCGCACAAGGGGTATGCGCCCATACTCAACACGATAGTTTTCGTGCTGATTACCTTGTTTTAGCCACTCCGTTTTGGACCACAGCAAAATTATTAGAGCCCCTCGAACCTAAGATTAGTGCGCGTTGCACCAAACTCAAGGTTGAGCCCATCACCACCGTGTACTGTCGCTACCCTAGCACCTCTCGCCTGCCTCATCCTATGATAGGATTTGCCAATAAGACAACCCAATGGGTCTTTGACAGGGGCTTTGCCAATCAACCAGGCCTTATGGCTTGTGTCATTACCGGTCCTCATGGTTGTAAAGATAAGACGGCTTTAGTGAATCAGGTTCAAAACGAACTTGAGCAATCGTTTAGTGAGCTTCGAGGCTTAAAAGAGACCAAAGTCATTACGGAAAAACGTGGGGCGTTTTGTTGTGACGTCGAATCCCATGCATTAAGGCCCTCTCAGCAAACCTCGTATTCACGATTATGGTTAGCTGGGGACTATACCCAAACTCGATACCCCTCCACCTTGGAAGGGGCTGTTATCAGCGGGCGACTATGCGCCCAACATATCATTGAAGGTAAAAAGAATCATGAGCATACTGCCATTCCCCTTTGCGCTTGAGCCTGAGTGTTTGAATAACAAAGTCATCATGATGACAGGTGCCAGCGGCGGTCTTGGCCAAGAGGTCGCCAAAACCTTAGCCCGCTTTGGGGCTGAGCTGATTTTGGTGGATAAGCAGCTAAAGCAACTTGAGCAAGTCTACGATGACATCATGGCCATGAACGCGATTGAGCCTACGTTGCATGCCATTGACTTGATGCACATGGGCATTGAGCAAGCTCAAGACATCCAGTCCCATGTTCAATCCCTTTTTGGTCGACTCGATGGCCTGATTCATTGCGCTGGGTTTTGGGGCAATTTAACCCCTATTGAGCATTATTCAGAGAAAACCTGGTTAGAGATTATTCAGCTGAATTTGAATGCGCCCTTTTTGTTAACCAAGTATTGTTTACCCTTATTGAATCAAGCTCCGCATTCTCAGTTAGTTTTCACTTTGAGCGATTTGGCCCAAACCCCTAAACCTTTCTTTGGGGCTTTTGGCGCAGCCCAGGCAGGGCTTCATGCCTTGATGCAAACCTTGAGTCAAGAAAATGAAAGACAACCTGTGAACATCATGGGCTTTAACCCGAAAGCGGTAAAAACCCCCACTCGGGCTCGCATCTACCCAGGCCTGCCAGATACCGGTTATGAGCCTAAAGACGTCGCGTTATATTACGTCGCCATGATGACCGGCTTGCTTAATGACCAATCAGGTGACGTGGTGGCTCTGCCGGAGTATCAAGTCTCATGAAGGCATTAATCCAGCGCGTCAAAAGCGCTCATGTCGAAGTTGGCGATAAGAATGTGGGAAGCATTGACCAGGGCCTTGTTGCCTTGGTCGCCATCGAGCCAGATGATGACTATCCCATGATAGAACGCATGGCTCACAAGTTGACTCATTATCGCCTCTTCAGCGATGAGCTTGGTAAGATGAATTTAAATGTTCAGCAAATCGATGGCGCTATTTTGATGGTGTCTCAATTTACTCTGGCAGCCAACACGGATAAGGGCCTTCGCCCCAGCTTTTCCAGCGCTTGCCCGCCTGAAAAAGCCAAGACCCTTTTTGATGAGCTTGTCACTCAAGTGAGCCAAATTTGCTCAGTCCAAACCGGTCAATTTGGAGCAGACATGCAAGTACACCTTATCAATGATGGACCTGTCACATTCATGCTTGAGCTGTAACCACACACAGCTCAGCGTAATTTTTTTCCCGCCCTTTCCTGTTTCTTTGCTGATATAGCCAGAACTATTTGTTTTTTAATTAGTCATAAGACAAATAGTTTTTGGAGATTTTGCCATGAGCGCAAGTGGACCCAGTACTTCCGATAGTCACGATGATCAAGAAGACATCGCAGTTGAAATCAACATAGCTGGACATGATTACACCCTTTTTACCAGCCAGGAGCAGGAGCTTGGTAGAGGCGCCTATGGTGTGGTGAGCGTAGGACAACACATCGGAGAAATGGGTAGCCCGGAGCTTGTTGCCATCAAGCAATTAGACATCTCTACCGCTCTTCAAAACTTGGATAAAGAGTTGGCAAGAAAAGAGAATCTCACCGATGAAGAAAAACAAGAAAAAAGAAATAAGTTGCGCGACGAGATCATTGCTGAGGCTGAAAAAGAGACACGTATTATGAGTGATCGCCTTGGACTCCACGCTGGCATGGAGTTGGTCGATGATAAAATTTTTATGGTCATGCCACTTGTTCAAGGGGTTGCGCTTAAAAAGGAGATTGAGCGAGTAAGAAAAGAAACGACAAAGAGTGTAAAGAGTATTAAAGCAAAGAGAGAAGAATATAAAGCCCATGAGGAAGCCCTTGCTGAGATGGATGAGTCAACCCCAGAACAAAGGGAAGAAAAGTCAATCAAGCAAAGGGCCTTAATGTCTGAGATGATAAGACTTGAACAGGCTGAACGAGAAGCCGATAAAGAGCAGCTCAAACTAAGACGCTACAGTTTAGTTCTCTTTAAAAACCTTTTAAGTGAAGTCGAGAACATGCACGCGTGCGGCATCATCCACTCTGACTTGCATGACAATAATGTCTTAGTCAATCCAGACACTTTAGAGGTCACGATCATTGATTTCGGTTTATCTCATGAAGTAGATCCACTCCCTTATGATAAATTAGCGGATGAGCAAGCTGAAAATCGTCAGTATCAACAAATTGGGATAGTTGGGGATGATCTTGTCGCCAATGACGGGGCACTTCATCGCCCACCTGAGTCTATTCATGCCGACAAGAAGAGTCGTCAACGCTACATCAATCCAGCCATGGACTATTACGCCATCGCGATGAACATGTTGGAACTTATGGATCTTGATGGCGATAACCCATATGCCCAAGCACTCAATGGTGACATCACACGTTTCATAATAAATGCGACAAATCATAAACTTTTGGGTGGTGATGGAAGTGTTGAAGGCAGAGCAAGCATTCAAGAGACGAGAAAACAACTTGAAGCAATCATTGAAAAATCAAGACACATATCCACCCTGTTGCCCATGCTCACAAGTAAGCACAAGGCTCATCAAAAAGCCGCGCAAAAAATGTTAGATAATATTCTTGCTCACAGCAGCGCCCCGGATACCAGCCTCAAAAAGGATATTCAAAGTCTTCTCGATGCTCGTGATGCCTACTTTGAACAAATTAAACGTGAACGTCCAATAGACGTTCGGGGTCGTATCATTAGGGATCCGATGATGGAGGAAATGGGGGCTCACCCCATCGACGCAACTCCTGCACAAGATACTGCAGAGTCGTCATACTCCTTTGGAAGACGCCGACCTTAAATACAGTTAGGATTTAAAGCATCCGATGGTTCTTCGCCTATAGACTGTCTTTAGAGCCAGTGTAAGTCAGTCTTCTGTGTTCTATACTTATTTCACTGTCCAATGAATGAGAGTGTGGATGAGCAGTAAATCGAACGCCCAACCATCTTATGAGGCTTTAAGCGCCAAGACCATTACCTTACGTGGCATGACTGAGCTTAGCACCAAGCAAACTTCCGCAATGCAGCAGCAGGCCTTGCGCATTGCTCATGCCATGCAAACCACACTGAATGTTTACAATTTAGTCAAACGCTTTACGCAAGAGCTTCATGAGCTTGTTGATTTTGATGGGCTTCGATATGAGCATATGGATTCCAACCATGAGTACCAAGAGGGCAATTTAAAAGGTCATCATGCAAAGTATCAATTAACTGTTCATGAGCAAGATTTAGGGTTGGTCATTGTGGCCAAAGAAGCAGCCTTTGATGAAAAGGCGTTGGTTGTCATTGAAAATGCGCTGGCGAATCTTGTTTACCCTCTTAAAAATGCCCTTGAGCATCATCAAGTGGTGGTTCATGCCTTAACGTGCCCTTTGACGCAGTTAGGAAATCGTCAAGCGTTCGATGCGGCCATCGAGCGTGAACTGGAATTTGCTAAACGCCACATGACTCCTTTATGCTTGGTCACGGGTGATTTGGACAAATTTAAACGCATTAACGATACGTTTGGTCATGTGGCTGGAGACAAAGTAGTGGCTCACGTTGGTCGCATCCTTGCCAACATGTGTCGCAACTCAGACATTGTGTTTCGTTTGGGGGGAGATGAGTTTGCTTTGCTTTTATCTCACACCAACGAGGAAGGGGCAAAACAGCTCGCATATCGCATCAAAAATGCCATCGCTTATTCGGATGTTCGTTTCGAGGATAAAAAGATCCAACCGACGATATCGCTCGGTGTCACTCAATTTCAATCAGGGGATAGCGCTCAAAGCATGTACGAGCGCTCTGATAAAGCGATGTACACCGCCAAACAAGGCGGTGGCAATCAAATTCAAGTCCTTTGAAGTCTCATCTTCGCTAGAGGTAAGGTTTGGCATTGGCCTGGTTTTAGCGAGACCGGCAATGGAATATGACCAAACTGCACTCTTGATAATCGATTAACTTTTAAATCAAACGCTTCGAAAAGACGTCGAACCAAACGATTTCGCCCTTCGAGCAAGGTGACTTCAAACCAGTGGTTATGGCCACGAGTCGAACGATGACGCACGTGTTTAAATTTAGCAAATCCGTCTTCTAAGGTGACGCCTTTCTTCAATCCGTTGAGCACGGATTCATCAAGACGTCCGTAGGCTCGAACCACGTAGCGACGTTCTAAATTGGACGATGGGTGCATCCACTGATTGGCCAATTCGCCGTCGGTGGTCAGCAAAAGCAATCCGCTGGTGCTAACATCCAGGCGCCCGATGCTTATCCACTTGCCCTGCTCCAATTTGGGCAAAGAGTCAAAGACGCTGTCGCGGTCATCGTCAGGTTGATACGAGCATTCTTCGCCTATGGGCTTGTGATAGAGCAAATGTTGATGCTCAATGGTCTTAAGCTCGATGGCCTTGCCATCAATACGCACTTTTTGACCAGGTTTCAGGCTTTGGCCAAGTGTTGCCACTCGCCCTGCCACTTGAATGCGTCCTTCTTTAATCCATGTTTCTATCGTACGTCTTGAACCAAATCCTTGTTGTGCGAGTACTTTTTGTATTCGATCACTCATCGGGTTTCGTCTGCGGTTGGTTAGAGTCCTCATCGTCGTCATCGACGTCGGTGGGGCCCTCTAAGATGATGTTGGAAAATTCACTTAAATCACGATGATTGGATGACTCGGCATCTATTTTCACTTCACACTCAGAGTCATCGTACTCCGAGGTCAAGGCTTCAGGATTTTGGGACTGAATGTCCGCTTCATCCACAAAGGTTGGGGGTTCATCCACTTGGGCTCGAAGGTTTTCAAAGATGGATTTAAATCTTTGATCTTTTCGGGCTTCCAAGTCGACCGTTTCTGGCGCTTGGGCGCTCGCTGCGACCTCATTATCTGGTGACACAAAATCAGGCTCATCGGTGTTTTGCTCTTGAGTCTGAGCTAAGGATTCATGTACATCGACAGACTCTACTTCGTTCACCTCAGGCTCTTCGACAAAGGCTTGCTCTTGGGACTCGTTCTCATCAAACGCCTGGAAGGGCTCGATTTGTTCATCGTCCTGCTCTGTCGCCTGAAGGGATGCATCCAAAGCCTCTAAAGAGTCTTCTTCAAAGAGGTCATGCTCTGAGTGAACCTCAGCGCTGGTGGATTCTTCAGCGGTAAAATCGGGCGTTTGCGCGGAAGACTCTTGCGAGTCTTCTACATCAAATTCAGCTTCAAGCGTCTCTGTCGAGTCTTGGGTGTCCTCAGCTTGTTGAGGGGGCACAAACGGCAAAACGGGCCCAACAAAATCTGGGCTCAATTGCATAGATTGCTCTTTTTGCGCTTCCATCAACGCCTCAGGCGATCCTAATTCTTCTTTGAGTTTATCGTTTAAATGATCAAACTCTTCTTTGAGGCGAGTCTCGGACAATATCTCAAGCTCAGCCAACGGAGGCAGATCTTCTAATGATTTTAAATTAAAGTAATCAAGAAAATGCTTGGTCGTCGCAAACAAGGCTGGTTTACCTGGGACGTCTTTATGCCCTACCTCACGGATCCACTCAAGCTCCAACAGCCCTTTAATGATGTTGGAACTGACCGCAACGCCACGAATGTCTTCAATTTCACCTCGAGTAATCGGCTGTCGATACGCCACCAAGGCAAGCGTTTCCAAAAAAGCTTTGGTCAAACGAAGCGGTTTTTCCTCTTGAGTCTCCACCAAGAACTCTGTGACTTCTTGGGCTACTTGGAAACGAAAGCCTGAAGCGACTTCAACCAATTCGACGCCACGCTTTTGGTAGCGCTTTTGCAGCTCTTCGACAAGCTCACGAACCTCACCTAAAGCAGGTCTTGCGTCGTTGGGGAGCAACTTACGTATTTTCTCGATGCTCATCGGCTTGTTTTGAGTAAACAGAGCCGCCTCAATAATGTTTAAACTAAGCTTCTTCGCTACTTTCATGATCCAGGGCCTTCAGGTGTATAGGGCTAAACGGTTTGGTTTGTACGATGTCAATGAGATGCTCTTTGAGCAGCTCAAGCATCGCCAAAAAGGTCACAACTACCCCCATGCGACCCTCTTCTTGGCTAAAAAAGTGCTCAAAGGCACAAACAGACTGAGCACGAAGCTCATCTAAAATGGTTGTCATACGCTCGCGCACAGACAACGGTTCTCTTTGGATTTTATGCGTGGCTAACATTTCAGAGCGCTGAAGCACTTCCATGAAAGCCCCCAGTAAATCTTGCAGCTGAACATCTGGGAGACCCGTTTTGACTTCAGCTTTGGGTAGCTCAAGTGGCTCAACCGGTAAAATATCTTTGCCCATCCGCGGCAAAGCATTCATGTGATGGGCCGCCAATTTAAATCGTTCGTATTCTTGCAAGCGACGAACCAGCTCAGCTCTTGGATCCAGCTCTTCACCGTCTTCTTCGTCTGAATGCCTTGGCAATAGCATTCTGGACTTGATTTCGGCCAACATGGCCGCCATCACCAGATAGTCAGCGGCGAGCTCTAATCGCATTTCTTTCATCAACTCGACGTACTCGACATACTGGCTGGTAATTTGAGCGATCGGGATATCCAAGATATCAATGTTTTGTTTGCGGATCAGATACAGCAACAGATCCATAGGCCCCGAGAACGCATCGAGAAAAATCTCAAGCGCATCCGGTGGGATGAATAAATCATCGGGCAATTTAGTCAAGGCTTTACCCTTGACCAAAATGGGATGATCTTGTTCTAACAAGATAGCATCCGGTGTGGGGGGGCCTACAAGTTCTGTCATAATGAATGATCTCTTGTCGTTAATCCCATGGCATCACGAACTTTACTCATGGTATCTCTTGCAATGTCTTTGGCTTTATCGGAGCCTTCTCGAATGATTTCCTGAACCAACCTTGGGTTTTGTTCAAACTTCAAGCCTGCTTCAATGATCGGAGCCTGCTCTTCTAAAATGTTCTTGGTCACAACGCCTTTGCACTCAATGCAACCAATGCCTGCGCTTCGACAACCGTCTAAGACCCACTTTTGCTCTTCATCCGTCGAATACACTTTATGGAACTCCCAAACCGGACACTTTTCAGGCTCTCCGGGATCAGAGCGTCGTACACGCGCGGGATCGGTAGGCATGACTTTTAACTTCTGAGTCACCGACTCAGGGGCTTCACGAAGACCAATGGTATTGTCATAAGACTTGGACATTTTACGACCATCCAAGCCTGGAAATTTTGAAGTTTTCGACAACAATACTTGGGGCTCTGGCAAAATCATCTTGCCTGAGCCTTCTAAAAATCCGAGCAAACGCTCTCTATCCCCAAGCGATAAATTCGCTTGCGAGCTCACCAACGCTTGCCCTTTTTCTAAAGCCTCTACCGTGCCACTTTGTTGATACTCTTTGACCGCATGGCGATAGAGCTTGGCATTTTTCTTACCCATCTTGGCAATGGCTGCGTCTACTTTTTCTTCAAAGTCAGGGCCACGTCCGTATAAATGATTGAAACGCCGTGCTATCTCGCGTGTCAGTTCCAAGTGATAGACCTGATCTTCGCCGACGGGGACCAAATTACCCTGATAGACCAACACATCAGCGCTTTGTAAAAGCGGGTACCCCAAAAAGCCATACGTGGCCAAATCCAAATTCTTCAAATTCTCTTGCTGGTCTTTGTAGGTCGGCACACGCTCCAACCAACCTATTGGCGTCATCATGGACAACAACAAGTGAAGCTCTGCATGAGCACGGACTCTCGATTGGATGAACATCGTGCACGAACCAGGGTTGAGCCCTGCGGCCAACCAATCAATCAACATATCCGTAATATGATTATCAATGTCAAAAGGGCGCTCGTAATGAGTCGTCAAAGCATGCCAATCGGCAACAAAAAACAAGCACTCATACTCGTGCTGCAACTGAATCCAATTCTTTAAAACGCCGTGATAATGACCCAAATGCAATGAACCAGTTGGGCGCATGCCTGATACTACCCGGGTCCCATCCGACACTGTACTGCTCACAAATCCTTCCTCATCTTATTTTTCTTTTAAAAACTTACGCATTATACCTGAAAGGGAGCCACATCCCCTGCTCCTGAGCGTAATATGTTAGGCGACTCATCGGTTAAGTCAACCACCGTCGTTGGTTCAGGGGAACTACACCCTGCATCTATTACTAAATTAACATAAGATTTCACGGACTTGGGGATTTCATGAGGAGAATTCACTGGGCGATCGTCATCGGGCAACCACAGCGTTGAGCTCATTAATGGTTCATCCATCTGCATCATGATTTCCAAAGGAACAGGATGAGATGGGATACGAACCCCAACAATTTTTCGCTTCGTACCGACAACCAATTTAGGCACCAGCTTGGTGGCTTTTAACACAAAGGTATAGGGGCCAGGTGTCTGATTCTTAAGGTAAAAGAAAGCCTGGTCATCAACAAAAGCGTATTTTGCAACCTGTGATATATCGTGACACATCAGGGTCATAGGATGATTAGGTTGCAGTTTGCGTATTCTACGGATAGTCTCTAGTGCACTCTTGTTGTTGATTGTGCACGCAAACGCATAACTTGAGTCAGTCGGATAGACAATTAGTGCGCCTTTTTGTAATTCCTGCACCACTTGTCCAATGATACGTGGTTGTGGGTTTTCAGGATGGACCGTGAAGCTTCGAGTCATATAGCTGTCAAACTTTATGGGTTAAGATCATGGTACATAGTATAGTGGCGTGGTTGAAATTTCTTCTCAATTGGGGACGCTCGTGAAATTATTTTTTGATTACTTACCCATTGTAGTCTTTTTTGCGGCTTATTATCTGGGCGATATTTACATGGCTACGGCCAGTGCCATTGTAGCAAGCATTCTTCAGGTCGGGGTTATGTTGGCCATGAAAAAGCGTCCTGAGATGATGCATTGGATGGCTTTGGGCATGATTGTTCTTTTAGGTGGGGCCACCTTGTTTTTGCATGATGAAATGTTCATCAAGTGGAAACCTACGGCGGTCTATTGGATTTTATCACTGATTTTCTTAGCGTCTCAGTGGGTTGGAAAAAAGCCGATTGTTCAAAGAATGCTTGAGTCCAACATCGAGTTGGATCGTCCTAAATGGAAGATGTTGAACCTATCATGGGTGTTCTTTTTTGCAATCATGGGTGTTTTAAACGTTTACATTATCTATCATTTTTCCACGACCGCTTGGGTCAACTTTAAGTTGTTCGGCTCTTTGATTCTAACGTTTGTGTTTGTCATTGGGCAGGCTCTTTTTTTAATGAAGCACATGCCAAGCAACGGAGATAAATCATGAGTGATTTAAGTCGAGTTCAACGCATTGAGCAGCTTTTAAGAGAAACCTTTGATCCACTTTCATTAACCATTGATGATCAGTCTGCGTTGCACGCCGGTCATCCTGGCGCTAAGGGCGGTGGCGGTCATTTCAAAGTTGCGATTGTGACCAAAGCGTTTGAGGGATTAAGTGAGATAGAGCGACATCGGGCTGTCTACAGCGCGCTTTCTTCGATGATGCCATCTCAGATACACGCGCTGTCGATAGAGACGGGCGTCCCTACTTAACGATCTGTGCGAGCGCTTTGCCGATGTCAGCAGGCGATTTCACCGTCGTAACGCCTGCGGCTTCGAGTGCTTTGAACTTCTCTTCAGCGGTTCCTTTACCACCAGAGATAATCGCTCCAGCATGCCCCATACGCTTACCTTTGGGTGCCGTAACACCAGCGATGTATGAGACGACAGGCTTGGTGACGTTCGATTTGATGAAATCAGCCGCCTCTTCTTCTGCGGTCCCACCAATTTCACCCACCATCACGATGGCTTCTGTTTGTGGATCGTTTTGGAACAAGGTTAATGCATCAATAAAGTTGGTCCCAGGGATAGGATCTCCACCAATGCCGATGCAAGTACTTTGACCAAGGCCTAAATCCGTGGTTTGTTTCACGGCTTCGTAAGTGAGCGTCCCAGAGCGAGAAACAATCCCAACCTTCCCTTTCTTATGAGCCGCGCCTGGCATGATGCCAATTTTGCACTCTTCAGGGGTGATGATGCCTGGGCAGTTTGGACCAATCAAACGCACATCTGAGCCGTCTAAGTAGTCTTTAACCACCAACATATCCATCACTGGGATCCCTTCTGTGATGCAGACAATCAGCTTGATGCCAGCATCAGCCGCTTCAATGATGGAGTCTTTACAAAAGGGCGCGGGTACGTAAATCACCGAAGCATCGGCTTTCGTTGCCTCATAGGCTTCACGGACCGTGTTGAACACAGGTAAACCTAAGTGAGTTTGTCCACCTTTACCGGGCGTCACCCCTCCAACCATTTTCGTGCCATATTCAATGGCCTGCTCAGAGTGAAAGGTGCCTTGGCGACCTGTAAATCCTTGGCAAAGGACTTTCGTGTTTTTATCAATTAATACGCTCATGATGATGCCCCTGCCAATTCAACGGCTTTTTGTGCCGCGTTGGTTAAATCGTTGATGGCTGTGATGTTCAAGCCACTTTTATCGAGGATTTCCCCAGCTTCTTTCGCTCGGTTTCCTTCGAGGCGCACGACGACCGGGATTTTGATCCCAACTTCGGCACAAGCCCCAATGATCCCTTCTGCGATCAAATCGCATCGAACGATCCCACCGAAAATATTCACTAAAACGGCTTTCACGCTATCATCGGATAGAATGATCTTAAAGGCTTCGGTCACACGCTCTTTGGTGGCACCGCCCCCAACATCCAAGAAGTTGGCAGGAGAGCCCCCATGAAGCTTAATAAGATCCATAGTGGCCATCGCAAGACCGGCCCCGTTGACCATGCAGCCAATGTTCCCGTCAAGTGCAATGTAGTTAAGTTCCCATTCTTTGGCTTTGTTTTCGCGCTCATCTTCTTGGGTGGTATCTCTGAGATCGGCCACGCTCGCTTGACGATAAAGCGCATTTTCATCGACATTGACCTTAGCGTCCAAGCAAAGGATGTCGCCTGCTTTGGTCACAATCAATGGGTTCACTTCGATTAAGCTTAAGTCTTTGTCCACAAATAGTTGACCCAGTCCCATCACAATTTTAGTAAATTGTTTAATTTGAGCTGGATTTAAGCCTAGACCAAAACCAACTTCACGGGCTTGATAAGGCATCACACCAAGGGTTGGATCCATAGAAAACTTCAAAATTTTCTCAGGCGTTTCTTCGGCAACTTTTTCAATCTCAACACCACCTTCGGTTGAAGCCATAAAGGTGACGCGTTGAGCGTCGCGATCTACCACTGCCCCAAGATAGAGTTCACGGTCAATCTCGCTAATGGGTTCTACAAGCAATTCGTTGACAGGTTGGCCTTCCGCACCTGTCTGGTACGTCACAAGGCGCGTATGCAACATGCCACGTGCGGCTTCGGTCAATGCATCACGACCTTCGACTAATTTAACACCGCCAGCTTTTCCGCGCCCCCCTGCATGCACCTGCGCTTTAACAACGACTTTCTCAGTGCCGACTTGCTCAAGGGCGTTGGGGATCTCCTTAATGGATCGGATGACCACCCCTTTAGGCACAGGCAAGCCGTAGCTTGCAAAAAGCTCTTTGGCTTGATACTCATGTAAATTCATAATGACCTCAATGGTTATTTAAAGTTCTAAAATCATGCGTGCAGGATCTTCAAGCATGTTCTTAATTGTGACCAAGAATTGGACGGATTCACGGCCATCAATTAATCGATGGTCGTAAGAAAGGGCCAAATACATCATTGGTCTTATGACAATTTCTCCATTTTCTACCACCGCACGCTGCTCAATTTTATGCATGCCCAATATCCCTGCTTGGGGTGGGTTCAAAATAGGAGTGGATAACAACGAGCCGAAAATACCGCCATTTGAGACCGTAAAGGTCCCTCCGGTCATCTCTTCAATCGTCAGTTTGCTGTCTCGAGCTTTGACGCCGAGTTCAACGATGGTTTGTTCAATTTGTGCCATCGACATGCGATCGGCATCTCTTAGCACAGGCACCACCAAACCTTTGTCTGTACTCACGGCTACCCCAATGTCGTGATAACCATGGTAGACAATGTCATTTCCATCAATGGAAGCATTGACGGCTGGGAACTTTTTCAACGCTTCAATGGAGGCTTTGATAAAGAATGACATAAACCCAAGTTTCACACCGTAGGACTTTTCAAAAGCATCTTTGTACTTAGTGCGCAAATCCATAACCGGTTGCATGTTCACTTCGTTGAACGTCGTCAAGATAGCGCAGTCACGCTGTGCACCAACCAAACGCTCTGCGATTCTTGCACGAAGTCTGGACATTGGAACGCGCTTTTCAGGGCGCTCCCCTTGAGGCATATCCAAAGAAGGCGTGCTTGGTGCTTTCGCACTTGATGGAGCAGAGCCACCTTTTAACGCTTGCTCAACATCGGCTTTGGTAATCGCACCGTTTTTGCCAGAGCCTGAAATCGCGTCAGGATCTAGGCCATTCTCTTGAATCATGCGACGCACGGATGGGCTGGCCTGGACCGATTTTGGCTCTGATGAGGCCGCAGCAGCCGCAGGGGCTGATTTCTCAGGCGCTGGGGCCGCTTCAGGCTCTTTGGCCGCGCCATTACTGCCCGCTTCAAAGTGGGCTATGACTTCATCAGCTCCGACCAAATCACCGGTTTGCTTTAAAATCTGAGACAAGGTTCCGTCTTCTGGTGCAACCACTTCAAGCACGACCTTATCAGTTTCGATGTCAACGAGATTATCATCCCTTGCCACTTGCTCCCCTGGTTGCTTATGCCAAGTGGCCACACTGGCCTCCGTGATGGACTCAGGTAGGACCGGCACTTTGATGTCGATGCTCATGGGTTAGATCCTTATTGGTTATTGAGCGAACGCTTCTGCGAGTAACTCGTTTTGCTGCTCTTGGTGAGCCTTAGCATACCCAACAGCAGGGGCCGCTGAGGCTTTTCGACCAGCGTAGATGAGTTCTTGTTTCGCGTTGATGCATGATTGAAAGTGGTGGCGCTGGCAATACCAAGCCCCTTGATTTTTAGGTTCTTCCTGACACCAAACCACTTTGGTGGCTTTGGGGTACTTGGCAAGAACGTCTTTGAGCTCATCCTCTGGGAAAGGATAGAGCTGTTCGATGCGGATGATCGCCGTGTCTTTGATGCCTTTTTGCTCTCGAGCCTCAACCAAGTCGTAGTAGACTTTCCCAGAGCACATGATGACTCGATTCACTTTGCTAGGGTTCAACTCCATTGTTTCATCAATCACGGTTTGGAAAGTGCCGTCACAGAGGTCTTCAATGGTGCATGAAGCCCCTTTATGACGTAACAGACTCTTGGGCGACATGACCACTAACGGAAAGCGGATCTGACGGAGCATCTGACGTCTTATCATGTGAAAAACTTGAGACGCATTTGAGGGAACGCAAACCTGAATATTGCGCTCAGCACACAATTGCAAGTACCGCTCCAATCGGGCGCTGGAGTGCTCTGGACCCTGTCCTTCATAGCCATGAGGCAATAACATCACCAACCCACATAAACGACCCCATTTTTGCTGGCCTGAGCTGATGAATTGATCCATCACAACTTGGGCACCATTCGCAAAATCACCAAACTGGGCTTCCCAGATCACCAAGGAAGTTGGATCGGTGGTGGCATACCCATACTCAAAGGCGAGCACCGCCTCTTCGGAAAGCAATGAGTCATAAATATCAAAGGTCACCTGATCTTCTTTGATGTGTTGGACCGGGATGTACGTTTGCCCTGTGTTTTGCTCATGAAGCACAGCGTGACGATGGAAGAAGGTGCCGCGACCTACGTCTTGGCCGGTGATGCGAACCGGAAAACCTTCATCGATCAATGAGGCATAAGCCATGGTTTCAGCAAACCCCCAGTCGCAATCAACCTTCCCTTGGCTCATCGCAACGCGATCTTGCATGATTTTTTGAACGCGGGGATTTAATGAGAAGCCATCTGGCACATGAGTGATTCTAGAGGCCAATCGTTCAAAGGTTTCTTTGGAAAACCCTGATCGGACTTCGGCACGCCAGTTAAAGGAGAAGTAAGGCGTCCAATCGACGCCCGTATCTTTGACAATCCCAGTCACAATGTTCGTGGCGGTGCACTCGCCTTTATCGAGCTTATCTCGATTGGCATTGATGATGGCTTTGGTTCGATTCGCATCCAGAGACTGCTCTTCATTCAAGGCTTTACCATAAATTTTGACCACACTAGGATGCATTTTGATTTTCTTATACATCAAAGGCTGAGTCGCTCTAGGCTCATCGGCCTCATTGTGGCCATGTCGACGATAACAAACCAAATCAATGATAACGTCTTTATGAAAACGCATGCGGTAATCAAGGGCCATTTGAGTGACAAAGTAAACCGCCTCTGGGTCATCTGCATTCACATGGAAAATAGGCGCTAGCACTACTTTACCGACATCGGTGCAATACAAAGTGGAGCGAGTGTCATCTCGTCTTGACGTGGTAAAGCCTACTTGGTTGTTGACCACAATATGAATGGTCCCACCAATGCCGTAAGCGCGAGTCTTAGACATATTGAGGGTTTCCATCACCACCCCTTGACCGGCAAAGGCCGAGTCGCCATGAATCGCAATGGGCAAAACTTTATTGGTGTCATGCTCGTCAAGACGAGATTGCCTTGAGCGCACCGAGCCGGCCACCACTGGGGTGACAATCTCCAAATGGGATGGGTTAAAGGCCAAAGCGACATGCACATTGCCACCAGGGGTTGCGATATCTGATGAGAAGCCTTGATGGTATTTCACGTCCCCAGACTCTAAATCGGGGTTATGCTTGCCTTCAAATTCATCAAACAGGTCACTGGGCTGTTTTCCCAAGGTGTTGACTAAGACGTTCAGACGACCACGGTGAGCCATCCCTATGACGACTTCTTCGGTTTTCATCAGACCTGATCGTTGAATCAACTCATCAAGCACAACAATTAAGGACTCCCCTCCTTCCAGGGAGAAGCGTTTGGCTCCGGGGTAACGGGAGCCTAAATATTTTTCAAGGCCCTCGGCCGCCGCCAACCGCTCAAAAATATTTTCTTTAATTTGAGCGTCAAATTTCGGGGTACCTCGATTGGCCTCAATGCGGTCTTGTATCCAAGCCCTTTCTTCAGGGGAGCGGATGTGCATAAACTCAGTCCCGATGGAACCGCAGTAGGTATCGTTCAACGCCTTATAAAGCTGTCCCAAAGGCATTTCTCGTGGGCCTGTAAAAGAAACCACGTCAAAGACTTCTCCTAAGTCTTGAACGTTGAGTCCATGATCCTCAAGACTTAACTCGGTAGAGTGGATGTCTTCAAGTTCTCGAAGGGAAAGAGGATCGATTTGAGCGTGCAGATGACCTTGAAGGCGGTAAGCCTCAATAAGCTTTAAAACCTGAATTTGTTTTTTGTCATGAACCGAGGTGCCAGAGGCTTGAGTCACCGCAACACCGTGTGTGCGTTGCTGTGCGATGCTTTTAAACTCTTCGCGAACGTCCGCATGAGACACTTCTTGAGCACCATTTTTTCTTGGCAGTGCGTCAAAAAGTTGTTTCCATTCGTCGGGAATTGAAGATGAGTCTTTAAGGTACTGCTCATAAAGCTCTTCGATGTATGGGGCATTTGTGCCAGCCAAAGCCGAAGATTCAAGACGCTCTTTCAAGGTACCTTCTGACATAATCGCTCACCTAAACAATGATTGGGGACGAGTTAGGATGGCCTTCCTCTTGAGGCGCCCCCTCAAACGATTATTACCCCAGATTGATTTATATTCGTACAAAAAAGGTCGGGGTGGACACCCCAACCTTGGTACTAATTATATATTAAATAAACGATGATTGATAGAGAGCTATCTGCCTTAGATATCCTCATCAAGCATTTTGGATTTAATTTGAGCGATTGCTTGAGTAGGATTGAGTCCTTTTGGACAGACATCAACGCAGTTCATGATAGAGCGACAGCGGAACACACTGTAAGCATCCGACAATTGATCTAAACGTTCACGAGTAAAATCATCTCGGGTATCTAAAATGTATCGTGCCGCTTGGAGCAGTGCAGCAGGCCCTAAAAACTTATCAGGGTTCCACCAATACGAGGGGCAGGAGCTTGAGCAACAACCGCATAGGATGCATTCATACAGCCCATTCAGCTTCTCTCTGTCTTCAGGGGCTTGAAGACGCTCTTTAGCCGGTGCTGGAGAGACTGTTTGTAAAAACGGTTTGGCCTTTTCGTAGTTTTTGTAAAACTGACTCATGTCGACGATGAGATCACGAATCACATGCATCCCAGGTAAAGGTTTCAAAACAATCTTCTTGCCTTTGAAATCCCGCAGAGGGGTCACGCATGCTAAACCATTTTTGCCATTGATGTTCATGCCATCAGAGCCACACACCCCTTCCTGGCATGAGCGACGGATCCCAATGGTGGAATCCTGAGTATTTTTAAGAGCTAAGATGGCGTCAAGCACCATCTTACCTTTGATGTCTGATTCATTGATTTCATAATCCTGCATAAAAGGTTTGCTGCCTTTATCTTCAGGGTTAAAACGTTGAATCGAAATTCGGATCGTTTCGCTCATAATTAGCCTCTAATAAACTCTTTCCTTGGGTGGGAATGCCTCAACGATTTGAGGGCTCATGTTCACTGGACGATATTGAATGGCATTGTCAGCATCACAAACAATGTGTTTAAGCCAATTTTTATCGTCGCGATCTGGGAAGTCCTCTCTCGAGTGGGCGCCACGGCTCTCATCACGAGTATAGGCGCTCATGGCGGTTGTCAGAGCAACTAACATCAAGTTATCAAGCTCCATGGCCTCAACTCTTGCGGTGTTAAA
>CAYNJF010000026.1:0-11760 GCA_964397555.1 uncultured Francisellaceae bacterium
TTTGGACATGGAACTCCCCCCCTCAAAAAGTGTCTAACTTTCGGGGGGCAGTTCACTTTGCAGGGCTTTTTATTCTCTTCTTTTTTTCTTTCGACTAGCTCATTAATTCAAGAAGCTTTTGCGTGGATCCATCGAGCGAGTCCAAATCACCGTGTTGCATTTTCGCGACCAAACGTTTTCCAAGTTGTACGCCCGGTTGATCAAACGAATTAATTTTCCAAATCACGCCTTGCAGATAAATAACATGCTCGTACAAACTGAGTAATTGTCCGAACGTATTTGCATTGAGAACATCGAGTGCAAACATAACGCTTGGTTTGTTGCCAGGAATATACTCGTGGTTATGCTGTGTTTTTTCACCTTGCATAAGGGCCGCCGCTTGGGCGATTGCATGCATGTTGAGTAATTGATGTTGTTCTGGATGAGCATGACTGGCGTCTTTGATGATCAAGAATTCGCTAAAGCAAGCATGAGCGCCTTGATGCATGAGCTGATAGAACGCATGTTGTCCATTGGTGCCAGCTTGCCCCCAAACAAAAGAGCCTGTGGTGTAATCAACGGGGCTTCCAGTATCAGTCACTGTTTTGCCATTGCTCTCCATATCCAGCTGCTGTAAGTAATCCGGCAATTTTCTAAGCCGATGGTCATAGGGCAAAATAATATGATTGTTGATCCCTTCGAAATTGCTGTGCCAAATACCAATCAATGCTTTCATGACCGCAAGGTTGTCATTGATGGGGGCATTCAACACATGTTCATCCATGGTGTGTCCCCCTCGGATGAACTCATAAAACGTGTCCATGCCAACTTTGACGGCGACCGAAAAACTCACCGTCGACCAAACCGAATATCGACCACCGACCCAGTCCCAAAATTCAAGACAACGTTCGTTTGGGATCCCAAAGGCTTGTACCTTTTCAGGGTGTGCGCTGATCCCAAAGAAGTGTTCCAACACTTTTTCTTCGCTCATACTTTTGGCCAGCCAGCGTTGGACAAGCTTTGCATTTTCGAGGGTTTCTTGGGTTGTGAATGATTTGGAGACCAAAGCGACCATAGTCGTTTTTGGATCGCACTGCTCCAATACCTCAATCATTTCTTGAGGGTC
This sequence comes from uncultured Francisellaceae bacterium, assembly GCA_964397555.1. GTDB lineage: Bacteria > Pseudomonadota > Gammaproteobacteria > Berkiellales > Berkiellaceae > CAYNJF01. The sequence goes on from CAYNJF010000026.1 coordinate 1,106, forward strand.
GATGTTTGAGACAAAATGAACATCGATGTCAGATTGATGGTTTGGTTTGAGCACATCATAGAGTAGGCGTGGTCCAAGATCTGAACCACCAATACCAATATGGATGATGGATTTAATCTTGCATCCTTGATGAATTTCATACCCTTGATTGAGCTGTTCCACCCACCCAGCCATTTTATTGAACGAGCGTCGTATGGCTTCACTGACTTCATCATCAGCATTCTCACTTAACGCTTCACGAATTTTGGTGTGCCAAGCTGGTCTGTCTTCGGTGGCATTCACATGATACCCACTGGCGAGGCGCTTAAGGGCGGTGGTTAATGAGGAGCTGGCCGCCAAAGCTCGAAGACCATCAATGATGTCTTCATCGGTTCGCGTTTTTGAATAATCGTAATAGAAAGGACCGACTTTTAAGCGCATCTGGGTTGCGCGTTCTGGCGCTTGTTCAAACAAGCTTATTAAACTTTGAGTCTGAATGGATTGATGACGTTTTTCTAAATGTTGCCAAGCACTTTTTTGCGTTAAGGTGGTGGAGAAAGCCACTTGTTCAAAGGCACTCGTATTCATGCATGCTCTCTTGTTCAATGATGGATAACATAGGGTCGTACAACCCCTTGGATAAAGATGACAACAACGTGCCATCCGGTAAGATTAAATCGGGCTCAAGCTCCAACAAGGGATAAACCACAAAAGACCGTTGCGTTAATCCGGGATGAGGGATCGTGCAGTCGGGCTCATCAAGTTGATGTTGTTCATAGAGAAGGATATCAAGATCAATGCATCGCTCTCCCCAGTGTCGCCGCTTTACCTTGCCCATCTTTGCTTCAATGGTTTGAAGCTCTAGCAAAAGGGCGTTTGGCGATAACTCAGTGAAAAAATGAACCACAAGATTGACATAATCAGGTTGATCCTGGGGCCCCATAGGCTTTGAACGGTAATACGAGGATGGTCGCAATGAGTGAAAATCTGGATGAGTCGCCATTCGATGGACGGCTTCCTTGCATTGCGCCAGGGGGTCGCCCAAATTGGCCCCTACCCCAACGAATACTGGTGTCACAACTACTCCTGATGACTGGTTTTTTTCTTTTTCTTTTTTCGGCGCGGTCGATTAGGATCGAGGGCTTTGATCATTTTAAGGCGCTCTTGCTCATCGCTTTGCTCAATGGTTTCCCACCAGCTTGCTACGGCTTGATCAACATCATTGACTCGAGCACGCAGCAAAAGAAAGTCAAAAGCCGCTCTAAATCTTGGTTCGTGTAACACTTTATGAATGCGTTTTGGTTGACGCCGCTCAAAGCGTAATTGCAGCATCCAAATTTCTTTGATGATCATCGCCAAGCGCTTTGGGATACTGACATTTTTTCTTAGCTGATTCAACACATGATCCGAGCCTGCCACAAACCCCTGGAAGGTGCCCATACCATGCTCTTTTTTCAAGTGTTTCACATGCGTCAATAACGGGTGCCATAGCAATGCACTAAAGACAAAAGCAGGGTTCACCGATTTGTCTTGAGCAATTCGCTCATCGGTGTTTTGTAAGACCATACGAATAAAATCAGCCTGCTGGGCCGAGTGCTCTTTCTCCAAAAAGGGAAACAATCGATATAACAGGTCGAGCGATTTAAGTTGTTCAAAGGCTTTGACTCCTGCTCCGCAATGAAAGAGTTTCACCGCTTCCTCGAACAAGCGGGCAGAGGGAACATGAGAAATGAGTTCGGCGTGTCCTAAAATGGCAACCGGTAAATGGGCTTCCAACTCAAGACCAAGTTTTTGACTGAGTCTAATGGCTCTGAGCATGCGAACAGGATCTTCACGGAAGCGAATCTCGGGATCGCCAATCATTCGAAGCGTGCGGTCATTCAGATCCGCCATGCCTCCAGTGTAATCAACGATCGAAAAACCATCGATATTGTAATAGAGAGCATTGACGGTAAAATCTCGGCGCCATGCGTCTTCTTCTAGGGTGCCGTAGACATTATCTCGAAGCAACATCCCCTGCTCGGAGGTTTTCGAACCATCGTTGCCTCGAAAGGTCGCGACCTCAACGATGTCACGACCAAAGTAGACATGAGCGAGACGGAAACGTCGACCAATTAATCGGCAATTATTAAAGACACGTTTTATGTCTTCAGGCGTGGCATCCGTAGCCACGTCAAAATCTTTGGGTTTGAGCCCAAGCAACAAATCACGAACGCCGCCCCCCACTAAGTAGGCCGCAAAGCCATTTTTTTTAAGGCGATACAAGACTTTGAGCGCATTATCACTGATATGCTCACGAGAGAGTTCATGCTCTTTACGAGGAACAATAAGAGGCTCGTGCCCCATGGAAAGCCCCACGTTCTTAGGCTTGTCTTTGAATCCGAATAACTTTTTAAAACGACGTATCATACATTCTTTTCATCTAGCTTCAGCGCCCATCATACCGATCACCCCCCCCTTTTACTAGACGAAGGAGACCAACTCAACTGAATTAAGTTTGTTGACAAAGTATGATTGTCACTGACCCTGAATCTTTTTACAATAACCTAAGAATTCGCGGATAACCCCTTCTCTATGAACTTTGAATCAAAATACTTGCCCGAGCCCATTCAGTCTTATTTAAATACCATCACCGAGCCAGAACCTGAAGTCATGGCGCTCATCAAAAAACACTCCGATCGCGAGACTGAAGTGGCCCATATGAGCTGTGGCCCCCAGGTTGGTGGTCTGCTCAAGCTTTTTGTTCGACTCATGCAACCAAAACTTGTCGTGGAGATTGGCACCTTTGTTGGTTACTCAGCTCACTACATGGCGTCCGCTTTGAGTGAGGGCGCTAGGCTTATCACCTTAGAGGTCGATCCAAGGCATGCGAAAACCGCCAAGACCTATTTTGATCAGATGCCTTACGGGGAAAAGATCGACTTGCGTTTGGGCCGTGGTCTGGACAGTTTAGCGAGTATTGATGAGCCCATCGATTTAGTCTTTTTGGATGCAGACAAAAAGCGCTACCCTAAATACTACGAGATGTTGGTTCCCAAAATGCGCTCAGGGGGGTTAATCGTAATCGACAACACATTATGGAGCGGGCGTGTATTGGAATCTAAAGAAAGGGACTCTCAGGCCATCGATGAAGTAAATCGGATGGCCTCGAATGATCCAAGAGTTGAAACGTTGATGTTGGCCATACGAGATGGGATCACGTTGTGCACCAAATATTAATCCTAAAGGGCTCGCCTAGGCCCATCAACTGAAGCGACTCTTGGTGTTGGTATAGCTGCAACCGCGTGTGGAGTTGCGAAGAGCATTGGCATGGTGGCTCCCACACTGGGGGGCAAGATTACCTCACCTCCCCGTTGATTAGGAACGGATATGCAAAAAGTATTCAAAAGGCAACGAACCCAGCGGTTTGATGTGGATGGTCTACCTTGTTCCTCATCATCATTTTGTGCTCTTTGCCTGCAGCATCTCAACCAAATGACGCTGGCGGCAAAAAGGCTTGCCAAGATTGAGCTGACGGTGACGACGATAGAGAGCTTATCGTATGGCTCGTTATCAAAATTCAATGGGTACATAAAGCTCTCACTGTGATTTGATGATGCCGCAAGCCACTCTTGGGCCACCGCCACCTAGAGGTTTTGGATCATCGGAATAATTATCACCTGCGGCATGAATGATAAGAGAGCGATTGATGATGTCGCTCAACGTTAGCCGTGGTGCCAATAAGGTATTGTCGCATTGGCCTTGGGGATTGCAGTGCAAGGCTGGTAAATCACCTAAATGGGCCTTTTCTGAGTAAGGGCCACGGTGATGTCCGGCTTGGTTGGGATCAAAATGAGAACCAGCTGCGCCTCCTGCCACAAAGGTGCCCTCTTTCATCACTCCTTGGCAAGAGGGGTTTTCGTGCACATGAAACCCATGGATCCCCGGCTCAAGTCCGTCGACTCTTACCCGTAAAACCAAACCAAACTCAGAGTCTTCAAGCATTACGCTGCCCACCAATTGATCAACGACCGCTTGAGGATCATTCTTTAAATGGTACATGGGGACCATCAATTTATTGTCCGCCTGACATACCCAAGAAGCCATCAAAAGCCCAATGACGTAAATGATTCTCATACTCAATCCTTGCCCATTTTTTATCCAATCCTAGCTTTTTTTGTTAAAAGTCTCAATTCAAAGACGCTGAGACCAGCCCATCGCTTGATGTGTTCTGACAATATGATATGGTTTTATCAAGGCAAATTAAATGAGTTGGTTAACATGCAAATGAAGTACGTCAATGTATCCGGATATCAATTTTTCACCATTGAAAAAGAGCGTTTGGAGCCCCTAAGAGATGCGTTAAAAACGCATTGTCGCGAAATGGGCCTTAAAGGGTCTATTTTACTTGCTGAAGAGGGTCTCAATGGCTTTTTAAGTGGTACGGTTGAACAAATTGATCAGATCATTGAAGAGCTTTCAACTAAGTTTGGCCTCCCTGAAATTGCCTTTAAGCGCTCTCCTTCTGATCATCAGCCATTCAAGCGCATGTTAGTCAAAATCAAAAAAGAGATCGTCTCCATGGGCCAGCCTCAAATTAAGCCCGCCGAAATGCCGGCCCCATACGTCGATGCAAAAACCTTTCAGCAGTGGTTAGACGATGGAGAAGAGATCATCATTTTGGATACCCGCAACGATTATGAAATCGAGCTCGGCAAATTCGAAGGAGCGATGGATTTAGACATCGATCACTTCAGGGCTTTTCCTGAGGCCATCAAAGAGATTAAGCATCTCAAGGATAAAAAAATTGTGACCTATTGCACGGGTGGGATCCGTTGCGAAAAAGCGGCCCCGTTGATGGTTGAGGAAGGGTTTACGAATGTGTTCCAACTGGATGGCGGGATTTTAAAGTATTTTGAAGAAGTGGGTCCCCAACATTACGAAGGTGAGTGCTTTGTGTTTGATAAGCGGGTCGCCGTTGATGCCTCTTTAAACGAGACAGGCACCACTCAATGCTATGCGTGTCGCATGCCCGTCACCCAAGACATCTTTGAGTCCCCAGAGTATGTCCCTGGTAAACATTGCCCTGCCTGCATTGAGCGCTACCAAGCTCAACAGACTCAAACGACCGACTCCGATACAGCCCAACTCTAAGAGGGCTGCTCGCATGCCAGGCCAATCCTTTGATTGGCCTTTTTTTTGCCCATAAAAAAACCCCAGGGTCTTTCAACTCTGGGGTCTTAAAGTGCGCTCAATCGAGCGCGACTCCACGATTACAATAAAGGTGCAATCACAAGCGATACGATCGCCATCACATTAATCAAAATGTTCATGGAAGGACCGGAGGTATCTTTGAACGGATCGCCCACGGTATCACCCACAACGCAAGCAGCGTGAGTGTCAGTTCCTTTGCCACCTAGGTTGCCTTTTTCGACGTATTTTTTCGCATTGTCCCAAGCACCACCGGCATTAGCCATCAAAAGTGCTAAGAGAACGCAGCTTAATAAGGCGCCACCGAGCATGCCACCTAGGGCTTCTGGGCTAAGTCCAAAGCCGACAACCACAGGGGCCATGACAGCAATGACACCAGGCAAGATCATTTTCTTTAAGGCCGCCGTGGTCGCGATGTCGACACATTTAGCAGTATCTGGCTCAGCTTGACCTTCCAAAAGACCTTTGATTTCTCTGAATTGGCGACGAATTTCTTCAATCATCTCAAAAGCCGCATCACCGACCGCTGTCATGGTGATGGCCGCGATTAGGAACGGCAGTATCCCACCAATGAACATGCCGATAAGCACCATGGGGTTTCCAAGCTCTAGGCTAAAGCCTGAATGGGTCACTGAGACGGTTTCAACAAACGCTGAGATGATCGCAAGGGCCGCTAAGGCTGCAGCGCCAATCGCAAAACCTTTACCGATGGCAGCAGTGGTATTACCAAGCTCATCTAAAGAGTCGGTGATTTTTCGAGTGTCTTCACCTAAACCACCCATCTCTGCAATCCCGCCGGCGTTATCGGCCACCGGTCCATAAGCATCAATGGCCATCGTAATCCCAACCGTGGAAAGCATACCAACGGCTGCAATGCCAACCCCGTATAAACCAATGTGGTACGTTGAGAAGAAAATGATGGCACAAATCGTTAAGATGGGAACCAAAACAGACTCAAGGCCAACCGCAAGTCCGGTGATCATGACGGTCGCAGGACCCGTTTTACCGGCATTGGCAATGCGCTTGACCGGCTTACCTGCGGTGTAGTATTCCGTGGCTAAGCCAATGACCATCCCACCTAGGGCGCCAATGAATACGGCCTGCCAAACTTTGGTTGAAATACCAAGCTGATCAATCAAGACGTATGAAGCCACCATAAAGATAAGCGTGGCTGAGATGGTGCCAAAGCGTAAGGCCACATCAGGCTTTCTATGAGACATCACTTTGATGATGAAAATACCCAATAAGGAACACACCAAACCAACCGATGAGAGGCCCAAGGGTAAGAACATCAACATGTTCTGAGCGCCTACGGCCGTCAGCTCTTGCAAGGTCATGGTCGAGGCAATTGCAATCGTCGCGATGGTCGCGCCACAATAAGACTCAAAAATATCAGAGCCCATGCCGGCAACATCACCGACGTTATCCCCGACGTTATCGGCAATCACCCCTGGGTTTCTTGGATCATCTTCAGGGATCCCAGCTTCCACTTTACCCACTAAATCGGCACCAACGTCCGCACTCTTGGTAAAGATACCGCCACCGACACGAGAGAATAAAGCAACCGAGGAAGCCCCCATACCAAAGCCATGAATGGCATGCGCGGTTTCAGGATCACCACCAAATAAATAATAAAGGATGCCTAAGCCTAATAAGCCTAAAGAAGCAACGGTCACGCCCATGACAGAACCGCCAAAGAACGCGACTGTTAAAGCCTTCGCTTGGCCTTGCTCATGCGCTGCATTGGTCGTACGAACGTTGGCTTTAGTCGCCGTATACATCCCAATGTAACCAGCAAGTGCTGATGAAATAGCACCGACAGCAAAAGAGGCCGCAGTCTTCCAGCCTAAAAAGAAATAAAGTCCGACTAATAAGATGGTGGCAAACCATGCCAGCATTTTGTATTCACGACGAACAAAGACCATCGCGCCCAAGTGAATCGACTCACTTATTTGGACAATCTTACCGCTCCCTGCAGCGTGACTCAGTACCAAACGGTACAACACAAAAGCCATCGTCAGGCCAACTAGCCCGAATACTGGCGCGCAATATTGCATCAGTTCCATTCATGGTCTCCAATGTAGTTAATTACCAAACAAAAATAACTCAATTCGGAGGCTACAGTTTACTGATTTTGGGCGCCTTTGATAAAGAAAATAGGCTTTTTTTTTGCCTTTTATGATTTTTAGCCGCATTTGGAGTGTCAATTGACTCCATGAGAGCGGATTTTCGTTATAATGTCGCAAAGAAAGATAGACAGCTAAGAGGTGCATAAATGGGCTTAAGTCGCGTAGGGCCAGGTAAGGGTTTGCCGGATGAGGTCAATGTTATTATTGAGATCCCGGCCCACAGTGATCCAATCAAATATGAGGTGGATAAAGAGACGGGAGCCATCTTCATTGACCGGTTTATGTCAACGAGTATGCGTTACCCATGCGACTACGGGTACATTCCTAATACCTTGTCTGAGGATGGGGATCCGGTGGATGTCTTGATGCTTTCCCCTTTCCCTTTGAGCATTGGTACGGTATTGCGTTGTCGTCCCGTGGGCATGCTAAAAATGACGGATGAAGCTGGTGCTGACGCTAAGATCTTAGCGGTCCCTGTGAATGACATTTCGGGGCTTTATTCTCATATTCACTCACCGAATGATTGCCCTCAGCTTTTGATTGATCAGATCAGCCACTTTTTCAGTCACTACAAAGACTTAGAAGAAGGCAAGTTTGTGAAGATTGATGCATGGGTTGGAGCCGACGAGGCCAAACAAGAGATCATTGACTCGGTTAAGCGCTTTGAGAACGCCCCCGATCAACCAGCCTTCTAAAAAAAAGCGGATGCATGATCCGCTTTTTTTTTCATCTTATCCGAACCTTAATCAACCAAACTACTCAGATTCATTTCCTTTTGAATCTCGTTGTTCGTTGATCGTGCTTTGCAGGCGCTCATAGCCTATGGCGCCAGCCAATAAGACCGGGGCTGAAGTCTCGCTGATTGGGTGAGGGGCGACAACAAAGGCTGGTGTGCCACGAAGACCAATGGTTCGAGCCAGCTGTAAGTTGTCGTTCAACTTTTTCTCAATCAAAGGCGACTGCATGTCTTTTTGAAGCTGTTCAATATCAAGGCCTACTTCACGCCCAATTTCAAAAATTCGATCCGGCGTTAAAGGATCGGCGTTTTCCATAAGCTTGTGATGAAAGACTTCGTATTTGCCTTGAGGAATCGACGCCAAGGCGGCTTGGGAGGCCATGACACTTTCTTTGCCAAGCACCGGAAGCTCTTTATAGACCACTCGAACGTCATTGTTTTGTTCCAAAACTTTGGCGACGGCAGGTGACATTTTTTTACAGTGATGGCACTGATAATCAAAAAACTCAACGACATGAACCTTCGGTGCCTCAATCGCACTGGCTGGGCTATCGCTTTCAAAAAGCTGAGTTACGTTGGACTGCAAAACATCGCGAAACGCTTGTTGTTGATCACTTTGCTCTTTCTCACGAAGTGAGATTAAAGCGTCTTTGATCACTTCAGGGTTATCGACCAAATAGTCGCGTATGATTTGATGAATTTCTGTTTTGTCGAGCTCTTGTGCCGCTTGACCTTGGTTGTAAGGGATAAAAGTCCCGACACCAAGCCCAATGATAAGAGCGGCCGCAACCGTTGGGAATCGCATAAGAGATGTCCTTAGTGATGAAATAGAATTAAATTATAGTCCCTTTGACTTATATCTCAATCTATAGACTGATCAAAAGCACGGCCACAACAGCCAAAAACACCCCTAGGCTTTGGGTCAAGTTGAATGACTCTTTTAAAAAAAACCAAGCCAAGCATAGGGTCACCACAGGATAAAGAGCGGTGACGGTCACCACCACAGAGACTTTTTCATGCTTATCCGTGGCCATAAAAAACAAAATCGATCCCAGCGTAAAGGCCATACCCGTTAAAATGGCATAGGTTGAGCCTTTGAGGCTTAAATCATGGCGGTCGAGCTGCCCTAGCAAAATGGTGGTGACCAAGCCTATGCCGATGGTTTGAAAAATCAGCACTTGCTTAGGGTTAATGCTCTCAAGGGCAAGCCTTGAGAAAAAACCCCATAACCCAAAACAAACCAAGCACGCAATGGAGTAGGCCAGCCAGGACGGCACACTCATAAGGCCACTTCAGGTTGGCCCGTGCGCTGAGCGCTCTCAAAGTTTCCGACTTTAAAATAATCGTAAGCCATCAGTTGAGGGGGAGCACCGAGAATAAAGTCAGCCATTTTTTCGGCGAGCATGATGGTCGGTGCGTTCAAATTCCCCGTTGTGATTTGGGGCATAATCGAGGCATCGACAACACGAAGGCTCTCAACGCCGTACACCCGCCCTTGGGCATCGACCACGGCCGTCTCGTCTTCTCCCATTTTACAAGTCCCACAGGGGTGATAAGCGGACTCAACTTTTTCTTTAATGAACTCATTAAGCTGCTGATCGGTTTTGACTTTAGCACTTGGGGCAAGCTCTTTGCCTCGGAATGGATCAAACGCTTTTTGGGCAAAGATTTCACGGCTAAGACGAATGCATTGACGCATTTCATGCCAATCACTGTCTTTAGACATGTAATTGAACTTGATGACCGGATCAAGATCCGGTGCATTGCCTTGTAATAACACATGCCCTCGGGAGGCTGAGCGCATTGGCCCCACATGGGCTTGGAAGCCATGGCAGGTTGCCTGCACTTTCCCATCGTATGAAATGGCCGCAGGCAAGAAGTGATATTGTATGTCGGGCCATGCCACATTGACGTCATGGCGGATGAAAGCTCCCGCCTCAAAATGGTTGGTGGCCCCAAGGCCTTGTTTGCCAAGCATCCACTCCAGACCAATCCCCGCTTTTGCGGTGGGTTTCATTTTGTTGTACAACGTGATTGGTTTTTTGCACTCGTACTGAATGTAGAGTTCCAAGTGATCCATCAAGTTTTCACCGACCCCGGCTAAATCCGCCACTACGGGGATATCCCATCGATGTAACTCGTTGGCAGGCCCAACCCCTGAGAGTTTGAGCAAATGAGGTGAATTGATGGCTCCCGCGCTTAAGATCACCTCTTTACGAGCGTATATTTGATGGACATGACCAAATTTTGAATACTCAACGCCGACTGCTCGTTGGCCTTCAAACAAGATTTTATGGGTCAGCGCTTTAAGCTCAATCTTTAGATTTCGTCGTTGGCGTATCGGATGAATGTATGCTTGAGCGGCTGAAGCTCGTACGGTGCTTGCTACCGTCATGTCCATGGCGCCAAAGCCTTCTTGTTGATAACCATTCATATCTGAGGTTGCCAAATAGCCGGCTTGAACCCCCGCCTCAACAAAAGCTTTATACAATGGGTTTTTCATTCGACCGCGCTGCACGGTTAGAGGGCCGGTATCCCCACGATACTTGGAGCGCTGATCATAACGCTCCGCTTTAATAAAGTAAGGAAGCACTTCTTGATAGCTCCACCCTTTTGCACCC
>CAYNJF010000026.1:11770-30916 GCA_964397555.1 uncultured Francisellaceae bacterium
CCCAATTGTCGTAATCCATGGGGTTACCACGGACATAGGCCATGCCATTGATGGAAGAGCTTCCTCCCAGAACTTTACCCCGTGGGCAAGTGATGCGACGATTATTAAGACGGGACTCTGGTTGAGCCAGGTAGCCCCAATTGTATTTTTTCATACCCATCGGGATAGAGAGGGCTGTGGGCATTTTGATAAAGATGCTGTTGTCAGCTCCCCCCGCTTCCAAGACCGTAACCTGATGGTTTGAGTCTAAACTTAGGCGATTAGCTAAAACGCAACCTGCGGAACCTGCACCGACGATGATGTAATCAACTTCTTGTCTCATCACTCCACTCCTTGGATAAGAGAACTGTGTTAGTGAATCTGTATCATACATTCTTAAGGTGGTACAACTGACCATGCCTTTAGAGCCTCGCAAAGCCTTGGCTGATGATGATCACTGGGATGTTGTGCTAACCCCATAGGGCGGATTAATGAGAAATAGTCGAAGGAGGTGTGGATGGCGTGAAGGGCCATAAAAAAAGGCCCCGAAGGGCCTTAGTGATTAAGCAAGCTCTTTAAGGGCTTTAAGAGCCGTGGCTTTCACTGACTTGCGTGCAGGTTTAGCCGCGATCTTGATTTCTTCACCGGTGAAGGGGTTACGACCCATTCTTGATTTGGTGGCTTTTTTCTGAATACGGCGGACTTTAATGCCGAGCTCAGGGATGGTGACTTCACCAGAGCCTTTGGTCTTAACGTGTCTTTCTACGATGTTTTTCAATGCCGCGAAGACCGCTTTTACATCGGCTTTGCTGACGTCGGTCAACTCAGAGATTTCCGTGTAAATTTGTGCTTTGGTTTGCTTGGCGGTAATGGCTTTAGAAGGCAACTTGGCGATGATGTCCGTCAAAGAGCGAGAAGTCGTTTTAGCCACAGTGCTTTTAACAGTCGTACGACTTGCCGCTTTACGAGCTGTGGTTTTCGCTGTTGTTTTAGCCGTTGTTTTACGAGCAGGGGTTTTCGCTGTGGTTTTGCGAGCTGTGGTTTTCGCCGCTGTTTTTTTAGCGGTCGTTTTTGCAGGCGTACGCTTCTTAGTTGTCGTGCTTGACTTTTTAGCGGTGGTTTTCGCTTTTTTTGTCGTTGTCGTTGTACGCTTTGCAGTCGTGCGTTTTGTGGTTTTTGTTGACTTCTTTGCAGGCTTTTTAGCGGCCATTGGTGTTCCTCCAAGTTAATAACTTAGCAAAACTTAGCATACCCTTTTCGAAAAGAAAATAAGTTTTCTGATCAATTCCACCATAAAAAACACCCTTATTAAGACCTAGGGTGATAAGCGCTGCCAAATCCAATGGTTTTCACGTTGAGTCACTTTCAAGCGTTCGTTTAAGTGATTGTCTTTTCCCTCATAAAACTCAAACGAAACAGGCACGAACACAAAACCTTTCCAATAAGATGGGCATGCCAATGCTTGTTCTTGCGCAAGCGTTTGATCAAATCTGGACTTAAGTGCATCCATCGAAGAGATTGGCTTGGATTGGTGTGAGACAATCGCAACCGCCTGGCTAGGCCTCGACTGGGTTGCAAAAAACGCTTTGGTTTTTGCCTCTTCGAGGAGATGGGCTTTTCCTTGAACGCGAATTTGACGATTGGAACAAGGCCAATAAAACACCGCTGAACACGCCGGGTTTTGGGTTAACTGTTGGCCTTTTGCCGAGCCTTGGTTGGTGTAAAAAACAAACCCCTTCTCGTCCCAAGATCGGGCCAAGACCACACGAGCATCAACCCCATCGTCTGTTAGGGTTGATAAGACAAAGGCATTTGGGTGTGAAGATTCGCAGGATTTAGCTTGCTCATACCATGATTGAAATAAATCCATGGGATGCGCAGGACAGCTCTCGATAAGGGCATCCTTGCCACTTTTTTGAGTCATGATTAATCAATCCATTGATGGTGAACGCGATTCGTCAACTGGCAATACAGTTCATAAGAGATTGTCCCTGCATGATGCGCGACCTGCTCGATGGGCAAGTCAGTGCCCCATAGAGTGACCGATGAGCCAACTGTGGCCTGGGGGATGTGCGTGATGTCGACCGTGAGCATGTCCATCGAAACGCGTGCAACCAAACGAGAGGGCTCCCCCTCAACCAAGACCGGGGTGCCTGTTTGCGCATGCCTTGGGTACCCATCTCCGTATCCAGCCGCGACCACGCCAATGCGTAAATCATTGGCTGCAGTAAAGGTGGCTCCGTAGCCAATGGCTTCGCCTTTTTTCACGTGTTGGACAGCAATCAGGGTTGAGTTAAGCTCCATGGCCGGCCTTAGGCCATGATCGACCCCTGTGGTGCCTTCAATCGGTGAGGCGCCATAAAGCATGATCCCTGGTCGTACCCAATCAAAGTGAGTTTCGCTCCAATGCAACACCCCGGCTGAATTGGCTAAGGTTCTTTGTCCTTCGAACGCTTGAGTCCACTCCACAAATCGTTGCGTTTGCTCATTCGTTGCCGACAGATCAAGCTCATCGGCTTGAGCCAGATGGCCCATCCATCCGATCATGGCGTGTCTTTTGTCTTTGAGCAGCTCCCAGGCCAAGATGGCTTGTGCCTGGTCCATCCCAAGCCGATTCATGCCAACATTAAGCTTGAGCCAAAAAGGGAGTGTTTGGGGATGTTCTTTGAGCATCATGGCCTGATCAAGCGAGTGCACCACCATGGCATACCCTTTGGCGCAGGCGAGATCGAGCTCTTCTTTGGATTGAACCCCTTCCATCAGGACGATGAGATTTTGCGTATGACCATCTAACGCCGTGGCTTCATGGATGCGTGCCACGCCAAAGGCATCGGCCTCAGATAAAGCCTTAGCAACGTTAATCAGACCATGGCCATACCCATCGGCTTTGATCATGGCCAACACTTTTTGGCGCGGACAAAGCGAGCGCACAACCTTAAGGTTGTGTGCGATGGCTGAGGTTGAGATGGTGGCTGTTAATACCGGGCCCAAACCATCCTCCTTTTTTTATAAAGGCACATCCGGAGAGTGATCTTGAGCAGGAACCACAAATTCCTGATCACTCATGAAATTGTTGAATCGTGCGTGTTGTCCAGCAAACGTCGCTCGAACCATACCAATCGGACCATTCCTTTGCTTACCGATGATGAATTCAGCGGTGCCTTTATCGGGTGAATCTTCATGATAGACTTCATCCCGATAAATAAAGACAATCAAATCCGCATCCTGCTCGATCGCGCCCGATTCACGCAAATCTGACATCACAGGTCGTTTGTTGGGGCGTTGCTCCAAAGAGCGGTTCAGCTGCGATAAGGCAATGACTGGAATGTCCAACTCTTTGGCCAAGGCCTTCAACGACCTCGAAATTTCCGAGATTTCAGCGGTACGGTTCTCGGTGGCACTGGATCCACGCATTAACTGTAAATAGTCTAGTACAATTAATCCGAGCTCGTGACCATCGCGCACAAGACGTCTCGCCCGAGCCCGAACCTCGGTCGGCGATAAGGCGGCTGAATCATCAATAAAGAGCTTGGCCCCAGTTAACCAGTCCACGGCAGAGGATAACTTTTGCCATTCAGAATCTTTGAGCTTCCCGGACGCCAAACGGGATAAATCAATCGAGCCCAACGAGGAGAGCATCCTGGTTGCAATGGCTTCAGACGGCATCTCCATGGAGAAGATCAACACCGCTTTATCCGACTTGATGGCCGCATGCTCGGCAATGTTGACGCCCAGAACAGTTTTACCCATCGATGGACGACCGGCAATGATGATAAGGTCCCCCTTGTGCAACCCGTTGGTCATCTTATCGAAGTCTTTAAAGCCACTTGATAAACCACTTAAGGAACTCGGGTTGTTTCTTCGAGCTTCAATGTCCGTCAAGGTTTTGGCGGCAATGGATTTAATGCTGACAGGGCCTTCTGATTTTGCCCCTTTCTCAGCGATGGCAAACACTTCTCGTTCGGCATCATCTAAGATTTCGCCACTGCTTCGACCTGCAGGCATCGTTGCATTTTCTTGGATATGCACGCCGACTTGAATCAGCTGACGCAAAATAGAGCGCTCACGGATGATGTCCGCGTAGACGGACACGTTGGCCGAGGTGGTCACGTTTTCCGCTAAATCTTTTAGATAATCCCAACCACCGGCTTTATCAAACATTTGATTATCTTTAAGCCAGTCAGGAATCGTCACGATATCAAAAGGACTGCTTTGAGCGGCTAACGCCTCCATCGCCCGATACAGCACTTGGTGCTCAGGCTGATAAAAATCTTTCTCAGAGAGTTTATCCGCCACTTGATCCCAAGCGTGATTGTTGATCATTAACCCACCCAATAAAGCCTGTTCAGCTTCGGTTGAGTGAGGAGCCTTTCTCAATGTTTTTTCTTGGCTCGCAGCAAAATCTTGATAAACCTTGTCGTTCACAGCAATAATCCAGAACTCTTGCACAATTGGTTATTGTGGCATTAGATAAGGGTGAGGGCAATCATGGGGTTAGGAAAGGCGTGCTCAGTCAGGGGCGAGCCCTGACTGAGACAAAGATTACTCTTCTTCAGCGACGATGGTCACTTTAGCAACAGCAACGACTTCAGCATGCAGCTGACAGGTGACTTCAAAGTCACCGACTTCACGCATCGGGCCATTTGGAAGGCGAACGTCTTGACGCTCAAGTTTCACGTTTTTATCGGCAAACGCTTTGACAATGTCAAAGGTGCCCACAGAACCGTAAAGCTTACCTTCATCAGCAGCACGCGCTGCGATCGTGACGTGAACCGCTTCGATTTCAGCCGCTCTTTGACGAGCGCTTTCTAATCGTTCGTTCGCCGCTTTTTCAAGCTCAGCACGTTTGGCTTCAAATTGAGCTAAGTTATTGCCCGTAGCAGGGACCGCTTTACCTGTTGGGATAAGGTAGTTACGACCATAGCCATTAGCAACATTCACTTTAGTCCCAAAGCGACCCAAGTTTCTTACGTTTTCTAATAGAATAACTTCCATTGCAATGCCCCTTAGTGACGATCAGTGTACGGTAGTAAAGCCGCTTCACGCGCACGTTTGATGGCAGCGACGATCATGTGTTGGTATTTGTTCGCAACGCCAGTAATACGAGCGGGAACAATTTTACCGTTCTCTGAAATGTACTTTCTTAGCAACTTGATGTTTTTGTAATCAATTTCATCAACCGGGATTTTACCTTCGGTGAAAGGACAAAACTTTTTCTTGTTGCCACGAAACCTTAATCCAGCTCCAGCCATATCAATATCCCCCTTAAGCTGCTTGTGTTTGTTGACGTGAATCTTTTTCGTCTTCAGGCTTGAGCATTACTGATACTTCGGTAATGGCTTCTTTTTGCTTGATGACGATGTCTCTTAGGACGGCGTCGTTGTATTTGAACGCGTGTTTTAGCTTTTCAAGCGTGTCAACGTCGCACTCGATGTTCATCAACAAATAATGCGCTTTATGGATCTTGTTGATTGGGTAAGCCAATGCACGACGACCCCAGTCTTCTTGACGGTGGATCTGGCCTTGACCTTCTTGGATGATGCCTTGGTAACGCTCGACCATGGCAGGAACTTGTTCGCTCTGATCAGGATGGATCAGCAATAAAATTTCATAATGACGCATATGTATCCCTTTCGGCTATGAATCTCTTGGATGCCTCCAAGAGCAAGGTTAGTTAATCAATTGACTTGAACGCTTCCAAGTCAGGACGCTCATTATAGGGAAAACCGACGCCCTAGGCAACTCTAGGATGGTTACATGGCTCAGTGTAAAAGGAGAAGGAAAAAAGCCCATGTGATGGCCTTTTTCCTAGGGGTGTGTGCATGCACGTTTAGGCGGTTGAGCGTTGCTTCATCGCTTCCCACAGGCAGATCCCAGTGGCGACTGAGACGTTGAGGCTGCCCATTTTGGAAGCCATTGGAATGATGGCTTGGAAATCACAATGGTTGAGGGTATTGGCACGAAGCCCTTCGCCTTCAGCTCCCATCACAAGGGCAAGCTTGCCGGTCAAATCCAGACTGTGTAGTGGCTTAGCCTGTTCACTCAAATGGGTCCCAACAACCCAAATGCCTGATTCTTGCAATTGTTTCAAGGCTCGGGATAAATTGACGACCTGAATAAAGGGCACCCACAAGTCGCCTCCTTGAGCAGCCTTGACCACCGTCGGTGTCAGACCGCAGGCATTTTTATTGGGTGCAATGATGGCATCGACCCCAAAGGCGGCGCAGGTACGCAAAATGGCACCGACGTTTTGCGGATCTTGAACTTCGTCCAACACCACCACGAGCGCTTGGTCTTTAGACTCAAGCGTGTCGATCAAATCCCCAAGGCTTAAGTCTTGGTACGCGTAGCTTGCCATGATCCCTTGGTGATTCGCGCCTTCGGCTTTTTGATCCAATTTCTTGGCATCCAGTTTTTGGGCTGAGATGCCGTGCTTGGCCGCAAGCTCCACCAACTTTGCTGTGGCTTTTTTTTGCGGGTCAAAAAATAGCCCTTTCACGCGCTCAGGGGCATGCTCTAAGAGCTGCTGGACAGCTTTTATGCCTACAAGGTATCTCATCGTTTACGCCTTTTGGGTTTGCCTGAACGAGTTTTTGCCTTGCCTTTCCCTTTGCCCTTGCCTTTACCTCGAGCGCTTGGACGCCCTTTATCCTTAGGTTTACTTTTGCCTCGCTTTGGCGTTGGTTTGTGTTCATCTAGGGTGGCTGTGATTGCTAAATCGAGCTTTTTGTCTTCCAGATCGACCTGCATCAAGGTGACCTCGAGGCTATCTCCAAGTTGATAGACTTTTCGGGTTCGCTCCCCAATCATGCGATGTTTGAAGGGTTCGAAATAAAAATAATCGTCGCCTAAGGATGCCACATGGACGAGCCCATCTACATAATACTGGTTCAACTCAACGAACAATCCAAAAGACGTCACTGCGGTGATGGTGCCTTCAAAGGATTGGCCAATCTTATCGCTCATGTAATGACACTTAAGGGCCATGGTGGCATCTCTTGTGGCATCATCGGCTCGTCGTTCGGTCATCGAGCAATGTTCACCAAGGACATCTAAGCGCTCTTTCATGCGCTCTTTATCGATGCTTTTCCCGGCTAAGATCTGTTTGATTTGACGATGGACAATCAGATCTGGGTAGCGGCGGATGGGGGAGGTAAAGTGGACATAGGCCGGATAGGCCAGCCCAAAGTGCCCTTCTTGAGAGGTGGTATACATCGCTTGAGACATGGACCGTAGCATGACGGTTTGGATCACTTTCGCATCTGGCCTATCAGCAATTTTTTCAAGCAGATCCGTGAACTCTCGAGGGGTGGGTTTATCTCTCCCCCCCAGACTGAGCCCGAGTTCTTTCAGAAAGTCACGAAGTCCGGTGAGTTTTTCTTCTGGGGGTGGCGCGTGCTCACGGTACAGCGTTGGGCATTTATGCTTGGTCAAAAATTTAGCCGCACTGACATTGGCCGCCAACATGCACTCTTCAATGATGCGGTGAGCCACGTTGCGCTCGGAGGGCTGGATGGCGGCAATTTTTCCAAGCTCATCAAACATAATCTGAGTTTCCACCGTCTCAAACTCGATGGCCCCTCGCTCCTGGCGAGCTTTCAAAAGAACGTTGAATAAATCGAGAAGCGCTTCAAGATCATCCACCAAAGGGCCGAGCTTGTTTCGTTGACGCTTATCACCGGCTAAGACCTTGGCCACTTGACCGTAAATAAGACGAGCGTGTGAGCATATGGTGGCGTTGTAGAACTTAGATCGAGTCACCTGCCCTTCTTTGTTGACCAACATCTCACAAACCAGCGCCAGTCGGTCTTGCTTGGGTTTGAGCGAACAAAGTCCGTTGGACAGCGTTTCAGGAAGCATTGGGACCACAAAGCCAGGAAAGTAAACCGAGTTACCCCGATTCTCACCCTCTTCATCGAGCATGGTGCCTGGTTTGACGTAATGAGAGACATCGGCAATGGCCACGAACAAACGAAAACCGCCTCTGGGTCTACGTTCGCAATAAACCGCATCATCAAAATCTTTGGCGTCTTCGCCATCGATGGTGACAAAGGGAAGCTCTCTTAAATCTTCACGTTGGCTCACTTCAGCTTCGGGGATCTTAGAGCCAAAGGCCTTGGCTTGCTTGATGATCCCTCGTGGCCAAAGATTGGGGACTTGGAACTTGAGCAAAGCGATATCAATCTCAATGCCTTCACGCTCCGGATCACCCAGAATATGAATCACTTTACCGACCGCCTCTTTGCGTGACGATAAGTTACGGTCAAGCTGAACCTGGACGATGTCGCCCTCTTGCGCTTGCATCAAGTTTTTGGGGATCCAAATGTCCGTGGCATACGTTTTTCCAAGCGGCATGACAAAGCAAGAGTCATGTTCTTTGAAAAAACGACCGATGAGGGTGACCTTCGCGTGGTGAACGACTTCAACAATTTTACCCTGGGCTTTGCCCTGAGGGGTGTAACCGGTGATCCGAACTTTTAGTTCGTCTCCGTCATAAAACCCTCGAGCATCTCGAGGAGGGATCATCACATCCCCATCGTCACTTGCGATGACACCGAAGCCATCTTTTTTGATCTTCATGACCCCTTGAGTTTCTTTAAACAGGGTCAAAGCGGCATACCCTTGAGGGGTTTTGGCGATTTGGCAATCGCGCACCATGGCGATCAAACGACGCCGTAAGGCTTCAAGTTGATCTTCAGATTTCAAATGAAAATGCTTTGCAAGCACCGCTCGTTTAAGGGGCTCTCCGTGATTGACTAAAACTTCTAAGATAAATTCACGGGAAGGGATGGGATTTTCGTATCGTGAGGCTTCTCGTTCCGCGTACGGATCATGAAGCCCTTTGCTTTTTTTCTTTTTGCTCATAGTATCTCTTGGGCCTCATTACGAGGCCAGGCTAATTTTTTGTTCCATCAAATCGATGGTATGGGAGCGCTCAGCTCCTGTAGACACAAGCCCTACAGGCACGCCGACCAGCTCACTCAATCGGTTCAAATAGGCTCTCGCTTCCGCTGGGAGCTCGTCATACGTTGAAATGCCTTGAGTGGACTGTTTCCATCCTTTGACAGTTTCGTAAACAGGTTTGCATTGACTGTACAGCTGGGCGTCAATCGGAGGCTGCTCCAATCGTTTTCCATCCAGCTCATAGTGGGTTGCAATGTAAAGAGTATCCAACCCATCAAGGACATCCAGTTTGGTAATCGCCAACTGCGTTAAAGAATTTACGGCGGCTGATTTTCTCATCAAGGCAACATCAAACCATCCACAACGTCGTGGGCGACCCGTGGTAGCGCCAAACTCGTGCCCCACTTTGGCTAAATGGTCTCCGAACTCATCATCCAGCTCGGTTGGAAACGGTCCGTTGCCAACCCGAGTGCAATAGGCTTTGGTGATGCCAATGACCTCATCAATGTCCAAAGGTCCTAAGCCAGTCCCTGTGGCCACACCGCCGGCCGTGGTGTTCGAGGAGGTCACAAAAGGATAGGTGCCATGATCAATGTCGAGCATAGCCCCTTGAGCGCCCTCAAAAAGAATGGGGGATTTGGCTTGGAGTAAACTTAACAAGCGTTCGCGCACATCGCCCATCAATGAGAGCATTAAGTCACGAGCTTGATGAATCTCTTCGAGCACCTTGTCCACATCAACCGGCTCGACTTCATAATAATGCTCTAAGAGCGTGTTGTGATATTTGACCAAGCTTTGTGTGCGCTCAGAAAAACTATCCCAGTCGCTGAGATCCCCCACACGAAGCGCTCTTCGACCTACTTTATCTTCGTAAGCGGGACCAATACCACGATTGGTGGTGCCAATGGCACGAGTGGCTTTGGATTCACGGGCCTGATCTAAGGCCACATGATATGGCATCACCAAAGGGCAAGCACTGGATATCATCAGTTTATCTTTGACGTTGACCCCCTTGTCGATAAGCATGTCCACTTCTTTTTTAAGTGCACTTGGGCTTACCACAACGCCCTGGGCAATTAGATTCATGACATTTGGATGCAAGATGCCTGAGGGGATCAAATGCAATACGGTCTTTTGACCATCCACAACCAACGTATGACCTGCGTTATGGCCTCCTTGGAAGCGAACCACGGCTTTGACGTTGGGCGTTAAAAGATCAACGATCTTACCCTTACCTTCATCGCCCCACTGAGTGCCTAAGATGACCGTATTTTTTTTCATCATTACCGTACTACCTGAATAATAAGAAGACCAAGCATCATGCTCAAAAAGCCCATGATGCGCAGGGAATGATCGGATTGAGAGGAAACCGCTTTGAGCAACGATTTCCACTTGGCGGGATAAATAAAGGGTAAGATTCCTTCAAACACGAGTAACAGAGCAATCCCTGCCCACAAATCGGACCATTCAATCATGACAACAACCACTCCAGGTCATCCCTGGAGTGTCCTCTTACGAGTTTTCAGAGCGAGAGGATCTGCCCTCTTTGGTTTGGAAGTAACTAAAGAAGTCACTGTCCGGCTTCAAGACAAGAATGTCCGAGTTCGACTGGAAGGTATTGCGATACGCTTCCATGGTTCTAAAGAATCGGAAAAACTCAGGATCTTGCGAGAAAGACTCTTGGTAAATACGTGCAGCCTCAGCATCGCCTTCACCACGAATGACCCGAGACTCTTGGTCAGCTTTAGCCAAGGTCACCGTAACGGTGGCATCGGCTTCGGCTCGAATCGCTTCAGAACGTGAACGACCCTGAGCACGTGATTGCTTTGCAAATTGCTCACGCTCGGTTCTCATCAAGTTGAAGACCGCATCCGAGACTTCAGGAGGCAGCTCGATGCGAACCACACGCGCATCAACGACCTCAACCCCTAAGTTGGCAGCCGATGTGTTCACCTCTTGAGAGATTTTTTGCATGATCAGATCTCTGTCGTATGAGACCACATCATTGAGTTTACGACGACCGATTTCCGTACGAAGTCCATCGTTGGTTTTCTCACGCAAAAGACGCTCAGCTTGACGTGGGTTTCCACCCGTTGAACGGAAGAACTTATCAAAATCGACAATACGCCATTTGTTGTATAAATCGATGATGAGCTCTTTTTTCTCTTCGGTTGGGATACGAGAGGATTGAATCTCTAGATTACGTACTTGTTTATTGAATCGGCGAACCGAGTCAATAAAGGGCACTCTAAAGCTCAAACCAGGTTCAATTACCTTGACGGTCCCATCCGAGTTCTCTTGGATTTTACCTAATCGAAGAATGATGGCTCTTTCGGTTTCATCCACGATGAACACGCTTAGCATCAAAAAGATAAGGAGAAGCACTCCAAACACAACACCTAAAGATTTAGTAGGATTCATCGGTTACCTCCTTGTGAGCGGGGTCGACTCAGGTCGTTATACGTGGGGCGAGTCCGACGTTGGTTGGACTCAGTCGGTGTTGGGCGATATTGGCTCAACTCTTCAACAGAAGGCATAAGCTTAGCGACCGACTGGACTTCTTCAGGGTTACGTTTGGTTAACTGATCAAGCGGCAAGACCATCAAGTTGTTGCCCCCTTCCACATCAACCATCACCTTGGAAGTTTTTGCAAACACATGCTCCAACGTATCGAGGTACAAACGATCACGCAAAATATCGGGTGCGCGCTTATACTCAGGCAACAGCTCGTTAAACCGAGCGGTCTCACCTTGTGCGAGAAGCACTTGTTGCTCTTTATAAGCCGTGGCTTCTTGAATAATCCGCTTGGCCTTACCTTCAGCGACCGGAACTCGCTCGTTTAAGTACGCTCTGGCTTGGTTCACAAAGCGCTCTTCATCTTGTTGCGCTTTAATTGCATCATCGAAAGCTTCTTTGACTTCATCAGGCGCTTTCGATTGCTGCATAGCCAAATCGGAAACTTCTAGCCCTAATTCGTAAGACGCAATGATTTGCTCGACTTGTTTGCGAATGTTTTCCGTCACCTCAGTACGACCAGAGGTTAACACTTCATTCAACGTGGACTGACCAACCACTGAACGCAAAGCACTTTCTGACACTTGTCGAAGCGTGAACTCTGGCTCGATGACGTTAAATAAGTAGTCTTTAGGGTTCTCAATTCGGTATTGAACCGCGATTTTCACATCAACGATGTTTTCATCTTTGGTCAGCATCTGGCCACCGTGATTGGTGGTTTTGACTTCGTCCACATTGATAATGCGCTTCGATTCAACTAAAAGCGGGATCCAGTGGGGTCCAGGTTGCTCAGATCGCACATAAGCGCCAAAGCGTTTGATGACCGCCACCTCGGCCGGTTGGACAATGTAGATACCACTTAGGATGTAAGCGATGGCGACGATGGCGATAACAAGCCACATGCCTAAAGAGCTTTTGCCAGAACCATTCCCTTGAATATCAAACGATGAGCCTTTGCCGCCTCCGAATAGACCTGCAATTTTACGTTGCAACTGCGCCAACAATTCATCTAAGTTAGGAGGTCCACCATTTTTTCCCCATGGATCTTGACCGTTACCATTACTACCTTTTTTACCTGGATCGTCCCAAGCCATATCTCTATCCTTTCGTTATCCAAATGGGTCTTCTAAATCAGGGAATGCCCGACACAACGCCGCCCAACGGGCCTTAGGAAGCTTTATTTCAAGCTGCCAACCAAACTCATCAAACGACTCCTCGAGTACAGCATCTAACTCAAATAATCTTGCGCGCACCTGAGCTTGGTTTGATTCTAAACGTAATCGGCCCTCGATGAAATCGGGAACGATTAATTCTTGGATCGCACCAATCAGCTCATCCAAGCCTACCCCAGTCAACGAAGAAAGCCAAACCCTGGTCACGACATTTTGATGATTGCGATCAACTTTAGGCACAATCAGTTCATAGTCCTCAAGCAAATCGGCTTTATTAAAGACGATCAAGGTTGGCGCTTCGATGGCACCGATCTCTTCTAAGACTGCATCCACCGCTTCCATGGTCTCTTGTGCATTGTCAGCGTGGACATCCACCACGTGCAACAACAAATCGGCATAGCGTGATTCTTCCAAGGTAGCTCTGAATGCATCGACCAAGTCATGCGGAAGTTTTCTGACGAAACCGACGGTGTCGGTGACAATGATATCCCCCATGCCAGGGATTTTGACCGTCCCGACCGTAGGATCGAGCGTGGCAAACAATTGATTGGCCACTAAAACGTCCGATCCAGTAAGCGCATTAAATAGGGTTGATTTACCAGCGTTGGTGTAACCGACAAGTGCGATGGTTGGCATCTGAGCTCTGGCGCGCTTCTTTCTTGATTGCTCACGTTGAGAGACGACCTTTTCAAGACGTGCTTTGATGGTTTTAATCCGATGCCTGAGCAATCGCCTATCGGTCTCCAACTGCGTCTCACCTGGACCACGAAGCCCAATGCCGCCTTTTTGGCGCTCTAAGTGAGTCCACCCTCGAACTAGTCGGGTTGAAAGATGAGAAAGCTGAGCGAGTTCTACCTGAAGCTTTCCTTCATGGGTTCTGGCTCGTTGCGCAAAGATATCGAGGATTAAGCCAGTGCGAGACAACACTCGACATTTAAGCTCTCTTTCTAAGTTTCTTTCTTGAGCGGGTGAGAGTTCATGATTAAAAATAACTAATTGAATGTCATGGGATTTGACCATGACCTTGAGTTCTTCAACCTTCCCAGATCCGATGTACGTGGCCGGATGAGGTTTGTCACGAGTCGCCGTTAAGACCTCAACGGCCTCGGCTCCTGCGGCACGGGATAACTCTTTAAATTCTTGAAGGTCGGAATCGTCATAATTTTGGAAGTAAATTTGGACTAGGACCGCTCTTTCACCGCTTTTTGGGCGCTCAAACAACTAGCGCCCCCCAGAGATCATCATTGATTTCCAGAGGGTTGGAAATCGTTGTTCTCTTGATTGGAAGATACAGTTTTGACATTTCTTGATGGTACTACCGTCGATATTGCATGTTTGTAAACCATCTGGCTTACGCTGTTTTTCAAAAGCACAACAAACTGATCAAAAGACTCAACTTGCCCTTGCAATTTGATCCCATTTACAAGATAAATGGATACAGGCACCTTCTCTTTACGTAACTGGTTCAAAAAAGGGTCCTGTAGGGATTGCCCCTTCGACATCTTGCCTCTCCTTTTGCTCGATTCTTATTATTAGACAGCTACGCACAACTACCTGCAGCATTTCCAGATTATCACATCGTTATCAAGTTCTAAACCATTTTTTAGCCAACTTTGTCATTTAGGCTGAATAACTTAAATGAATCGACTAAATCGGATCTTTACGCTCGGGTAAAAAGTAGAGCTCATGGTCGTTGATAAACCGCAGCTCAGGCATGGGTTTAGCACCAAAAAAGAGCTTGTTAATCCATCTCAGGTAATCACCTGATAACTGCTGATTAAACACGGTCACGCGTATGGAGAGGACTTCGTTGGCAAGAATAAATTGATACGATTGCTGGGCTAAGCCTACCCAGGCTTTGTCAGGTGCATGTTTATCGATAAAGACCCAGCCACGATTGAGATGGCTTTGATGCTCATTCAAAAACGTCTGATAGGCCTGGGTGCTTTCGGGTGAGTCGAATAAGCCATCGAAGGATAAGGCGTTGAGTGTCACTCTGTCTTTGTTTAACTCTTGTTTTAAACCCGGGGGTAAATCAAATTCATTGATCATTGTTTGGAGGTTTCTGGCATGAGCAGGGGCCGTTTGCGCGATTAGGATCACCTGATCTCTTATGTTTAGGATGCTCGTCTTTAATTGCAAAATGCCCATAAATCCAATAAAGACCACCCCGCATAAAACGACAAAAAGGACGGTGATGCTTTTAGGCAAGGACTTGGGGTTGATTGGCTTCATAAAGCGCGAGAACCTTTTCACAAATGCTCGGATCATAAGCATTCAGTTTGACACAATTTGGCCAACGACGCAGCCAAGTCAGCTGACGCTTGGCCAACTGACCGGTCGCAATGGCTGCCTTGTCAATCATGGCCTCTAGGGAAATGTGCCCCAACAAATGCTCAATCACTTGGCGATACCCCACCGCTCTAAAGGCGGATAAGTCTTCATCAAACCATGGTTGGCTCATTAAGCCTTTCACCTCATCGATGAAACCTTGCTCGATCATAGCTTCAAAGCGCGTTCGGATGGTCTGGCGTAGCTTCGGGCGCTGCTCTAAGGTGACATCAAGAGCCATGCTCAAAAAATTGAACTCCGGCTCAATGGGCTCTTGGCGAGCCAGCCACTCACTCATTGGGATCCCTGACGTCTCGAAGACTTCAAGGGCTCTTTGGATACGCTGTGCATCATTAGGCTCTAATCGACTTGCAGTTTGAGCATCAACTTCCATGAGCCTGGCATGCATCTTAGGCCACCCGATCGCTTGCCCCTGTTCTCCCAATTGCTTACGAAGCTCCGCTGTAGCACTGGGTAGCTGTGCAAGCCCTTGCATCAAAGCACGGAAATAGAGCATGGTCCCACCCACAAGAATCGCCACCTTGTTCTGCGCGTGTGCTTGTCGAATACTGCGCTTGGCCAGCTCGCAAAATTGATTCACATCAAAAGGCTCATAAGGGTGAACCACATCAATCAAATCATGCGGGTACGCTTGTAGCTCACTCTCAGATGGCTTGGCCGCCCCAATGTCCATGCCCTTGTAGACTTGGGCTGAATCCACACTAATCAATCGCGCATCCAAAGCATCAAAAAGCTCGTAGGCCAATCGTGTTTTGCCCGAGGCAGTTGGACCCATGATGCAGATGACAGGAGGTTTTTGAGATGACATGATGATGCACTTATTTAGAAAGTTGGACGACATATTATCCTTGGCCTTCTAAGCTGTCAA
The DNA here is from genome assembly GCA_964397555.1 of uncultured Francisellaceae bacterium. Classification (GTDB taxonomy): domain Bacteria; phylum Pseudomonadota; class Gammaproteobacteria; order Berkiellales; family Berkiellaceae; genus CAYNJF01. The sequence goes on from CAYNJF010000026.1 coordinate 27,560, forward strand.
GCTGAGCGTTGACCTGGCTCTTATCTCACCGGATAATCGCAAAAAATAACAAACGAGGTAAGTCATGAGTTGGGAAGTATTTAGTTGGGTTTTAGTTGCCATGTCTTTGATTGGTAATGTATTTATCATTAAGAAGAATGTGACTGGCCAGTGGATGTGGGCGATTGCCAATGTAGGTTGGATATCTTATAACTTATATTTGCATGCGTGGGCGCAGGCGTTTTTGTTTTTCGTCTACACCCTACTGTGCATTTGGGGCATCATTTCGTGGAGCCGCGATCGAGCTGCGGCTCCTGCTTAATTCCGTTGCTTTAGGCGATGGTGGGATAGTAAACCCAAAGGCCAAGGCCGATAAGGATCACGCCTTCCACCATCAATACTGGTTTTTTAAGGACTTTGATCGGATAGTAGCGCATTAATGTCATGGGCAAGCATAAAATGGCTGTGCCCTTGATGAGCATGAGCCACCCGAACAAGCTTGTCACAATCGCTGTTGGGCTATCCATTTGTGGATGAGCAAAGACAACGAACAAGCCAAGCAGTAAGGTGATGATTCCGATGGGCACTAAATGGGCTGGGTGTTTGATGAGCGTTCTGGCGTATGAAATCCAAGCTCGAGGCTGAATGACAAGCCCGAGGCCGAGCACCATCAAAAAGCAGCCCATGATTTGTTCCGTTAGTACGTCCATGTGTATCCTCCTTAACTCAGTTGCAACGACGGTTGCATGTTGGTGATCCATTCATCCAGTGTCATGGTTTGAACCCAAGCTGGTGACTCTTTTTTCATCCTTTGAATCAATTGAGCTTGAAGGTAAGGCAGCTTTAAAAGCTCAAGGGGCAATGAGTCTATCCAATCCTTAGTGTCCCATGTTTGCATCCAAGCATCCAAAAAGCAGGCTGGAGCTAAGTGGATCAACCACTCGCCTTTTAAGTTTTGCTTAAAGCTTAGGCCACGTTGTTCCCAGAGCGCTTTTTGTTTGGGGGATACTTTGATGGGTTTTAACACAGAACGTGTAGGCGCTTTGGACCAATCCATGCCTTTAAATAAGGTGCTTGCATGCTTTTGAGCATCCACCGCTCGTAAGGTGTCTCCAAAGACCAAAAACCAATGATGCCACCATACCTCTTGGTGTTGCTTTGGCTTGTAAACTTCCAGATCTAAACCCACTTCTAAGGGGGTGGCGTGAATGGGTTTGGAGGTGGGAGGGCTCAAGGCTAATTGGGGCAGTGGTTTACTCACGACAGGAACACTGAGTGCCAGCACGGATTGTTCCGGCTGTGTAAAGGTCGAGCCCAGGGCCGCTTGTGCGCACTGGTTTAAAAAATCATGCACCCAGGACGGTTGGGTAAAGCGTACTTCATGCTTAGTGGGGTGCACGTTTACATCCACCTGATCATAGGGGCATTGTAAGTTCAAAACGAAGCTTGGATGGGCATCGGCATCGATGCCATGCTCTAGGTAAGCGCTTTTGATGGCGTGCAGAATGATTTTGTCTTTGACGTACCGCTGATTGACAAAGAAAAATTGATGATCATTATTTTTTCTTAGGGCATCATCGAGGCCTAGCCACCCTTCAATCTTGAAGCCATCGTGGTCAAATGCAAGCTCAACGGCTTGATCAATAAACTTTTGGCCAATCACTTGAGCGCACCGGGCTTTGAGATTTGGGGCTTTGTTGTAAGCACGAATGAGTTTTTCATTATGGGTGAATGAAAACGCCACGTGTGGGTGTGAGAGTGCGCATTGTTTAAACACCTGATCAAGATGATGGAACTCAGTTTTAGAGCTTTTAAGGAACTTTCGTCGACCTGGGGTGTTGTAAAACAAGTCTCGGATCTCAACAATGGTGCCTTCAAAAGGGGCGCAAGGTTTGATAAAGGGGCTCATGGCATCGCCTCGAACCTCACACTCAAACGCTTGGTCTTGTCCACGCGGCTTCGACTTAATTGAGAGCTTGGTCACGGAGGCGATGCTGGCTAAGGCTTCTCCACGAAATCCTAGCGAGGCAATGTTATCAAGATCGCAACTTTGCTCAATTTTACTGGTGGCATGCCTGACCACGCTCAAAGGTAAATCCGCTTCGCTCATGCCCTCGCCATCGTCGCTGATTTTAAGGTAAGAAAGCCCACCCTGGCAGGCCGTGACTTCAATGGTAGAGGCCTTCGCATCGAGGGCGTTTTCTAAAAGTTCTTTGAGCACTGAGGCGGGACGTTGGACGACTTCTCCCGCGGCAATTTGATTGGCCACAACCGCGGACAATGGTTTAATTTTATTCATGACTCTTGCTCTTGGGGGATGGTCAAGACTTGCCCGACCCGAATGTTTGAGCTTGATAGTCCATTGGCTCGCATCAACGTCCCTGTTTGCACTTGGTATTGAAAAGCGATCTGAGAGAGCGTTTCCCCTCGCTTGACTCGATGTTTGGTTAGGCTGGCATAAGGGCTGTTGCTTGGAGAAAGCGGTTGAGGTTTGCCATCAAAATAATCGATGATCCCTCGAGAAAGGGCTCTTGCCAAATCGGTTTGATGTTGACTTTGACGCAGTTTTGCTTCACCTCGAGCGTTTGATAAAAACCCAAGTTCAACGAGAATAGAGGGCACGTCTGGTGACTTAAGAACCGCAAAGCCGGCTCTTTGAACGTTTGGGTTATGAATATCGGTCACCTTAGCCAGCTCGCCGATGATGGTCTGTGCAAACTCTTCGCTTTGTCTTTGATTGGCGGTTTGTGACAAATCCAGTAACACCTGCGCCAACACATCGCCTTTGTCATCCAGGCTTACGCCCCCAATCAAATCGGCACGGTTTTCGCGCTCAGCCAGCCAACGGGCGGCCTCCGAGGAAGCTCCACGTTGCGATAGGACAAACACGCTCGCCCCAGAGGCTTTGGTGTTTTTAAAGGAGTCTGCATGAATTGAGATAAACAAATCCGCACCGTTCTTACGAGACAATTGGGTGCGTTTTCTAAGCCCCACGTAATAATCACCCCCGCGGATTAAGACGGCTCGCATACCAGGCTGGCGATCGATGATGCTCTTGAGCTTTCGGGCTACGCTAAGGACAATGTCTTTTTCGTGACTTTTGTATTTTCGCCCAACTGCGCCAGGGTCTTCTCCACCGTGTCCGGCATCAATGGCCACAATAAAATCTCTTGGCACCATGTTGGATAAAGAAGCCACAGGTTTCACCGCTTTTACTTCGGGCTTGGCGCTTTGCAAGTCCACCACCAATCGATGACCGTACTGACCTTGAGGGTTAAGCGAAAAGCTGTGAGCGGCTCGCTTTTCCATCAAATCAATCACCACTCGAAGCGTGCCAGAGGCACGCTCACCAAAGCGAATGTTTTTGATCCCCGTGCC
>CAYNJF010000027.1:0-30892 GCA_964397555.1 uncultured Francisellaceae bacterium
GCTCTTATCTTGGGCTGTTATGGCCTCATGTCGAGCAAGACATTCAATATCATCAGCATCGCGTCGTTGAGGCAGAACATGCCAGTGCTATTCAAGCGCTCAAGGCACATTGGCGTCCTGATTTTGCCATGCCCCAAATTCCGACGCCTGATGATGATTTAAACCGTCCGGACTGGCCAAGTCAGCTAGAATCTAAAGTAGGGACGTTTGTGCATCAACTGTTTGATATGATGGCCAATGGCATGTCCTTGCGCGTTGATGAGCTGCCTTCTCGACAAAAAGCATGGTCACATGCTCTTTTAAACCAAGGTGTGGCAATGCATCAGCTCAATCAAGCCTTGGGTTGGGTCAATCAGGCCATGTCAAATGGGTTGAACAGTGAACGTTTCCAGTGGATTATGAGCCAACCGGGTGAGAGTGAATTATCCTTACAATATAAATCGGATAAGGTGCACCAAGTCATCTTGGACAGAACCTTTGTCGTTGACGGTGTGCGCTGGATCATTGATTACAAACTCATTTTTAATCATGAACTCTGCGTGGACCACTATATGGATCAACTGTCCTTTTATGGGAGGCTGATGCGTAAGATGGGATCTGAGCCGATTCGATTAGGACTCTATTTTCCCATGAGCGATGATTGGTGGGAAAGTGATTTGCAAACCGTATTAGAAGGGGGCACCCATGACAAAGCTCAATGATAAGCTTGTGATTGCTATCTCATCCAGAGCATTATTTGATTTAAATGCCTCGAATGAAATCTATGAAAAAGAGGGCTTTGAAGCTTACGCTCGCCATCAAAGAGCGAATGAGCACAATCCCTTGGACCCAGGATTTGCTTATCCTTTGGTCAAAAAATTTCTTGCCCTAAACCAAGGTAAAAAAGAAGAGGATAAACGAGTTGAGGTTTTGCTTTTATCGCGAAACACTGCCGATACGGGATTAAGAATATTCCATTCGATTGATCACCATGGACTTGATATCACGCGAGCGGCATTCACGGGTGGCAATAGCCCCTATGGGTATGCCAAAGCCTTCAATGCGCATCTTTTTTTATCGCTTAATCCCGATGATGTGGCGGATGCATTGTCCATCGGTTGTCCGGCCGCCAACATATGGTCAGGACCCAGCGGTGTCCAATCCACGGATAGCTTAAACATTGCCTTTGATGGCGATGCGGTCTTGTTTTCAGATGAGTCCGAGGAAGTCTTTAAGCACCACGGCCTCGAAGCCTTCAATCACAACGAAACAGCGCTCAAGCATCATCCCATGAAAAAAGGTCCCTTCGCTCCCTTTTTAGAGGCGCTGGTAAGGCTTCAAAATGAGGAGCTGCCAATTCCAATCCGAACCGCTTTGGTCACAGCAAGAAGCGCGCCGTCTCATGAGCGAGTGGTGCATACCTTAAGAGAGTGGGGCGTTCGGTTGGATGAGTCTTTGTTTTTAGGAGGCCTTGAAAAAGTTGAGTTTTTAAGTTCGTTTAAAGCCGACATCTTTTTTGATGATCAACGTCAACATTGCACGAATGCAAGCACACAGATATCATCAGCTCATGTTCCATTTGGCGTGACGAACATCCATAAGTAAACCACGGTCCTTTTCTTAGTGGTTTATCCAGGCAAAGCCACGTTAGGAGAGTTAACCTCCCTGCATCATTGACTGGCATTCAGGCCTACACCACTTAAAAAATCATGTTCGAATGGATATCTTAATCTCTTGAGTGTCATTTTATCGAAAGATTTTAACCTATTGTCTGAAATACCTGGACCATGCCCCTATCTATTAATATAGTGTTAGAAGGGGAAAAAAGAAGTTAGTATTATGAAATCAAAACCACTTAATTTAAGTAAGAAACGTCGTGGCAAATTAAAATATAAAGATCGTTTTCGCCATGGCAGTTCCATTCGAAAAAACCTTGATGGTATGCATTCTTCCATGGCTTTAGAACAGTTTAAAGAGATGTTAGAGGGCGCGACTTTTTATGCAGACTCTTTGCCTGAGGCGTTAAGCTCTTATTATAATTTGATGGGGCATATGAATCATAGGATTGCTCAAGCAAAAGAGCAAGAGTCACTGGGTTCTTATCGACATTATTGTGAGCAAGAGGGTTTGGATGGGGCGGCTCGCGCACTACGAGAGCTTGATGAAACCGTGGATGCACAAAATGAAATCATTGAAGAACAGGATAATGAAATACGTTCGTTAAGAGCCAAATTGGCTGCGTTTGAAGCAAGTAATGCTTATTACCGCGACGTTGCAGAAGGTGAGCGCCGAGCGCAAGCGCACTACCGTCAAATAGGCATAGAACAAAGTCGTCGTGATGATGATAAAATTGCAGGACTCAACAGGTCTCTATACTACGCAGGTCAGTCTCTAGGCGCGGCCAAGGTCCGAGAGCAGGCTTTAAGATTTGATCTTAGCCTTACAAAACAAGAGCGCGCATCAGCACTTTATCAAGCAAGGCAAGCCCATGAGGTCGCTGAGACTATGGCTAAACAAGTCAGAGATTTAAACAATAAATTAAATCGACCCGGTATGATACCTAGTTTTTGTCAAGGCTTAAGAAAAAGATTTTGCTAAGAAGGACATGCTCAAAGAAAAAGGCTTTGCCCGAATAAAAAAAGGATGGTTCCAGTAAAACCCCATATGTCCTGGCTTTGGTATGTCAGAGCATAATGCGTATGCTCTTTACCACCTCGCGCGAATTGGCGTGCTTCAAAAGCTTGCTTATCACGAATTAATGACATGGGCACTTGGTATATTTTTTCTACTTCATCAGGGTTGGCGAAAAGATGTCTGGTTTGATGCACCAACCCCACGTGAACATCGATGCTAAACCCGGATAACGAGTGGTAAGTCCCTAGACTGCCCAAGGGCTCGACTTCAGTTAACCCAATTTCTTCTCTGGCTTCTCTTAACGCTGTCACCATCGAACTGGTGTCTTCTTTTTCTTTTCGCCCGCCCGGAAAACTCATTTGACCGGCATGCGAGGTTAAGTGTTCTGCTCGTTTCGTCACGATGATAGAAGGGGGCTCTTGAGCCACGATAGGGATGATCACGGAGGCCTGTTTACTGGTGTGATGATGAGGCTTATCCATCCCTATTTCTTGAGCTAGCGTTTGCATACGCTCGTGTACTTTTGTTAGATTGATGGTTTTCAAATTCATAAATATGTTTTTTTATTGATTTATCATTCTTCTATGATCAGTATATTCTAAAACCATCCAATTAGCAGTTGCCACACTTTACTGAGTTAATGTGCAGTCAGTATCTGACATAAATTTTTTACCTTCGCACACTTTGTCCATGAACTAAAACCCAATGGGAATGTCATAGGAAAGTAAGGAGTCGAATTATGAGTGATGATTCACGTCAAAGATTCTTCCAGTCATTTCCGATGGAGGAATTTTGGAGGTTCTACATCGATGGGATAAAGCAGCACGAGGGCTGGGCACAGTTTGAAACCCGAGAGCCTGGTTATGGTGCCTGCATGATGTCTTCTTTTTTTACAGAAATGCAAGATGAGTACTTCACTGAAGATCTAAGCATTGAAAGTTTGCATCGCATCCACGCAAACACCGTGGATGGTGTTAAAAATACTAATTATGACTCAATTCGACTCGGTGGCCAAAGAAGGGCAGATCAATTCCGAAGTGAAATCGTTGGATTTGGGTTGACGAGTAAGAACGCGTCCGAGTTTGGGCTTGAGGAAATAAATGTTCAGGCCGGCACGTTTGGGTTTAGGATCGATCGTAAAGACAACAAAAAAAAATTACTAGGAACAAGTGGCGAGTTCATTGAGATTAACATCCAAAGATGCTTGGATGACTATCATAAAGAGATAAGTGAATGTGACACGGAAGGTGAAAAGTTAGAATCCATCATTAAATTGATTTCCATTCTCGAGCGCATCCATCCTTATCAGGATGCCAACTGTCGTACTTTTTGTATGGTCCTATTATTTCGAGAGTGCTTAAAACATGGGATCACCCCACCGCTCATGCGTGATCCAAACCAATTTGATGGCCATTCTATTCAAGAGATGAAAAGGCAGGTTATGGCGGGAAGCCAACGAACTCAAACTCTTATTGAAGGTCGTCCCATGGAGCTTCCCTTTGATAAGTCCATACCGATTACGAGCACCAACACCCCTGTGACTCATGATTACGATAAAATCATGGTGAAGGCATGTCTTTACGAGGGAGCCATAAGAAGTGGGATGCCGCGGGTCGTTCAAATGGGTGTCGACGCGGATAATTTAGTCTCTGGTATTGTTCAAGACGGTGAGTTAACCCCCGACGCTTCAAATATAGTCGAGCAAATGATTCAGTATGGTTATGCGAATGCGGTTCGTGCGATGGTAGTCACCTTAGCCCAAGATCACCCAGCGCTTGCCACACAACTAGCTTCAGATTTGAAAGCCCAAGCAAATGACCAAAATAGAGATAATCTCTATCGAGTGATTGGAAACGATGATGGACTCGGCCGGCTATTTGGGGTCAATCCTTTGCACTACTATGCGAGCTTAAACACCCTTAGCGATGAACAAATAAGCGATTTAGCTACTTATTTATCCGAAGAAAATATTGAGCAAGTGTCTGATTTAGATGGTAAAACCCCTCTATTATTATGTCTGGAAAGTGACAATGTCGACATGCTTAAAAAGCTTTTACAAGCTGGGGTTAACATGAGCTCTTCTCCTGAAGTATCCGATGAGGTCTATAGGAAACTTACAAACACGGCTTTACTCTCTTACTTGGAACAAAGTGGAGTCGTCATAGCTGACTATGTTAAAGGCCAAATTGGAGAGCACTACTTTTCGGAAATTACCTCATTTAAATCACAGTTATTTGATATAAATCATGCTCTGATTACTGTTTGTCACTCCTTAAGTCCTTCGTTAAAGATGGAAGATGCAACTGAGGTGATCCAAAATAATCTCTCGAGAAGCAACATGACTGAGGTTGACGTTGAAGAATTGATTGGATTTATTCATGTGTTAAAGCAACATCATGAAGATGAGAACAAACTAGCCTCCGATTTGAATACTTATAAACAAATCTGTGACGAGCGCCGTAGCCAGATATTGACCTCAAAGAGGCTGCTTTCCATTTTTCAGGAACATGAAGAAAAGGTTGGCGAACTATTGCAATTATCGTCCTCGCGAAGGATGGATGCGTTAACTCAGCTTGGATGGATACAAGATCCAACACAATTCGAAAGCGTTCGATCTTTCTTTGATGAATTCGCTGAATATTTAAGTGAACTTGAGGAAGACTCCGATCCCACTGAACCTTATGTTACCATCACGACCAATAAGGCCAGCACATCTGAGTCTTATGAAATCAATGAATGGTTTAAAACATTGTGCGTGAAGCTCAATGAGGCGCGTTTGACAAAAGTGTCTGAGCTAAAAGCTCAGCTGGATACCTTAAATGAAGGCGGCATAGACAATCAACAAAATTTGGCCAAACCTGAAAGCCTCATGGACGTAAAAGATGAACTCAATGAGCTGTTTGACATGGTTCATCAAGGCAGCTCGTTTGCAGATGCTCAGGAGTTCATGATTCGGAAAATACCGGTAGACGATGGGAAAGAAAAAGCTTTGTTTGAGTATCTTCAAGACTCTGTCGAGTTTGTGAAAGAAACCATCGATGGAAATGAGCCGACTTATATTAGTATTGACGAAGATATTCTCTCAAGCTCTGATAAACCTCTTGTTGCTGACATTAAAACCATGTTCCAAGAAATGACCAACGAACGCATACGCTCATCTCAGCTGGATACCTTAAATGAAGGCGGCATAGACAATCAACAAGACTTGGCCAAACCAGCTAGCCTCATGGACGTAAAAGATGAACTCAATGAGCTGTTTGACATGGTTCATCAAGGCAGCTCGTTTGCAGATGCTCAGGAGTTCATGATTCGGAAAATACCGGTAGACGATGGGAAAGAAAAAGCTTTGTTTGAGTATCTTCAAGACTCTGTCGAGTTTGTGAAAGAAACCATCGATGGAAATGAGCCGACTTATATTAATATTGACGAAGATATTCTCTCAAGCTTGGATAAACCTCTTGTTGCTGACATTAAAACTATGTTCCAAGAAATGACCAACGAACGCATACGCGAAGCAAACAGGCGACGGGCCCTCGCAAGACCTAATCGTTAAACCTGCCGTAAGTTTGTTTTCTTTCTTTTTGATTGCTTTGATTAAGGCAGCCATGGGTCTCTATTCTAAATGAATGGCAGCGTGCTAATCTGTCTTTATGCGCTAGCTTAAGATTGCTAAAAATAACATGGCACAAACCCCCATTCTTGAAGTGAAGAACTTGGTTAAGTCGTTTGGCTCAGTCACGGCTGTCAACGATCTATCGTTCTCCATACGCCCCGGTATTTGTTTTGGACTTCTTGGTCCCAATGGGGCTGGAAAGACAACCACCGTTGAGCTCATTGAAGGCGTGACACAACCAGATTCGGGTAAAATTTACTTTAAGGGAAAGCTTAAGGGAAAAACGTTTAAAAGCCATTCAGGGATCCAGTTTCAGCAAACAACGCTGCAAGATTTTTTGTCGGTCGCTGAGAATCTAAAGTTATTTGCCTCGTTTTATGAAAGAACCTTGCCTTTTGATGAGCTGGTCCGAATCTGTGCGCTTGAAGAGTTTATTCGTCAAGACGTAAGAAAACTTTCCGGGGGGCAAAGGCAACGAGTGGCCCTAGCCTTATCGCTAATCAATGATCCTCAATTACTTTTTTTAGATGAGCCTACTATGGGGCTTGATCCTCAAGCGAGACAAAATTTTTGGCAATTGATCGAACGCATTAAGCGCCAAGATAAGACGATTGTTCTGACCACCCACTATATGGAAGAGGCGTATACCTTATGCGATGAGATTTGCATCATTGATCGAGGGCGCGTCTTGATGCAGGGAGAGCCAAAAACACTGGTCAATAAACACAACCCTATGTACCAGATCACATTGCCGTTAAGTGCGCTGGAAGGTAAGCGCATTGATGAAAAGTGGGTGTTTGAGGAGCTTGATCATCACATCAGCATAAAGACCAAAAACATCAATGCCACATTAACTTCTCTGATGGAGCATGGCATTGTCTTGGATGAGCTCAGTATTCGTAAACCAACCCTTGAAGATTTGTTTTTAGATCTGACAGGCCATTCTTTAAGGGATTAACGTTATGAAACGCATTTTAGCCCTCATGTTTGCTCGAAATAAAGAGTTTATTAGGGATAAAGGCTCCCTAGCATGGAGTTTTGGGTTTCCTATTTTCTTAGTGCTTGGCATTTCATTGGCGTTTCAAGATCCGCAAACTTTATTTAAAGTGGCTGTTTTAGGCGATACGATTCAACTGGAGCCGTCGATTAAAGAGATCATTGAGCTTCCCCAGGTGACCGTCATTGAAGCCAAAAACAAAGACAAGGCGATGCTTAGGCTCCAACAGCACGATTACCATTTGTACATAGAGCCCACCTCAAAGTCGTATTGGATCAACACAGAGTCCGTCGAGGGGAGCTTTTTAGAAAAAGTCTTTCCAGAGGACAGTGGCTATCAAAGAAATGAGTTAGAGGCCAAAAAGCTTCGATACATCGATTGGCTCTTACCTGGGATTATTGCCATTAACATGATGTATGGCGCACTTTATGGGGTAGGCTATGTCATCGTCCGATACCGTAAAAACGGTTACCTGAAACGATTGCAAGCCACCCCCGTGACCTCGTTTGAGTTTCTAAGCTCCCAACTTTTATCACGGCTGGTGATCTCTCAATCGGTCATGATTTTATTGTTTGCAGGATGCTATTTTGTCTTAAGGCCTCCAGTCATAGGTTCCTACCTGTTGTTATTCATTTTATCCCTCTGTGGCGCCATTGCTTTGGCCGGACTTGGACTGATGTTGGCCTCAAGAGTTCAAAGTGAGGAGCTATCAAGAGGACTGCTTGAGATGTTTGCCTGGCCCATGCTCATCTTAAGTGAAGCCTGGTTCTCTTTGGACAGTGCTCATGCCGCGCTTCAATGGATCTCCAAATGCCTTCCTTTAACTTATTTGATTCGAGGGTGGCGAGAGGTGATGTATTACGATGCTGGGTTTGCTGATATCCAGTTTGAATGCCTCTTTTTAATCATTTTTGGCCTGATTACTCTGAGCATTGGGGCTTACCTTTTCAAATGGCACTCAACTAGCTAAATAGTGTTTAGCTCTTGTTTGAGAGCAAAGCTTGGTTGCTTGCTTGAAGCTGTGCCATAATGAGCAATTCGATTTTTTTATGGTAGTAGGCTTATGAGTGACACAAAGCGGTTTTTAGGTATTTTCGCCCTTGCGATGATCAATGTGGCTGCGATTGTGTCTCTTCGAAACCTCTCCATCATGGTGGAATTTGGTGCCTCTTGCGTGGTCTATTATGTCCTAGCGGCGGTGCTCTTTTTCATACCTACGGCTTTAGTCTGCGCCGAGCTTGCCACAGGGTGGCCAAAGTCGGGCGGGGTGTATCGGTGGGTGGCTGAGGCCTTTGGCCATCCAGTTGGATTCATGGCGGTATGGTTTGCTTGGATGCTCAGTGTGTCTTGGTTTCCTGCGGTGTTGACCTTTACCGCTTCTTGTCTGGCTTTTGTCATCAATCCTGCGCTTATTGATAATAAGACCTACATGACTGTCGTCATGCTCGTCGTATTCTGGGGAGCAACCTTTGTCAATTTTCTTGGAATGAAAGCGTCTTCATGGATTTCATCCATGGGGGTTATCTTAGGTACGCTTGTCCCAGGAGCTTTGATCATTGGTCTTGGATTTTTCTGGCTGGGGCAGGGTATGGAGCTCAAGGTTGATTTGAGCCTTGCCAGTGCAGTCCCTGATTTTAGCATCGAAGCGTTAATCTTTTTTACGGGCATACTGCTTTCATTAGCCGGCATGGAAATGTCTGCTTTCCATGCTGCTGAAGCAGAAAAGCCTAAAAGAAATTACCCCATTTCCATTTTGCTATCAGCCATCATCATACTTGTGGTATATATCCTTGGCTCTTTGAGCATCGCCTTTGTGGTCTCGCCAAGGGACATCAACCTTTTTGCAGGGCTTATGCAAGCCTTTGATGAGTTCTTTAAGGCCTTTGGGATCCATGGTTGGATGCCAGTGTTAGCGATTTTGGCGGCTATTGGCTCGCTTGCAGGGATCAACACTTGGATCATTGGGCCAGCAAAAGGGATATTAGCGTGCGCGGAGTATGGGTTTTTGCCCCCATGGCTCCAAAAAAGAAATAAAAATGGTATCCCAGTAGCCACGTTGTTATTTCAGGCCGTGGTTGGTTCCTTGCTCACGTTAGTTTTCTTGTTTATGCCGAATGTGAATTCAGCTTTTTGGATCATCACCGCCCTGACTATCCAGTTTGCCATGTTAATGTATTTGTTGATCTTCTTAAGTGGGATCAAGCTTCGTTACTCACAACCTGAGGTTCACAGAGGTTATAAGGTGCCGGGTGGAAAACTTGGCATGTGGCTTGTTGCTGGCATGGGATCGGTGACCTCGATTGGTGCCTTTGCGATTGCCTTTATCCCACCAGGGCTTTTTGAAACAGGTTCACTCTTTTTCTACGAAGGGTTTTTAGTGGGTGGTTTAATCTTATTAACCATCCCCCCCCTGGTATTTATTAAGATCAAACAACCCCACTGGCACTCTCAAGCGTTTGATGAGTAACTCATCAAACGCCTAGGTTGCCCAACCTAGCCTTTAAAATCACTCGTTCATCTTCATCATAAACAAACCTTATCCTTTGTAGTCCTTATACCCAATGGGGCTTCATTGCTCGACATCCAGCGGCACCACACTGTTTATGGTTCCAGCGGTCAAGGAACCAATTTAAGCCGATATAGTCCTATATCCACCTCGACAAAAAGTGTGTGCTGACTATGAACCAAACGGTTGTTTCAAGCTTTATTGAGCCCTCGAACCCTTTTCATTTAAAAGAAGATGTCCAAAAGGACACTCAAGCCCCTAACTTGATGGCCGAATTTCATGAGCTTCAAACACGCTTTTCTTCCAATCAACGCAAGAAAGCCCGTGAATACACCAATTGGGTATTTGAAGGCGGAGGGGCGAAAGGGATCGTGTATGTCGGCGCTTTAAAAGCACTAAAAGAAAGGGGGATATCCCCTGAACGGGTTGCAGGGTCCTCTGCGGGGGCCATTATTGCGGTCTGCATCGCCATTGGGCACGACGCAGACGAAATCGAGGAAATCCTGAATGAGATGGATTTAACCAGCATGATGGATAATCGAGCAACATGGGATCCCAAAGTCATGAACATGGGCGGCGCCAAGATAGGCATTGGGGATGCCATCAACTTATTTCAGAAAAATGGGGTCTTTAAAGGCGAGGAATTCTTAGACTATTCAAGAACGTTGATAGCAAAAAAACTATCAGCCCAGATTAAGGCTCATTTGAGACAAAGGCACGCACAAATAACCTCGTTGATGCCTGAAGATCAAAAAAGAGCTTACCTGGAGGATCAATATGAAAGACTGCTTGAGGAGCTTCAGATTGAAGATCTGGGTCGGATTTCATTTGAGCAGCTGGATGCTCTTTCAAAGCTCGAGAACATGAACATCAAAGAGTTGCATATTGTCACGACCAAACTCACCGATGGTTCGTTAAAGGCGTTCAGTGCGAAAACAGATCCGAATATGGAGGTTGCCCTAGCTCTTCGTATGTCGATGTCATTCCCCTTTGCTTTCGAGCCAATCCTTTACGAGGGACACTACTACGCGGATGGTGGGATCGCAGATAACATGCCTATGAGCATTTTTGATGCCCCAGAGTACTTAACGTCGGGTCTGAATGAGCGTGGGGCCAACCCCAATACCCTTGGGTTTATGGTGGAATCCGAAGAGGAGATCGCACAACGATGGGGTGAAAAGTCGGCTCCAAGAGAAATGAATCGCAGAAATTTCCTAAAGTGCATTCTAGAGCAGATTCATCGACGCTTTAATACCTTACGAAATAAGTACGATACGAACATTATCCAGATTAAAGATGAGGGCATTGGTACCCTTGAGTTCGATCTAAGCGATGAGCGAAAGCAACAGGCGATTAATCAAGGACAGAAAGTCACCAGCGATTATCTTGAACATTACTCCCAAGATTTGAGTCGACAGTCTCAAGATGACATCGATCCTTATTACCTGTACTTTTCAATGTCAGGTGAGCAGCTTAAGGCCAATCACCAAGAAATGCTGCAGTTACTTAATGATGTTGAAAAGCTGATAAAGATGCTAGAAGCGGCCGAACAGTACGCGATCAACAGAACGCTGTTCAATAGCTTCAGCCCAGATGAGATTTCAAAGCTTAAAAAAGAATACGACAAACTTGAAGAGCAACAATACAAGATAAGTCTCATTGAATATGAAAAACTTGAGGCCGAACGAAAGCTTGCCTTAGTCAAACGTGACATGCATGAGCTTATCGAGCAGTACTGGGCAATACAGACTTTAAAAGATAACTCGTCTGATCCGGTGGCTGTCTATGAGGCAAATCATGACAAAATCAAACAAATCGTTTTAGCCACAAAAGAGGCGACCCTCAAAAGGGTCCAACTGGAAGATTCACTACAAGAAATCAATGCAAAATTGGACCCGCTTAAAAGTGAGCTTGAGCGCTTGGAGCTTCAATGGCAAGACGAAAAGCATCAAAAATTTTATGAACTACAAGTTCTCCAAGAGCTTCGAGAAAATGACTATTTGGGCCAAGCAGAAGCACTTAAAAAGAATTGCCTCATTAAGTTTGGCATTTTGATGGAAGCAGCCGAAGAAAAAGGGGTGAGCTTACTCAACCCCTTTGTGGATCAACCCGAAGTTGAAGAGGAAAAGGCCACCCAAGAGCGTGAGCCTCTCAGTCACTTTCCCGTGACCACAGGGGATCATCGTTACGAGTATACCAACCACTTATTGGCCATCAACGACGTTTTAAATCACGGCCCTCATGACGAAATCAACACTCAGAGCAAAGCCGACCTCATTCATAACCAATTAACGATTTCTTCTGATGATGAAAAGACCTATGGGCGTTATGCCTCCACTTTTCGGGTCATTGACATTCATTCAGAGGACGACGAAGAAGCTCGATTTCATGCGCACCTTCTTAGTCCGACACAATCTCAAATTGATGATCCAACTAAGCTTGATAAAGAAATCATGATGGTCTTTGATGATCCCTACACGCACTCAACTTCAAAGTACAAACAGTACTTGAATGTTTATGATCATGCTAGAACCAGAGCTGAGGATTTTGACGCAAGAAAGAAAAGCTTTTTGAAGCAATTGGAGTGGGCGGTAAATCGTATTGACCCTAAGCAATTAAAACAAGGTGAATCGATAAAACTGACTCTATGTGGGGCCGGGCTAGCTGGATTAGATGCACAGCTTATGTTGGCAGAAATAGTCCATGCCATGCGTCATGACCCACAAAGCCCTTATCATCGTATTGATACCATCGAGCTTTTAGTCAAAGATGAACCCAAAGTTAGCATGGCCGTCAAAGAGCGCTTTCAAGAGGATATGAGGGCAGGGAACTTCAGCAACACACGACTCAGCAGTTATCACGCACGTTCTTTGACAAGCTTAGGAGGCCTCCAAGCCCAATGTTATCTCGGTGAGACTAGCATGTTCACGAATATGTCCAATGCCATGGATGTTACCATGGATATCCGGGATAAGAAACAAAGGCAAACCAAGCATTTATCCAACGCAGATGACGATCAGAAACTATCACGCACCCTCGAACTCGAACATTGGCTCTATCCCAAAGCCATATACCGCTGGGGACGTGTGGCGGCCCACAATACCAAAGCATTGCTGAGTGCCATTACCACAACGGCAATTCCCTTGCTTGCCAAGTGCGTCATTGGGGCGGCGAAATTCGGCATAAAAGCTGGATTTACGACAGCAAAGTTACCCTTTCGATTCGCCAAAAGTCTCTTTCATTCTATGGGTCGCATCTTCAAAAAGAAGAAAAAGGCACCTCGATACTCAAATTGGGCTCATGACATTGAACAATTAGAAAATAAAGATGAGCCTCAAGTCGCTGATAGTCCCAGACCTGCCCCATTGTTGGTGAAAGAGGCCAGTGAGGAACAACGTCTTGCCAGAGAGAAACGACCTCCGGTTGAAAACTTAGTCTTGCATGGGGTAAACGAGCAAGCCTATGCGCATATTGGGGCCTTGAAAGCCCTCGAAGAGCATGGGCAACTTAACCATGTGAAGCGAGTGATGGGCAGCTCCATGTCCGGCCCATTACTTGCGTTGCTTGCCGTTGGGTATTCCGTGGATGACATTGAAAAAATCATGACCCAAGACATCAGCACAAGTGATCTAAGAGATGCGCCAAGCCCTTGGATACCCAGACTATTTAGAGTTGCAGGTCATGAACTTGGTCTTAAATCAGTCTATGATCTCTTCGTTCATAAGGGGTTGTATAAAGGGGAGGCCTTTGCTGATTTAATGAATGATTTCATTAACGCCAAAGTGGAAGAAAAGGTAAAAAGAGAGATTTTGAAGGAGCTTGACCCAACGTTTCTTGAAAACTTTAACGATATTTTTGAGGAGAAAGGTCCTGAATTTAAAAGTGAGTTTATGGACGAATACCTCAACAAACGTTTTAAAGAACTTTGTTTTAAACTCGGGATTGACGATCCAAGCCATCTTACGTTTTCAAATCTAAAAGTCCTCAATGAGCGTTTTCCAGCCCTTGATTTTAAAGAGCTAACCTTGACGGGCAGTCGACTCGATGACAATCGGATGTGCTATTTCAATGCGGATGATCCGATTTATAAAGATATGCCTATCTCAAAAGCCATTCAAATCACGATGTGCATTCCTGGTCTGAACATCCCCTGTACGCATGAGGGGGAAGGGCTATATGTCAGCGGTGTCGTCACTGATCCATACCCTATTGAGTATTACAACCGATCTGAATTTTTATCTCATGGCCTTGATGAAAGCAATAAAAACCCTTGTACCTTAGGGTTGATCGTAGGGTCTGAACAAGATATGAATGCAAGATGGGGGAATTATGAAGAGCAAAAAGGACGCCCAGGTATCAGCAAATACGCAGCGCAAGTGCTCGAGGCTATGCATAAACGCTCTGAAAAAATTATGAAATTTTACCATGAAAACAGTGTTGATATTGTCTGTAAAAAAGGAAATTATGCCTTTAAAACACTCAGCCAAAAAGACAAAGCGGAAGCTATTCAAGATGGCTACGATGCCTTAAATCAACATTTAAACCTCTACTTTCATCCAGATGCGCTCTATGATTCAAAAAAGGACTACAAAAGTGTTCAGCAAAAGTACTATTCCAAAAAGCCACAACAGATGGCGCACATTTTAAAGCATGAACTGCAACCACTCATTGATGAATGTAAGCGCCGATTGGATATGGACCGCGATACTTATCTAAAAGCTAAGCTTCGCCAAGAACAAGTTCAAAAGCAAATGCTTGACGTGTTTGAACCTGCGGATTTAGAGCATGTCGACTTGCGGGATGTCCTACTCACACTAGAGACTGCCATCCGCGATGATGAACAACGTCAAAAGGCATTAAATGATGAGTTAAAAAATTACCAAGCTAAGATTGAAGGCCACACGAGCGGTAGGAACAAACTATCAACCTTAGAGCTGCAATCCTTAAAAGAAGTTATCCAAAAAAATAAAAACATTCAAGCCAATCTTAAATCAAAACAAGGTCAAGATAGGGTGGCGCTCACAGAACTTAAAGCTCGTTTAAATCAAATGGGGCCTCTAACAAAAACTCAACAGAAGCTTCTTGATGAATTTAAAGCCAGCAGTAAAACCATCAAGCTTTATGAGGCCTTAGAAAGTCGAGTGGTGAATCTGAACTATGAGAAAAAAGTCTTATTGGATGCCGTAAGAGCACAAGATGTTGCTTATCACGAGAAGCTAACCGAGGGTGTAGAACAAAGCACCATCTCACCGAGAAGCATGAGTATGGTAAAGTAGAAGAATAAAACTATGCTGCGCTGCATAGTTTTTGGGAAAGCAAAGCGGAGTACAATAAGCCAAGATTTGTCTTGTAAGGGAGTTAGACAGCTTGGATCAGATCATACGCCCCTCATTATTTACCTCACTTGATGATGAAACCCCCCTACAAATTGTTGGGGTTACCAATCCTTTAGTGGCATTAATGGCCAAACAAGTTGGATTTAATGCCATTTATTTATCCGGCGCTGGCATTGCGAATGCCAATTATGGCTTGCCAGACTTGGCCATGACCAATTTAACTCAAGTCGTTCAAGCGATCAGCGCCATCACGGATGTCGTAGATACCCCTTTGCTAGTTGATGCCGATACAGGCTTTGGTGGGCCATTAAATGCCCATCAGACGGCCAGAGCCTTTTCTCGAGCTGGGGCAAGTGGTCTGCACATTGAGGATCAAGATTTTAATAAGCGATGTGGTCATCGCGATGGAAAACGATGCATCTCTTCGCAAGACATGGTCGCTAAAATCAACGCATGTGTTCAAGGCCGTATGGACGAAAGCTTTATGGTGATTGCAAGAACCGACGCACTGGCTGTAGAAGGGCAAGATAAGGCTCTTGAACGAGCCAAAGCGTATCAGCAGGCTGGGGCCGATGCTCTATTTTTAGAAGCAGTTACTGACTTAAGTACTTATCAAGTGTTTTCTCAAGCGTTAGACATTCCTATTCTTGCTAACATGACCGAGTTTGGAAAAACACCATTAGCGCTCATGAAAGAGCTTGAGACAGTAGGGGTTTCGATGATTTTGCATCCTTTAAGCGTCTTTCGAGCAATGAACCATGCTGCCCTATCGGCACTGTCTCATTTAAGAGAGCATGGGGATGCGATGGCGCTGCTTGATCAGATGCAAACTCGTGAAGAGCTGTATAACACCATTCATTACCATCAATTTGAACAACAATTAGACGATTACATCAGTGCAGGAGAGGATTCATGAGTGAAAAATCTGGGGGTTTAGCCGGTGTTAGTGCAGGCACGACTGCAATCTGTACCGTGGGCCAACAAGGCGATGGATTGCATTATCGTGGATTTTCGATTGAAGACTTATGCCAAAAAGCCCAATTTGAAGAAGTTGCTTACTTACTGATTCATGGTGAACTTCCTAATGAGGCTCAGCTCAATCAATACAAAGAAAAGCTTGCCAAAGCAAGACAGTTACCCGCCTCGTTAAAATCAGTGCTCGAAGACATTCCATCAACGGCACATCCTATGGATGTCTTGCGTACAGTCACCTCATTCATGGGGCACTTGGAGCCCGAGGCTGAATTCAATAAAGGGCAAGATATTGCTGATCGTTTACTCTCTGTGACGACCTCAGCGTTGGTGTATTGGCATCGATATCACCATAGCGGGGTAAGAGTTGATTTGACGACTCCGGCCGATTCTTTAGCGGAGTACTTTTTAACCTTGATGCATGGTCCAGATTTTTCAAAATCAAAGCATGCCAACTTAATGATTGATGCGATGAATGTTTCGTTGATCTTATACGCAGAGCATGAGTTTAATGCCTCTACGTTTGCATCGAGAGTATGCACGGCGACGATGTCCGATTTTTATTCGGCCATATGCGCGGCCATCGGTACACTAAGAGGCCCGCTGCATGGCGGTGCCAATGAGAAGGCCATGTTCTTAATTGAGCAGTACTCAAGCCCAGATGCCGCCCAAGAAGGCTTGCTTGAAAAATTAACGAAAAAAGAGCTTGTGATGGGATTTGGTCACCGCGTTTACAAAAAGCGTGATCCTCGCTCTGACGTCATTAAAGATAAGGCAAAAAAGCTCACCGATGCAATGGGCGATAAAGTCTTGTTTCCTGTGGCCCAGCGCATTGAAGAAGTCATGTGGGACGAGAAAAAGCTGTTTCCGAACCTCGACTTTTATAGCGCTATTGCCTATCACATGATGGGGATACCTACGTTAATGTTTACCCCAATCTTCGTGATTTCACGGTTAACTGGCTGGTCAGCGCATATCCTTGAACAACGATCAAATAATCGTTTAATCCGACCAAGCGCCGAGTATATCGGTCCACAACCACGTGATTATGTGAATATGGCGAAGCGATAAGGAAGTATTATGGTAAACGTCAATAACGAAAAAGCAAACCCAGATGTCTTGTTCCAACAAATTGCAGATTATGTTTGCGACACTACGATTCAATCGGAGCTTGCCTTTGAGACCGCTCAGTATTGTCTCATGGATACCCTTGGGTGTGGTATTTTGGCACTCAACTATAACGAGTGCACAACCTTACTCGGACCATGGTTCGAGGGCTCCACTTTTTCAAAAGGGGCAAGGGTACCTGGGACTTCTTTTGAGCTGGATCCCATCAAAGCGGCGTTTGACATTGGCGCCATGGTCCGATGGTTAGATTACAACGATACTTGGCTTGCCAAAGAGTGGGGTCATCCTTCCGATAATTTAGGTGCCTTAATGGCCATCATGGACTACTCGAATCGACAAGGAAAAAATAGGTTTACCGTCAAGGATCTGTTGGCGGCAATGATCAAAGCCCATGAAATCCAAGGTTGTCTTGCTCTAAACAACAGCTTCAATGCCGTAGGCCTTGATCACGTAGTTCTTGTCAAAGTCGCTTCAACGGCCTTGGCCACTCATCTGATGGGAGGGGACAAGGGCCAGGTGATTGATGCTCTTTCCCATGCATGGCTAGATGGTCAGTCCTTGCGTTGCTATCGTCACGCCCCTAACACAGGCTCAAGAAAATCATGGGCCGCTGGGGATGCCACCTCAAGAGCGGTACGTTTGGCACAAATCGTTCTCAAAGGCGAAAGTGGGTATCCTAGCGCTCTAAGCGTGCCACGATGGGGATTTGAAGATGTCCTTTTCAAAGGTGAGAAGCTCACTTGTCCTGAACTATCCAGCTACGTCATGGAACACGTATTGTTTAAGATCTCATATCCAGCAGAATTTCATGGTCAAACGGCGGTTGAGTGTGCGCTAAAGCTGCATCATCAAATTTCAGATCTTGATGACATTCAAAGCATTGAGCTTTATACCCAAGAGTCAGGCTTTAACATCATCAATAAAGAAGGAGCCCTTCATAATCCGGCTGATCGTGATCATTGCCTACAATATATGGTAGCGGTCGCCTTATTAGAAGGGAAGTTGACGGCGGACTCGTACACCGATAAGACGGCATCCAATCCTGCGATTGATGCACTTAGAGAAAAAATGAAGGTGTTTGAGGACAAGCAATATACGGTTGATTATCTGGATCCTTCAAAGCGTTCGATTGCGAACAAAATCATCGTTCGAACCCATGAGCAAAGCTTTGAAGAAGAGATTCACTACCCAGTAGGTCACAAAAACCGACGCCAAGAAGGAATACCCCTTCTTTTGAGTAAATTTGAGCATAACTTAAGACAACACTACCAACCCGAAAAGGCGGATGAGTTGTTTAAGCTGTGCCAAGATGACCGCTTACTTGAGATGAAGGTTGATGATTTTGTGAGCGAATGGACTCAAGAATAAAAAAGAGGGCCTAAGCCCTCTTTTTTTTACCTTTAACGTGTCAATTAAATCGTTTTTTCCGTGTTAGGATACGAGAATCTAAAGAACAATAATCCAAAGAAACCTCAAACCCACAAAGGAGATCATCATGGCATCCATTGCTGAGTACATCTGGCTAGATGGCGAACAGCCTACTCGTACGTTACGTTCTAAATCACGTGTTCTACAATTATCGGACGCCACCATCCCAAAAGTCACGGAGTTCCCAGAGTGGGGGTTTGATGGGTCATCGACGTCTCAGGCTGCTGGAGATAATTCTGATTTGGTGCTAAAGCCTGTAAGAGTGATTAAAGATCCCATTCGTAAAGGTGATAATTACCTTGTTCTATGTGAGGTCTACGATGTGGATGGGACGCCTCATGAAAGTAATACCCGGGCCCTTTTAAGAAAGGTCTTAGAAGCTGGTGGGTATGAGCAAGATCCATGGTTGGGCTTTGAGCAAGAATACACGCTTTTTAATGGTCGTAACCCTCTAGGGTGGCCTGAAAATGGCTATCCTCGTCCACAAGGGCCATTCTATTGTGGTGTGGGCTCAGATCGCGTCCATGGACGTGAACTCGTTGAAGAGCATATGAGTGCCTGCATTGACGCTGGATTAATTATCTACGGCGTCAATGCAGAAGTCATGCCTGGGCAATGGGAATATCAAGTTGGCTATCGTGGTTTTAAAGGCGAAGAAGTTGATGCCTTGTTAGTGAGTGATCATCAGTGGCTATGCCGTTGGCTATTGTGTCGCTTGGCTGAAGACAAAGGGGTTACCGTAAGTTTTGAGAATAAACCAATCCAGGGTGATTGGAACGGTGCGGGTTGCCATACCAATTTCTCAACAGCAAAGATGCGTGATCCCAAAACCGGTAAAGCTGCCATTGATGATGCGGTTGCCGCGTTAGGGGAAAAACACTCTCAACACATTGCTTTGTATGGTCATGACTTAGATAAGCGCTTGACAGGTCTTCATGAAACCTGCTCAATCAATGAGTTTAAATCGGGTGCTTGCAACCGTGGTGCCTCGATTCGTATTCCTGCTCAAGTCAGTGTTCAAGGTTATGGTTATCTTGAGGACAGAAGACCTGGGGCAAATTCTGATCCATATCTTGTCTCTGCGCGCTTGATTACCACGATTTGTGGGATTGATGAATCTGCGTTTGATGTGCCGTCCTCACTTAAAGAGAACTTTGTACGTCAACAAGCCGATGCTTTAACCTCGTAACACTTATCGAAACCTTCTCTCAATCTGCTTCATGGAAATGATGCGGGTTGAGAGCTCTTCTATTGAAAGATTGGTTGAACTTAAAAAGGGGAGTTGATATCGCTTGTATAAATTCTCTACGGTTTTTACTTCATGTTCACATTGCTCGAGTTTCGCATAGCGTGAGTTGGGTCTTCGCTGAGTTCTAATTGCTTTGAGTCGAAGAGGATCAATGGTCAAGCCAAACAGTTTGCCTTTGTACGCTTGGATAGGAACAGGCAGCTCACCGCTGTCCATGTCTTCCTCGGTAATAGGGTAGTTTGCCGCACGAACCCCGTACTGCATGGCCAAGTAGAGGCTTGTCGGGGTTTTTCCACACCGTGAAACTCCAACGAGGATGACATCAGCTTCGTCGTAGCCAGAGGTTTTAGCACCGTCGTCGTAACTTAAGGCAAAATTCACACAATCAATTCTTGTGTTGTATGACTGAAAATCTTTTACGCCATGGATCTTGCCCACTGTGTGTGAGGAGGTTGACTCAAGCTCATTCTCAAGAGATGGGATATAGGTGCCAAAAAAGTCGAGAAAATAGGCATCGCTTTTTATCAAATCTGAACGCACTTCATCGTTGATGATGGTCCCAAACACAATGGGTCTGGCCCCATCGGCCTCTTTGGCCAATGCAATGCGCTCTTTGGCCTCAGCGGCTTTATCAAGGGTATCAACGAAGGGCAGTGTGACTTGGGTAAAGTGAATGTCATCAAATTGAGAAATCAAACTCAAGCCCATTGTCTCAGCTGTGATTCCCGTTCTATCTGACACAAAAAAGGCAGTTCTTCGTTTCATCACTCATCCTCTTGATGATCTTATCTTCGAAAAAAAATGATAAGATGGCTTCACATTTTGGACATTATAACGAGGTTCACATGGCAGTTCATGCATATGTTATTCCATTCGAAGAACTTGGAATGGGTGACGTTGAAAAAGTGGGTGGTAAAAACGCATCGTTAGGCGAAATGATTTGTCACCTAACTAAGGTGGGTGTCAAGGTACCTGGCGGCTTTGCAACAACCTCGGATGCCTTTTGGGAGTTTTTGAGCTTAGATGGCTTAGATCAAAAAATTAACGACGCACTTTCTTCGTTAGATGTCGATGATGTGACTCAGCTTCAACAAACGGGTCAGATGATACGTCAGATGATCATGGATACTCCGCTGCAGCCAGAGCTTCTTGATGACATCACTCGTTTATATAATCAGCTGACGGATAACGGTCAACACGCGGTTGCTGTGCGTTCCTCCGCGACGGCTGAAGACTTACCTGATGCTTCCTTTGCCGGTCAACAAGAAACCATTTTGAACGTGAATGGCATTGAGTCGGTGCTCAAAGCGGTCAAAGAGGTGTTCGCCTCGCTCTACAATGACAGAGCCATCGCTTATCGCGTACACAAGGGATTTGAACACGCCAAAGTGGCACTCTCTGTTGGCATTCAACGCATGGTGCGCTCAGATTTAGCCTCTTCAGGGGTGATGTTTACCATCGACACTGAATCGGGCTATGACCAAGTGGTCTTTATTACATCAAGCTATGGCTTGGGTGAGATGGTTGTTCAAGGGGCGGTCAATCCAGATGAGTTTTATGTCTTTAAGCCATCGTTAGTTCAAGAAAAGCAAGCTATTTTGCGTAAAAACTTAGGCTCAAAGGCGCAAAGAATGATCTACTCGGACACCCCAGGTGAAAAAGTGCGTATTGAGTCTGTGCCTGAGTTGGAAATGAATCAGTTTTCCTTGTCTGATCAGGATGTCGATGCGTTGGCCAAACAAGCCATGATCATTGAAAAGCACTATGGACGTGCCATGGACATTGAGTGGGCAAAAGATGGGAATACCGGGGAACTTTTCATTGTCCAGGCTCGACCTGAAACCGTCAAATCTCAACAAAGTGCGAATGTCTTAGAGCGTTTCAACCTAAAAGAATCCGGTCCCGTGCTCGTTGAGGGTCGAAGCATCGGCCAGCGCATCGGTCAAGGCCCGGCGAAAGTCATCGACTCGATTGATGACATGGACAGCGTACAGTCTGGCGATGTCTTGGTCACGGATATGACCGATCCCGATTGGGAGCCTGTGATGAAACGCGCCAGTGCTATTGTGACCAATCGAGGAGGGCGTACCTGCCATGCGGCCATCATTGCAAGAGAGTTAGGGATACCTGCAGTGGTGGGGACCAATGACGCCACCAAGAAAATCACGAGTGGTCACGACGTGACTGTCAGTTGTGCTCAAGGTGATACGGGGTTCATCTACCAGGGTCTTTTAGATTTTGAACTTGAAACTCACAACCTTGATTCTATGCCTTCAGTGCCCTTTAAAATCATGATGAATGTGGCCAACCCAGACAGGGCCTTCAATTTCTGTCAATTACCTAATGAAGGCGTGGGGCTGGCTCGTCTTGAATTCATCATCTCACAAATGATTGGTGTGCATCCTCAGGCATGCCTTGAGTTTGAAAAGCTGGATAAAGACGTTCAATCGCAAATTCTACAACGCTCACAAGGTTACGATAATCCTCGTCAATTTTATGTCGATAAATTAGCCGAGGGGATTGCTACCTTAGGGGCTGCTTTCAAAGATAAGCCAGTGATCATACGTTTTTCAGATTTCAAATCGAATGAGTATGCCAATTTGATTGGTGGTCACTTATACGAGCCGACCGAAGAGAACCCGATGTTAGGGTTTAGAGGGGCCTCGCGTTATGTCTCGAAAACTTTTGCGCCTTGTTTTGCTCTTGAATGTGAAGCCGTTAAAAAAGTTCGCAATGAGATGGGATTAACCAATATTCAAGTGATGATCCCTTTTGTGCGCACAACGACCGAAGCACAAAACGTCATTGATTTATTGGCCAGTCACGACCTAAGACGAGGCCAAAATGACCTTAAAATCATCATGATGTGTGAGCTTCCAACCAATGCGCTGTTAGCCGCGGATTATTTGAGCATGTTTGATGGCTTTTCAATTGGTTCAAACGACTTAACCCAATTAACCTTAGGGTTAGATCGTGATTCAGGCTTAGTTGCCGACTCCTTTGATGAAAGGGATCCTGCGGTAAAAGCCCTTTTATCCATGGCCATAAAGCAATGCAAACAGGATGGTAAATACATCGGTATTTGTGGTCAGGGGCCTTCGGATCACCCTGATTTGGCGAAATGGTTGATTGAGCAGGGCATCGATTCAGTGTCATTGAACCCAGATACTGTCCTTCAAACCTGGCTGTATTTAGCCAAACAACAGAGCAGTCAATGACTGCTCTTTTTTCCATTGAGGATGAATCTAGTAAAGTAAACCAGCTTAAGTGGTTGTAAAACCAACAAAAAAACTTCAGAGATCGTACATTGACACTTTAGTGTCCCCCCAACTAGAATCCCTACATCAAACAAGAAAGCACCCTAGGTGCAGCGCCTGACTTGTTCAAGGACGAATGGGTTAAGCAAAGTAGTTTCGAGGCTTACACACTTGGCCTCAAGAAGAATAAAAGGATTTTCACACATGATCTCTTC
The DNA here is from genome assembly GCA_964397555.1 of uncultured Francisellaceae bacterium. Taxonomy (GTDB): domain Bacteria; phylum Pseudomonadota; class Gammaproteobacteria; order Berkiellales; family Berkiellaceae; genus CAYNJF01. The sequence continues at coordinate 23,315 of CAYNJF010000027.1, forward strand.
TAAAGTGTCCATGCAGCTGGCTAAAGATCAGTTCATTAAACCTGGTCAAATTATCATTCATGAGGATGGTGAAAACATTAGTCTAGAAGGGATGGTTGATTCTAAGCTTGCCTACGAACAAGCCATTGCCATTGCTCTAAATACCGATGGGGTTGACAGGGTCAATGCCCACACTCTTCAGGTAGCCAACTTTGAATCATGCATGAATGATCTGCATCTAAGCGCCCAAATCAAAGCACAGTGTTTAAAATTAAAACTGGATCCAACGCTAGCCTTTAACTATCAAGATTTATCCGTCAGCGTGACCAATGGTCAAGCTTTTATGAAAGTAAACTTGCGTCAAGTTAGTGATGCTGAGACGCTTAAATCGATTGCAAGCCAATTTGAAGGCATTCAGTCCGTGATCGTAGACATCTCTTTGACGGTTTAGATAATTTTGCCCAGGAGTCGTGGATGAAACAAGCAAATGAGCTAAAAAAGGATTTAAAGAGCGCGATTAAAGAGGGGGACTGTGAGTCGATAAGCTCGATCTTAAGCCAAGAGTCTTTACCCTATTATAAGCTAGCTTTGGATCAATTATTTTTAACGGCTTGCGAACATTCAAGTGTTGAAGTTGTGAAGTTATTAAGCCATTTTCTTTTTGATTTAGGCATTAAAGAAGTGCTCACCGCGGCCAGTCAAGATGAGGAAAATTCGTTCACCAACAAAGATGGGGACGATTCGTTCAACGATTTGATAGAACGGTTCAATGCTTTAATAAACAAGGACGAAGATGCTACGGGTATTCTCTCGTATGTGAATCAATTGCGCATTCAAGGCTATCGATGCGCTCTTTGTCATGACAACTATGAAGTCATTCTTTATCTAGAAACCTTTGATTGCGTGAAAGAGCACAAAGCTTCGATGGAGCCTGCAATGCCTTACAGAGTGGCAATCGAATGCACCGATCAAGCAATTGAGCAAGCTGTTTGTCGGAAGCACTCACCCATACGGTAGATACCTCGTTTCAAGACTATCCACTTTTATTCATCAATAGACTCAAGAGCAATTCGACAAATACGAGTGCGGTTTTTGCGATCTTTGATGGTGAGTGGGTTTGTTGCGCTTAAGCTCCGTTGGCGCACTCTCGATGGGGGGCATTATATGCCATGTAATTCCCTTTGGTCTTCGAGCTATACCGAAGTTGGCTCAAGGCATGAGCTCTACTTTTACCCAAATGCTTTGACGCTCCAGTTCTCTTTTTTTCGTGGTGAGACGGTTTGGATAAGTCTGTTGTGTGTCGATTTCATTGCCACCAAGATAGGTCCATTGGCCTACTTCGATATCGACGGTCGTTTCCATCCGGTTGGTGTTGAATGCTGAGGATTGGAGAGATTGATTGAGTTGATTCTTATTCGGTTGTTGATTGACAGTCATCACGTTTAAAACCACTCGTTTGTTGACTAGACGAGGTTTAAGGTAGACCCCCGATTTTAAGTCGACGTAGTCCAAGCCAAAGGAGCTGGCTTGCTCGTTGGCCTCAAAGCCTCGATTGAAGGTAGAGTTATCGGATTGTTGGCTTATGGATAACTCAACTTCAGCATCTCCACCTGGTGTTGGCGTCAGTTGGACAATCGCACCGTTTGAACTTGTAGTAGGGGGTGAGGAGAGTACTAATCCACCCTCATCAATGTTTTCAGGGTTATTAATTGTGACTGGGTTTGTGGTCGGGACTTCAACGCCTAATCTTTGTTCAAGGGCTTGACGGTTCGCTTGAAAGTTAGCACCAGCCTGCGCTTGTCGAGAATAACTGGATAAATCAAGAAGCAGTGGAACGGTGACTCCATTTTCAATGAAGGCCACCTCACCTGAGTTCATACGAAGTTGATGAATGCGCTCGTCACGCTCTCTGGACGTTTGATAGATCTGACGATTGGCAGGACTTGTAGAATAAAACGTTTCAGTTCTTTCTACGCTGATTTCTGTCGAGGGTTTTTGGCGACCGTAAGAGATAGTCACCATTAGACCTTGTGGCTTTTTGTCTATTTGAGTGATGATGCGTTTAAGCTCATCTAAACGGACTTTTTCAGCCTTGATGATCAGCACTTGGCCACTGGCTGAAACAGACTCGCCTTCACTGAGCACGGGCGTTAGGGCATTGATGACCTCTTTGGCGTCCTGATATTGTATTTCCACGGTATCAATATGCTTGGTTGCCCATACAGTGTGACAAAAGAAGAGTAAAATCAAAGAGATCGTTTTAAGCATCATGAAACCCCAGTCGTATGCTTTATATAAAGATAGCATAGGGGAGGCTTAACCTTACTTGATTGAGAATTGGGCAAGCTCACAGTGCTTGCCCAAGAGGCGTTTTAACGATCGTTGACGAGGTTTTCGACCAGTGAGGAGGCCAAGCCTGTATACAGACTTGGGGTGAGTCTTAGGAGTGACTCTTTGGCAGCGTTTTCTAAGTCCAAACTTTGAATAAAAGCTCGAATCTTTTCTTCATCCAGCTGCTGTCCACGGGTAAAGGCTTTTAGTTTTTCATAGGGTTGTTCAATGCCATGCTTTCTCATTACGGTCTGAATGGGCTCCGCTAACACTTCCCAGGCCTGGTCCAGCTCAGCGCTTATGACTTTATCGTTGGGTTTTAGTTTGCATAACCCTTTGTCTAAAGCGGTGAGTGCGATGAGGGTAAAGCCTGCAAATGTACCTAAGTTTCTAAGCACGGTTGAGTCCGTTAAGTCTCTTTGGAAGCGAGAGCGAGGAAGCTTTCTGGCCATATGGGTTGCCAGTGCGTTGGCAACCCCTAAGTTGCCCTCTGCGTTCTCAAAGTCAATGGGGTTGACTTTATGGGGCATGGTAGAAGAGCCGACTTCGCCTTCTTTGAGAGTTTGGCCAAAGATCCCACGAGAGACATAGCCCCATACGTCGGCACTGAAGTCGATTAAAATAGTATTCAGCCTGGCCCAACCATCGAGCCACTCACTCAAAGCATCGTGAGGTTCAATTTGGGTGGTCATGGGATTGTACTCAAGCCCTAACGATTCGATCATCGTCTGAGAGATCGTTCGCCAATCCACGTCAGGATAGGCGATGATGTGAGCATTAAAGTTACCCACGGCCCCGTTGATTTTCCCTGTCATGGTAAACCCATTGAGAGCCTGCTGTTGGCGTTGGACTCTGGCTAATACATTGGCTATCTCTTTGCCTAAAGTCGTGGGCGATGCGGTTTGTCCATGGGTGAGGGATAACATGGCCATGGTCTTTGTTTCATGAGCCAACTTCGAAAGCTGTGAGCTCACTTGGGTTACCTGAGCATCGAGGATCTGATGCGCCTTTTGGACCATGAGGGCGTAAGCAAGATTGTTAATGTCTTCAGAGGTACAAGCAAAGTGAACAAATTCAGAGCGCTGTTTGAGCTCCTCATTGGCCTCAAAGCGTTGTTTGATAAAGTACTCAACCGCTTTGACATCATGGTTGGTGGTTGCCTCAATCTCTTTGATGATTTTGGCATCATCCACACTCAAGTCAGTATACACGGACTTGGCCTCTTCAATGGCCACTTGGGATAATGGAGGACATTCGACCACATCGGGGTGCGCGCAAAGCGCTAAGAACCAGACAATTTCGACTTCAACTCGGTGTTTGATTAAACCATATTCTGAAACTATGTCTTGCAAAGAGGTCACTTTTTGCGCGTAGCGACCATCAATCGGGGTCAGGTTAGTCAGCGGGTGTGGTGCTTGCATGGTCAAATCCTTCTGTGAATGGTTCGGTCATCAGACCGCCAAGTGAATCAGTTTCATCAATCGTAGCCCCACCAAGGCACAACCCATCACGATAAAGGACTATGGCTTGACCTGGGGTCACGGCAAACTGAGGTTCATCAAAGACGACATGAAGTCCTTTTGAGGTTTTTTGAATGGTACATGGCTGTAAGGCTTGTCGATATCGTACCTTTGCGAACACCTTCGTTGGGCCATCGATGGGCTCATCCACCCAATGCACATCGATGGCCTCAAGGCTGTTCGATAGCCCGTAGGGATGGTTTTTGTCTTGGCTGACGATTAAATCATTCGTGGTCAGGTTTTTTGCAACCACAAACCAAGGCTTTTCTGGAGCCCCTTTGACCCCGCCAATGAACAAGCCTTTTCTTTGACCAAGGGTGTAATAATGCAGGCCTAGATGATCGCCCAAGATTTGACCCTCGGTGGTCACCATTTTGCCAGGCTTATCTTTTAAATATTCACGAATAAAATCGGGGAAATTACGCTTTCCAACAAAGCAAATGCCAGTCGAATCTTTTTTAGTGGCGGTCACCAGCCCGAGCTCATCCGCGATATCGCGGATCTGCAATTTGGTTAGGTTGGCCAAAGGAAACAGAGCTTTGGACAAGTGGTGTTGGTTCAGCGTATACAAAAAATAGGTCTGATCTTTGTTTTGATCGGCGGCTTGGGTCATTTGATAATGACCATCGACCTCACGGATCCCAGCCCAATGTCCGGTCGCGATCTTTTCAGCGCCTAACTTGAGGGCATGGTTCAAAAACTCTTTGAATTTGATTTCTTTATTGCAAAGAATGTCGGGGTTTGGGGTACGCCCTTGCTGATATTCTTCCAAGAAGTGAGCAAAAACACGTTGCCAATACTCGTAAGAGAAATTAACTTCATGGAGCTTGATGCCAAGGGTGTTGGCGACCGATTTGGCGTCTTTAAGATCGGCTTCAGCAGGGCAATAATCAAGGGTGTCGTCATCTTCCCAGTTTTTCATGAACATGCCTTCAACCTCATAGCCTTGTTGCAATAACAAGTATGCGGCAACCGAAGAGTCCACCCCACCAGAGAGACCCACTATGACTTTTGGCTTTGACATATTCAAAAAGAAAGTTAACTTAAATCAAGGAGCATAGTTTACCACACTCTTTGATTTTCCTCAGATTTATGAGGTGAGAGACCATGTTTTTTTCGGTAGACTATCCCCAGGTCTGAAAAAAAGGATAAATAACGATGACTTACCAAAAAATCGTGGTCCCGAGCGACAACGGTGCTCAAGCGATTCAAGCCAATCAAGATGGCTCACTTAGTGTCCCAGATAACCCGATTATCCCCTTTATTGAAGGCGATGGCATTGGTGTTGATATTACACCTGTCATGAGAAAGGTGGTGGATACCGCGGTCACCAAGGCCTACAAACGCACCAAGAACATCCATTGGATGGAAATCTATGCCGGTGAGAAAGCCACGGCGGTCTATGGCGCCGATCAATGGCTACCTAATGAGACCTTATCGGCGATTGAAGAGTTTTCTGTGGCCATTAAAGGCCCCTTAACAACCCCTGTTGGGGGTGGCATCCGCTCCATCAATGTGGCTCTTCGCCAGCAGCTGGATTTGTTCACCTGCCTTAGACCCGTTCGTTATTTTACCGGAACCCCTTCGCCTCTGAAGCAACCTGAACTGACCAACATGGTGATTTTCCGTGAAAACTCGGAAGACATCTATGCGGGCATTGAGTGGGAAGCCGGCTCAGAAGGGGCCAAGCAAGTCATCGATTTTCTACAGCACAAAATGGACGTGACCAAAATCCGTTTCCCCAACGATTGCGGCATCGGAGTCAAACCTGTTTCCAAAGAGGGTACTACTCGTTTAGTGCGTCAAGCCATCCAATACGCCATTGATAATAATCGTGATTCAGTTACTTTAGTGCACAAAGGCAACATCATGAAGTTCACCGAGGGTGCCTTCAAAGATTGGGGTTATCAAGTTGCTCGTGATGAGTTCGGTGGCTCTGAGCTTGATGGCGGCCCTTGGCATCAAATCAAAAACCCGAATACCGGTGAGATGATTGTCATCAAAGACGTGATTGCCGATGCCTTCTTACAGCAAATCTTATTGCGACCAGCGGAATACTCAGTGATTGCCACGTTGAATCTCAATGGCGATTATGTCTCAGACGCCTTGGCCGCCCAAGTGGGGGGGATTGGTATTGCCCCTGGCGCCAATCTTGGTACTGGGCTTTCTTTGTTTGAAGCTACTCACGGGACCGCGCCAAAGTATGCTGGCCAAGATAAGGTCAATCCTGGTTCACTTATCTTATCTGCAGAAATGATGCTTCGTCATTTAGGATGGGTAGAAGCGGCTGATTTAATCATTCAAGGCATGGAAGGGGCCATCGGCTCTAAAAACGTCACGTATGACTTTGCTCGTCTTATGGATGATGCCAATGAACTCAAATGTTCAGAGTTTGGTGATGTCATTATCCAGCACATGGATTAACCATGTTGAGCCCATCGAAAGGTGGGCTCTATCTTTTGCTCTTGCCCACTATTTATTCTCCTGCCTAAAAGCTCTTAATCTACGTTGTAAAAAGAACTCAACAATAAATCCATTTCACGAAATGCTCGAAGTAGGAAGAGTCTACTTAATAGGATACTTTATCAAATGAATCAATTTATCTTTTCGGGCGTCTTCTGGGATCATTATTGAGACCTTACCAATGAATATCCGATTAACTTGTGCCGAAGGCTGACAAGCTGTATATCTGCTTACAATAATAAGCGTCACAATGATTTTGAAAGAGATTAGACCCCAAGGTTAATCTTATAGTCTTTTTGGTGGGGCTAATACCTAACTCTAACCTGGGGTTCTTAACACAGGCTTGACGTTCGCTTTTGTGTGGTGGTAGGTCCATCATCTATGGCAATATGACTCAATTGATCACCTATATTTGGTAATGGTTCTCTTTCGAGCTGAGCCTTCATGTCATACAAGGATTGTTGAGAACGAGTACGATACAAACGGTGACTCCATAATAGAGGAGGGATGACCGCATAAACATCTAATTCTTTTTCACCTTCTCCTGAAGCGCATTTTAAATAATTGCTATAGAGATATTGAACACTGCACGATTGGGCATTTAGATTCGATCGTATTACTTGGTGAATTTCGGTTGAATTTTGTTTTATAAAGTGATCTATCGGTTGTCTCATCGCTTCACAGGCGGATCTGTATTGAGCTAAGGTTTCTGATGGTTTTTGCTTATCAAGCCAGCGCATGGTTTCATCCAATTCACCCACACTCAACAAAACATAGATTAGATCCAAGCCACTTTTAGCAAGCTCTCCGTTGTGTTGTCCATCTAACGTTCTCATAACGTCAGAGACAAGACGCAGACTTGACAGCTTGACTGGGCATTGATCACCGTTGTATTGGATGTCGAGTATGGACGAATTTTCAGAAATAGCATTCGTGATAGATTGAGTGTGATTTAATAGGTCAGTATTGTGCTGACGAGTTAATAGCCTTTGCTTTTGATTTGCCACATATTGATTGAGTGCTTTTTCCTGCGCATCACTGATAATGTTCTTCTGATTTAAATAAAAAGATAAAGATACACAATGGTCAGCTTCGAAAGTAGCGCGATGGTTCTTTTGGCTTTTTACAAGATAAAAAATATCCATTGGTTCATAAAGTTCGCTCAAGAATTTTTTAATGGAGACCTCAGGGTGAAACTCCATAACAAAACTTTGATCCGGTAAAATGACGATGGCACATAGATCGTTATGGTTTAAGTCAATTCGATATTCTTCTAGCATGAAAA
>CAYNJF010000028.1:0-29857 GCA_964397555.1 uncultured Francisellaceae bacterium
GGCCCTTGAGAAGCTGGATCTCATTAAAAAAGTAGTCACCAAGGGGTGACTACTTCAGTTGTTTTTCTTAGTGATGCTTGGTGACCCTAAAAGGTCTTCTTACCGTTGCAGCAGGGCCTGTCGTCGTTCTTAGCGCCGAGCCACCTGGAACACTCATACCACCACTTGGCATATAAGCTCTTGGACGAGCCGGCTGAGAATAGTCGGTGTGCCCGCCCATGTTGGTAGGGTGTGTCGTTCTGGTCGTATAGCTGGATGTTGCATGGTGAGTCGCAACCGGACGACGTCTCATTCGAGTATGGAAATGAGGCGTTGACCAGTGCCATGACGGTCGATGGCTTGGACCTGATGACAAATCAATCCCTACGCTGTCTAGGATGCAAGCTAAGCCTATCAACGCACTAAGCCCTGCGATCATGCCAACAAGCGGGGTAGATGGCGCAAGCGCGATAAGGGCCGCAGAGGCAGCAAAAAAACCTAAGGCAGCTGAAGCTGAGCTTCTACGTGAGGTCGGTGCAGGCATTATATTTTCCCTTTTTTTTAATCTTTAAACAGCTTAAAAGTCTCGCTTTTGGGTTTCAACTGGTTATTAAACACTTTGATTCAAAACCGACGAACGGTCCAAATCCAGGAGTAGGAGGCAAACAAAACTAATCGACTAGCTTATCTTTAAAAGATCAATACGTTTATCGTCTTGATGCAGCCACTAATTCGAGCTAAGTGTTTTTACGACTTACTTAGTTGGTTGACTCTTCATATAATAAATCCACTAACGATGATTACTTGGAGATTACACGATGCCATTTTATGCAGATTTTAGTGAAGAAGCCGCTTTGAGACTCTACTCAGTTGGTAACTTTATTGGCGAAGGACTCACGGTTATTTCTTCACCAGAAGAGATTTGTGCGTTTTTAGGATCGGCGAGAGATTTAACCATGACTTGCATGTCAAGAGCAACTGAAGCAGGCTTTTCGATTCTTAACGAGTTTAACATTAACGGTACTGACGGAAGCATTGTTATGGAGACTGTTGAGTTACCTCAACCTCAACCAGAAGCTTTTGATCCCCGTGCAGCTCTAGCCTTAGCAGCAGGAGCATTAGCTGGTGGCTATTTACTATGGAATAGCTTCCGCTCTAGTAGCCGTGATGCTGAGAACGTGGTTGAAACTAGTGATACTTCTTCACCTAAACCACGCTAAATACTTGTTACGGAATAAAAGAAGCCAGCTATTGCTGGCTTCTTTTATATAAGTTGAACAGGGCTTTCGTTTTCAGGGTGTTTCCCAGAGACATTTTTATAAAAATCTCGCATGATTTTCATGTTACTTTCTAGGTCCGAAAGGTTGCTCAAAATTGGACCAACGCCCATTATTTTACGTTTATAATCCGCGAATCCACAGCCAATGGGGATTTTTGCCGTTTTGGCAATGTAATAAAAGCCGCTTCTCCATCCCGGTTTTTTCGAACGAGTACCTTCTGGTGCAATCACTAAGCAAAGTCGGTGTTTGGCCGATTGGATTTGATTCGCAATGGTTTCCACGGCACGATTAGACGAGTGTCTTTCTACTTTAATGCCGCCCATAAAACGAGCCAATGATCTGAAAATAGGAGGCTTGAATAGGGCTTCTTTTCCAAGCCACTTAACTTCCAATCCATAATACCAGGCGCAACAAACCATCATGACAAAATCCCAGTTGGACGTGTGAGGCGCTCCAATCATGACCAACTTATCCAATGACTTAGGAACGGTTCCCTCTACCTTCCATCCACATAGGAAGGTTGCAACACGAGCGATGACCTTTTTGGTCGCTATCGAAATGGCTTTAATCAAAAGAGTGTCCTTTGGGCAAAAGGTGATTATAGAGCCATGGCTCTAAATCTCCAATAGATAAGATGAAATACACGATTTTCTCCTCCTTTGCGGATGCGCAATTCAGTTGTGAGCCAAGACTCACATTGATGGCAAGGGAACTAACCATGGTTATTTTCATCTAAATTCCATCAAGCATAATCCAGGATAAATATGCAGCAACAAGGCCCCACATTCGAACAACGATTGCAAGAGTACGAAGATACCAGACCTACGTATATGACGCATATCGACCAGATCATCCTAAAGAACGATAACATCCTTGCTGATAAAGTGGCTCAAATACACAACAACAAAATAAGGCTTCGTGACTTAAAACAAGCATGCCTTGGTGAGAATGAAACCTTTGTATACTCTGAGAAACAAGTAAAAGCCCTAAAAAAAATGATTAAGAAGTTGGGCGATGGTGAAATGGTAGAGCAAGCCCTACTTGCGATAGACTCTCAAGAAAGTTGGAGAAAGAAAAAAGAAAAGCTTGCCTATCAGCCGGAGTCCCTTGCAGGCATCCTGTACGCCACTAAGATACTAGCGGAACAGTATCAATTTGGCATGACAGAGTTTAATGATACCGGTGCATTGAAACATGACAACATTCAAAAAATTGCCTTGAATCATATTCGAGTGCCCATTTTAGAAACACTGCATAAGATCGAGTCAGAAAAGCGAAGAATTACACCAGCTGAAGCCCAAGTTTTAATCGACCGATTTGAACACGCAAGAATTCAAATTAACTTTGAACATGATTACGAAAGATTGCAATCAAGAAAACAAATCCAAGACGCATTGGGGTCGTTGTTGGATATTAGTTCATATCGAGATAAGCACGTCAGAAAACATCTTCAGTTTAAGAAAAAAGATCTGCAAACCAGAATAGGTAAGCTCAAAAGAGTATTGACAGAAGATATGCCTGAGGATAGAAGGTTTTTAATCAAGGGTGAAATCCAAGCACTCGAACAAGATGTGAAACATTGCGATGACGGCTTAGTGCTTTGCAAGAGGTTAGATGACATAAGACATCACAGAAAAAATTATGAGAAGTTTGCAAAAAGTACCAAAAAAGAACTAAAAGTAATACGCTCAAAGGCACGAGAGTATGATTTGGTAGAACGCTATTACGCCAAAAAGAAAAAAGAAAAGAGCGAGAATCGAAGCTGGTTACAAACAAAAATAGATGCTTTGAAGTATGCCAGCATTAAAAATGGCATGCAAATTATTCAAGGGAATCAAATCTACCTGTTTGCACACCATGTGTTGCCAGATATTAATGATCAGGCTATCAAACACGGTGGCAAACTTATTATGGTGTCCAGTCAATCAGGCATACCTACGAAAGGTTCGAGCGGAGGCATGTGTTACGGTTTTTCACATGACTTCACCGACAGGTTTCATCGAATGGACGAGGGACTTGATAAAGAACAAACCCTAGAATATTTGAGTGGTGCGAACTACAGCAATGAAAGTTATCACAAAATGAGAAATCATCTAGGGTTATCTACTCGAGCCTTTGCGTTGCAAATTGCTCAATATCGATTACCGCCCGCTGATGTCGTTTATGAAGATAAAATGGTCGACGATAAACGATACAGTAAAAAAGAGCGACGTGAACATTTTTGTCGTGAAATCATTAACCAATCTAAAAAAAGACCGTGCACCTTTATGGTTGGTCTCCAAACCCCTAAAGGGAATGGAAGTGGTCATGCCATCGGGATTGCTGTCAATGACAAGGGGATATTTGTTGATGACTCAAACTTTGGGCGAGTCTATTTTGATTCCGATAACCCTGATTATGAAAAGAATTTCCAAAGTTTCTTTGCTGATCACATTAAAACTCATTATCCAGATTTGCAAGGGCGTTACCGCTTATCCAATACAGGAGTAAGGCCTACCATTCAAAAAGGTCTCGATGGAGCTGGGTTGGTCACAAGCGGTCTCAAAACCTTTTGCACGATTTGTTATGGATTTTCAGGTCCTATTGAGGAATCTGCAGAGTATCAAGAAATCTCAATTTCACCTGTCGCTCTCGACCATAAAAGTTTTGATGAAATATCGGGTGAAATAGATTTGGCTGTTGATCAAAGAATTGACAGTGTGAAAAATCAAATCCATCAACTTCAAAACGAAATGAGTGGGATACAATCTCAGATCGACAGTATAGCCGCGTCCACATCTGGGAAGATAATACTTATTGAGCAAGAAATAGAGGCTGGTCCTTATCGTCAACAACTTCAAGCAATCCAAGCCAAAATCTCTGCTTGTCAATCCCAGATTGAGCGTTATCAAGGCGTACAAAAATATCTTAAAGTTAAAATGATTGATGATAATTTAAATAAGATTTTCGACCCGGACAGGCCAACGGTGGTCACTAAACAAGAACATCGGAGGATGTTACAAAGCATCAAATACCTTGCCGATTTGGGTGACGAGGTAACTATGAAGGCTGTTGAGCTGGAACGTTCTCATCAGCTAGATCGAAGTAAACAACGTAAAATTAAAGAGGCGGAAGTGAGCCAGTCTGATGGTATGGTGCTGATCAGAAGTCATCTAAGAGGGATGGATAAGATTCCTAAGCTTAAAAATCCGTCACCGGCATCCAGCAGTTTGTCTAGTATTGGCGCTTTCTTTTCAAAATTAGTGTCATATTTTAAAAAAGACCCGCCAAAGAAAGCTCGAAAAGCCATTACCAATCAACTGTCTCAAGAGCTGTCGAGCACGCAGTCTTTTAAAAAGCCAGAGTCTCAAACAAGCGATTTAGAGCATTCAAGGGACAATAAACCAACCCCAAAACCTTGAATAAGGCTCCAACCATAAAAGCCATTTAACTAAGTATCTCGAGATCCTTTTTCATTTGTGACATCATCTCGAAAGCTAATTTTATGACTGATGTATATGCCCAGAAAAACCATTTCTTATAAATCGTTAATGGATTTAGATAAACTCCCTTTTGAAGAAGACCCTAGTTATCAAAAGATTGCCAATCAAATGGTCATGATTTCAGACATGCTGGTGGCCAGTATGGATCCCAATCACGAAGAGTTTCTGATGTTCATGGGCAGTAAAGAAGGTAAGCCATTTGTTAACCAACTCCTCAGAATCACCCATGAGCTTAAATTGACCCTCTCATCCCAGTCTGGTGCCATGGATGCCTATAGACAGGCCATTTTAAATCTTAAGAAATCTTCTGGTTCTAGCTTGGTTCAATTTTTTCGACTGTTTTCTCATTTATATCTTGATTATGCCTTGGACGAACACATACCCTTTTTACAGAAGGTTTATCTTAGCTACAAGTGTTTCTATATTCCTGCGTTTCATGAATGCATCAATAAGGATAAGGGGCCCGTTCATCCTTATTCAAATGATGTGAACTCGGATGAGTTGCCTAAACCAGTAGAGCCCGAGTCTGATGATAATGCTTTATTATGCGATGAAAGCTTTGATGACATAGAAAGCAACTTAGATAGTCCTATGGCAGTTGACCCAAGCAAAAAAAGTGAATCTGATAGTCATTCACTTTTAGATGCCATTCATGCTTTTGAGTCTCATAAAAAAAGCCTAAAAAGAGAACGAACCTCGGATGAATCAGAACCCTCTATTTCCTCGGCCTTACTCTTTTCATCGGAGCATCATCATAAAAGGCCTAGGATCAACGAAAGTTTTTCGAATGACTCCTCAGAGGAGTATTCACCTGCACTATGTATTGATAAGTGAGACCGTTTTATTTAGCCCTTTTTTTTAAAGCGTTTTAATATTTAACACACCTTACCATGCCCTTGGTGGTAAAGCCGTACAAATACGTATGCCTTTTTTTATGGTTTGCGAACCTTTAAATCATGTTTAATCTGCGTTGATGATCGGGTTCATTGGTCGGATTAATGGACAATCTTGTTATGGAAAAACCTCTTATAATAAATAATCTTTTTTATAGGGTTAAACATGAGTACACAAGGCGCTAAATCATTTGAGATGGATGAACTCATCGATGCGCTTGTATCGTGTTCTCGTCTATTATCTGATTCGGTTCAAGAGAATCACTTACGTTATCGGATGTTTGTTCAATCCAGTCCAGATTATCTTCATTCAGTTATCCTGAAAACCTCTGCCGCGATTAAAAACAAACTCACAGATAAGGATGCGATGGTTGCGTTTGTTGAAGTCATTGAACAGTTAAATAATTCAAATGGCGCTTCCATGATGGCCTTTTTCAAACGCTTCAAAGAACTTAACATGAAAGCGTTTTTTCAAAACCATCTTCATTCATTATACTTGATTAATATCTCATATCTGGTCTTTTTAGATCCATACAAACCAGTGATCTTTTTTCAGGACGAGTTTGATGACTCTTATTCTGACTTCAGCCATGCCGGTTTATTTGAGGACGAGAGTGGCTTTTCAAATATTTTTATTGAAGAAGGATTTGATGATGAGAGTGATGAGTATGGTGTCAGTGACTCAGAAAACAATGCGCCAGTTGAAGATGATTTGGCCGATGATAATAAATCTGTGATTTCAACTGACACTGAGGGTAATCCAATTACCATCAGTAATCTCGAATATGATGCCGTCTTATGGTTGACTTATCATCGATTGAATAAACGAGCCAAAGACGGCGACGACCACTGGGTTAACAAAGAAGACCTTAGGCTTGAGATTGCTGATTTTGATCCTGAGTTTGAGGATAAAATCGGTGCGAATGGCAAGCGAAAGAGGCTTCGTTAAGCACGAAGCCTTTTGTCAAAATATCTGATTGAAGACGGCTTTGAGCGTATAGCTTGCGGCTAAAACGGTCGCGAGACTTGCAACCCATAAACCACAAAACCATAACGTAGATTTTAATTTAGGCTTATCTTCTAAATATTTTTGTATGCTCATTTTTTTACTCATGTTTTGGCGGCGCCTCCAATCGTTTGGGAAAGATATCTCCCATCGTAGGTGGGCGGTCAACGCCATGCTGTCCATAGGTTTCTGTCCACTCTCCAATGATGGGGCCTTTTCGGATGAGTTTCAATATAAAATAAAACCCTGAGCCAAAGACCAACAAGTAAACGGCTACAAGCGAAAACAATGAGATGGCCACAATGTCACCCGCCACAGGGGAAACCATGTCTTTGGTCTTCAAATAGCCATAGACTAGGTAAGGTTGTCTTCCTATTTCAGTGACAAACCACCCGCTCAAGATGGCGATGAACCCAGAAGGGGCCATCAAGGTACACCATCTTAAAAACCATTTATTGCGGAACATGCGTTTTTTATAAAAAAGATAGCCTGCCACTAAGCCTGTGGCGATCATGGCCATTCCAATGCCAACCATCACTCTGAAAAAGAAGAACACAGGAACGACTGGGGGTCTTTCGCTCTCATCCCAGTTTTTAAGGCCTTTTAACTCGCCATCGAGGCTATGGGTTAAAATCAAAGAGGTCAGCTTAGGGATCACCACCTCATAACGGTTGGTTTCATTTTCTTCATCAGGGATGGCAAACAGCCTTAATCCTGCCCCCTGTTCATCTTCCCATATGCCTTCCATCGCCATAACTTTTGCGGGTTGGTGCTCAAGGGTATTCAAACCATGAAAATCGCCAACGATAAGTTGCATGGGAGCGACAAACAAGGCCATGAGCATGCCTGAGAAAAGCATGATCCGGGCGTGTTTCACAAATCGACGCTTGAGCAGATACCACGCCCCCACAGCTGCGACAAAAAAGGCAGTGGCTAAATACGCGGCGATGATCATATGCGTAAAACGGTAGGGGAATGAAGGGTTAAAGACTACTTCAAACCAATTCGTGGCGTAGAAGATGCCGTCTTTGATTTCATATCCGGCCGGTGTGTGCATCCATGAATTGGCCGATAATATCCAGAATGCCGAAATCAGGGTGCCCACTGCAACAATCGAGGTTGCAACAAAATGCGCTTTTCGAGAAACTCGGTCCCAGCCAAAGAGCATGATCCCTAAAAAGGAGGCTTCTAAAAAGAAGGCGGTCAGCACTTCATAGCCCATCAATGGGCCCATGACGTTGCCGACCTTGTCGGAAAAGACCGACCAGTTTGTGCCAAATTGATAGGACATGACGATGCCTGAGACAACTCCCATGCCAAAGGCCACCGCAAATATTTTCACCCAAAACTTATAAATTTCTTTATAGATGGGGTGCTTGGTTTTCAAATACATGGCTTCCACAACGACGAGCCAGCTAGCCAAACCAATGGTTAGGGCCGGAAAGATGATATGAAAGCTGATGGTGAATGCGAATTGAATTCGCGATAAAAGTACCGGATCTAGATTTTCTAACATAACCGTGTCTCTCAAGTTGGGTGCGAATGCACGCAAATGGTCTCACTACCTAATCAAGACCGAACTACACGGCAGTCCATTGCTCACAATGACAATTTATTTTGCTTATTTTAAAAAAAAATTAAAAACGAGGCTGAGTCTACGCCAATTGCTCTTTGAGTTTACCAGCTAAGTGGTTCGCACTCAAAAAAGCCGCTTCAACACGACCATGAATGCACCAATCGCCGCAAAGGCCCAAGTTCATGCTAGGGTCGAACAACGACTTTTTGCCTGATTGTTTGGCGATGTTGGCATAACGCCATCGGTGCGTTTGAACGGCTTTGGCTTTTGAGGCTAAATCCATATCCAGGATAGAACTCAATTCACTTAAAAGGTACGACTGTGTTTTATCCAGCTCGTCGTCGATATGGTTTTGAGCCCATAGGTTGGTGGAGTGGGCCATGAGGGTATAGGTTTCTGTGCGACCAGGTTTAGACGAGTTGACGGATATCCATGAGATGTCGGTACCATGAACCAAGGCGCAATCAAACCCGATGTCCAGGGGCTCATCAAACCCAATCATAAGCGAATAACACCCAATCATTTGTGCCAAACGGACTCGGTCGATATCCGCAAAGGATTCTGGGATAAGCTCGAGGGCTTGGATGGGGGGGCAGGTTACAATAAGCCAGTCGAATTGGCCTAGGGTTTGACCTTGGCTTTCGAGCACCCATTGACCGTCTTGTTGATGCATCTTATCGATTTTGGTTTCAAGTTTGATGTCCATGCCCTTGGCGATTTGCTTGCACAAGGCTGTCATTTTAGGGGCGGCGACGTAATGAGGGGGCTGCATGTCCCACTGAGCGGTTCGAACCTTGTGTTTGCCATCAAGCTCAGCAAAGGTTCCTTTCCAGACTTTAATGTGACCCGAGTCAAGATAGGGGGCCAAAAAATCACGAAACTCTCTGGTACGCGCCGTAAAAAATTGGGTTCCATGATCGAACATGTATCCTTCATGGACGCGAGTAGCCATCCGACCGCTTACCCCTCTGGATTTATCAAACAAGGTAATTTGAGCAACATCAGCAAGTTGTTTGGCGACGGTCAGACCGGACAAGCCGGCTCCGATGATGGCGATGGATGGTTTTGTCACAAAAGAGCCCCAGTGAGTACTACAACTAATATTAAAACAACAATGGACGTGGTTAACAGTTTTAATTGTCTGAACCAGGAGGGCATTATAGCAAATTTACCCAATTTGTAATCGATGGCCATATGCCCTAAAAAGCAGGCGATCAAAAGGAGCAAAGAAGTTGCATAAACGGGGCTCCATACGCTTGCCCACCCCACGAGGCTATAAAGGAGGGCGGAGCTAAACATGCACTTGCCTGTGGCGGTTGGTTCGATGACTCCCATCATAAAATGAACTCCGCAGACAAAGCTCAAGATGATGGCGCTGTAACTTAGGAACATCAGCCTTAACGTCTCTTGATAGATCTGAGGTTGACCTAAACACAGGGTGGTGCCTAATGCGACAAAAGGGATTAATCCAGAGAGGGTGGCTAACTGAATCCAAGTTCGATGCTTCATGGTTCCATCCATTGAATGTTGTTGGGGTCGACCGTACTATGGTAACTCAAAAAAGCGAGGAGTGTTGAGATGAGCAATGAGGATAAGATAGAGGCTTGTGATGCTGTAACCGAGCACCCTTGCAATGGCATTGAGGCGTTGATTAGCCCTCGTGAGAAAGATTTAGGGGAGTTTTCGGTGCGACGGGTGTTGCCAGCGATGGCTCATAAGCGCGTGGGGCCTTGGGTCTTTTTTGATCACATGGGGCCGGCGTATTTTAAGTCTGGGCAAGGGGTAAATGTAAGGCCTCATCCTCATATTGGGTTATGTACGGTCACCTATCTTTTTGAAGGTGAAATCTTGCATCAAGATTCTCTAGGGAGTGTCCAAACGATTACGCCTGGGGACATCAATTTAATGGTGGCAGGCTCTGGTATTGTGCATTCAGAGCGTGAGCGAGATGAAATTAAACACAGTGATCATCGTATGCATGGACTTCAGCTTTGGCTGGCTTTGCCCACCGAGCTTGAAGAGATTGAGCCCGAATTTCATCATTACAAAGAAGCCGATATACCGACGGTGGAGGTCGATGGCATCCAAGTTCGTGTGATGATGGGCAGTGCGTATGGGGTAAGCTCTCCGGTCAAAACGTTTGCTTCGACGTTGTACTTAGAATGTGAGCTTAAGCAAGGTCAAACCTTGACCTTGCCAGCGTGCGAACAACGTGCAGTCTACGTAGTCAGTGGCCAGCTTAATTTTAAGGGGCAGAGCGTGGATGCCTATTCCATGGCCTTACTTCACGATACCAACGTCACCATTGAAGCCGTCAAAGATACTCGCATCGCCTTGATTGGTGGTGAGGATGTTGGGGAACGTTTCATTGAATGGAATTTTGTTTCAACCACCAAAGCTCGGATTGAACAAGCAAAAAAAGACTGGGTTGATGGGCATTTTCCTGTAATTGAAAGCGATCATGAGGAATTTATTCCTCTTCCTGGCACCTAAAAAGCAGGTTAGCAATCTTTCTGTTATAATATTCATGGGATAAGCAAACGATAGGATGTCTTATGAAAAAATGGAGTTTAGTTGCATTAACGGCCGCATGTGCTTGCGTTTCACTTTCAGCGAACGCAGGATACGGCGGACACGGACACTACTACGTCAGCGGTAAAGTCGGTTATGCCAGTGCTCTAGACTTTACTTCGGCCACGTTCAATGCCGCACCTTTGAATGCGAATGGGGTGGATATTGAATTTGATGGTGACGTCGTATGGGGCGGTGCACTTGGTTATGCCTACAAAACGCATGGCTTGTTACAACCTCGCGCCGAGTTTGAAATCAACTATCAGCAAAACGACGTGAACCACTTCAACGTGGGCTCAGGTTCTGTGTTTGGTGACTCGGGTGATTTTGAATTAACCACGTACATGGTCAATGGTTTGGTTGATATCGACCTTGGACCTAACTGCATCAAGCCTTACTTTGGTGTTGGGATTGGGTTTGGGAACGTTGAAGCCCATGTGAGCCAACCGATGATGACGTATAACGACGGTGAAACTACGTTTGCGATGCAAGGGATCATCGGCGTAGGGTATGACATCGAAGCCTTTACCTTATTCGTCGAAGGTAAATACGTTCATGTAAACAACCCTGAATTTGTTTACACGACAACCAATGGTTCCACGAACCATCGTGGTGGATTTAACTCCATCAATGTCCTAGGTGGGGTAGCCTTTAACTTCGGTTAAGGTCATCGCCAAAAAGAAACCGCCTTCGGGCGGTTTCTTCGTTTATGGGTCTAACCATTAGAACCTTTTACGCCAGCGCCAGTCTGGATCGTTGCAAACATGACGCCATCTCATCAGAGCTTTTTCGGTTGATTTAGGTATACATGAGATTTCCTCATGGCTGCTTGCACCATCGTCTGATTCGATTTCAAAGGTGTTTTCATCTGAATCAAGCATGAGGGGGGCTTCCTCGCTGACGCTTGCTCCACCGACTCGTTCAGTTTCCAACCAACTCATTACTTTCATATTTATCTTCATCCTCATTTGAGATCAGAAAAACTAACTCGTCCATGTCCTTGTGATCCATTAAAATTTGAGCCACGGCATATTAACGACATTCATCTTTTCGGCATAGACGTGTTTTTACTGAATGTTTACGCGTAGTCGTTGGAGTAAGGTCATATAAAAAAAACCGCCTTCGGGCGGTTTCTGTGATTATGGGCATAAGGCTTGCATACCCTACATGACCACCGTTACCCCTGCAGTAAGCATTGCTAACGCACCGATACCACCGATCAACAAGAATTCGGCTACATGAGTCATGCTTGAGGTTTCATCATTTAAGCTTGCACCACCGACTTGTTCGGTTTCATATGAATTGATTACTCTCATTATCTTGAACCTCAGTTAATAAAAGAAAAACGGCCTTGTCAGGTTGTTGTGATCCAACAAATCCTGAACCAAGGTATCCTAACTAACTTAATCTTTCCAGCAAAGACGTGTTTTTACTGAATGTTAAGAGGGGGTGATAAGTTGCAAAAACAAGGAAACCGCACGATGGCGGTCTCCTTTTTTCATGGGCTCATAAGTTAGAGCTGTCCGTTCAGGGTTTAAATGTGAACCACAAAATGCAAACCCACTCCCAAATCATTAAGAGAAGATAAAAAGCCTACCGCTCCCCCTGCCAGGCTACCGGTGAGTGCCACACTCATTGGATCAGAGCTAAAAGCTAATCCGCCCCCATACCCTAATAGACCCCCGATCCCTGCACCTGCTCCCGTTGCAGCAGTGATTAGCCCTGCGTTTATCAAGGCATTTTCAGCCGCCTCACGCATGCGTGCGGCCGTTTCGTTAAAGCCTGCACCACTGACTTGTTCAGCTTCAATGAAATTCATTACTCTCATAGTTATCTTCATCCTCAATGGGTCATAGAAGAACGGCCTTGTCCATATCGTAGTGGTCCATCAGTGTTTGAAACGTTGGATAATAAATTAATTAACGAGTGAGGTGTAGGCGTATCAAGCAATTAGTATACTTACTTATAAATGGTAGAATGGGAAATGAAACCGCACCGATAAGGTGGTGGCGCTGATTAAAAACATCAACCCATACATCCCCTTAGCCAACCAAGGTGGACATTGGTCCATGGCCACACCAAACGCGATTTGTGGATCGAGCCCTGGGTGAGAGTGGGCGATGAGTGTTGTCACTACAACCGCTAAGGCGTAGATGGCAAACACAAGCACGGAGGCCAAAGCAACGGACCGAAACGCTATTTTTTCAGATCGAGCTGAGAAAATCTTTTGCCCGTACCACGGCGCTAAGATATACGTCATGCGCCAAAAAGAAACCGCCCTCGGGCGGTTTCTTCGTTTATGGGCGTAAGGCTTGGAGCCTTCAGTCCATGATTTACCAGCTGAACATAAGATTCGGCTTAATCCCTAAATAATTAAGTGCCGTAAAGAAGCCCATCGCTCCGCCTATGAGCTGACCTAATTCCGAAGGCGTACCAAATTCCTTAATAGTTGATGGACTAAAATTTAACACGGATCCGCTTGCATGCCCCAAGAAATGGCCTATACCCGCGCCAGTCGCGACTGTTCCCACAAGGATGCCGGCGCTCATCAAGGTCTGTCCTGCTGAATGAAGCAAGCGTGAGGCTTCCTCGTTGATGCTTGCCCCGCCCACTTGTGCCGTTTCAAAAGTATTTATGACTCTCATTGTTATCTTCATCCTCAGTTGATTTGAAAAGGACGGCCGTGTCAGGTTGTTGTGATCCATCAAGTTTTGAATTAGATGATACTAACTAACTTAAGCTTTTCAGCATAGACGTGAATGTACGTAATTATAAGCGATAAGTTGAGATGGCGTTTAGGAGGTGAGGTTAGCCTCGTTACGCTAAGGAGCCGACATGACGGACTTAACGTGCAAAAAATGGAGGTGGTGACCTTGGTTGAGAGATATAATCAAACCATTGAAGAAAAGGCAAAAGATGCAGGGATCGATCTTAGCGAACAACCTTCTGGTGATTTAATGAAGAAAAAGAAAGCGACGCCCGAAAGTGAAGCTAAGAGCAATAAGGACTCTGAGCACCCACATAAACCTACGCATCCTCATCATCGATAATTCAAGAGTGGGTGAGCTATTTGATGTTCTATGTGAGTCAATCACACCCCCGCTACATGATTGCAAGCGGGGGATACGAACATGGTGACAACAAAACTAAGACCACATTACTCGTTGTATAAGTAATCCAAAGAAGACACAAAGCCCATCATGCCGCCAAAGCAAGCGAAGTAGCATACCACAAGCCCATAATCTGCCCCGATGGTGGTCGTGGCGACCCATCCAACGCCTGCGCCAATGACGCCTCCCGTTACTGTCCCCGATGCGGTGCCAATCATCATGGCGCCCATCGCTCTTGCCGTATTCAAAGAGGTGGTGACTAAAAGCTCGCCTACCTCTTGTAATGTGTCTGACAACGAGGCTCCAGTGACTAACTGGACTTCAATAGCATTGATTTCTCTCATATTTTCTCCAAGGTTGGACCGGTATTGGGTCAACAAGTAATCGGATATTTAATGTTTTGGCATGGTAGGGCATGTTGATGGTGAAGCCAAACTCAAGCGTGTTAATTTGTTAATCTACAAACTAAGTCGAACTCTATGTTCTTACGCTTGTCTAAGCGAAAAATGAGGCATCATCCTATGAGATACACCCTATGTCTTTTATGCGCGCTGTCGATGAGCGCCTATGGCGAGTCTCCTTTAGAGGCTCAACCCCAAAGCGGCGAACAAGTCGCCCCCCAGACTCCACCGTTGGACAATCAAGGCTCAAGGCTTGGTAAGCCTGAAACCCTAAGGGAGCCTCAAAAGAGCGATCCATTCTCCCAGCGCCAACAAAGCAATCGACAAGAGCAAAGCCAAAGAGCCTTAGACGAGGCCAATCGTAACGCTGAGCACTCCAAAGATGCCCTCGATAGAGCACGCATCGAGAGAAACACCCCTCGGGAGCGCAACTCCTCTGGGTTTGCCGATCAAAAACGCGCTGACACGGATGCACTGAATGCCCAAAGAGATTATCGGGACGCCAAGACTGAGCGCTACTGGCAAGGCGTAAGAGATAGGCACAACAATCGCTCTTTAAGCGCCCCTCATGGTCGTCACCGACGCTAAAATTTGAGCATCATCGGTTTAGTGGTGAGCGGCTCCGTGGCGCAGTCCTAAACGTAGGCACAACCCACTCAGTCAAGGTATAAGCAAGACTCATCAAAACCAAGCCATAAGTGGCCCAATACCAGGTGTAGTTGCCACTAGGGGTATAATAAACATAACAAAACACCCCCCAGGCGAACCCTGTCACCGTGGTTGCCCAAGCACTGTTCAAACTAAAACGTTTGAAGTACATACCACCGATTAAAGCAAAACTTAAGGCAAAAATGGGTATGTTGGCCAAGATGAGCTTGTCGAGTACCTGATCAATAAACGCATTGGCCACAACCCAGGAAAGCGCCGCCGATAAGCCAATCAGCATCATCCCTGGTCGATAGGAGGTATTTTTAACCGGGAGTTGACTCAAGACGAGAGTGGCCATCGCACACCATACACCGCACAAGGTGGTGGCGCTGATTAAAAACATCAACCCATACATCCCCTTGGCCAACCAAGGTGGACTTTGGTCCATGGCCACACCAAACGCGATTTGTGGATCGAGCCCTGGGTGAGAGAGGGCGATGAGTGCGGTCACTACAACCGCTAAGGCGTAGATGGCAAACACAAGCACGGAGGCCAAAGCAACGGACCGAAACGCTATTTTTTCAGATCGAGCTGAGAAAATCTTTTGCCCGTACCACGGCGCTAAGATATACGTCATGCAAGTAATCATCACCAAAGAAATGATGAAGGTGGTGGGTAACATGGTCGATGCGCTCGAGGGGGCTTGAAAGTTTCCATCGGCCCCGGTCCATGTCACGATTAAAAGGGCCGGAAATAAAATAAGGGTTAAAACAAAGCTGAAGACATCAAGACCAATGATGGCCCTGAGCCCCCCTCTGGCGCAACACATCAAACATGCGAGCGTTAAGAGCAGCGACAGCCATAACGGCGATAGATTCACCCAGGGCTGATACAGCAAGGCCATTGATTTCACATAGGAGGCTGAGAATAGAATCATGGCCATCAATAACCAAAAGGCCACCCAACGCCCAAGCCCTTGTGAGAATCGGTGGCCAAACCAGGCGCTGACGCACTGGCCATCGTAAGCTTTCCATTTTTTAGCCATCACAAGCGCGTAGAACAAGAGGCCGACCAAAAACACCATCGGCAAGCCTAAAGCGCGAGTCCCAGCAAGATACCCCAAGGATGAAAAAGCCACCAAGGCGGCAGGGTTGAGCTCGGTCATCACCAACGTGGCCGTCAAGGCAAACAAGCCGGTATCTCGATCGGCCATGAGATGCGACTCTTGGGTCTTGATCCGTTGGTTGCGATACCAAAGCGCAAACCCCAGACTCAAAAAGCCTATCATCAAAAAGACTGCCCACATACGATTGCCCCAAGCCAAAAGAGGGCAGTCTATCATTGGTAGGCCAGCTTGTCTTAAGCTGTCATGCTAAGAGGTTTTTACTTAAGTTGTGTTTGGATCACAATCAGCTTATAGGCGCTGTCTGAGTCGAAGCTTAGATCATGAGCGGGACCCACTTGCAGCGCATCTCGTTTGTTCAAAACTTGACCATTGATGCGCACCTGGCCTTCAATCACAAACACATAATAACCCGAGGTTGAGTGACTCGACAGGGCATGCGCTTTCCCGATCGAGTCCAGATATCGAATGCTAGCTTTTTGATGAATCACTAAGCTGCCATCATCCCCATTCTCACTGACAAGGACCTGCCATGCGTCTTTAACGCGTGTAAACTGAGTTTGCTGATAACTGGGTTCAAGGTTTTGAGTGTTGGGTTTAATCCAAATTTGCAAAAAGTTAAGCGACTGCTCTTTGGAGGCATTGTATTCACTGTGAGCAATCCCCGTGCCCGCACTCATCAGCTGAACATCACCGGGCTCCAACACAAAAGCATGCCCTAAGGTATCTTTGTGCGCGATTTGACCCTCCAAGGGGATGGAGATGATTTCCATATTCGCATGAGGGTGAGTACCAAACCCTCGCCCTGGTAAAATCCAATCATCATTCAAAACCAACAAGTCCCCAAAGCCATGACGGTTTGGATGAACATAGTTGGCAAAGCTAAAGCTGTGAGCGGTTTTTAACCATCCGTGATCAAACTGACCTCTATCCTCAGATTTAATCGTTTCCATAAGACACCTCCAAATTGATAAAAGGGGCGAGCATGGGCACTTCTGTGCCCATCTACGTTTAAGAGCATGAGCGGTGTGTGCGTTTGAGCATAGGTGTGATGGCATATCGGCCATCGCCTAAGATGAATTGGACCACACTGGCTGCCATCAAAAAGGCTGGAAACTCCCATCCACCGCCTTCATTGGAAAACAGCCACCCATTCGCCCCATGCACGAACACAATCGAGCCGGCCAACACCGGCATCATGGCCGCCGCTACCCAACGAGATTGAAACCCGATGATTAATAAAATCCCAGCCAAAATCTCAGCCCCAAGCGTCCCATAGGCCATGAACTCATGAAGCCCTAATTGGGCAAAATAGTTCGCCGTCCCCGCTGGGGTAAACACGATAAGTTTTAACAAGCCATGCGCTAAATACATACTGCCCAACGAAAGTCTCATCACCAAAGCGGCATGATCTACTTGATTGTTCATCACCATTCTCCTCACCCTGACCATGATTCAAGTATTGATGTTCTTATAAAAATTGACAATACTAACTATAAGCAAAAGACTGTTAAGTAATAATTAACAATGAATAAACATCAAATGATTCAGACCTTTATCTGTGTGGTAGAAGAGGGCAGTTACACGAAAGCGGCGTTAAGGCTTGAGAAGACCAAAGCGTGGACCAGTCTTCAGGTAAGCCAACTGGAGGCGTATTTAGGCGTAAAGCTGATACAGCGCAACACAAGGCGTTTGTCGGTGACGGATATTGGTGAGCAATACTATCAGGGGGCTAAGACGCTTTTGGAGGACATGACCGCTTTGGAGTCGAAAATAGGCGATATGCGGGAAACCATCGCCGGCCCGATTAAATTAACGGCCCCAGAGTACTTTGGTGAATTACAAATTTGCCCATTGGTGGCCCAATTTTGTGAGCGTTACCCTCAGATCGACGTCGAACTTCATCTAAGCGATACCAAAATCAACTTAATTGCCGAGGGCTTTGATTTGGGGGTGCGGATAGGTGCTTTGAAAGACTCCAGGTTAGTCGCTCGCACGCTTCATGGGTTTACGATGGTGGTGGTGGCCTCCAAGTCCTGGTTAGAGGAGCATCCAATCCAGTGTCCGCAAGATTTAGAGGCAGCCCCAGCCATCATCGATACCCAACACCATGAAAAACACCGGTGGTCCTTCAAAGGCGATGTAACCGTCAAGGTACACCCCAAACATAAGGTCAACTCACCCACGGCCGCGGCCAACATGGCTTGTGCTGGGTTGGGGGTAACTCGGATCCCAAGCTTTGCTGCAACGCCCTTTATTCAGCAGGGACGCCTTGTTCATCTGCTACCCAAGGATGAAGTCATGTCAGAGTCGTTGACCTTGTTGTACCCGAATCGCCAGTATTTACCCCATCGAGTTCAACGGCTCAAAGATTACTTGTCTGATAAGTTGTCGGCCTTGGATTGAGATTTGTGACGACGACATCGCTCGGAGCAGTAAATCACATGCTCCCAGTCTTTGGCCCATTTTTTGCGCCACGCAAAGGGTTTTTGACACACCGGACAGATTTTTTCAGGAAGGTGCGGTTTTTTATGCGTCATCGTCCAACCCTAACTCAAGTTGACCGTCATCAGGGGGCGTTTTTTTAACCGCCCGTTTGGGTTTGGTGGGATCCTCTTTGGTTTTGACTCGCCTTGAGGGGCGTTTTCGTGAGCCGTGCTTTTCATAAACCTTTTTGGCCATAGTTTTAAAATCTGGATCTTTTTTTAACCCATAGGCTTTCGCTGAAGCTTCTTTTCTGGCCGTGGCCTCATCTACAATCGGCTCGGGGTAGTCTTTAAGCATCGACTCTTCCAGCCAAGGCGTGTGTATCAGCTCAACGGGCACGTGCGAGAGTTCTGGCACCCAGCGTTTGACAAACTCACCTTGCGGATCTTGTTCTATCCCTTGCTTAATCGGGTTATAAATCCGAATCGCGTTGATGCCTGTGGTGCCGGCTTGCATCTGGCATTGGCTATAATGAATCCCGGGCTCATAATCCAAAAACAAGTTGGCCAAATGCAAAGAGGGAAGACGCCAATCCAACCAAAGATGGTAGGTGGCAAAACTCATCAACATCGCTCGCATGCGAAAGTTCATCCAGCCTGTTTCAATTAAACAGCGCATGCATGCATCAATGAATGGATACCCGGTACGACCTTGTTTCCAAGCCTCCAAATAGGCCAGATTACCCGGTCCATCGCGTAAGCCTTGGGTCATCGGGTGCACATTGGTGAACTCCAAAGACGGCTCATCTTCAAGCTTTTGGATAAAATGGCAATGCCATCGAAGTCGACCCGAAAAGCTCTTCATAGCACTCAACCATTTGCCTCGGGCAAAGACCGGCATGTCTCGTAATTGAGCGGTCCGCTTATCGCAAGCGTGCACCACCTCGCGCACCGACAACAAACCAAACGCTAAATAGGCCGATAGTCTGGAACAACAATCAAAGCCGGTGACAGGAGAGGACATCCCCTTGGTATAGTGCTCCCCACGCTCATGCAAAAACGCTTTTAAGGTGGCAACCGCCGCTTTTCGATTCGCTGCCTCTCTTTCTCTTAGGCCATCGTGATGAAGATTAAGCACCTCAGCTTCGATAAGCTCATCCGATTGGAGGTCAATCGGCTCAAGGCATTTGGGGGCAGGGATACTCGCCTCGCTCATTTGAGCTTCCCATAGTCTTGACCAGTGATCTCTTGAACTTAAAGGTCTAAAGATCCCAAAGTTCTCATGTTCATGCCAAGGCACATCAACCGACTTGAGTAAACGCTTGACCTCTTTATCCCTCTCATAAGTCCATCCATTCCAGGTCTCTTGGTGCGAGTGGACAGCCTTAATAGGGTATTCACGAATAAGCTCGGCCAGTATGGTCGGAGCATGGCCCACCTTTATGATAAGTGGCTGACCTAGTTTGGTTAGATAGGCATTTAAATCAGCAAGGGCATCGCATAAATAGTCATAATGGCGCCGGCTCATGTCGGGTTGTGCCCATAAATCAGGCTCAAGAATATACAACGGCAAAATAGGCCCTTGAGCTTGCTCAAGCGCCTTATGATCAAAAATTCTTAAATCACGTTTAAACCAGACGATGTCCATAGACGAGGCTTCTAATTAGGGTACCCAATGGGACCCTAGTTTAACATAAATGCTAACTTAAAAGCCTCTAGAACTTACGAGCAGCGAATTGCTCTCGCTTGAACGGTTCGACCAGGTCTTAGCCTAATCTGACAGCGATAGCGGGGTTTGCCTGCTTGAGCTCTTTTCAAGTTAGCAAAGGCCGGTGCCAACACGGCAGGGGATTGGTTCACACTTGGCACCATCCTCTTATGGGCATTCACGCTTAAGGCTTGACCTTGCTTGCGTTGGGGCACCGAGCGATCCTTTGCCAACTCATTAGCATGGGCTTGCTTGAGGGCGCGTGACTTCTCAATGGTCCATTGTTTCGCGCCTTCAAAGACTCTGGCCAACATGGGGGCATATCGTTCTTTTAAGAGCAGGGTCTCTTGCTCATTTAAAATGGAACCGGGCTCCATGTCTAAAAGGTGCTCCAGCTTATGCTCAAGCTTAAACAGTTCGCGATGGATGCTTGCCACCTCATGATCATTGTTCATCTGCTCAGCAAATTCAAGCTGACTTTTTAGTCCTTCAATTTTTTGTTCTAAATCGGCTTTATCCTTTTCAAAGGCGTCCTTATCAAGGTAAGTTGCATGACCTTGACGTTTTAAGCGGGTTTGTTGCTTAAGTCGAAGTCGCATCGCGAAATTTTGAAGCTCTAAAAGTTCATCGGCCAAACGTTCATCGAGTTTGCCTTTTCGTTTGAGCTCTAGAACAATATCCTGAGTGTTTTGTGATTTGCACCCTTCAAAAAAGCCCACATTGGTCACAAACTGCTCGCAAAAACGATACAATTGACGTTTTAAATCAATTTTGTCGCCAAGTTTACCTTCCAGCATCAATGAGTCTTGTTTTTGGTGATACTTTTGGATATCGGTTTCCATGGCTTTGAGTGCGATGCGTTGTCGATTCGTGATCCCATCTGTTTTGAAAGATAAAACTCGTTCGCGTTGACGCATGAACTGTCGAAATAACGCCTTGTTTCCACATAAATAATCCAAGTTTCGACCCAGCTCTTTTCCTGCCGACTTGGCAATCCCTTTTTCACGCGTGCTGTAAGGACGTGTAGCTTCTTCGGCGTAATACTCCAAGGCTTGCATCTCGTCTTCAAAGGCCTTCGTCCCAGGTTGAATGCCTTGTTTTTTTAAATCCATTTCAGCCTTCTTTAATAAACGTGCTTTCAATTGTTCCCTTTTTCGATAACTTAGATTCTCATAGGGAAAAACATCTCGTGAGAAGTTGGCAAACTGGGAAACCGTTGCCAAAAAAGGCCTTGAGCCCTCAAAAGGGATCCCATCCCAATCACGGTTCTCAATGGCGTCTTTTAATCGTGCCTTTCGAGCTTCATGGGTCTCGTTGCGATTGATGAATTTAGCATGAGGTGGCGCATTGTCGGCTTCATCAAGACGCATGCCTTTCGCGCCAACGTCCGGGTGCTCACCCAGAAGATACAAGCGATCAGAAATGTTTTGCGTTAACTCTGTCAAGTATTTTCGACCCAGTAACGACTCTTCTTTAAGTAAAATAGCAAATTCTAAATCAGTAACCGGGCCGGCTTCTTTGCGAGCCAGTGAGCCCGAAGCGATGACAACAAAATCCACAGGGGGGTTGCCTAAGGCTTCCATCTCTTCTTTGATGATGGCATTCACCCAGTCTTTGGTATCTTCTGTGCAAAGCTTGGATAAATCAAAATAGTTCGTGTGCGGGTTTTCATGCCCTTGTTCAATGCTCTGATAATGAGTCTCGCGCAGCTTGGCTAAACTATCCCGATCATCTTGGGCACCCGACAACAATCGTGAGAGCGCCTGAAACGGATATTTTACGCTGCTCAGCATGCCATCATAAGCCTGTCTCATTTTGAGTTGTAAATCGCTAAAGCTTGGGACGTAATCGGCCCAAGAAGCTCTTCTTGAACGCCTATCGTTCTCAGTAGTCATGGTCATACTCCTATGTCTTTTTATCTAATGACTCCATTATCCAGAAAGTAAAAAGAAATTAAATGAGCGATCGCTCACTTTAAGACTGTTGGTGGGTTTTGTCCGATGAATCTCAAGATGGAAGAGGGCGATAAGCCCCCATGAAAAATGAAACGTCAAACAATTTAACCTTAAGTGAGCTGTATTCACTGCTCAAAGCTCTTTAAGTGGCACTGATGCCGTGGAATAAGCAAAGACTAAAGACTCAAGTTTGTCGATTAACGTGGAGGAAGTACATCATTGCCATCATCACGCTTTGACTCTCTACCATAAAGGGTGAGCGTGGCCTGCCCCATCTTTGCGGGTGCTTTTTTTGATTAAGTGACTCACTATCCAAGCTTTGGCTTTTATTCAAATTTTCTCTTGTGCAGGTCAATCGAATTAGTAAATCTACCCTGGAATAGCTAGAAGAATCTTTTTACTCTCTGTTGGTGGTCATTAATTTGGAACTATATTGCCAGTCAATGACTCGATCAAACACGTATTTGACTGATGAAACGAGAAGTTACATCGAAATGAATAGGTAAAGAAGATGGCCCAGAATGATGAGCAAATTATTCAAGAAATATTCGATGCTATTAATGAATCAAGATGGGATGACGTCAATGACCTCATCGATATGCATGGTGGTCCTCAGCAGATTGGGGAAGCCTTTTACAATGAGAATCGTGCCGAAGACTTGTTAAAAGAGTTAGTAGCTCGGGCGAAAACATGCTTCTATGAGGCAAGCCTTGAAGAGGCTGAATCTTACCAAGATGAATGGCGACTAAGAGACAGAGTGAATGCGCAGCTACTTCCGGTTGCCAATTTATTTGCCTGCTGTGTGATGCATGAACAATTTAAGCCGGACCAAGTCAATTTGGAGTTGATGGTTGACGTGCTTTGTGCCGCTAAGATGCCTAACCATGATCACGCTGTTCTAGATGCTTTGCGAAATATTATGCCTCACCTTGATGCTCATCTGATAACCGTCATGGTTAATCGTCTACTGTTCGTGGAGGGGTCTGACGTTGAAGCGTTTTATGAGGCCGCGATTCAGAATTATCCCGACGATGAATCATACATTGCCGAAAAATTGCTTAGTTGTGGGATGGACTATAACATCTTAAAGCGTTCCGATGCAGCTCGAATCAATGAGATTCGAGAAAAAGATTGGGACTCTCTTACTCCGTTTGAAAAATTAACCGTTGGCTCACATGAGATTAGGTTACGTACTAATGTAGCCCATGTGCTTGATTTAAGTGGTACGTCAAGGATAACCCTGGACTTCAATCAAAAGAGTCTTGAATCTGTACCTGAAACAGAAGGACAAGAGGTTGAACAAGCAATGACGGGCATAGATTCTGTTTTAGAAGGTAATATTACTGAGGTCTCGCTCGAGCTAGCGATTGAAAGCCTAACAAATTTTAAAGGTCGTGCTGAAGGAAACAATGCTGAAATAACAGAATACATTTTAGAGGCTTTGCGACCTGTTGTGATCAACGAGTGTTTCCAAAAACCTTTGCCACAAAATTCAAATTCTTCACCGTTCGTAGAGACGTATATGGATGGTAGAGGTGTAGAGCATACGGTTGAAAGTCAATATCCTGAAGTGGTTCCTATGTTTTTTAACATGCCCGAACATGCCGTGAATGCTCTTGTGGTAGGAAGTTTATATATTCACTGCAACCGTGGTTTTGGAGATAATATGACGGGCACCGGCATGACCATTTACCCCATTTGTAATGGTCAGCGCGATCGGGTTATTAATAAGCTACAGGAAAATTTGGATAAAGTTTTAACCCCCTATGAGTTTATTACTACGGTTCAAACATATCTGAAGGATATTGAGCGTGATATAGAAACTAAAGCACAAGATGTTGGAAACTGCTCATACACTTCGTTGAAAATGATGATTATGGGACTTGCTTATTATCACTTCTACCAAAACTTAGAGGGGATTTTTCAAGATAGGCACAAACTTGCTAAAGCAAAGGCATTAGTCTATTACAATCAATTTGTCATGGATAACAAACTGCATGCAGAACAGGTTTATCGTGAACAATCGATAATGCCTTCAGATGCGTTTATTCAGCGCATCCGAGCAGCCCAAGAACGTTACTTTAATGATCCTCTTGCGAGAACGACAGCCGATCTTATGGCTCAGCAAGTACTCGAGCAAAATGAGCTTCAAATGGCATTAGATTTACCCATGATAAGAGTAAACCACGATGATTCTAGCCATGATTCTGTGAATCAGTCTTTGTTTTCGTCCACAACCGGTACAGATCCGCACTCTGAGAGGGATGTTTTTCGTCGTAACAGACCATCGACTTCCGAGCATAGTGGCCCTAATCTGCCGTATCAAGATGATCCCCAGGCAGACGTGGATTTGAGTAAAAGAAAGGGTAAACGCAAGAGACGCTAAAATAATGGACGAAGCTCATTATTCGGTAAAGTTGATAAGAGGCTTTCAATGATTGATGCGCTATCCCAATAATACGTCTATGATACGTTTGGGTAGTTGCTCATTGCACATTCAAGTGAGCGTGATAACCATGGGGCGATTCATTAACTTTTTTGAGTGGTTATGGTCCTGCCCCACTTTGAAAGAATCATCCATTGCCTTCATCTCGATTGAAAACTTTTTTGTTTTACTTTCCCTTCAACCATACAATAGATGAACAACAAAATCGTTAACACGGAATGGTGATGATTTATAGCTTCATCTTTTTTCTTGCATTGATTGTCTTGGTGGGTGTGTTGTCCTCGCGTTTGCAACAACACAACGCCAGAGACTACCTGCTTGCATCGCAACAAATTAAGCCATGGTTAGTCGGCTTATCGGCGGTTGCCACCAACAACAGTGGATATATGTTTGTTGGGATGATTGGATTTACCTACACGGTGGGCTTATCCTCGATGTGGCTTGGAGTTGGCTGGGTGCTAGGTGATTTTTTCATCAGTTTTTTGGTGCATAAACGTCTTCGCCAAGCCACGCAAGATCAACATATCTTATCGTTTGGGCAATTACTGTCTAACTGGTACGGTCAGCATTATCGCTGGACTCGTCTTGTGACTGGGATCATTGTTATTCTATTTTTGGCGGTCTACGCGGCCGCGCAACTTAAGGCTGGCTCCAAAGCCTTACAAGTTCTTTTTGGGTGGGACTTACAAACGGGGGCCATCCTTGGTGGCCTTATGGTACTGATATACTGTCTGGCGGGTGGAATCAGAGCGACGATTTGGACAGATGCAGCTCAATCATTCGTGATGATGGCCTCCATGCTCGCTTTATTAGTAGCCGGGATCGCAGCCTTACCAGGGCTTGATTTAAGTCTTATGGACTTATTGGATGTTAGCCCTACATTCATGGCGATTGCCCCTCAAGATCTATTCGAACCCAGAGCGCTGGGATTTGGCTTGTTTATTGTTGGCTGGATGCTTGCCGGTGTTGGGGTCATCGGCCAACCTCATATTATGTCTCGATTTATGGCGCTTGATCAAAGCGACAACATGGGAAGGGCAAGAACTTATTACTACCTTTGGTATTTTCTTTTCTTTAGCCTCACCATTGGGGTCGGACTTCTATCAAGATTATACCTTCCTGCGCTCGAAAGTTTTGATCCAGAATTGGCCTTGCCTCGTATGAGCGAACAATTATTCCCACCCGTTGTGGTTGGGTTCATTCTCGCGGGGCTTTTTTCCGCCACCATGTCAACGGCTGATTCTCAAATATTAAGTTGCACCTCTTCTGTCATCAATGACTTAAACGCACCCATTGAGAAGGTATGGATAGCTAAACTCGTGACCATGGTAATCACAATGTTTGCTATTGTGGTCGCGCTGTTTGGTCATGACAGTGTCTTTGTTTTGGTGCTTGTTGCCTGGTCGATATTAGCCAGTGCCTTTGCTCCACTGCTTATCCTCTATGCTCTTAACCAAAAGCCTTCTGAACCGATGACGATTGTGTTGATTGGCACTGGGGTAGCGGTTCCCTTACTTTGGCGTCACTTTGAGTTGAATACTTATGTGTTTGAGGTGGGCCCAGGCATTATGATCCCCTTACTCATCTATGGTCTTTGTCGATTGGTGAAAAAGACCTAACAGACACTCTTTTAACCTTGATCGAAAAAGAGCGATAACTCTTACTATAAGTCGCTCAACACATGTTTGATGACTAATAAGGTTGAGCCTTTCTTACGTTTGTCGTGAAAGGGCTCAACTTCATCTGGCTTGCCTTGGTGAAAAGCCGCCCACTCGAGATGATGGTCCTGTGTTTTTTAACGAGGACAGATCATGAACGAATTAACCCACTTAGGATTAGGTATGAGCGCTCTGTATGATTTAAGAGCGGTCAAAGAGCGCTTGCATGGCATCATCGAGATGAAGGGGGTGGCTGATGAACTTGAAGGAACGTTGCAGCGCTTGGAAGCGGTATGCTCAAGGCTTTGGGTGGACAACAAGGCGTCTATCATCCCTTATGAATATCTATGCACCTGGATGCAAAGCCCAACTTTAAAATATGCTTTCATAAGCGCGCTTCAAAGCGATGCATTTGAATTTGAAGCATGGCAACGTTTAGTCGAGTATGATCTAAAGGCGTTTATCGTCTTTTGCTTAGGCTACGAGTTCTGGGAGGACAGCGATAAGAGTCTTCTTGAGGCTCTTGTTCGACAAGCATAATAGGCTCAATCGTGAGCGGATTATCCAACGGAAAGGCTTCTTTCAAAAGGGTGCGATAGGGGACGCATCGTTTCACTAGTTGTGCGTAAAAAGAGGTGCCAAATTGGTTAACAATCTCGATGTGATCAGCTTGATATTGGTTATCACATCCAGGTGTGTAAAGCGTGATTGGGCGGGTAAAATTGCCGGAGTCAAGGTAGTAAAGAGAGCCATCACTTGTTTGTACAAGGCATACCTGATGCGCTTGGATATTCGTATCCTCTTGGAAAAGATACACTTGCTCTATATTAGGGAAGAGTCCCATTTGGACGCATTGGCCAAGGATGTAAGCATTGAGGTGGGCATGGTGACGACAGCAACCTTCCCCATGATGCGCAATGTCGTGAAGAGTGTAGATATTCTTTGATATCACTTCACCGCTTGAGAGCTGGACTAGCCCAGACCAGGCAAAGTGAGTATGCGTGGGGGTTCCAGATCTCAAACCTGTCGTGCTGACGGTATGAATGTATTCTCTTGTCTGCGCCATGATCTCAATGAGACAATGTTCAAGCGTAAGAACAGGCAAGCTTAACTGTCTCTTTATGTAGGTTTTTAATATAGCTTTCATGGCGCTGTTTGATGGATCGATATGAATATATTCGACTTGTTTACCACACATGGGGGAGACAAATGGACTTTTCACTTGAGTGAAGTCTTGCCCCCGTAGCAACGGGTATTGAACACCGGCGATGGTGCACCCCATATCAAATAAGATTTGATCTTCAAGATGCTTGGTTCTTGGTCCAGAGATTGGGAATGAAATCCGCGTAGGTTCTGTAAAGCTGGGGTTCGTTGAAGAAGGGCCGGGTGACTGGATAGTGATAGACGGCTTTGCAGGCGATTCGGTTAACCTCTTATCTAGAGAACCCTCCTTTGTATTAACATCAGGTTTAGGCATGCTCTGTGCGTTAAAATTGAGTTTGAGACGAAATGCCTGACTTGCAATGTTAAATTGATGAGGAAGATCTTCAAAGGCCACCGATGAACCTTCTCTAGACTCAACGTAGTCGATGACCTCATCAATCAATGCTTTAAGCTTATAATTGCCATCCTTTAGAGGAAATCTTTGAGGGTGGATCTGGTGAATAAACATCAATTGGATGATAAGCTCATCCAACGTCTTACAGGCTTCGATTAATAATGCATAATCTCGCTGATGTTCTTCATTTGACTTGAATGGTCCACTGACAGCCATAAGTTGCTCGATTCATAAATACTGGCTTAGAGTTTACGTATTAATAAGCATACCTACTAGCAAAATATGGATCGGTGGTAGTAACAGTCGGATAAAGCGTTATGTTCTTGAGAGTAACGTTGTTATTAGCCTTAACTTGATTTCTAAAACCCTTTTCGTACTGCGCATGTCAGGGTACTTTCAGGAATGCTGCGTCGGACCAGCTCTTCGTAAAATTCCTCTCCATAACGTTCACGAAGCCTCTCATTATCCTCAATGATGTCCACATCCATATCATCGGTGTAAAGTAAGATAGGCTGCTCGTCATTGAGACTGTCAATGTAATAAACATCACCGGTCAACGTTTCTAGAGTACAGACTTGATGCGCGCCTCTATCTGTTTCGTTGCTAAATAAATGAACATTTTTGATCCAAGGGGCATGCCCAAGTATGGCAAGTTGGCCTAGGATAAAAGCGTTGAGATGAGCATGATGTCGACAACAGCCCTCACCGTGCTCAACGATATCGGCCAAATCAAAAACATGCTGAGACACACAGTTCCCTTCTGAGTTGAAATATAGACCACGTTGTGCGGTCTTGTTCGAAAACTCTGCATCTGAGAGAAAAATTTCGTCTTCAAAGCTTGGCAACAACTCTTTTGTTATTTGCATGACGATGGCAATGGTCTCATGTATGCCCTCAAGCATAGGATCATCAATCAATCGTTCTACGTATCCATCTAAGATGCTCTGTAACCTTACATCTTTTGGATTAATCAGGATAAACTCTGATCCAAGACCAAGCATGTGCGATACAAATGCATCTTTGACTGATGCGTAATTAATCAACCTTTCCATCGGATAAGACTGACCTTTAAGAAAAAAACCAACCTTCATATCTGTTATTGCTTCAGCGGTATAGTCTCGCTTGCCTTTAAGTGGAAAATCACGTTTGAGTCTAAGTTCAGATGGTTCTGTGGGTTCTAACTCATCGTAGAAGAAAGTGACTTTGGGCGACCCCACAATGTCTTTGGCTTTACTCGCCTTCATTCTACGGTCGGTTAGTTCAAGTTTTAGGAGGAGTGCCTTGAGCGCGACGTCAAAGCGCAACGGTAAATCAGCAGCACTGATCCGACATATGGTGTTCGATTCAACGTAATGGCGAATGTGAGTCAGGATGTCTTTTAATAAATACGGTTTGCCTTCATGAGACAATGGATAGCTTTCAGGGAAAAAGGCGTGAATATCTGTAATCAGACGTAGCAAATCGTTAAGCGTTGTGCAGTCGTTTAATTTATCGGGGTAGTGTTTTTCAAGTATATGATGAGTGGTTTGACCAATGGCTGCCATAAAAGTTGTCGTTATGTAAAAATTTGAAGCAGCTTACACGAAATAAGTTTACAATCCAACTTGTTTCAGGCTAAAAACCCATCATTTCTTCTTAAATACGCAATTTAACGTATCTGATGTTTAGGGGGATGGGGGTCTTGACCGGATGGGCTTGGTGATAGGCATCGTTTAAATAAAGCCTCGGTAAACATGACACCAAACCTTGATGTTAATTCATTGACTTGATGGGAGTGCTCCTCATCCCCTGGGCGGCTTAACTTCACCGGGTAGTTTAGTGTCATCGAATCGACATAAAATACATTGTTGCTCGTGTCTTCTACTATGCAAACTTGGTGGGCCGCCTCTTCGGTGTCATTTTGAAATAAATACACTTTTTCAACATCGGGTATGAGGTTAAGCCGTGCTAAATAGCCGATGACATAGGCATTGATATGGGCATGGTGACGACAGCAACCGATGCCTTGTGAGGCAATATCATGCAAACGTAACACAA
>CAYNJF010000029.1:0-29140 GCA_964397555.1 uncultured Francisellaceae bacterium
AGTCTGGGATTTCATGCTTTGTGAGTATGGTGAGGCCATTGTTCTTTACATGCCGCCAGTTGAGCCGGTATCCAGCGCCTATGTGTTGGGCGCGGGGACTTTCGGGCAGGTTATTTTGGGGCAGACCTTGGATGAAGGCGAGTGGGTGGCTGTCAAGCAGCTGCATCAATCTTCAAGCTCTGCGCAAAGTTCTTCAGATGAAAATTCCTCAGAACCCTCGGATTCTACTGATGGGGACATGAGCGAACATGCTATTTTAGATCACCTTGGTCAACTCATCGGTCGATTAGAGTCTAATGTTGCTATGAAGTTATCCTATGGTAACAGTCTGGGGCATTATCTTGCCATGCATTCGCCTCTCTCGAATAAAGAAAAGCTCATCATTTTGAATGAGCTGGCTAGGGTGCTCATGCAATTGCATGATGAGCACCATGTGGTTCACCGTGACATCAAGCCGGATAACATTATATGGGATCCGGTTGAGAAAAAAGCTTCGATTGTTGATCATGGTCTTAGCGATATTCGTAATTCAAGTGGGCAAGAAAGGGACGTCGATGAACGTGTGAGTAATCCAAGCTTGGTCGGGACCCCTCATTTTTTACCCCCTGAGTCAGTTCGGAATCAGGAGTATTCTTCAAAATCGGATGTCTTTTCCATGGCGATGACCATGTGTATGGTCTTAAGCGATCAATCAATGAATGATTTAATCGGCTATGGCAAACCTTTGCTAGAGCCAATGAATTACATCTTCCGTACTGGCTCTAATCTTGGCCCTGGAGTTCCCTCATTGGTGCAAAACGCTTTTTCTTCCCTTTATACGTACGATGGGTCCAATGTGCTCTCAGAGTCTTCGTGCGAAGCGTTGAAACAATGCTTAGATGGCTCTTTTGAAAATCGAGGTAGTTTACAAACTCTTTCTGAATGCTTACATGCTGATTTAATGCAATTTCGTGATCATGATGTAGATTTTGAGAGTCATGATATTAGCCAAGCACTGAAAGTTGTTTCGGACGTTAAAACTGTGAGGCCTGTGGATCCATGCACTCAGTTTGCTCAATACAATCATCTGACACACTTTGCCACTTGTTACGAACATTACGCGGGCTCTGGTTATGTTGTGCATTTGCATAATGGCGGTCTTAAGCCAAAAAAAATCATCATCAATGAGCGTGATGATGGTTTCTTTTTTGGCAAGCATACCAGTCAATCTTTCGCAACGCTTGAACATGCTCTTCATGAGGTGATGGTCGCACATGGTCTCCAGCATCTTGTGGTTAATCAGATGAACCAAACCTATTCATTGGTTGTGCAAGACAATCCAAACAGTCCTTTTCAGTATCATATTGGCGCAGTATTCCCTCAAAAGCACAAGACTCCTTTAGGTGAGGAATCCACTAATGGGGTATGCAGTGTGTCTGATTATCAAAATTATCATTATTATCCGCCCTCAAATCCTAATCATAATCTTACACCCTTGGTTGAAGACATTGATGTTCTTATGGGCTCAGTTGATTCTACGGGCACCATTGCCTCAGGAGGTTTGGATCACCAAGAACTTGATTTCATCAAAGAAAACGTCAACGCTATGCATGATTTGAATCGGGGTCTGGCTCAATCGCAAGCTTTGGCCTACGACGCGGGTAAGAAAGCTGTTGAACCCACGGACTACCTTGATAGGGCTCTAGTTACACGCTTTTCAGATGAAGTTGGTCAACAAATCCATG
The DNA here is from genome assembly GCA_964397555.1 of uncultured Francisellaceae bacterium. Taxonomy (GTDB): domain Bacteria; phylum Pseudomonadota; class Gammaproteobacteria; order Berkiellales; family Berkiellaceae; genus CAYNJF01. The sequence goes on from CAYNJF010000029.1 coordinate 1,725, forward strand.
CGCTAGAATTGATTGTGTCCCAATTAACTCCGGATGCAAATCCTTTTGAGGAGAAAAGCTCTTATCAGCCCATGAATACAGAGCGTACTCAGATGCATGCTCTTAGAACTCATGCGAACCAGCTGATCGTGCTATTGGAAGATGCACGCTTGGTTCATCCTTTGAATCAGGCCAAGATACAACACTTGGCGATGGAGGTGAGTCATTGGACTCTACCTCTTGTGTGTAAGCTCGCTCATTCGAACTGTGAGCCTTATGATAAGCTTGTCCAGGTCAGTGAAGATTTAGCGACTCTTTTTGATAAAACCATTGAGCATAACCTTTATCTGGCGCCTAGCACATCAAGGAGAATCTAAAAGGCCAACTGTTCTGAGCTCTTCATGGTTTGTGTGATGCGTCGCACTAAGGGCATCTTAAGTATGACGCTGTGAGCCGTAGGTTTGAAATACGGCTACCATCTTCTTGCTCGCTTAGGTTGATGGGAGGTTGAAGTTCCCTGTAAACTCATTTGGGTGTCGTCTTCTCTCATGGTAAACATAAGTGAGAATAATTTAGATACTTCGATTACATCTTTTGTTTCTTTAGCCTTGTTGACGATGGTCGAAAGATTTGCATTTTCATGTTCTTCAGAGTCTATCCAGTCACGTTCAGAAAACAACTTAAGTGCGATGTCGCGTAGGTGCCAAACGAAAAATTCAATTTTTTGAGTAGGATGATTTGAAAACATTCGTGTATACCCTTGGTACGAACGAAGACCCAAGCCATCAAAAGCAATGAGCAAATGACGAGCATTAAAATAAAGCTCGATAAATTGATCATTCAAATGTTGTTCATCAAAGCTTTGATTTGTGTTGGTTATTTTTTCCGCTAATGATTGATAGTCAGGTTCGCCTGAGGCTCCCTCAAGCACAAATGAAGATACCACAAAGATTCGCACTTTAATGTATAGATCAGTTGTGATGTTCGTAGTAAAGGTGGTTTGACTCTGAGGTCTTAACACGGCGTTAAACATACCAATGCAGACATTAGCCTTGTCCAGCCACTCCGCCTCTTTACCAAAATTCACCTCTGATGTAGTAAACGTAGGAATTTCTTTGTGCCATATGGTCACTTTAAACGCCTTTTTTAAAAAAACTCTCAACTTGGTTGTAATAATAACCTGTTATGGTTGGAGGGAGGTAGTTCGACTCGATAATAATATAGGATTAAACGATAAACGTTATGCAATCTTTACTTAGTAAGTGTCACGAGTGAAGCTTACTTACTCGTGACTTTCAAGGTATTACTCGATTTCAGTGAGCGATAAGAAATGATTCATTACCTTCTTACTCGCTTAGGTTGATGGGAGGTTGAAGGTTGCTCTGAATTGACTTGGGGGCCGTCTTTCCACATAATAAACATGAGCGAAAACCATTCTGATACTTCTCTTGTTTCTTTGACCTCGTTGACGATGGTGGAAAGACTCTCACCATTATATAGTACTGGAGCACTTATCCAGTTGTGTTCATAAAACAAGTCTAATGCGATAGCCCTTAGGCATCTAACGAAAAGGTATTTATTAAAAGCAGACCTCGAACCCAAGTCTCCCATATCTGGGAACGAACTAAGTCCTATGTTGTCGTAAGCAGTCAGTAAATGACGAGCATCAAAACATAGTTCAATAAATTGATTGTTCAATTGCTGTTCATCAAAGCTTTGGATTTTGTTGGTTATTTTTTCCACTAATGATGGATAGTCAGGTTCTCCTGAGCCTTCCTCAAGTACAAATGAAGCCATCACAAAGACTCGTATTCTAACGTCTAGACAACTTGTATCGGGTGCTGTGGTTCTTCGCCTTGTCAATCCTAGGGGGCCGACAGTCTCATCCTGAGGTTCTAAAAACTCGTTAAACATACTAATGCAGTCATTAGCCATATCAAGCCATTCATCAGCCCTATAGCAAAACTCACTTCCGATTTTGAAAGCGTAGTAATCTCTTTGTGTAGTTTGCCCATTTCAAATGCCTTCTTTGTTTTCTAATTCAACTAAGTTCAAATGATAACTTGTTAGATTTGGGGGGTGGTAGTTAATCTCGATTAAATGAAAAGATTCAACGATGAACGTTAAGCCATTTCATCGGAGACGGACAAGTAGACTAAGTCCCCAACAAAGAACCACCTGTCATAGCGGTGTTCGACAAACCCCATAAAACCTGCATCCAGGTTATCTAAGATGTCACTAAAAGAGGCATCTACTTCGGTAGTGACGTTCGCCAGGCGAGCCTCGCCTGAAATGGCACTGGCGTACCCGTAGATCCCAAGTTGAGTAATGCGTTACGCCGATTGCGCTGGTGCTTATCAACATGGCTAGGCATGAAGTTAATGATCTAATTAATGTACTCACTTTCTTTATGGTTCAAATGGGCCTTGTTCCCATTCTAGAGGGTTCAGAAAGCTTTGGGTAGCAAAGCTTGGTTGATACGGTTACATGAGAGCTTCATCCTCGATACACTGAGTGTTTTAGATGAGCGTTAGTCCATGGTTCACTCGAGTTTAGAATACCTTAAAGGTCTTTGTGAATGCCTTGAAGATAAGGGAGAATTTTCTTCAAGTGGACTCGTCAAACGATATGTTCATCAACTTGATTGGTTTCTTGTTCTCGATAAGCGCATGGTCGATTGCCAAAACACCCTACTAAGAGGGGAACAGCTCGTCGAATACCCTCGTTATCACCCCCTGTTTGATTGTTATGATGCCATAGGACATCTTATCCAGGAGGTTGTGGCCGATTGGGTTGCCTATTCAAAGCAACTGATGGAAAACCCATCCCCTGAGAGGGGGCAGGCCTTAGTTGAGACCCAAACATGGTTAAATCAACAGTATTCGAATCTTTGTCTTCAAGTGGAGCACCTTAAGGAACGTATAGGGATGCTTGAGACTGATTTAGAACGATATAAACAGATTCGAGAGTGCACCAGTATTCATTCTCAGGTGCTTAGGCGAATTTATTTGAGCTTTTGTAATGGCTACGGTCATTTTATCGCCAGTGCGCCAGAAGATGATGAGATAGGCGAGCAGTCAAGTACGCAACTTATGCTTCGATACGAAAGCCTACTCGCTCACCTGAATCTTGTTTTGAGCCGCATAACTGAGCCGGAAGACCGTCAACTCAATTTGAATCAGCATGCGTTGCCTATTGAGCAAATAAGCTTTGTTCAACCCAATTCATCGAATGAAGCGCTGAAGGAGCTTGATCTGGCTTTAGGCGAGCTTATTGCGTGTTTAAAGGAAAATCCTGAAGCGTTTAAAGGCTCACTTCGCTCAATTAACGTAAGCCTTGGTTGGATGATTTTGCCCGAGATGGATGATGGGGTATTAGAACAACAAAGAAAAGAGTGGATGCATGAGAGACTACAAGAGCATTTAGTAGGAGATGAAACCTTTGAGCCCATATTATTCAGTGGTGGGCCCAGTGAGCCGCCTAGGGTCCCGCCTAATGATGAGGCATCCTTAAGTGGCTTTGTTGTAACGTCGAAGAAAAAACCTTTCCCTTAAGGCGCTAACCATGATTAGGGGGGAGGGGTATACTCTAAGGCATGCTGTATCCGACAAGAGAGTAAACCTATAACGCCATATCAGGTGTGCTCAATTACAACATAAGGAATATATCAATGACCGATGTCAATTATCAGTTATTATTCTCATGCCTAAATCTGACTGCACTGGTATTCTGGGTGTTTTTGATCGTGTTTCCAAATTGGGTTGTCACAAGAAAGCTCGTTCGAACTGGGTTTGCTAGTCTTATCTTTGGTTTAATCTACATCACAGGGATAAGCGTTGCTGTGATGACAACAGAATCAGGAGGTTTTGGCTCTTTGGCGGAAGTGATGGAGCTGTTTACGGTCGAAACCTGGGTATTGGTGGGGTGGACTCACTATTTGGCGTTTGACCTATTTGTCGGCATATGGGTACTGCAAGATGCTCAAAAGATAGGGCTTGCGCATTTTCATACGATACCCGCTCTTGTGTTAACCTTTATCCTTGGCCCCATTGGTCTGGTCACTTATACCATTATCAAATCTCTAAAACTAAAAAGGTTAAGCCTGGTAGGGCAAGAATAATCGTAAAGACCCAATGGGCAATAAACCATTGGGTCTTTATTCTGAAACCTAGGTCAGCGGATTCAACCAAACAGATGTTGATACGTTTATGCGCCAACTTAGTGTGTCTCTTTTATAGCTTTTTGTGGGCTTCAAGCAGGTTGTCATTCTCGTAAAATTTATCATGCTGGGGGCGATCTTAAGGCCTATTTCCTCATTGGTTTAAAATCATTTTATTACCTCTTTGTAATTACAAACATACCTGCAATCATCTACTGACCGTTGCTTGCATATAGATCTCTAGCGTCATCGTTTATAAAAACTGTATTTACATTTTTTGGATTTAGTAACGAAAGGATAATTGAAAGTGGTTATGGTGTTAATAAAATACTCATTTTATTTGCAATAAAAATATAGGTAACACTCAACACTATGCTTAGTTATTAAAAACTTTTGGCACTTAGTATTTTTAATAGTTATACCTTTGAGTGATTAAGTTTTGCGTTCTGTCTAATACATATTTTATTTAAATAAGCTGCAAGCTAAGATGAGTAAAGTATTAAGTGTTTGGGTCGAACGATGAAAAGCGAACAAGAATTAGCCCTTTTGTCGATTGTGAGAAGTGATGATATTAACTCTTTAGAAGAGTTAATCATTGATGAGCGCTATCCTATGAAACATGATCTTGATGCGCTTTTAGAATGCGTCGAACTTAATCATGAGAATATCTTCAACCGCATGGTGTCCTTGAGAGATGGTGCTTATATGTTCTCAGGCAACGTTTTGTCCAGAGCAGCTGCTTTAGGTCGCTTGTCGATGGTTGAATCTTTGCTTCAATTTAAATTCTTTCCAGTCTCTATTAATAGTGCGATTTACCATGCTTCAAAAAATAATCAAGTTGATGTGTTAGGTCAATTAATCCCGTTGAGTTACAGCAAAGGAGTTTCTGGGCTTGACACAGCCTCTGCGCAAGGTTTTTATGACGTTGTGAGAGTGTTACTTGAAGCTGGGGCAAACCCAAACGCAGTCTTTAGTGCTCCACTTGCCAGTTCAATTATGCACGGTCATGAGAATATTGCACAACTACTGCTTGAGTACGGCGCTGAGTCAGATTCACCGAATGCTCTAAAAATAGCCGTCTGCTTTGGTCGCATAAATATATTAAAGAAATTAGTTGAAGAACATCAAGCAGATGTCACAAAAATTAAATCAGATGATCTGATTTCAGCAGCAAAATATGGTCACTTTGAGACGGTTAAGTATTTGTTAACCAGTGGACTCTTCGATTTTAACCTCCAAGATATCGCAAGTGCATTCGTTGAAGCATCAGATCGTGGTCAAGACGCTATGGTTATGTACTTGATAGAAGAATATCCTTCTTGCTTGGAGCATAAAGGTGGGATTGCGCTCAAGCAAGCCATTAAATCAAAGCATGAGGCAACCGCAGACAGAATCTATACGGCTATGGAACAAATGCATTTTAAGCTGGAAGAAAAAGTAAAGCATCATGCCCTTTTTGAGGCGGCTCGTGTTGGAAGTTACAAGCTATATCGAAGACTACTAGAAGACGGGGCAAACCCTAAGTTATGCAATGATAACGGAATTGTTTTTGTCGCGGATGAGATTTCAATTGTGTATTTTAATCGATTACTAAGGCTAGGCTTCCCGGAAAAGTTCATTGATAGAGATAAGTTATATCGAGCCGTCAAGTCGGGTAAAACGGCTATTCTACAATTTCTCAAGACATTAAAAGTAAACCCCATAGAGTTTAATGATTTGTTTGAAAAGAAGGACTCTGTCGAAGAACGCCTGCAGATACTTAAAAGTTTATTAGAAGAAGGGGCCGACCCTAATGCAGAAGATGGTCTTGCGCTTTGTGAGGCTTGTGCTAACGGGCATGAATCATTAGTAGAAATATTACTTAAGCATGTTGATCTAAATGTTCAGAATGGTGGGCCCATAATCAATGCCTGTCGCAATGGTCATCATGATATCTTTAACATCTTAAGGGCCAAAGAAGCCAATTTACAGGTGCTTGACCACAGACATTTAGCCCAAGTGGTTGATTTGGGATACCTTACTATGGTGCGCATCTTGCTTAATTTGAACATAACACCTACTTTAAAAATAATTTCTGACGCTTCGGCTTCAGGCAAACTTTTCATTGTTCAGCGACTTCTTGCCAAGCCATCCAGTTTAGAACTTTTAAATGTTGATAGCTATGAACAAGCTCTTGTGGACCTATGCGAAACTTACCCTAAGCTTAATGAGGCATATGAGTCTTTTAAATTAAGATCTGCTAGACAGGCAATGTTATTTATTCGCGGTATTGAACCAGAAAATACCTACGGAATGATAGAAGATGCTAATGAACTCAAAGATTTTGATTCCCCTAAAGAGGCTACTAACTTTTTAAGTTTAGTTAATCACGTAAAACAGCTAGATTTTGACCTTAAAGAGCAAATAGGGATAAGGCTCCCTTTTATGAATCAAGGTTATTATACAGGTTTTGTGAACAGCATTCGTAAAATTGAAAATGCCAAAAAGTTGAAAAAACAGTGCAGCACATCCAGTCAGATTGATTCAGAAACAAGCGATATTGAGAGCCCCAAGTTGAATGTTTAAATCCTAGAACATTTTACTTCATATGGATGTCATGGCGAACTTTATGGCGGTACCCAATGATCCAAAGAAATAATCTTCGGTTTCAACTTTAATGAGTAGACATTTAGGTCTCATAATTTTTTGTGAACGTATTTGTCAGCTTATTTTCACTTAACTTATCATGAGCACCCAGAAGTTTAGCTGAACCACTTATTGTTGCTTTATAAGCTTATAAACCTTAGGCTCTTTAATTTTGTAACCTGTGACTCTCAATGTTCTTTTTGTTTGCCTTTATTCGGGAGATATGTCATCAGTGACAACAACATAAAAAAGGGTCGCGCTGGTTTCATTCTAGATTATAACGAATGGGTTTGAGCAGCCTATGATGGTAAGCGTAATCTCTTGTATAGTATGAATACCTGTAATAAATACAAAGGAAGCGGATTGGCGGATATTCTGTGATCTAGTGTTTAAGTAAGGTTTTTTACCAAGGATAAGTGGAATATGATATCAGTTTATTATGATGGTAAGTGTGGGTTGTGCGCCAAAGAGATAAACCATTACATGAAAATTGCCCCTTTGGATAAATTTGAGTGGGTTGATGTTACCGAATCACAGGATGCGCTTACCGAACATGGTATTTCCTATGCTCAATCTCTTAAGTTACTTCATGTTAAAGACCATGATGGGACGATATACAAAGAAATAAGAGCATTTGCTGTAATATGGAGTAACTTAAATAAGTGGTATTGGTCCGTTTTCGCCTGCCTGATTAAACTTCCAATTATCTTGCAGATATCCAATGGACTCTATCGCCTGTTTGCCGCATGGCGCTTTAAAAAACTTAAGCATTGTCAATTGGCGTTAAAAAAAGAACAAGGATCTAAATAATGACCTTAGTCATTGCAGCTTTTTTGGGGTTTATCTCAGTTGCCTTTGGGGCTTATGCCGAGCATGGCCTCAAAGCTCAAATAAGTGATGAGCAGTTTCGATTTTTGATGACGGCTGTACGATACAATCAAATCCATGCAGCAGTTCTGACAGCTTTAGGGTTATCGATGTTCACTAATTGGAATGGGGTGGCTCGTATTACCCCAACGTTAGCCTCCTTTTTCTTCACCGTTGGCGTCATTCTTTTTAGTTTTGGGATCTATGTATCTGTTGCCTTTGATATACCCGCTGTGCTTAAGGTTGCACCAGCAGGGGGGATGAGTCTGATGGCGGGGTGGTTATGTTTAGCTTACCTTGGATTAAAGCTAAAAAAATCCGTTTCTTCTAAACTTTGTTAAATCAAAGTTAGTTGAAAAGCTTTCTGTGGGTGGGTGAACAGACTCTTCATTGAATCGTCTATATCAAGATCCTATAATGCGTGACTCCTTTATTATAAGGTCCATTACGACATGACAAATTCCTCGACCCTTCCTGTAACGGTATTATCTGGTTTTCTGGGAGCTGGTAAAACAACCCTTTTAAATCATATTCTTAGCAACCGCGAGGGCAAGAAAATAGCCGTCATTGTTAATGATATGAGTGAAATCAACATTGATGCGGATTTGGTCAATGCCGATAACACCCTTTCTAGAAAAGAAGAAAAGCTCATTGAGATGAGTAATGGGTGTATATGCTGCACATTAAGAGAGGATTTGCTCGAGGAGGTCCATCGTTTAGCTGCTCAAAACAAATACGATTATTTAGTAATTGAATCCACGGGGATATCAGAGCCCTTACCTGTGGCTGAAACCTTTACCTTCGAAAATGAAAAGGGTGAAGTATTATCGGATGTAGCCAAATTGGATACTATGGTGACGGTGGTCGATGCGTTTAATTTTTTAAATGATTACCAAAGTGCAGATGATTTGCGTGATAGAAAGATGGATCTAGGGGATGATGATCATCGCTCGATTGCTCATCTTTTGGTTGACCAAATTGAATTTGCTAATGTGATAATCGTGAATAAAATTGATTTGGTGAGTGATGAGGATAAAATCAAATTGATTGGCATCATCAAGTCTTTAAACCCAGATGCAAAGATTGTTGAAGCGATGAACAGTCAGATCCCCCTTGATGAAATCTTAAACACGGGCTTATTTAATTTTGATAAAGCCGCAGAGTCAGCGGGTTGGTTACAAGTCATGAGAGGACAAGAGTCCTCAGAATCTGATGAGTATGGAATTTCATCGATCTCTTTTGAGTCTAGATATCCCTTCCACCCACAAAAGCTTTTTCAGTTCATTCATACTGAGTTTCCAGGGCTGGTTCGTGCAAAAGGTTATTTTTGGGTGGTTACGCAGCCAGACATCATGGCAGAGTTAGCTTTTGCCGGTGGGGTTCGAGAACATGGGCCAAAAGGGATTTGGTTAGCGGATACACCAGAGTCAGAGTGGCCTCAAGATGAGCAAACTCAAAGATACATCAAACAAACCTGGGATGAGCGATTTGGTGATCGCTGTCAAAAGCTTGTCTTTATTGGAGAGCCTTCAGCGCTGAATGACCTAAAGCCTGTCCTAGAAAGCTGTTTAATGACCGATGATGAACTAAGTCAAGGACCTGAACTCGTCAAAGCCCTTGAGGATCCATTTGGAATCTGGGCAGATCAAATATACGACATATCTGAATAGTCAAAGAAAAACCCACCAAATGTGGGTTTTTTATTGTCATTTGAAAAGGGCATAGTACGGAGACGAGCAGATGATTAAAGTTAAGTTATGTACAAAAGATAAAAGAAGCTTAATATCAAAGCTCGCGCAAGGATATCAACATGCGCTTTCTAGCAACAGCAAGTTGTTTGACGTGCAAATGGTAGATGGCAAGTACCCCGAATTGGGGTACATCGACGACTATTGGATCAAAAGCAATCGATACCCGTATATAATTTACTTAGAGGACACACCGATTGGATTCGCCTTAGTGCATACGTTCGTTGTAAACCCTGACAACCATTGGAAGCTGGCTGAGTTTTATATTGCACAAGAGCATCATGGATGTGGCTATGGCCGTATGGCCTTTGAACAGATAAAACATAACCATGATGGTAGATGGGAGCTATCCGTCTTTAAGGATAATGATAAGGCCTTATATTTTTGGGAAGCAGTTTTACCAACAGCTAAAAACAAATGTGAGTACAAATCATACCCAAACTATTGGTTTTTTGAGTTTTAAGAAGGCGGTGGGTATTTTTAAAGATACCCACCGAGGCTTAGATGCGAAGCTTATCCAGTGACTGTTCGAGCGAGTTGTCTTTATCTTGGTAGATCATGTCATTAGGGAGTGTTCCCTTAATAAATCCGTTTTCCTTTAAAGCTATAAAGTTATTCATTCCCTTTAGAACTTCAACCATGAGCTCCTCAATTGAATGCCCATCGATGCGATTGGGGTCATCCATCAAGGAAGGGGTAAATCCATGATTTACAAGCTCTCTGTTCATGAGCATCGTAAAGGTTCTAAGATTACCATCCTTAAAAGGGTGCAGCTGTTCGAGTGACTGAACCATGACTAAGATGGCTCTAAAAACCTCCAAAGGAGTGGCCTCATCAATAGCAGCGTGATATTGCTCGATGATTTGCTCAACCTTTTGTTCGTAGCCGCCATCCGGGTATCCGAGATGAATCCTGAATAGCTGTGAACCACCCAGGTATGAATAGGCATACGCCTTCGTGTTCATCATCATGGTTTCTAGGCCCGCTGGAGTAATCGTTGATAAGTCCATGGTTATACTTCCGAATTTTGATGGCTTGAAACACCCTGGTTCAATCGAAGCTTTTTTATAGTAAGAACTCCATCCACAAGGCACATAAGTCATTATTGGGGGGATAGCTTGAGCACATAATTGATGAATTTGTTTGATGTAGTCTGCATTTAATGTTTCAGAGTGACTTTCTCTGATGAGCCCCAAAGCGTTTTCTAATGCATCAAGGGAGCCTGGCTCCCTTGACTCATACCCTCGAAATCCACCTTCGCTGGGTTTGCGTTGTAGATTTACATCAACAAAAAGCCTGAACCTGTCTTCACGCATTATGTTGCCGTAATGATAATCAAAGTCACCGGCCGATTTTGTTGCATGGTGTGCGAGAATTTGTTCTTGAATGTCCTTAGAGAGTTCAGTCGTGTCTCTATGCTGTTCATAAAACTTTTCTAGGATGGTTTCTTGGTTTGTGTCGCCACAATCCTCACACTGAGATAATTGCTTCATTAGTTCTATGATAATTTCGAGTGGCGTCTTAAGTTTTTCTTTGCCCTTAGACTCTTTTGTAAATTGATATAGCACAGCGCTACCTCACATATATAAGATAAAGTGATTTATTGAGTATAAAATTTCAACGACAAGCTATAGGCGCCAAGGCCATGATTGAGATTGGCAAAACAGTCGTGCTAGGAAGGCTTTGAGTAGAAACATAAAATCACCAACAATACCTGTAAAAGAAATACCAAAAACTAAGAGTAGTTTATTGCCATCGTTTAAATATAGGGGTGGTGTTGTTATGCATGGTTATGATCCCGTTTGGGTTGCTCGCCTTTAAAGATAAGGGAGCATCATTGGTAAGTCAACTATTTTTCGCTGCGAGGGTTCATAGAAATCTCTTATTTATTGTGAAAATAAGTGGGTTTATCCATAAATCAGATGATTTCAAGTGTTAAGTCTGTATATACACAATAATAAGATGAGCTGTTCATATTGACTGTCTTAATGTCCTGGTCTGTGTTCGTAGATATTGACCTAGCATAAGATGATAGAAGAACTATAAGTAAAATTGCGTATATACGAGATTTTTATCTTTAAACAGAACTATTTATGGCCGAGGTTGTCTATTTATAACCTGATATGTATTTAGTGTAATTTTAGGTGATGACTATGCCAATATCTCGAGATGAATCCAGAGTGGATGGAAAAACTGACGATGAGTTAAGGGCTCTTGCTGAGAAAGAGATGATCGATGATAAAGAGGACCCAAATAACATTCGATTATTCGATGAAAGGTTTCAAGCTTTAAAAAGTATCAGGGACAGACATAGCATGGAGTATAACGATAGTGTTGAAGATGGAGTTAAAGGAAACTCAAGGGATGTGGGTACAATGGAGGAAATAAGGTCAGCGTTCAGTAATATGATTGCTCCCAAAGGAAAGTCGTCAAGTGAAAAACAAGGCGACGGTGAAATAAATTCAGAGTTAACTCGTGAGCCTGCTCCCAAAGGAAAATTGTCAAGTGAAAGACTAGGCCACATGGATTCTTTATTTTCTAAAGTGGTAAGACCTGAGCGTCCTGCAACCACATCGACTCATGACGACACCATTCCACCAATTACGGATGAAGTACAATTTAGCGATATTGATGATGAATTAGATAAACTTGACGAAGAGTATTGTTTTAACTCTTTAGATATGGTCCATAAACGCCCGTTAGATAGTGAAGTTACAGATGATAAATCAACTTACCTTGCTGTTCGTATACTTCTGAAAGATAAGAATATTGATGTTCATACACAAGACGGTTTTGATTTACTCAAAAGAATAATGGAGTTTGCAGGGGACTTATGGGATGAGGATATAATGAAGGAAATAAAGTCAGAGTTTAGTAGTGAGCTTGTTCCCAAAGGAAAATTATCAAGTGAAAGACTAGGTGACATGGATGCTTTATTGTCTAAAGGGACAAGAACTGAACCTCCTGCAACCACATCGACTCACGCAGACTCCGCTCCACCAAATGCGGATGCTAGTGGGGGTTCAATATCATCTGGCCCTTCATCAGAAACTTCGAGTGAAGAGAGCTCGCAGGAGGCACCAGTACCTCCACCACCGCCACCACCTATGCCCGGCACAGCGGAAGCTGGTAAGCCACCTGTAGCTGCGCGATCCGATGCAGGGCGAACTAAAAGCAGTGTCATTCCTGAACCTCCGCCAATGCCTGGTACAAATAAAGCTTCCGCTGATACATCTGCGAATGATGCTGTTGAAGCCAATCCTACAGCCCCTGGCAATATTCCAGAGCCACCACCCATGCCTGGCGAATCTACTTCTATTGAGAGCCAACCAAAGGCCCCACCTTTACCGCCTAGAAAGCATCGCAATAAAAAGAAGAGCAAGAAAAAAAGGAAAGCCCCGATCGTGCAAGCCTATTCGAATGAACCCGAAGGGGAGGATATGACATTAGCTGGTCCTTCCAGTACTGAGCCTGAAACGACAGGAGCCACTCTATATTTAGATGTGGACTCACCTCTACATGAATCTGATTTTCTTATTAGAAGTCGATTCATTGAGCTAATTGGCATGAAGCAAAGTGATGAACCTTTCTCATCATTTAGCGAGAACATGGAGTTGTTGATAAATGCATGTGACCAAAACTTGAGCCTCATTAATATACGTCTCAATCCGCATATGAAAAAGTTAAAACGCAACGCTGACCTGGTTGATCACCACTTTCACTTATTATCAGAAGCGTTAAAAGACTACCCTAAGTATAGCTCAGAGGAACTTAGTGATGCTTTAAAAAATGTCGAAAATCTAATAATAAAATTAGATGAGATCGAAGCTCTTCTGAATGATGAAAAGACACAAAGGTGTATGGCGTCAACTTATTATGGTGATCCTTCTGATGATCTAGAACAACTACGTAATATTTTAGTAGATGAGCTTGGATACATGAAACAATGCTTAAATGATTTAGTTACACCGACACTCAATCAGTTTCTTGTGGCACCTCAAGAAGCACCTCAAGAAGCACCTCAAGAAGCACCTCAAGAAAGAGACCCTACTGGTAGGCCCCGACATAGATAGGACTAGTATCCTCTGATTTACGAGACTAAGTTTCAGCTCATGAGGAAAGGAAGCCTCTTATCTTCTGTTAAATATGATGTTTTACTTATTGTTGTTTGCATTGATTAACTGATATTTTCATGGCTTGATTTTAGGTTAATCGTATTATAAATGCTCTCCAGCTTTTCATATGCGCTATTCCCCGATATCGAATTATCGTTATATAATTGAAAATACTGTCCAAAGGCGGGCTCAGTCTTAGTCTTTTCTTTAAGTTTTCGTATTTCTTTTTTTGCTATTTCTTTTTGAACCTCCGATAGTGAATCAAGAAGAGAGCATTCTGCTATCATGTGTTTATAAGCCAATTGTTGCTGTGTCGGTGTCCTTTGCCCGAATAGCTCAATATGAAAAAGAGTTTGGTTGTTAGATGCTGAAATATTGATAATGATAGCGTTATTTTTCTCCCAAGTCTTAGAATCAATGAATGAATAATTGTCCGGATTGGAACTTATCATGCTTAGGATATCTTGTTCCAAGGTTGCCAAATTTTCAGAGTATAAAAGAACATCCAGGTCGCTTGATGGAAGATCGACGTCAAGAGGAATCGTCCCAGCAAGTATCGGCTGATACTCAGCTAATGTATGAAAAATAGGCTTTAGGATGTGGTAGGCATGCTTTTGGCGCGTATTTCCCTTGAGTAAGTAATCTAATGTTAAGAATTTTGATAATAGGCTTTCAGAAGGTTTCATTCATGCTTGTCCGTAAATTGTTGATATATCTTTATGTTGCGCCAGGTCTTTATCGGGTATCTTAAATCTAAGCACTCACCATCATCGGTAAAAAACAACCCCGGTTTATATTCATTGAGAGGTTCTTCGTTTTTGAATAGCTTGTTGCCTTTTTTATGTATGCGCAATGAGTCTACTATCTTACCGTTACTTATGATCTTATAGGTTCCAACATGGCGCCCCAAATCACCCGGTCTTGTTTCTTGGTCTTCAACAAATGGATTACTTATTCTGGATTTAGCTTGCGTTGATGGGGTGGTTCTACTGTTTACAATGTGATCCTTTAATGATGATATAAAGGCTTCCTTCATTTCATAATCATAAGTATTACTTAAGTACACGAACCCTAGATTCAAACGGGGTATCCATAGGGTTGATGATGCAAACCCGAATCCTCCACCATCATGATAATAGACGTCTATTCCGTGAATGCTTGTCTTGTGAATGGCTAATCCAATATACACTTCTTCGTAGGCATGCTCAAAAGGGGTCGCATAGAGCTCTTGAAGTACCTTGTCTGATAAATATAAGTTATCCACTTGATTTAAGAAGTACTGTCCGTATTTAACCATATCGTTCATTGTTGAATACACACCGCCAGATGCTGGAAATGGGATAGGGGATTGAAAGTTTTCTAAGCCTCCACCATGACCTTTACAAGCATTTTGAGATGAAATAAATTGTTGGTAGCTCATATGAGTGTCTGTCATTTGTAGCGGTTGGAAGACCGCTTTATTTAATACGGTCGAAATCGTTTCTCCAGAGACCACTTCAAGAACTCGTCCCACCAGATCTATCCCTAAGTTTGAATAGGATACTTGTTGATTGACAGGAAACTTCAACCAAGAATCGCTGATGCTTTGAATATGAGCATCGTAGGTTGAGTTTATTGGATCAAAGTTATTACCAATAATAGCTTCATGGGTAAACCCAGCTTTATGGCTCAGAAGTGTTCTAATTGTTATCAAGGACTCAGGTGATGCCTCGTAGGCACTATTTACGCTAAAATTTGGCAAATAGTTTGTCAATGGGCTGTTTAAGTCAACCAACCCCTCATGGATGTACTTAAGCGTTGCTAAAGTGGTCATCATCTTACTTTGAGATTGAATGCTAAATAAGGTGTCCGCCTTTATTGGGGTTGGGTTATCTAATGATTTGATGCCGTATGACTTTGACCATAACAATTGCTTATCATTGAATACGGCTACATTAACGCCAATGAGACTTCCTCTTTCAAAGATTGAGTCAGTCTTTTTCTCTAGGGCTGGTATAAAACGGTCAATTTCTTCAAAGCAAAAGGCGAGTATGGAATGAGCCCCAAGACATGTAATGAGTAATAGTTTTATAAAAAGACTTTTCATGGTGATTATTTTGGGTTTTTAATTGTTGAGCTTAGCTGTGTATCCTCATTTTGGTCAAAAGACTGATTAATCCATTGTTTTCTTACTTTGCTAACGGGCAAACCAATCATTCTTGCGGTAAATATCCCTGATATAGTGTTAGTTGCGTATATATTATTGCAATCATAGGGTTGTTGTATTAATCTCGCCCCAAAAAGGAGTATTCGAATGACAGATAGAATCACAGTCGCGTATGGCGATGGTATTGGCCCTGAAATCATGCAAGCAAGCCTTGATATCATGCAGGCTGCTGGCGCTAACCTGGAGATTGACCAAGTTGAAATTGGTGAGAAAATGTATCTTCAAGGCCATACTTCAGGCATAAGGGATGAGGATTGGGAGAAAATTATCACTAATAAGGTCTTCTTCAAGGCTCCCATTACTACCCCTCAAGGTGGAGGCTATAAAAGTCTAAATGTCACCATACGAAAAACCCTAGGGCTCTATTCAAACATCAGACCCGTTAAATCTCTTTCTCCTTACGTGGATACAAAACATCCGAAAATAGATACAGTCATTGTAAGAGAAAATGAGGAAGACTTATACGCTGGTATTGAACATCGTCAAACACAGGAAGTGTTTCAATGTTTAAAGCTCATTAGTCGCCCTGGGACAGAAAAAATCGTTCGATTTGCCTTTGAATACGCTAGAAGCGCAGGGCGAAAAAAGGTCACCTGCATGACTAAGGATAATATTATGAAGCTCACGGATGGTGAGTTTCATCGTATTTTTGATCGTATCTCAAAAGAATACCCTGAGATAGAAACAGATCATTGGATTATCGATATTGGGGCAGCTCGCATTGCTGATTCACCAGAGATTTTTGATGTGATTGTGCTTCCAAACCTTTACGGTGACATCATGTCGGACATTGTTGCGCAAATAGCTGGCTCGGTAGGGCTTGCAGGTTCTGCAAATGTTGGTGAGACATGTGCCATGTTTGAAGCCATTCATGGTTCAGCTCCAGACATTGCAGGTCAAGGCATTGCCAATCCTAGTGGCCTAATTCTTGGTGGTGTTCAAATGCTCAACTATATTGGCAAAAACGAGATCGCTGAAAAAATAGAAAATGCCTGGTTGGCGACGATTGAAGAGGGTGTTCACACTCAAGATATATTCGATGAGAAAGTCAGCACTAAAAAAGTTTCAACCAAAGACTTTGCTAAAGAAGTCATTGCAAGATTAGGCAAAGAGCCTAAAAAATTACCCGCAGTTCGATACCCCAGTGGAACTAAAAAGATTGAAGTCAACGTATCAAAAGCATCCCACCAAGTAAAATCATTAGATGGATTCGATGTCTTCTTAGCCTGTGATGATAGGAACCCTAATACCCTGGGTGAAAACCTTACCAAAGCAACTAAAGGCTTAAACTTAAGCCTGAAAATGATTACTAATCGTGGCATTAAGGTTTACCCAGATGGTAACCCTTTAACCTTTTGTACTGATCATTGGCGCTGTCGTTTTATGGGACTAGAGGCTCAAAAGATTACAGGCATGGACCTCATTGAAACCATGAAAGCGATTACTGAATCTGGTCTTGAAATCATAAAAACAGAAAACCTATACAGCTTTGATGGTGAGAGGGGCTATTCCTTAGGTCAAGGTCAGTAACTTTTCTTGTTTTACGACGTTTCAATCGGTTTATCAGATTGAAACGTCATCCAATTTTCAATATCGACTTTTTTCTTTTCTATTTTCACCATAATCAGTATTGGCTATTTAAAAAGCCTGCTCACAATAAGAAATCACATAAATCGCAAAAGAATTAATGTGTTGTTTTTTTCTAAGTATGAAACAAGAGTTGATTTATATCTATATTGTTTGATAGGTCAAATTATCCACTTATCAGAAAAAGATTTATAAGTAACAATCGATACATTCACTCTTTGATTAATGATATGAGCATTGATATTAATACAAAACGTTTTTTTACAGAGCTTAGATTTTTTCAGATGATTGAAGATGGTATTGAAGTCTATAGCTTCTGATAGATGCAGTTCGTCATGTTCCCTTGAGCTTTATCTGCTCGATAGGGGGAAACATTGTCTTGATTTATAGAGCACATCTCAATGTAGATACAACAATTTATAAATATAATATGTCGAAATACTGGATGAATATCGACATATTATGTTGAGATGTCGATGGTGTCGACACATATTTAAAATATGTCGATATAATGTAAAAATTTAAACATATGGTCAAAATAGATGTATCTACCTCCTATAATCAGTTACCAAACTTACCCCCAAAGTAAAATATTGAAACAAAAAACATCTTGAGATCTTGTATTCAAGCTCGAGCTTCCTTGACTGAGCTCCATCTCGTTGAGGCTGAGATTGTCAAAAGACAAACGGCTTCAGAGTATCTTAAGAGGCTTCGAGCTGACATCGTAAAGGAAATGATTGTAGGAAGGGAGAAGATATACATTAATCATCGCTTTATGAGCATATGACTAAAAGAGCCAAATAACTATGCCAAATTTTAACGCCTCACACTTGAACAAAGACTTTCAACAAGAACACTTTAACGTAAAACCTAGTGTTAGTTGATTTTATCAACTCTTTGGCCAAGCCTTTTCCAAACGATTTTGTTCATCAGGCTTAGATGACAATTGCTTTTGCTGCTCACTTTTAACAAAGTCCATCGCCTCTTGCGGTGCGCCATTTAATTCTGAAGTGTCCATATTACAATACTTCATCTTGTTGACGGTTGAGACTGCGACGTTAAAATCTTGGCAGCTTGACAGGCAGTCTAAAACAATTATTTGTTCTTCGAAGAGGAAAGAGTTTATTCGACCACTTATCCTGGTTGCTAAGCTTAACCTTAAGAGATTCGATACCCTCAAGCAGTTTAGCTTTTTGCATGTCAGCTTGTAAGTTTATGTTTCTTCTATAGTGTTTCTTTTTTCCCTTATCGACAATGAGCTTAATGCTGGATGGACTATCGTTATCTTGGACTATGGTGGGTCCAGTGCTAAGAAGGTTAGTCTCAAAAGCATTCTTTTTATCAAGATTCATGTTGAATCGTACTTTTATTGGTTCAGGAAGGGGGTTAATAAGTAGAATATCGAAAGGAATATATTCGAAATAATCCTCCCACTGTACCGGAATAGATGATTTAATTGCCCAAGATATTAGCCTGTCGCTAGACACTAAGGATTCATTTGGATGCGTCGTTGCAATGAGGCCTTGGGAGTTTACAAGTTTTAAGAGCTTAAAGCGCAAGGATGTAGATCGGGATTAATGCCCTCGTTATAAGATTTAATTATCAGTATTTGTTTTCACCACAAAAAGCTTCATAAATTTCATAGATAGTATAATTGAAACAAGAAAGTGTATAATTAGGCATGGTTAAATCCATAAAATATGTTTTAACTTGTTTATATATATAAAGACATCGAGGTTAAGTTTGTCCCTTAAATATTTACTAGTCGTATTAACATCCTTTTTTATGATTGCTTGTGCACCCACATATGCGAATCCTTTTGCGAGCAAAGAACTAGAGTTATCTCAAGAAACGCTTTTTAATATTAATCAAGTGGATGTAGACGACCCTCAAGAGAAATATTTAGAAATAGTTGAGTTGCTCAAAGATTATCAAATTGGGACATATGTTAATGACTTGAATGATATAGAGAATGGGCTTTTAATTTTAAGTGGTTTAGAGGGGATTGATGGTATAGAGAGAAAAAGGGCGGTTTTCCTTGCAGTGTCTTCATTTATAGGGACTGTCATTGAGCAAAATCCAAATAAGAATAACCTTATTAAACAGATTGCTCATAGAGAAACCTCCTCATTTGCACACCATAGGAACATTTTGCCATTTCATACAGATGGATGTTTCGAAAAGATCCCACCTAAATTTGTGGGAATACTAATGGAAGAAGCCCCAACGTTAGGCGGTGATACCACATTGGTAAACCTTAGAGATGTTGTTTCGAGCATGAGCAGGAAAGATAAAAGTGGCACGATCCTTTCTATACTAAAAAATGAACAGCCTATTCAGATTCATAAAACCAATGTAAGATCTGAAAAATCTGAGATTATATTTAATAAGATTGTAGACGAGGAGCTTGTTCGTTTTCGCTATGATTTAATGATGGCAGGTGCAAACTCCATTCCTGACCATCTTGGAAGAGAATCATTGCGTGAGGCTATTGTAATTTTAGATGATGTGATTAAGGAAGCAGCCTCTAGTCACGGCATTCAATATACAATGGAGAAGGACAAAATGTATTTTCTCAATAATCATTTTATGGCACATAATCGTAGTGCTTATGAAGGTCAAAGAGTTATATCAAGGACATGGATTCAATAGATGAATAGAATACAACCTAAAGCCAACGTAAAGTTTAAATCTTATCCCCTTCTTAAAAGGCTTCGCGATATTTACGAGTCCATAACTTAATTGGTTTATAGATGATTTGTTACTGATTTTATAACCCCCCCCCTTATGAAAACGTTGAACTTTATAAAACTTCAACTGTCCATCAGTGGCAGAGTTATGAATGGGGTTTTATTGGTGCACATGCACACATAAGGATCTTTTATGAATGATAAAGTAGATATACATCCATTAATTGATAATTTAAACATTGAAGTAGAAACCAAGAAGTATTTTACGCAACTTGAGTTAAATGAATTAATCGACGATAAGATTGAGCTTAGTAGTGATTCATTAGATATAGATGAAGCCAGTCAAAACTGGTGGAAATTCAAAGTTGATTTAGATCACTGCAATGTAAATGATATCAAAATTCTATTTGCGGCAATTTTAGAGTCAAGAAAAAGTTACATTAAGAATCACTTAACCGATGTGAACCTTATCTTTTATGCATGGTATGACTATCAGTCAGGAGATTTTAATTTTTCAATTATTCCTAAAAACTGGTCAAAGCTTGAAGTTGATCAAGAGCTTCCCTTTGGATGCTCAATCAATAAGGTGGAGGAAGTTGACTTAATCATAGCGAAGTTCGTTGATGATCCTTATAAAGGCGTAATTCCCATGGAAGACCTTGAGGATGTCGACCCAGAGGACACCGAAGAATTACAAGGGGAGGATGATTATACCTTGGATGTATGGGTTCATTATCTATAGCTTCTTATAGCTCTAATTAAAATTATGCCCTAAATGACTTTCATCTGTTTGGAGTTACCCCTACGAAACGGACAGCTTAGCCTGTCTTCAATAATTGAATTGAAAGCTCTTTACAAATGCTTTTGTTTATCTAGTACTCTGAGGCCCATAATACAGTGTCAGCTCTTTTTCTACTACAAATTCAATACTCTTACGAGGGATAGAATAAGGACCATTATAAGTTAATCACTGCAAATGTAAGAGTTATATTCTTGACCAAATTGAGATTCAATAATTTAAAGATTAGCTATATAAGCAATCACTTTTTTATAAAAAGTATTCAACAAGAAATAGACATGTTCTTTGTCCCTTAGCAGCCTTCTATGACAAAACCATCAGAACACCAACGATATTACTCCTGACGGTAATGATAGCTCCTCAATGTATCCTCAGGGGTCTTTATGAATGGATAATCACTTCTATACTTAGGCTGGTTATTGTCATAAGCGTAGTCTTAATGCTATTCGAAAGTCACAGGTTAGTTGGTTAGGTTTTTAGAGGCGGGGTCTAGATTGATGCGTTGTAGTGTTTGCGTCATTTATTTTTGCAATCAAATACTTTGTAAGTAAAACACTATTGTCCTCATTATATAAAATGCATATGCAATAAGTTAAAAAACCACAGTAAACTTTGCACGCTATAAGTGTTTATTTATTCATTATATATTTTTTGACCCATAACGATTTAAATACGTATTATGATTGTGACATTTTGGTCCTTGTATGTATTACCATGGGATATAGTATTTTTATATAAAGGTGTGGCTATGTTTGTTAACGAGAATGGTGATGACGTAAGTAAACAAATTAATATTGAACAACTTATTGAGATTCGAGATGATTATCAGTCGAGGGTTACTGACAGTCGGAATTTAAGAAACGAACATATGATCTATCGGGTTCTTAATATCACAATCGGTATCGTTAATTATTTAACACTGCAAATTGAAGATGAGCCAGATACTGAGGCTCCGGTTATAGAAGTGATTGGAAGAAACTATTCAAATCTGCATGATTTATATAGCGGTTTACATGGTATTTGTTTATTGGGCAATATAGATTACGAACGACTTCGAACATGCTTCGCTGACCTTGGGATTCCTATGGCTTGTATGGATATACTTGATAATCGACCCAGACAAAATCAATCGAAAAGTAATCTCTTTATTAGCACTGCAAGTAACGAAACACTTTTACAGACGCCACATGGTGAATTTAGTATTCTTAGTACTCATGGTACTAAAGCTAATAAGAAACCGATTTATTCAAAACTAGACGAAAATACTACACTTTCAATCTCTAATGAGGATGGTAGCCGTTTAGCTTATTATTCTTCAGAAGAAGCACGCAAACGGCATCTTACGAGCCTTGAAAAACAGCGACAATTTTCAGCAGGCATCCGTGATTGTAAAAACGTAGATGAAATAAAGGCCTTTTTAGAAATAGAGGGAGGGATAAAGCTTGAAGAAGTTCATCCCTTTTATGAAACGATAATTTCAAATCAAAAAATTATCGATCTTATTGATTCTGCAATCTCTGAAGGAAACGTATCAATTCTCGAAGAACAATTGCCTAGAAACATTTGTAAAGATGGATTAACAGATGATCCTGCTGATTTCGACTTTAGAGATATTATTATATCTATGACCAAAGAGACTATAAGACTTCAACAATTAGCCAAAGAGACTATAAGACTTCAACAATTAGCTGAATTTAGATCAAAAATAAGCAGTGAAGATGATATCTTAACCATAAAAAAATATATTCAAGATTTAGATTTCGAGTTAAGTACTATTTCAGATTATGACGGTACAAATATCGAGATTATTGATGAGATTGATAGAGCAATAAATGATCCAGATGGTATTGGGGTTAATGGGAGTAAATACAAAAAGATGAATGGGATCAGCAGGTATTCATTCAGCGAAGGGCTAGAAAATCGTGAAGATTTTAACTTAAGAAAATTATTAAGGAAAAAAGTTAAGGCTCATAATAAAGCAGATGCGCTTTCAACACCTGTTAGGATGCATGCCCGTGATCAACATTCACTTGATGGTGATGACGAATATGCAAGACTAAGAGACGGCTATAGCCAAACCATAGATGGATTGCAGAACAACGTTGAGAAAGAAAAATCCCCTGCAAGAAAAACAAGACGAGGGGGATCAAGATAATTTTTAAATCGTTTAAAAAATTTATTATTATATGTATGACTTGGGTTATCTATGTTTAGCTTGTTTAAAAAAATGTATTATGTGTCACCTTCATAGAAACATTAGATCAAATTTTACCATTCAATGCTACCTGCGAAATTACCTGATGTGGAGTGTTTGCCAGCATTAGAAATCCCAGCTCTAAAAGCTAAGTTACTCGTGGGGCGGTAGCCGACGCCTATCGCTACAGCGTGTTGTTTATCATAGTAACCAGTGCTTGCCGATATATTAAATTTGCCAGTTGCGCTTGGTTGAATCAAACCTGATATGGCAGAAACGGAAGCAAAACTTCTCCTCATTTTTTTGTCCAGTCTTACAACTGTAGCGTCAATAGTGCTGAATTGATTTATTAGATCTGTTGAACTATTGTTGCTCGCAGCTACTGCAGCATTTAATTGTCCTACTGTTGCAGCGTCTGTATTTCCTGTACCGTCAAGTACATTCATGACTCTCCGTTCATTGCCTACTGAACCAAAAGATACGGTATCATTTTCAGTGGCAACGGAGTTGGCTCCCAATGCCAATGAGTTTGTCGTTGCACCAGTCTCCGAGCCATTACCAATTGCTATGGAATTTAGTCCTTGAGCATCAGCATTTGGACCTATAGCAATTCCGTTGTTGTCGGAGATTGACGTATCCCCAATCGCAACCGCTGCGTTTTGAGAAGTAGCATTGTCTCCTACCGATACACTTGAAGTGTTCGAATTAGCATTTGTTCCCACGGCGACCGAAGATGCATCACCGTTGTCTGTAGAGCCTGCACCAAGTGTTACTGAGTAAGCATTTGAACTGAGCATTAGCAATAATAGTGGGGTGGTTTTAAGAATATCTTTGATCCGCATTTTTAGTTCCCTCTTAATATTGGCAGTAACCACCTATCTTTGCACTTTATTTCAAATTAATATGTGCTTCAAATGAATGGATTTTCCCAGAAGCCAAGAAGAAGGGGGCATTGAAATTTATGTTTGGCAAAAAAAATTAAAGATATAGTTTCAACTAAATCTTAATGTAAAGCTAATTGCATTTATTTACTTTTTGGAATCTATGTTGACTCGGTTATTTCATGGTGCTGCGGAGGGGATTGAAAAACTGATTAGTCATTGATGCGAGGACAATAGGTTAGGTGAATGAATAACTACGTGTTTGACACCTGTAAAAAGTTGAAGCGAATGATAAATTGCTTATAATTGTGCGCACTAATCAATACAGGATACATTCCATGTCACAATCTTTAGCCTATCAGTTAGTACAAAAGTTCTACGATTTTTTTAATGCGGAAGACTTTGAAGCCTACAGAAATATTCTGGCAGAAGATTTTAGTCATCAGGTTAATTTCGAGGAATTAGATGCTGGCGTAAATCCCTTTATTGAGTTTCTCCAAGACAACCAAAAGCATTACAAAGAAAAAATTGAGAATCCTTTGATTATGGTTTCAGAAGATGGAAGACATGCTAGTGCTAAATGTGTGGTTACCGGAGAATATGTTTTAACGGATGAGTCAGGCATTCAGGCGCAAGGACAAACTTATCGTCTAGATGTTATACATTTTTTTGAAATCAAAGATGAAAAAGTTAGTCGTGGATGTGGGTGGTACGATCAAAGTGATTGGGAAAAGCAAGTCAAGACATTAAAGTAACCCTTGTCATATAATCCCAATATAGTTGGTATATTCATATGTATGCTTCTTTATCAGATGGAACAAAGCTTTTTTATCAAGTGTTTGGAGGGAAAAGGGTGCTTTTCAATGAGCAAGTCATTGAAAAACCAACTTTAGTCTTTCTTCATGGTGGGCCAGGAATAGCGGATCAAACTTTGTATATAGATTTTTGGTCTAAACTGAGTGATGTCGCTGAAGTCGTATTTGTAGACATGCGCGGACATGGAATGAGTGAAGGTTGGACTCATAAAGAAAAATTTAACTTACGCTCTTGGTCATCTGATATTAATGACTTCTGTAAAGCTGTTGGAATTATCGATCCTATCATAGCAGGCTTCTCATTTGGTGGCTGGGTGGCTATCGATTATGCTATTAATTATTCTGAGGATTTAGGGGCAGTTATTCTCTGCAATACAGAAGCAAAAATTGATAACGAGAGAAGGGCGCTCGCATACAAAGCAAAAGCTGATAGAAAGGGATTCGAGGGTGACTACATATACACGATTGTTAAAAATCTAACTGTTAACTCTAGCGAAAACTCCCAATTATACATAGAGCATTGCATTCCTTTGTTTTCTGAAAATCCATATAGCAAACAAGAATTATCCTTGTGCAAAAAGAACGAACTCGCATGGGAAGTTTTTGATGCCAACGAACAGTACAGTTTTGATTTTACTAAAGATTTACCAAATATAACTTGTCCCATGTTGATTTTGGCGGGAAGTGAAGACCCAGAGCACCCTTATCAGGCATCTGTTGAGTTAAGTGAAATGGCAATTAACTCTATCGTTGAGCTGCATGTCATTGATGGTGCAGGGGATCCAGTATATAGAGACCAGCCAGATGAAACTTTGAATCTAATTAAAAAATATATCGTAGATAAGTACCCAAACGTTGCAAGTTTGTGCGAATAGCTTCTCCTAAATTCGTTTTTGATATTTACTCAAGGTTGAATTGCTTTCTTTATTAGATTGCTCATCGAACTGCTTTTATATCTATTGCTCGTCTTTAAGCCTTACAACTTCAGCTCGTAGGCTGCGAAACTCTAAACTGACAGCATCAAGAGATGCAATGGAGCATGCAGATGATAGTGTGCTCATATCATATACATAACCCTGCTATAAATATTGATAACCGTTTTCAACCCTGCTAATATTACTTATATAAATTATTAGCAGGGTTGAATGGTGAACATACAACTAATCGACGAGATTAAACAGCTAAACCCATGGCTTGATGAACCCGGTTACCCCATTGTGAAAGAGCCATTTATTCCTCGTTCACAAGTAGACTTTCTTTTGAATCCTGAATGGGATGCTTTGTGGACCATTCTTGTGGGGCCACGTCGGGCAGGCAAGACCACCTTAGGCAAGTATTTGTCTAAAGTTCTGCTAGAAAAGGGTAGGTTTGAAAACCTTCTCTACTTGAACTGTGATTATCTATCGATACGACAATGGCTATCCTCACCGTTATTTATATCTCAGGCCTTAAATCAGTTTTCGCTTAAAAAGCCAATTCTGTTCATTGATGAAGTTCAGCGCATTCGAAATCCTGGTCTTCTTTTAAAGGCAGTGATTGATTTAGACCTAGATGTAAAATACATTGCAAGTGGCTCTTCTCAGCTTGAAATGCAAAGTAATGTGCAGGAGCATTTAACAGGTAGGCAGCTTGCCTCCATAACATTACCCTTGAATAATAAAGAGAGGCCTGATGAATCGAATTTTGACGATACTATAATTTATGGTAGCTATCCTCAAGTTTGTTTATCCTCTAGCAAAGAAGTAATTTTAAAAGAAATCTATAAAGCCTATATTCAAAAAGATATTGTTGAGATTCTGAAGGTGGGCAAACCTGACGTTTTCCAAAATTTAATATCACTCCTGGCACACAATACGGGCCAGCTTGCCAATATTAATCAGTTATCAGTGGATTGCAAAGCCAGTACGACTACAGTAAGAAACTATTTAGATATTCTTGAGAAAACATTTGTAACCGTAAAAATCAAACCATTTGTTGGGAATAAGCGTGCTGAGGTAACCAGCAACCCAATATATTATTTTTTAGATAATGGCTTTAGAAATGTGGCTTTGCGAAACTTTAATGCTTTAGAGAGCAGGGTGGACCTTGGTCTCTTAATTGAGAGTTTTGTCTTTCAAGAGCTATATAAATTTAAGTCCATTAATTATATTGATCTTGATATTCATTACTGGAGAACAAAATCTGGCGCAGAAGTAGACTTTGTTCTTTATAAGAATGATGAATCTTTTATACCTATAGAAGTTAAATATCGCACTTTTACCAAGCCAACCATTAAAAAAGGCTTTCGTTCGTTTCTTGATGCATACAAGCCAAAGTCTGCCATTATTATCACTAAGGATTATATAAATGAGATTGTTGTGGGAGATACAACCGTCTATTTTATACCTCTAAGAGATATTGGTACTGCCTTATCAATAATAGAAGATGTTTTTTGTGGCTCTTTTTAATATATGTGTTAAAGAGCTGTAGTGATATGGCTGTAAGATATAATACTAAATGAAAATTTACTCTTTGGCTTAAACATAATCATTCATGGTAGGTTGGTGATGCTTTTTATGCAAAAGTGATACTTATTCGAACACAAAGTGGTCAAAGGTTTAACTGATGCATTAGATTTTATCTTGGAGTGCGAATGTGGGTTCAAAATGCAGACATAACCTAGATGGTATTGCCTGCATAGCACTTCTGAGTATAGGCGTACTCAGGAATAAGGGGTGCATCTTTGGCTTGTTTGTGATGTTCAGGGTCAGT
>CAYNJF010000030.1:0-6106 GCA_964397555.1 uncultured Francisellaceae bacterium
TGAGCCTCAACAAACATGGTGTGCTGTTTAATCTTGTCTGCCAGCATTTGTTCGACCCACATGTTGTCTAACGCTCTAAATACACTGTTATCATTTTTTTGATATTGTATTTGCTTTGTGACATCAAGAATAAAAAGATTAGATTCTTGTCCAAAAACATCCATGCCATTTAGCATTGATACCATAGGAAGATTTTTCTTTGGTGTTAGCACAACTTGCTTAACCACCAAGGTTGAAGAAGCCATCCCCTCAAGGATCGAATACTTTTGTTTAAAATAACTTTCAATTTGTGATTTTGTTGACTCTACTGTAGTAATTTGTACGTCTTTTTCGTAATTTGCGATGATATCATAGACTCGGGGAGAAAAAATGAGAGCGGTGCACACAACAAAGAGAACACTACTAATCAGTGAGAAAAGTATTAGCATTCTGTAGATTGAGTAAGAACCTCTAATCATCTTTCAACCTAATATGATTTAATTCATCGTAATAGACCATACAAAAATCTGACTCATCCAAAGCCTCATGATTATCGATAGTCTCTGGATTAAAGGGATCAATTTGGCCAAATGGCGCTTTAAATTCACGCATTAATCCTGTTTGAGCCAAGGATGGACTTTCAAGCGCTTCTTTTACTTTCGATCGATTAAGAGCCATATCATCCGAAAGGTTTGTTTGATAGATGGCCGCAATCAAAATTCTTGTCAGATCATAAGCGTGTACAAACCCTGCACTTGGCTGTAGATCATCAATAGTTCTTATATGCGTATTGTTGCTTGTGAGCTTTTGAATGACTTTATTCGCTTTTGGTGGTGGATCGGATTTCAAAAAAGGATGACACGTATGAATCATTTCAAAATTAAGTTTCTCTCTTTGCGCAAATCCAATGGCCTCTTCAAAATCACTGCCTGTAGCGCCCCAGTGGCTAATCACATGAAATCCACTTGGCATGTCGACTTCATCAAACGCATTCATTAAATGGATGGTTTCTTGGGCATTGGCAACCATCAACAAACAATCAGCGCCTGAGCGTACCACATCTCTTGCTATGATGGCTGAGGAAACATGGTCAAGTCCCCAATCAAATCGTGTCACCGATACCGGACTAGTAGCAAAATCGGCAAGTGATTCCAACATGCGTTCATGATTACCATCTCCCCAGCTTGTGTTTTCTATCAGCAAGAAGGGTTTTTCGCACTGTCTTTTTTTAAGCGCATGTTTGACTAAGAATGGCCCAGCTTTGGTATCGTCAATCGAAAGTCTAAAAATATAATTATGCTTTGAAGGGTATCGGGTAACTTTTGATGCAGCCGCCCATGGGACTAACGTCAATATTTTGTTTTGATTGATGTATTTAAGATTGTGAATGATAGGTGGCGAATGCATACCAGCCATGACGGCAAGCGCGTATTTATCATCCACGTATTGCATTTGATGCAATAAGCTGCGATTGACATTCGAACGATGGTCTTTTTTGATGAGCTTTACATCAAAACCCTGTACTTGATTACCAACCTCATCAAAGGCGGTTTGTACGCCTAAAAAGATAGCCTCGGCTGACTTGGGATTGCCTGAGAAATCCGCATCCACATAAATATGTAAAGGTTTGTCTTGAGCAACAACCACAAAACTGATAGTGGATAATATGACAGTAAGCCAAACTGGATATTTGCGCATATAAGACCATTAATACTTGACACATCTTATGTATCGTCCTAAATGCGCAAAGGATTAGCTTACACAAGACGCTGAACTACTGACTAGGCTTTGCTCTATTCCAGCTTTCTTTCCCGCTTATATAGAGCTCACTGGTTTTATCAGGATTGAAGTATCCTCCAATAAATGAATAACTCATTACGGGGGGCTGCGATTGAAGCTCACTATTAGGAAGGCTAGTTAACTGTTCAAGAGTCATCGCATCGGCGTCTTTATCTTCGAACCCGAAGCCCTCAAGTATTCCAATGACATTGCTTAGAACTCTAAGCATATTCTCTTTTTCTACCAATAGATATTCTGAATGACTCTTTGAAATTATCTTAAGTTGTTCATTTGTTAAAATGTGCTGGACACCGACTTCATTTTGATCACCATATAATAATTTTTCAAGAAGTTCAGACCCATAACGCTCCAGAAGTGCTAAACAAGCATCGACCTGAATACCTTCGGACCGCTTGATTAACCTTGAACTACAATTTAAATTTACGCGATTATGGTAAAAAATGTCATCTTGAAGGAGTTGTATCACAAACCTTGTGATAAACAATTGATTTTCAGGACTTAATTTTCCATTTGAAAGGCCTAGAGCAAGTTTCAAACACGTCAGTCGGTAATCATCATAACGAGTTAAATGAGCATTTAAATTTGTTTTTAGTAAGTGAACAATAAAGGGTTCAGACGAGTCATTGAGGGGCACTGAAAAAATAGCTCTGATCCACCTATGTACTTTTTGATAAGACAAAAGTAGGGCTGACACTTGATGTAAAACAGGGATCGGTTGGTATTCACAAATGCCGCTTAAGCTTTTTTTCAGGTCGGTAAAACCTTCTCTAATGTTTTGGTCTCTCTCAAGACTCGCTTTTAAATTCCTCATCCCTTCATGGTATTTTTTTCTAGCATTAAAAAAGTTTTTTACAACTTGAGAACCAAGCGCAGCGTATAGTGGGGTCAGAGAAGCAGGTGTTATATCACCCTCATACATCAAAAGAACCTTAGCGAGGGGTCCATAAAGGACCTCTTTGGGGGTCAATATCTTAATTCCATAAGTTGGGCCTGGAACCAACCAATGAACGTTCGTATAGTAGTCTCCTACTTTGATAAAGTCGTCTAAAACTAAATCGGTCTCTAACATTGTTATGGCATTAAGCAATTCTGGCAATCCAGATAAAGCAAGCTGAACGGCGTAAAACCCAAAATTGATCGGCGCAGGGTGCCCTATTGAACTTATATGCTTAAGCGTATTGCGCACCTGTTGGTATTCGTTAATTAACCGTATAGCACGCCCGTAATTATAAACACTGCTACGATGAAATAAGAAATCCATGATTGAAATACATGGGAAGTGTGGATTAATCTTCTCTAATGGTCCTATAGGTCCCATTTTTGTGACATCGACTTTGAAGGTTAAAATTTTCGCATCAAATTCAGCGGCTCTCTCAGCGCGGCCAAGCAAGTAGTCAAAAGGAGCGTAAATCCCAAAGACTGTTGCCCTTGCAGCCACCCAAAGAGGGCTGACAAATTGTCCTCGATAACAAAAACCGGACAGTAACTGTGAATCGGAGAGTAGATCCCATTGGCACAAGTGAGCCTCACTAAAGTAACCTACAACAAGGTTTTTTTGATCTATCTGCTTACTCAAAAAGTCTAAATCATAGCAATACTGCTCAACGGTATATGTCATCAAGTCCCTCAAACCAATTATTTTGATGATTTTATACCAGGAAAACACCTCAATACTAGAATTCATTTTGAATCACCATTCACTCAATCCCATGTAAGTTGGATGTCTCTGTTGACCTAAATTAAGTTGCCATGTATAAATCTGATTCACTTAAATGGAGGATGGAAAATATGTATGAGTTAACCTGTGCTCAATTGAGCCATGTAAACGGTGGTGTGGCATGCATCGACAAGCCGATGTTTGACAAGTTACAGCAGCAAGCGGTGCGTTCAGGCGTTGTTTGGACTGCGATTGCGACCCCAATTGTCTCTACGGTCTTGTATTCCGTCACCGAAAACCCAGCGCTAACGCTTGGAACCGCCCTTTTTATGGCTCCCTATACGTTTATGGTTGGCTATGCCAAATCAAGTGCTTGGAAAATTATTGAATAACCATTAACTTACTTGAGGTAAATATTATGTTAGACGGTGCTAAAAGAGTTACTGAAGAGCTAGCTT
Source organism: uncultured Francisellaceae bacterium (assembly GCA_964397555.1). GTDB lineage: Bacteria > Pseudomonadota > Gammaproteobacteria > Berkiellales > Berkiellaceae > CAYNJF01. Next base: position 3,895 of record CAYNJF010000030.1, read on the forward strand.
ATCTTGCAAGAGATGGCGCTCTATACGCCATAGGTGGGATGATCGGACATGTCGTCAGTGCCAATGTTTCTGAAAATGATGATGTCGCTGATCAAGCGTTAATGATCAGTGCCGGAATAGGGGTTGCCACTTTATGTCACTTTGCATACAGAACTATCAAAGCATGTGGTTCTGCATGCAGAAGTTATGAAGATGGAGTCGACCAACACTCACCTAGACATAGACAATAAAAGCAGAATTTAAACTCTGCTTTTATCTAACCTGGTCGATGAGAGCTAGACGCCCTATTCTCTTGGGCATCTAGCTCTTTTTGATACCCATTTTCGATGTAAGTCAGCATAAATATCATATCATTATTCTTATAGTGTTCCTGGATCGGGCTTATGTCATACCCATAACGCGCTAAAAACTCTCCTGCAAACTCACCAATGTCTTGATTCGTTTCTTTGGTAAGGGGTTTCGTTTTATAGAAGTTAAATCCATTGCCTACATAGTCCTTAGCATGCATACCCCACGCTAAAGCAATTCGACAAGCAATTAGGCTAGTTGGCTCATCAAATATATCTTTATGGACATCAATGTACCCTTGCTCTCTGGCTTGAACCTTATCAACATCAGAGCTCATGGTTATGACAAACCATCGACCACAAAATTCAAGTAATTGATTCGCTATGGGCTCATAAACCCCCTTGAACCCTTTTGGTCGATTATTTTGCTTATAGGCGTGAGTAATCATGGTTTTCTCTCCGGCAGAACACCCTTTAAGAAAACCATAGTGCGGACTCATATTTCTATGGATGATAACTTACATATAGATAAGTATTAATCGTTAGTCATGTGGGAGAAATGATAGAAACTTTGTAATGAACAGGTATTATAGAGGTCGCCTTGGCTTTCTAGAACAACAATTTTCTTTTTGCTCAGCACGACTACTATCATTGTGTTCTTGACTAGTTTGCTCAAAAGACGAAGATAATAGGAAAGTACGCCCCATTAAAAGGGGAAGGATGGTATCAAGCATCGCGCGATCATCCAACTCATAGGCAAGTTCAAGTGCGTACGAATAAATACTCTTGCCTTGATAGCGCCCTTCAATCGCCTCATGAAATAAATAAGTGGGCAATATAGAGCCTGGGCCAAGCATGTCGGCGTTTAATGAGTAATGGTCAATGTCACCATTGAAATGATCACAAATATCTGTGATGACTGAATCAACCATCTCAGGTCCCCATTGTCTGGGCATAAGTACCTCAACGAGAAAAACGGCATTGTAGCAAATTTTTCTCGTTGAGGCAGGTCCTTCTTTAAAACTACCCGTACTTAAGTTTGCTTTGATTTACGAGCTCTTCCCCATTCATGTGGTGTTTATGCATAAACTCAATGTATGAACCACGACAGGCTGAATCATCCTTGGTAGGTTGTGTCTCAATACTTTGTTGAGATTTTTCAATTTCACTTAGGTGATTATAACGAAACTCTTGCTCAAGCCCTTTTAGTTTATTAGCATAATGCGAGAATACCTGGGACATCGCACTATTACGCTCTTGATGAAGATGGCTCATATCAAGCATATACCCTCTGGCGGCTTGAATGCCCTCAATGTCATGTTCGAAGTCAACCTTTTCCATCATCTCAAGGATAATAGTCTGAGCCTCAGCCAAGATTGAATTACGTGATAGGCTCTGACTAGACGTCATCATGCCTCTAAATTGAGGGTTATGGCTATCGCGTTTAAGATTGTAAAGTCTTGCCATATCATCATACTGAACCAGCTCGCCCACCTTGTCAGATAATGTTTGCTCATCAACTTCCGTATGTAAATGAACAGGATCGATGCTAGGAGACTCTTGCATGATTTCAATGTCTTGAACTGGACCACGTGGGGCAGAAACCATTAAATCAGGCGAATCCGGATCCAAACCTTTAGCCGCAAGTTTAAGATTTAAATTATCAAGAACATCCAGTTGTTTTTCAAACAAGTTAAGAGAAGCCTTGGTTTTTGGCAGATACCAAAGATTCACATTACCACGAATATCACTGATCATCTTCTTGAGTCTTACCCTAACGTCATTGAGTTGTTCAAGGCTGATGTCTTTGGGCACATCAGGATTTTCAAGGCCAAGCTCACGATTAAGACTATCAACCGCTTTTTCATCTAAATTAATGCTCTTAGCAAACATTTTATACTGCTCAGCTAAGTCACGACGCAGCG
>CAYNJF010000030.1:6116-28225 GCA_964397555.1 uncultured Francisellaceae bacterium
ATAACAAGGATTGCTCATCTTGAGATGCCAGCAGAATGCGATTCAGACTACGATTTAGCATTTGTTGATATCGGGATCCGTTCTTATTACGCGTTCTAAAGAAGCCGTTTTTCGATAAATCAGTAGCAATGGCATTGCTTCTTGATTTAGTGATGAGCTGCAATAACTCTTGTGCATTTTGAGCATTATCAACTTTTGCAAGCAAATCTCTTGCTTCGGTTTTACGTAAAAAGAACTTATCTTTACGATTTAAATAAGCCTTAATATCCGCTTTAATGTTATCTTTTAGCTCATTAAATGGATAATCATCTTGGGAATTTACTAGCTCATGATCCACTTGGTAGTGAACCGCCTTATTCGGATCTGAACTTCTTAAGTTCACCATCAACGACTTCACCACATCAACTTTGGCTGATTTAAACCATTGCTGTGAACGGTTGATGTACTGTTCGGGTTTTTGAGTCAGGTTTGGCTGGCCATCACACAAATTGTTCAGCGTTTGCTGGGTACGACCGTAAGACATCTCAAACAATTCAGAGTAGATTCGGGCTGAGCGTTCCTGCTCTTGACACATGAACTGCGCTTGAATATTTAGATCATAATACGCTTTGGCAAGCTTTTCATAAGCACCTTTTGGATCTTGAGCAATGGCTTGCGTCAATACTGTCTTAGCCACTGAATCATCAACCGGTTCAATACCCAACGCATTAAACACGTTAACAGGCCCTAATGAGGATAACAAATCATGTTCGACAACATCATTGAGTTTATAAATATCATTCAACATATCGATGGCAAGCGAGTGAGAGATAGCAACATCAGGGTCTTGGTGACCATTTAGCTTAGCCTTTTGCTTAATCCAATATTCTTTTTCATAGTTGACAAACGTATCTTGAAGACGCCTATGCTTGCCAGATTGGATTTTGGGATCTTGTGTACGAGAGCGCTCTTTGATGCGCTCCACAGAGGCGGTGTAATTGTCTAAATAAAAATCTCGAACATAGGTTTGCGGAACCCTATCTTCTCGAATCACACTCAAATCGACTTTGGGATCCTCATTGTTGTAATCAGGGAAGCGATGTTCAATAAGCTTGGCCATCGCCACAGGCGACTGACTTAAATCATCAAGCTGTGAGCGCATCTGCTCATCTGGGATAAGGTGCTTATTTTCATCATAGAACGACTTAGCATTCTTTTTGAACTGATTGACCTCTTGTTTTTCTTGCTCCCGTTTGACTCTAATGTCATTAAAGACTTTTTGCTTCTCTTTTAAAATAGCGTATTGATCGTATTCCTCATCCGTCCACGCTTTAAAATCGACAAAAAGACAATCCGCCAAGTCTTTCGATTTTTCCTCATCAAAGCCCAAGTTACGTCTTAAGTTACCAATGTATTCCTCATTCCATTGACGCATGCAGTACTCATTTAAGTCATTCATAATGAGGTCATAGTTGCCTTTATGCTGATCTCTTAATCGAATGTACTCTTGATCAATCTTAATCAAAAACTTATTCCATTGGGTCAACATGGCATTGGAGAAGTCCTTTGGAAACTTGTCCTGATCGTAGCCATCGACTTCTTTTAATGCCCAATGACTCTCATTAAGTCTTTTTTGAGGATTAGACAGCTCAAGCATGCCAACAAAACGTTGGTAAAAATAACTACGCATATCACCAAAAGCTTGTTTTAATTGGCGTTCCTGAGCAAGCGTCATGCTGGTATTGCGTTTAAATTCATCAAAGTTGCCAGAGAGTTTGGTCGCCTGGAAGCGTGAAACGCTGTAGGGGATACGCACTCCCTGCTCTTCGAGTTTGTGAATAAAGCGATTCTTATTGACCACATTGACAAATAGGCCGGGTTGACCCTGTCGACCCATGCGACCAATAATTTGACGCTCCTCCCGCTCTGAGCCTTCCACATATGCCCCTATGACCATCAACCCATGCGGATGATTAAGCTGTCGACCATGCTCATCCACTTCATTGGATTTTGGTTTAAAGTCAGTACCACGACCAAGCATTGGAGTCGTGATCGTCACCGTGCCTTGTTGGCCTGCAAGTTTTTTGATGTAATCCTCTTTAGCCTCACTGGATTCAAAGTCAGGCAACTCCCGCTGCACGTATTGACGAGTATCTTGATCATACTCATAGACTTCGTGCTCAATGCCGTTGTAAAACTGCAATGTTGGCGGTGGATGGTGGTAACCCGATCTGGATTTTAATTTATTAAAAAATCCATCTTTGAGCTTGGATGCATAGGCAGCATCTTCTTCAACAATCACACATGGCATATGAGCTCTGTCTAAAGAGTGACGCTTATATTGCCCATAGATTGCATTGACGTGATGCTTTTGAGAGTTGGCAAAGACCGGAGTTAGCTCTTTCGCCGTTCGTTTTTGATGGGTCTCAATTTGACGTAATTTGAACCCGTAATTCTGCTGGAGTTCTTGTCTTTCTTGAACCGATCCCACGGTCCCAGTCATCCCCCAAACGACGCCATTTTTCTTGATAAAATAGTCGACAAAGTTTTTGCTTGATAACGCAGCAACGTGAGCTTTTTCAGAGTCAATACGACACGGTGGGATATCTTCTTGATCCACCAAATGGGTATTAATCCGAGCATGCACAAACTGGTGCACCCCTTTTGACCATTTTGACCCTTTTGCAACCCGATGATGTGAAATAATTCGAGCCGCCGAGTACACCTCATTATCAGAGTGGGTATAGGTATCTAAAGTCCATGCTTTATCACGTCCCTCTTCAAAGATAACTTTTGCGGTATAGGCAGAGTCTATCCAAGTATCAAGGCGTTTGCGTTCTTCAGAGCCCAAGGTCCTAAAATTAAGCATTTGCTTTTGAACATGCGATAAGAACGGCTCTTTGATCTTGTTGGACTTAATGTCCTCATCAAGACGCTTTTGCATAAAATCAATCGCGTTGACTACATCCGACTGACGATCCACTTTATCGTTTTTAAACTCTTTGCTTTCCACAAAATCATTTAACTGATAATAAAACCACTCATCCATATTCAAATCAGATTCTTGATTGTCGGAATCTAAGTTGATCGCATAACGGAAATCGGTCACCTCATCCAAAACCGTGAAATCAACCTCATCGAGAACAAGGCCTGGTTTATCAATGTTGAGATCGCCTTGGATATCTGTCTTAGCTAAATACAGGGCCATGTTAGACACATCGGAGTAATTTACGCCATGTTGGATAAAATCAGCTCCTTTCGATTGAGCTTTAATGACACCAGAGGGAATATCCATGTAGTCATAAAACTCTTGGTTTTCTTCAAGACCCTCGGTGGCCAACGTTAAGTTTGAGGTACACACAACTACCGACTGTCCCTTGGCGTACATCATCGAAGCATAAAGTGCAGCCGTAAGAGATTTACCTTGCCCTGTAGCAATTTCATTAATGTTTAAGTCGCCTTGATCAAGGGCACACAGCGTTGAAAACACTTGCGTTGAGTATGGGAATCGCCCATCAGGCAACGTTGCACGGTAATAGATTTCACGGCTTAACGCTAAAAACTCTAGCTCAGCAATATGCTTTTGTTCATCACTTAAGTTGTCATCCCGTATTTTATCGATGAGTTCGTTTTTAAGATCTTTTAGCTGTTGCTTTGTTAAGTCTTTGATGGGCTTACCATAGTCCCCTACAGGTTTATTTAAACCTACAGCGTGAATATAGGCATAATCGGATAAAAGTTGTTGTTTCTTCTCATAGGGCAATCCAGCAGGAAGAGCATACTCTAAAGAGTTTGAATCATTAACCACATCAATGACTCTCGAGTCATCAAAAAGACGAGATATCATGCTTGGATCATTTTTTTGTTCAAAAAAGCTTTGCTCTAAATCAGAAAGGTAATCACTGATCCGATATTCGACTTCATTATTGAGTCTTTGTGCTCCCTCATCCAATGAAACCACATCGGGGAACGAAGCATCCATGTCCGTAGTGGCTAGTGCTTTTAAATCCCTCTCAGAGCTATTTTGTAACGTTGTCACTAAGCTTTGAATCTGCTCATTCGTAGGCGTCTGTGACTCCGCTAGCGAATGATTCAGAATCTGAAGCACATATTGAAGCTTTTGGTCAGACAATGAAAAATTCATCGTACTTAAGCTACGTACATCCTGTATGTTATCAAATAAGGACGCCATGGTTTGAGCGCTTACCCCTTTATTGAGGCAGTTGCTCAATAATTGAGTGGATTGCTCAAAATTAATGTGGCCACCCTCTTTGGAGGCACGATTGATATGTCCCATCAAGCTTTTTACGGCATTAGGGTTGTCATCATAGAGGCCAAATAAGCCATTCACATGATCACGTCGTAATTGATTCGCTTTGGCCAAGGCAAGAAGCGATTCCGTGCACTCTGAGAGAGGAAGATTTGGCTTGGCCAAGACTTCGTGTTTTAAAATTTCACCAATAAGCGGCCACTGTCCTTGGACATGACCTAACCCTTCAAATTGATTGATGGAGTCAAGGACTTGAGTCGCAAAGACTTGCCTTGTATCAAGATGATCATTTAAACAAGCCAAAATAAGGGCCATGCCATTTGGTGACACATTGGCTAAGTTGGTCTTTTCAATCCTATCCAACACCTCGACACAACGGCGCTCATTTAACTCTTTAAGTCTCGTCAGTTGTTGGCATAACGATTTGAGACCATGATGACGAAGTTGCGCTTGAACATGAAAAGATTGAATATCATCTAAATTATCAAGTCCATCTTCGGGTCTAGGATAAGTATCCGTTAATAATTTGGCAATTTCGTTTGCTTGAGGCCCAAAGCTTTCAAGCTCGTTTTGATAGATATGCTCAACCGCACTTTTGTCTGAATCAAAACTAAACTTAGCAAGTTGTGGGATAAGGCGATTTTGATAATTAGGGTGTTGAGTATCAAGATTCTCCGCCGCCACAAATTCAAGAAAATCATTGATATTGTCAAGGTCGACGCTTCCAAAGTCTACGCCCGTATCAATCGAATGCACGGTTTCAATGAGAGAGGCTTTGATCGAGTTGTAGGCTTCATCCAACGATACCCCTTGCGTGTTGCCTGCTTGAAGCGATTGCACATTAAATTCAAGATGGTTGAAGCCGGGTTGGGTTTTAATCCAGTTTGCCCAAGCTTTGTAACTTGGCTGTGGATGAGTCATGGCAGCTTTAAGAAGCTGCGTCATCTGATCCATTGACGGTCTTTGCTCATCAAGACCGCTCTGGGTCACCGAACCAAGAACGCTTAATAATGATTTAAGGTTATCAAGGCGATCATCTACAGAGACGTCAAGGGTTTGATTGACTTGTTGCAATAACGTTTTAAGTGAACCTTGAGTAGGTGGATTAAGCTTAAAACCATCGGTGGGGCCAACCATCGACAAGGCGCCAAGCAGATCGCCTTGAAGGGGTTTTAAGTTGCCGTCAATTTGATGGATTTGATTGAGCGCAAAGCCAATATCGTCTTGCTCGAGTCCACCCTCTTGGGCGAATCGTTCAAAGGTTTTGAAGATCCCTGGGGATTGCTCATAAAGTGCTTGGATATCAACGCTGTCTTCAAGCTTATTCACAAAGCCATCATGTTCATGAATTTGCTGGATTGTTTTGATGGTGGCCGTAAGTTCATCGATCGTGGGTCTTGAATGACTTGGATGGGTGGCACTAAATTGTTGGCAATCGTGTAAATTCAATAAAAACTGTTTATAATCCGGCCCCTTGTTCTCATCGGTCAAGTCAAACTTATCAAAGGCCTTGGCCAAATCATCAAGTTTGTCTAAGTTCTGGGTATCCGTTAATCCTTTTTGATGATACAGAGCAAACCCTGCAAAAGCCTTAAGGCAGTTTTTGGTTTGATCCAGACGTTCATATTCACGCACTCTTAATTGTTCAATATGCGAGGCAATGTCTTTAAAGTCGCTGACATTTGGAGTAACTGGGTTTACCCCGAATTGACGATAAAAAGTCTGATCTAGGACATTGGGCTCCCCATCAAGGGCTTTTTCAAAGTTCTCTTTGAGAACTCTTGGCATATCATTTAATGAGGTAATGGGTCCTTTTTTAAGACCCTCTTGGTTGATTTGCATCTGTGGTAAGACCACTTGATAGCCAAAATTGGACATGGCATTGACGGCTGCATTGGAATGCAGATCAACCTCGGCCAAATGTTCAATTTGGGCTTCTAGCGTGCCATTTTTCTTCGCGGTCTCAAGTATAAAGAGGATTCTGTCCAAACCCACTTTCATATCAGGGCATTGGGATGCAAGTTTTTCAACATCAACCGCATCTAAGATCACATCCTCAGACAGCTTATGAGCCCTCTCCCAGAAATCCTCAAAGCTGTTGAGCATTTCTGTAAAGTCACAATTGGTATGCTTTTTCGCATGTAAATTAGCAAAGCTTAGGAACCACTCTAATTGTTTGGGTTCTAAATCTTTGATTTTGTCTAATGCAGTAAACTGCTCATGGCGATACATGTGGTCGATAAATCGAGGCTTTTGATGGATTCCTTCATTTTCATTTTGAAGTACCGCCCACTGATAAAATTGATTAAACAGCTCATCTTGTCTTATTTTATGGCAAGATTTTTTTAATGCTTGCAACCGATCCGTTAAGTCATAGATCGCATCGCCTCCGAAGACGACAGCGACTTCGGCAACTTCTTGAGCAGGAACCGATTGAGCTAAACTTTGGACTAAGCTTCCCCTCGCCCAGCGAACGAACTCTAGGCCTCCTTTTCGTGAGGAGGTCATAAATATCATCTTTACAGCCACATCAACTTTATCGTTCGATAAACCGCCATGGTTGTAGTTGAAAATGTCGTTCTCTTCTATGGGGGTGTAGTACTTATTCACGGCCGCCGTTTCAACGGGATTGAGTCCCTTAGGGCGTTCTTGAAGAGAAAAGTGAGAGCTGGCCACTTTCATGATGGGTTGCTTTTGCAACGGATCCCCGACTTTGGCCGTCAGCGGGTTTAAATCGTTTTTGGCTTCCATGTCAAAATAAAAGCCTAAGGTTGGACCATCATTAGTCGCTAGATACCCAACCTTCATGCCTTCTGGAAGGTTGTCGTCTCTTACCCCAAATTGAAACGAATCTGGATCACGGCATATCATGGTCGCGATTTCTTTACTGATCGCCCCTCTTTGGGTGCTTTTGATTAAAGTGCCGTCTTGATCAAAACGGTCCCCCATGAGGTTATGCCAAAGCCGGGTAAGCGCCCTGTCTTTTCCGTATATGTTTTGTTTTCGAGCAAAGGCAATGAAATCTTCGGCTGTCGTAATATTCTCATCCGGGTTGCCATGCGCTTGCTGCATGTCTTGCTGTTGTTCTTGTTCTTGCTCTTTTTCTTGAGCTTTTTCCTTTTGCTGCTCTTGATCTTGTTCCATCTCCATTTCCATGGATACATTAGCAAGCACCTCATTAAGGTTTTCAGAGCGTTTGCATGCTCTTACTTCCATGGGCGATTGAGCGAGTCTGACTTCGCCCCCTTGGATTTTAATTCCAGACACCTGGCCTAACGCGGTAGGCCCTTCAAGAAGAAGTTTGTAATTGATGGCTCTACGGTTTTTTGCAATCTGAAGATGATAATCGTCATATTTTTTCTGTATCGCTTCGTGTTTGGCTTTGGCTTCGCGGATTTGAGGGGTCTCAAACTTGTTTTTCATACCAGAGTATTCGGAGCGAAAACCGTCGTATATGGAGCGAAGTTCTAAATCCGTTAATAATGGGTTATCTGGATTCTTTGCAAGCTCAAGCATTTCATCCAAAAATTCGCCATATTGATCTAAAGTGACGTCATCCGAAGCAAGATTTAATTGAATGCGCCCGAGTTGATAATAATCACTTGGATGTTCCGCAAGGTTTTTAGCTAGCTGAGATACCTTTTCAAGAATGTTATCCGATTTATAAAAATGGAATAAGTTGATGTCACGAAATGGAAGCGGTCCTCCTTCTGAGGTTAAATCAATCAATGGATCAAGGATCTGATCCACGTTGTAAACCATCTGAGTTGGACGACCATATGGGTGTATCGCAGAGATTTCAAGCTCGCCAAGTTTGTTTCTAAACCCACCCATCGAAAGAAAATCTTTAGCCGCCAGCATCATTTCTTTATGCCATACCGTTGCCGACATGCTTCTAGGGAAGAGCTGAGCCTTACCTACGGTCTTGTTTTGTATCTTTTTGGCATAAAAATTCGAGTAGATTTCAAGGAACAAGGCACGTTTTGATTTTTCCTCTTTGATGTCATAACGAGATAAGTCAACATCAAATTCATGACACAAATCATTAAGCGCTTCTTCTTGAATGAGAGGCCAGGCCCACTCATTATATTCATCTAAAATATCTTGCTCAATGGCCTGGCTTTTAAACTTTGCAGCATGCCCCGTTGCAAATTTATTTTTAGTAGAGAAGCTCAACATATGAGAAATTAAAGTAGCCCCATGCGGAACAGGGCTGTCTTGGCGCTCATTTGGCTTTTTAAATACTCCTACTTTTTCAAAATCGGTACGCGCTTTTTCCATGAAGTACGCTTTTTTAGATTCATGGAAGAAATGCCCAAAATGGGAGTCTTGTTGGGTGGTTTGCGATGGATGGGCATTGGCCAAGTCACCAGGGGTTGTGTCTAGACGTTTGATGTAGCCTTTGGTGTACTCTTCGAGAAATTGAGTAAACTCAACCTCTTTGGTGGAGTCTTGCTCATGCATGGTTTGCTTCATATGATCAAAATGACCAATCATGCGTCGCGTTTTGACCGAGCTTTGTTCTCTTGAATTTGGCACATTAGAGCTGCACTCAATTTCAAGCATATACATACTGGTATCGAGTGATTCTTTAAGGGTTCTGTCAAAGCGTTCTTGGGTTTCACGGTTGAATCGGTCAAGACCGCGAGCTTCGAACAAGAAGCTTTGAATCACGGCATTTCTCGCCTGGCGGCTATTGGCGTCATCTAAAAGCTCAGCACGCTTTTTGAAGTAGGCGTCGATGAACTGATCAACGTTATCTTGATTAAGCTGAGGGAGTGTCAAATCGAGCTCATGATCTTGCGAGATATTCATGCGATCGATGTATTGTTGCAACTCAATAGGGAGAGCAGGTCCTTGAATCATATGACGACTCCGTGTCTTTTTATATTGAATAGGGTTTGGGTAAGGTGCACAGCACCATTACAAACATTTATGCTTTATATACATATAAGGTGTAGATTGAGAACAAGTCAAAGCGCTAAGTTCAAATAAGCATAGCACTTTGACTTGATGAGGATACGCTGAAAGGTTTTGTCCCGAGGATATGACTAAGCGGTAGTAAGCTCGCAAGGGGTTTCAATGGCTTTGGCGCTATAACGCTTGTGAATATAGCTCTCAACCAAGTCAATAAACTCACCACTGATGTTCTCACCACGAAGTGTGGTGTATTTTTGACCATCAACGAAGACAGGCGCAGAAGGTGCTTCACCAGTTCCAGGAAGGCTTATCCCTATGTCGGCGTGTTTACTCTCACCGGGTCCGTTTACCACACATCCCATGACCGCAAGGTTTAGGTTTTCTACCCCTGGGTAGTTCTTACGCCACGTTGGCATTCTTTCGCGTATATGAGACTGAATGGTCTGTGCTAGCGATTGAAAGACGGTACTGGTCGTGCGACCGCACCCTGGACAAGCAGTAACCATCGGTGAAAAAGCCCGTATATCGAGCGACTGTAATATTTCCTGGCAAACTTGGACTTCTTTAGCCCGATCACCACCTGGCTCTGGGGTCAAGGAGGCTCGTATTGTATCTCCAATCCCTTGTTGAAGTAAGACAGCCAAAGCCGCTGTGGTGGAAACAACCCCTTTGGTATCCATACCGGCCTCGGTTAAGCCTAGGTGAAGAGGATAATCGCACAAGCCGGCAATTTTGGAGTATACCTCAATGAGTTCTTGGACTTTACTGACCTTGAGAGACAAGATAATTTTGTCTGAACTTAATCCCACATGTTCAGCCATTTGGGCTGATGTCAGTGCTGAGATGATCAACGCATTGATGGTGACCGTGGAGGCGCTTAGTGGAGCCGATTTCTCGTTATTTAAATCCATAAGCGTTGTGGTTAAATCTTGATCTAATGAGCCCCAGTTAACGCCAATACGAACGGGTTTGTCGTATTTGATCGCGCATTCAATCATGGTGGCAAAATTCTTGTCGTGTTTGGACTTAAAGCCGACGTTACCCGGATTGATGCGGTATTTGGCAAGCGCATGCGCGCAATCTGGAAACTCTGTCAGCAACTGATGGCCGATGTAATGAAAATCACCCACGATAAGAGGTTTATCCCAGCCCATACGCTGGCACTCATCTACGATGTAAGGAATAGCTTTAGCCGATTCTTTGTTATTGACCGTTACTCGTACGATCTCAGAGCCTGCTTGCCAAAGCTCTACGCATTGCTTTGACGTTGCTTTTACGTCGGCTGTATCTGTGTTGGTCATAGACTGAACAACAACGGGGGCCCCGCCACCGATGGTCACATTACCAACATGCACAGGATTGCTTCGTCTTCGCTCAGCTTTAAGGCTAATTGAGTTGGTGTTCTCAACAATTTCGATGACATCCGAAAGTAACTTTTCCTTCACCATGGACTCCATTGGCATAATTTGGCCCACATTTTACATCAAGCAAGGTACCTTCCACCACCAAAATGATAATGAATCGTAATTAAATCCAGGGTTTGCTTATACTGAGTGCTCAGTTAGTGTGTTATCATACCGTTTTTGTATTCAGTGCAGATTCAACATTCATGCTACTTAGTTCGACCTCAAAAGCCACACGCCGACTACGAGAAGCCCTTCGCTTTGCTCAAGCTGAGGCATTGAAAGAGCAAATTAAGGTAGAAACAAACCTGGTCCAACAGAAAATTAGTGATTTGGAGACAGAGCTTGCCAGATTAAGCATAGACCGTGAAGGTTGGCTCTCAAGGGGTACAAAAACTGGGCGAGCTTATATCCGCCCCACCAGCGCACTAAGAGAAGTCGAATACTATCGTTTAAGCCAGCGTATAAAATGGAAATCAGAAGAAGAAAAACATAGGTTTCGTGATCAAGATTCCCCAACTGGTCTGATTAAGGTTCTTGAAAGCATTGATAAAGCTGCGGTCTTATTTATCGATGTAAAAGATTTTTCAATGCTTGTTGCCAGTGATATTCATAGCTATTCAATCAAGATTAATCAAATTTTTGAGCGGTTTAAAAAAATTATTGAAAAGCCTAAGTACGCCGATTATGGTTTGCGATTAGTGAAAGCGGATGCTAATTGCATGATTGTTTGCTCAACTGATAGTCGTGTTCCCGTCAAGCAACGATGTGTACAACTGACTAAAGCGGCATTGAAAATGGCAACGAGCGTTGATCCTTCAGACGAAGTTACTTTCCGATTTGGGCTTCACTGTGGTCACGTCCATCGAATCCAATTTGGCGGCAAAGAGGATTTCATTGGGGCGGCGATGAACATCGCGGCACGAATGGACACCAGCTCCATTGATAATCAGGTCCATTTATCCGAAGCCATGAGAAAGCTCGTTGTGGATGATATTGAATGTTCAGAGGCTAGTGAGCAGTCAATCAAAAGTCTTGGAACGATCAACACCTATTGGGCTCTGGGGTATCGCTCTGAAACGCCCTCAAGAATGAACACCCCATCATATAGTATGGCAAGCCCAGACGGACTTCGTGCGGCAACCAGTGAAGCGACAACAAGCATGCCTGGTTTATCTAGAGCAAGAACCCGCTCTATCGAAGACTGTTTAGATATGCTTACGCGCACGGCTTCAAGCCCACATGCCAATACCCGAAGGGAGCTGGCGAATACTAAGCATTATGAATCCACCCCAATCGATGCATGCGCTTGTCTTGTCACCGATATGATAGACTCAACTCGACTTACCAAAAAGTTAGGCGAAGCTCATATTGAGTTATTGGATGACATTTTTACTAGCATGGCGAACATATCGCAAAAGTACGGACTTGTTGCCATCAAGTCTGTGGGTGACTGTCTGGTGTTTGCCTGTTATGAGGACGCTCTTAAGCCTGAACAAAGAGTCAAGCGATGTGCTCAAGCGGCGACTGAAATGGCCATTTATGTCTCACAACGGTGGCATGTTGAGGCCATGAAACACACCTTTTCTTTAAGAGAACCCATCCGCTTTCGCTTCGGAGTCGGCGTGGGCCCTGTGCATCTGATGCCAAGCATCGACGGTCATTATGACTTAATCGGGCCAGGGATCCGCCGTGCTTTTAAGATGGAGAAAACGGGCATGGGCAATATGGTGCAAGTTGACAGCCGATGTGGCCCCATGTTGGACGCGGCTGGCTTTGACGTGAGTGAAATACCACATCAAGATGAATCCACCTATATGATTTCCTCCGCGCCCTTAGTATTGAGCAAAGCACCTGTGCGAGCAAACAAACTGCGTCTATGACGGGGATTGATTTACTCGTTTTCGCTCGGGATAAAGGTCAAGGCTAACGAATTGATGCAATACCGCAACCCGGTTGGTTTCGGTCCATCATCAAAAACATGCCCCAGGTGTCCCTTACATCGATTGCAGTGGACCTCGGTTCTGACCATGAACAAAAGTTTGCGATCTTCTGAGGTACCGATGGCTTTATCATGGACAGGCTGATAAAAGCTTGGCCACCCCGTGCCTGAATCAAATTTATGATCTGAGGCAAACAGCGGGTTACCACAGCCAGGACAAACGTAGGTGCCCTTCTCATAAAATTTGTCATATTGCCCCGTAAAGGCTCTCTCGGTGCCGTGTTTGCGCATGATTTGATATACGTTGGGCGCAAGAAGCTCTTTCCACTGCGCGTCAGAGAGTTCAACGTACTCCACAGACTCATCATACTCCACCGCAGGCGTTGCGTGATGATGGTGATGATGCTCACCTGCCATAACCCCTCCAATCCAAATAAAAAATATTGCACATGCACTTATAAGCTTTACCATCGAATTACTCCAATCAAGGCCATGCCATTTAGACCCTTTCATCCCATGTGATCAAACCAAAAAGCTGAAAGTAAGTTGAATTCACTATAAGATAAGAGCTTAAGTTACAATCCATACAGGAATTATTTCATGAGCCAACCCATCTTGTACATCGGAAGCAGCTGTCCATTTTGCATCCGAGTCGTCCAATTCCTTAGAGAAAATAACCTAGAGATTGAGATTAGAGACGTTTGGACCAATGATGAATACATGAGCGAACTTCAACAAATGACGGGAAAAACCCAAGTGCCCTACTTGAGAATGGGTGAACAGGGTATGCATGAATCTCTGGACATCATTGAGAAGTTAAAAGCGCTCTATCTAGCCTGAGCTAAGTGACTACTTTAACTCTAAAATTATTTATCGTCTGAACTCAATGGGCATGATAGTATTCGCTAATTAATCGAAACATTATGTTAGCTTACAAACATGCCTTTAAACACTTCCTCAAAAGAACTTATTGAATTTATCGCTCATTTGCCACATGCCCCCAAAAAGGTTGTGGATCATCAGATAAGTTCAAAAATTCAATCCGTACACTGGACAAAAAAGCTTCTTGATGAACTTATCGATGATGTCACTCATAAGAACTTACTCCCAGAAATTCAGACACTTTTAGGAAGCCCTACGCCAGTTTTCTTGTCGGGCAAAATTACGCAAGAAGACATGATCAACCTCTCAAGATACGAAAGCAACCGGCATAAAGCCAACTTTATCTATTTACGCTATGTGCATTTTTTATGTTCAGTTGTTTGTTTTCTTGGAGAGCAACAAATCTTGATGCCAGGTATGCCAATCAAGATAAACCATAAAACCATGTTTGAAGAAAAGTGCCTAAGTGATGGCAGCGACAAGGATAAATCATTGGGCTTTGCCAGGCTTATTCATGACCTACACCTTTCTCACAGGGGCCAGCTTGTCCATTATTCGAAAGCGCTTCGTCACGGCTTTTTAATAAACATATCCCAGCAAACGAATCAAAAAGCGTTCATCGAACACATGCAAGAGGTAAGAGGCTTGCATCTCGAACATATTAATTTTCTTTATAATCGAGCCGATGAGATCGGAGCCGACTTATCCGATGAAACTCAGATACGAGAAATCATCAGAATTTTGGTTGAAGTATCCCACATTGATTCATTGATGCGATTGTTAATCGGTGACAACGAGTATAACCACGATGCAAACAAGAAGTTCGTTCAAGAATCAATTAAGAAAACGCTCAAATTAAAGTCAAACGAAGCCCTAACGAAAAAAATTAAGAAAAGTGGGTTCAAGAAAAAAAACAAGAAGGCAAGAAGAGAACGCACAAAGCTAAAAGACGGATACTTCAATAATCTAATTGAAAAAGAATATGCAGCATCCTGTGATGAGGCCCAGAAAACCGCTCTAGGGCATTATCAGAACTCCGGCAGTAACCTTATCTATCAAAGCGTAAAAGACAATTTTAAGCAAAGACTGGGATTTGATCCAAGCAAAGAAAATACGAACATTGGAGAACTTCTGCGAAGCACCAAGTTGGAGGAAGGCTTTGACCCACAAGCGTATCTTGCGCTCATCCAAGATGGACAAAGCACTCTACATAAAATAAACCTAGAGATTAAGCGTCTGCATGACCAGCCAAGCCTTGGTCCTAACCGCATCATCGATATTGAATATTTAAGACAATTAGCATCGGCTTTAGAGCCCATATTTGTACTTTATAAATCAAAGAGCTTTAACGAACTGGGGTGCCCCTCAAATCTAACCATAACGGATTATGATGTATTTTTGAATAACCACATGGTTGAGTGCTGCATGCTCTATCAGTACATGTTTGAATGGTCGATAGTTGCCTTTAAACTGTGCCTTCCACATCATCAAACCTTGTTAAAAAAGATACTAGCTTCTTTAGGCAATAATCTGTTAAACCACTTTAAAGTCAATTATGCAACGGCTAGCATGCAAAACCGTGCGACACTGAATTTGACTGAAGAGCAAAGAAAAAGCATCGAAGGCATCGAGCTGTTTGATGAGCTCTCACAGTACATGATGAGTTTTCTCCCCGGGAAAAAAGCTCCACAAGTATCCATACTGTTGCAGGATGTGAGCCTTGCAAAACTCAAAGAAGAAACTCTTGAGTACGCCTCCGAAATGGATAAAAACATTCAGACATACCGACATCTTTGTGAATCAAACTCCAAAAAAGCATGTCGCTTAATCGATGATCCTGAGTATTTAACGCACAAGAGCAAAACGGTCGACTTATTCAAAGAAGTGTTTTTTCAAATAGCGTTACTTCAGCATACCGATAGCTATCAAAAAATAATTTCATCATTAAACCCGGCGAACAAGAATACTACCTTGCTTTCAGAGAATGAAAAGCCGGATAAACTTCAGGAAATATTGGATACTCTGAAGCTACTTACACAAACTTGCAAGAAAGCCAACGAATTACTCAATAGCTTACCGGATGTGCCAACCTATCAAATCTGCCAAAACCTACTTCGCGATATTCAGCGTGGCTATGAACGCGCCGTCATCTCAGTTCGTGTCGCAATGTCAAAAAATCAAAACCGTGAAAGGTTTGAAAGCATCGTAGAGCAGCTCAAAACTCTAACCATCGAGGATCAACCTAAACCGGAAAATCATACCCCAAAAGAAGAAGTAGATAATCAAATAAGGGAAGTGCCAGCAGCCGATGCATGTCAAGCATTGCCCTATCTGGATGCAATTAAAAAAGCGTTAACCAAGTATGATGCCAGCATTGAACTGGCGGTTCCTTTGAATTTAAAGCCCAAGGCAGTCATCAAGGTCGAAACAACGCTCGCACTGCTTGAACGCCAGTCGGGCCAATTGTACAACAAATGCATGTCGCCTACGTTTAACCCTGAGGAAGTTCAGTCGCTTGTAGAAAAGTGTTTAAATCTTTTGTCTTATAAGCCAACAAGCTTAAGCGACCAGCATAGTATAAGGATGTATGCGTATACGTGGTGCTTTAGTACTGCCCTAAACTTGGCGATGACACATATCAGCAAGCATGTGAAGACAACACCACCCAATCTTGCTTTGGTTAAGACCCACTTAAATCGTATTTATGAGGCATTAGTCTATTCTTTGGCCAGTAATAAGAAGTTTGAAGCAAAAGGGCTTGCTTTACTAAGAAAATTAGAATGGTTACCGGAACAAAAAGAAGAGACAATCATTAAAAAAGCCAAGAGTGGACCAGATCAAACAATAGCGCCGATATCGTGCGACCTAAGATTGTCAGAAGATTACGTAACCGCTCTCCCACTTGAGCACAAATGGGTGGATATGATCTTCTTACCCAACAACCTGTTTCCAAACTATAAAGATGATGTAAACAAGCTGATCGGACAAATAAAAACCATGGATGCGTCTTGGATCAACAAAAGCCATCAGTACATGACTAAGCGCATTCAAGAGTTAAAAACTCATCTTATTGCAAGTGATGTGGAGTTAAGCACCGAGCAAACCATTCGTCATCACTTAGCCATTATTCGTATTCATCACTACTTTTTCTTGAGCATCCACAGGCATGCAGATAAGGCATTGACACAACCTTACTTGACTTATAGTTTGGATGATTTGTTTACTCATCATGGGTTCTTGTTTGCGATTCTTAACACAGCACAAACTTTAGAGACTGATTTTTTTCAAGCCATGCTCACCTGCTTGGAAGAAAGCATGGACCATCTTAGTCAAAGTTTAGCCTCATCCGAGTTAAAACGAACAGATACCGCACAGTTGCCCGTCCTCCTTGAGACAATCATTAAAAATCTGCAGTCATTGCTACCACACCCTTCACTTGACTCTCTAAAAGAAAGAACAAATGTCGTCATCTTAAAAAGCATGGCGGTAAAAGACGAGCTTAATCAATTCGTTCACCAAACCAAAGAGAAAGAATCAACTTCTGTTCATACTGACAATGAAGAGCCCAGCAAACGTTTTGATAAAGGAAAAGCATCCAAACATGCTTACTCATCTTTGAATGAGGCTAGCAACTCATCAGAGCACCTCGAATCCACTGAAAAAAGTAACGATAACACAACGGCCATAGAGGGATCACAACCCATGGTTTCAAGTGAAGAGGGAAAAAAAGACTCTGACAAATCAACCACCATCATCATACCAAGTGTTGAGCAAAGACTTAGCCGTATCTGTGAACAATCCGATAAGCTTCAAGATCGATTAAAACATGCCCTTGTTATCCAAGCAGAACAAGAGGCCAAGCTAAGACAAATGATGAGCGCATCATCCAAAAAAGACAAGAAACTGATTGATTTGCAAAACGAAGTGAAACGCTTAGAGCATAAACATAAATCCACAGCAGAGCTTCTTTCAAAGAGCAAGGACAGACTGACCTCACAACAATCAGTCATTACCGAGCAAAGGATTGAAATTAAGCGTTTCAGAAAAAAGCTTGAGAGTCAGAGTGAGTCAAATGAATACAGTGAAAGCGAAATTAAGAGACTCGAAGAGAGACTTAAGCGCTCACAAGAATTCATCGCCAAACTCAAAAAGCAAATAAAGGCTTTGAACGAAAAACAAGCGACCTTCGTGAACCAAAGCGCAGACAATAACGATCAGAGAAGTCGACTTCAAGAGCAAATTTACATCAAAGAAAAAGCCAATGGTAAACTGAAAAAACAAATAAACCGAAAAGACCAAATCATCAAAGATAAGGATATTAAGTTAAATGATGCTAAAGATCAGCATACCAACCTCATTGCAAAAAATGCCTCACAGCAGTTTGCTCATCGGGTCAAAGTTAAAAAGTTGACGCAGGAAATAACGATTCGGGATGAGACCATTAGCCAATTGACTGGTAAACTTGCAAGCTTAAATAAAAAGCTTGAAGAGCAAACACCGAACATTCAAAGTCAAAACAAAAGCGAGAAGCAAGAAAGCCAAGCTGACCATGCCCCAGAGGTCTTGAGCGACCCGATGGCTCATTACACCAAAGTCGAGCCACAAATTACCCCTGCGATCCCAGTTCCGGCACTGACTCTTATCAAACATATTAAGACTCTTGGTTATAGGGCGGATATTTTTGGTGGCTTCATTCGTGATCACGTCAAGCCGAAGATGATGCATGGACGCTACTACGCTCAATTTAAAGACGTTGATATCGTGACTGATCTACCGCTTGAGATTCTCAATGATGAGAACTTAACTGGCGATAAAAAGGCAGCCGCAGAGTACATCAAACAACACTATAAACACGAGACTAGGGTTACCGGGGTACACTTAAGAAAAGCATTCTTTAAGGGCCTTAATATCGATTTAGTATTGAAGCCGGGACTGGATGTAGCCAATTATTATAAGCAATTGGATTGCAATGTGAATGCCATGCTCATGGATGATACATGGACGATGTGGGCACCCACTGAGTACAAAGAATCGATCGACAATAATGAGCTGCGTATTATACCGCTGCCCGAGTTTGCCGGCTTGCCTTACTATGAAGCTGCATGCAAAACACTAAAGACAGATCCAATTCGTATTTTCAGGGTTTTAAACTTATTAGGTCGATTTAAAGGCTCTGTTGAATTAGAAAAAATCTTAAACGATGCCGCTCCTTTTGTCTTCAAGCTGCCCCCCAATCTTTATATGGCGCAGATGCTTAACTTTATTAATCATCAAAACTTTGAACATTGGTTGCACAACCATCCTGATCTGGTGTCTAAACTAAGTGCTGGCCTCGTTCCTGCAAAAGATTCTGAACAGTTTGAAACATTCAAACATTACTTTCAATGTCATCGTAGCTATTACGGCTATAATATGACACTCGAAAATTACTTTGGATTCTTATTAGCGTTTGAGCGTAAATTTGCAAAAGCCATCAAAATGAATGAAGCCGATTATGTCACGACTCATCTTCAGCATGTTTTATTGAAAGCTATTGTCTGCAAAGATAGCGATGTCAAAGATGTGAGCGTTGATTTTTCACAATATAAGCCGTTTAATGCACTTACGATGGATGAGTACAGGAAAATCAAAGAAGCCTTTGAGCATTCACCAAGTGAAAGCAATCAACCTGCAATCACCACTGGGTTTGATGCGATGCGTGCACAACAAGGAAAACTTAAGGCTAAAACTCAAATGACCGAAAGTGTCGCTAGCCCAGTGCTCAGACCACCGAGCTCATGATCGGCATGATCTTGTGTCTCAAGTT
The DNA here is from genome assembly GCA_964397555.1 of uncultured Francisellaceae bacterium. Lineage (GTDB taxonomy): Bacteria > Pseudomonadota > Gammaproteobacteria > Berkiellales > Berkiellaceae > CAYNJF01. Next base: position 25,319 of record CAYNJF010000030.1, read on the forward strand.
GAACTTTGGTGAGCTCGATGTTGACGTATTCAAGATTAGGCGAATCATAAAGCGCCTGGGTTAGGGGCGCTCGATAACTTTGACCAAAAGGGTTTTTAAAGCGTGAGGCGGATTTAAGCTGATGCAAGTGTTCTAGATAGGCGTCGTAGTCGAGATCATCACTGGCATTCATCATCAAGCTAACACGACCTGGAACCCTGACTTTAGAATCGGCGGATATGGTTATGGGTTTGCCACCAAAGCCGAACCACCCTTTGTCCGCATGTTCCCCCCAAAAATAGATGTGTTCGTGGTTAAAAGTGTTCAGCTTAAGATTGTTTTCAATGGCTCTTCTTTGGGCAAGCTCTATGCTATGAAGATCATGTATCCTTAATTCGTCCAAGTGCATTTTGAGTTTTCTTACACACAAATTGATGTTTAGCTGGGCTGGTTCGTCAACAAATCCCATCATCGATTTAAGTAATTCATGATCAGGAAGCTCATGCAGAGCGTTGGAGAGCCCCTCATCTAGAACAAGACTTTGAGTAATCCGACAAATGAAAGCTTCGCAGAACTGTTTTTCAATGATGTTTAATGCATCGTTGATATCACTTCTTGCTAGCAGTCCAAACATTTGCCTTAATTTTGAGTCTACCCCATCTAGATTGAGTATATCTGCTCGTATTGACGTTCCTTCTATGAGGTATTCGCGAACCAGTTTCGCTAATTTAAAGGCCCAGACATTAAAGGTGCCTGTTTCAACATAAGTAGGGACTAAATGAAGGTGTAAATCAATGTGGATGGGAAGTAGTTGCTCAAACTCCTCATTTTCTAAATCATCAAAAAAACGAGCCACGTCCCCAATGCCTGGATTTCTTAGCGTTGGTTGTATCTGTTTAAATTTAGTTCGGCAATACTCTTTTAAGTAATCATCGGCAATTAAGAGCTCACCAGGTGTGGGCTGACTAAACAATAACATATTGTGCTCCCTCTCATTTGAGACTATCATCGACAAGTGTTAAGAACAAACTAGTTAATTGTTCAGTGTGTTAACTATGGATAAACCCTACTGCTCTGCATGCGATAAAAACCAATCTCCTATCTATGAGGCAATTGAAGAGTACCTAACAGGCACCGTGCTTGAGATTGGCTCTGGAACCGGCCAACATGCCGTTTACTTTACGAGAAAAAAACAAACACTTATATGGCAGACCAGTGATTTAACATGTAAACACAAAGGTATCCAACAATGGATAAATGATGCTCAACAACCAAATCTCCTTTCCCCGATTGAGTTAGATGTTTTTGAACCTGTCAATCTGCCCTCTTATGACGTGGTTTATACATCCAATACATTTCATATCATGAGTGAACAAGGTGTATACCGATGCATTGAGTTAATGGAAAACGTACTCAAGCAAGGGGGAGCTGCGATCGTATACGGCCCTTTTTTTATTGATGAAATTCCAACTGCCCAATCAAACTTTGCTTTTGACAAAAAGCTAAAGAATCAAGACCCCGAAATGGGGATTCGAAACTATGGGTTTATTAAGCAGAAGTTTGAAAACTCACATTTTAAACTTATGAAAATGCTACCAATGCCTGCTAATAATTATGTGATTGTCTTTCAAAAATGCTAGAATTGCCAAAATTTTTGAAGCACAACTTATATGACTGAGGCAAATCCCCTTTTTATGCGTACCATATTATCAATCTTTGCATTAAGTACTTTGTTTATTCATCCAATCGCGATGGCTGACGATAGCTCAAGCCCCTGGACGAATGAAATAGAGCTCGGCTTTCTGATCAACCGAGGGAACACTCATAGCTCTCACTTTGACTCAAAATTTACAAATAAGTACGAGCATCAGCGGACTCACAATACGTTTATGGTATCAGCGTTTTTGGATACTGGGCGTGATAATGACCGAGGTTCCTACAAAACAGGTCAAAAAATAAGCATTAATGATAATCTTCAACTAAAATTTACCCCTAAGGTTTATTCCTACATCGAACTTGACGGTCAAGAAGATAAATTTTCGGGATATGATTATGTTGTTCAATTCTCATTTGGTGCAGGGTATCGAATTTATGACAACGAAAAAATCAAATGGTGGGTGGAGTCAGGACCTGGTGGTCGCTTTTCTCGAGCTACGAACATAAATAATGAAAGGCTGCGTTACCAAGAATGGATTCTACACAACAACACTAAGCTGTCATGGAAACTCTCTGAATTCTCAGAGTTTTCCCAAGAGTTAAGTTTGGATGTAGGCCCTGAAAATCGTAAGACTAAAAGCACAAGTGCCATTAAGGCAAAAATTCTGAAAGATTTTAGTATTAAGCTCAGTTATATTCTGGAAAATAATTCCTATCTACCTGACACGGGCCGTGAACAGTTTCATACAGACACCACCACGACCCTCACCGCGGTCTACATCTTCTAGGTCAATCGAGAACTTGGCACGCTTTTCAGAGGCTGGATATCATTGTCTTCCTCTCTCATCCGCTTGCTTTGTTCGGTAATATAATCACAGGCAAACGTTAAAGCGTTCTGTTTGGATAAACAACTGTAATGAGCCTTAAACCCTATGGCATTCATGCATCGCGTCAGGATCTTATTGACGGTATCCAAGACATCCATCATAGGCTTTAACCAAGATGCATCATCCTTGCTTAGACGCTTTTCAATCACCGAAATGTCCTGACAAAGGGTATCCATCCGTGCTTTAAAACGATTCACATGGTTTTTGGCCGAACGAATATCATGTTCATTAGCAATGAGCTCTTTTAGGTCTAGGTTGATTTGTTCACTTACAAAACGAATATCGGCCATGACTTTGTCGTTGTGTTTAAAATAAGCTCGATCAAGCACATTGGTTAATTCTATTTGTGAACGTTGGTAGGCGTTTTTGATGGCTTGAAGATCAC
>CAYNJF010000031.1:0-27113 GCA_964397555.1 uncultured Francisellaceae bacterium
TGCCCATGCCCATGCCCATGCCCATGCCCATGCCCATGCCCGTGTTCGTGTGAATGCTCGTGTGCATGTCTATGTGAATGGGGCTCTTGTGATTCTGAGCTCGTTGAATCGTCATCACAATGAGTACAAGCGGAGCTTGAACACGATACACTCATTTTATCTTGATGATCTAAATGAGTAGACTCTATCTCTGATTGAACTTCGAGCTTATTCGAATCCAATATACCTCTTAGACGTTTGATTACCTGCTTATCCTGCTGGTTCGAATTTGTAAGGAAACTGATACTTGGCTGTTCGGAAAAGAGATCTGCTGATATACGCAATATCTGTATGTCTTTCTTTCTAGCTTGGATAGAGTCTAAGGCTAATTTCGCCGCTTCATCAGTTATAGGACCATTAAGAAAAAATCTAAAGTAGCGAAAAGACATGGATCTAAAGTTTCCTGGTGTATGGATTGACGTTCTGGGTAAATAGTTGACAAATATTATCGGATATTTGAAAGTGTTACAATATAACGTTAGTATTAGTTTTCGCCAGGCAAGCTATAAAGTTATTCAACTAAGTATTTGGTGGGGTTTCGGTTGGGTATGGACATTAAGCTATTAGATAGCGCTTATCAGTATTGTAAAGAGAACGGCCATCGTTTTACTGAGCCAAGGAAATGGGTTTTGTATATTCTTATGACGAGTAATAAGCCTTTGACGGCTTATGAGGTCTTAGAAGAGCTTTCATCATGCTTAGACGGGCCTAAGCCTCCTACTGTCTATCGTGCGATCCATTTTTGGGAAGCTGAAGGGTTTATACACTCCATTGATAGCTTGAAAGCGTATATTGCTTGTTCGCATGGGCATCATCATGGTGACTTTCAGTTTGTTCACTGCATAAAGTGTGATGCCATTCAAGAGATCCACCGATGTGAGGCACAAGCCAACATTCACCCATTAAATATCCCTTCAAGTTTTAAAGTAAATAGCACCATCACTGAGATCAAAGGGGTATGCGAGTTCTGTGGTTAGGAGTGAAGCATCTCACTTGAATGATATTTACTTATTTGCTTATTTAACAGCTGAACACTTTTGTTGTGTAAAAGAAGCAGTGCTTGCCTTTGCTCATCATTAATTTCAACACACACGGATGACAAGGCTCTAAACTCTTTAAAGAGTCTGACACGAAGCGCTGAAGCCTCAGTGTACTCCTTGGCCTCTCCACCGATGACGGTGGCATAAAGTTTATTTTGGACTCGAATAATATCCTCATCGTGTTTTTGCTCTCGAATGGCCATGAATAAGTTATATTCTGCGCTTGCGGCCTCTTCTGCATTAAAAACCAGATTTGTCTGTGCGCGTATTGATTCATAACAAGCTGTAAAATGTACAATCATACGAGGCTTTAATGCATCCTTACTGCCTAACTTATCTGATTGCATCATGATTTCCACAGCGGCCATATAGTGTTTTTTTATGTCACTTACATTTACGGCACCAAATAAATAGGTTATTTGCGGCTCAAACACGTTTGTTTTCATTTCCCAATCACCTTCCAGGAAAAAAGCCATTATATGATCTTGCTTATAAAAAAGATAAAAAATATATGAATACTGCAAATAGCTTAAGATTCCATATTAGCCATCAAAATAAACAATGATTTCTTTTATGTACTCTCTAAAATCATCTAAATGATTATTGACAATTGATCTGACAATGGGCAACTGTAGTGTTTGATACTCATGTACAGCTATATTCCTAAAGCCAATCATTTTTTTCTTGTTATTCGCAGTTGCAGATTTAATAGCACCATTTTTTTCTAGCATTTGAAAGGCGTCTTTGCCACTCTGCGGTATGCCAAGTTTCTTTATTCGAATTATGCGTACGGCCAAATCAATACTCGCTTCACATGCCCTTTGAAGATTTAGTATGACGCTGTCTTGTTTTGTATAATCATGATCAAATTCATGTTCAGTGGCAGAGTAAACTTCATGAACTCTGTCTAGGTAACGGTTAATGGTGGCAATTTTATTGATTATCACATCATCAATCATCTGATTTCTTTTCCCAGTTTTTCTGATCATTAATAAACTCTGTTACTACCTCTTTTCTTCTTTCGTTAAAGTTAATGTATGACGAAAAGATGTAATTTTCATAGTGAGCAATCATTGCAGGCTTGTTGACTTGTATTAGACATCCTTGATTGATCACTTGCATTGCCAGTACTGTTGATGCTTGATGTAAATCAATTAAATCAACTTCGATATTAATTTCTTCTGATAATTCGTTTGAAACATCCCATAAAGTTTGATGGTCAATCCTATTATCATTTAGAAGAGCAATATCGGCATCACTCTGGATAGTTGCCTTTCCGGTTGCATAACTCCCGAACAAGTAGACTCCATATAAATTTGGAAATTTTTTTGTTAGAAACTGATTAATAAAACTTTTATTTTTTTCACTCAAGTTCATATGTTGCTTTGCAGAATCGCTCTTTTCAATTTTTACTATAGTTACATATTTTTTTACTTCATAAAATATAAATTTATCTACTACTTTTTGTTGTATAACTGCCAGACTTGTCATTGTTTCCCAGTTAATACTATGGAAGCGTCAAGGCTCACAGCATTAACAACAGCCTCCTGAATGGCTTTATCAGCAGCGATACCAATTCGAGTCACTGATATCATATCTTGTCTATGTTCTCTTGTTGATACAGCAAAAATAGTATCTCCATCAAACATGGTATGCACAGGCTTGATGGACTTTGCTAAGCCATTTTGGGCAAGTTGGGCAACCTTTTTGAGCTGGGTTTTGTTTAAGTTGGCATTAGTGACAACAACCCCGATGGTTGTATTTGACCCAGCAAACTTTAAGTCGTTCTTGGTTTCTTTGAGAAGCACAGATTCTGTATTTAAAAACTCACCCTCGTGCATGGCCCCGGCGATTATCTTTTGGGTATTTGGTTCTATAACGTCACCAAACGCATTGACCACTACAATTGCGCCCACATAGATATCATCACCTAGGTTGATGATGGAACTACCAACACCGCCAGGCATAGCACTGTTCATGCCATTTACTTTTCCAACCGTTGCTCCGCTTCCGGCTCCAACTCGTCCCTGTTTGACAGGCTTCGAGTCAGCGTATAATGCTGCTTCATAACCCCATTGCGGCTTCGGTAGATTTGTGTGGCTTTCTGACAACAGATCAAAAATAACAGCGCCTGGTACGATTGGTACGACGATGTCATCATTGATAGGAAAGCCTTGACCTTTTTCAGCCAAGTAATCCATGATTCCATTTGCAGCGTTAAGACCATAAGCGCTTCCTCCAGCAAGAAGAATGGCATCTACCCGATCAACCAGGTTCATCGGATCAAGAAGATCGGTTTCTCGGGTGCCAGGCGCCCCACCTCTTACGTCAACCGCCGCGGTTGGATTGAATCCATGAAACATAACCACCGTAACGCCTCTATTACCAAGTGGATGCGTATAGTGACCAACTTTGACTCCATCTATCTTTGTAAGTGTATTATTCGCATAACAGATAGGTGTTAAGCACAATAAAATGGTAAGAATAAATTTTTTCATAAAATATTTTGTTAAATCGTTTGCGAGCAGACTATCATGAATGTGCTTGAATCAAAATTTGTCTCATTTTTTTAGAACTTATTACTAAGTTGCTCTTCCAGCTTGCACTGTGCGCGTCTTTTTGTTACTATACCAACTGACAAGTCTGTCTGACTCCATCTCTTTCCTGACCTTGCTTTACGTCTGTTTCGTAAACCAAAACCTCATAAGGATTAAACAATAATAATAAAAAAAGGAGATATTTATGACAATCAAGAGAAATACCATTAATACAGATCTCACAATTTTAAGAGTGAAACTGTTATTAACTTATGCAGCAATTTGTGTTTTGTTTTCATGGCTTTCTTTTACACTCAGCAACAGTCCAATTTTTGCAGGGATAGTAACCGGTCTGTTTACTTCATTCGCTTTTAGGATAATGGAGCAGAGGTTTGCAACAGCGATGCATCAAGAATTTGGGGCTGGGAACACAAATCTACCTATTGGTTTTGAAGTCGTCTCAACAAAAAACGACCTGGTTGGAGGAGCCTTCGATACCCTTCCCTATATTGAATCACTGCTGACAGGTCCAGTTTATAAATCGGTTCATAATAACCAACCCATGTATTTTCAAGACGCCTCATTGGTCACTAAAGGGATTAATTCATGCTGGGCTTTCAATGGGTGTTTTGTCGAGGTAGAGCTGAATTCTACATTTGATTCAAAACTTGCAATTTACCACCTTAAAAAAGCGAAGACATCCAATCCCCCTTATTTTGGAGAGATGAGACTTAACAAGCTTTCAGTTAAAGAGTTTGAAGATTTAAAGGATGTTGATGTCTATGGAGAAAATCTTGAGTTAGTACAGACTGTTTTGACTCCATCAAGCTTACAAAGCCTCCATCGATTGATGAGTGAGCACGAGTGCTATGTCTCAATAGAGAGCAATATGCTAAGAGTGGGCCTACACGGATTGAAGGTAGCCAAGCCACAAAGCCTATTAAGATTTAATCAGAAAAATCATTTTGATGAAACTGCTATTAAAGAACTTTCTGATGCAATTTCGGACCTTATGTCTGTTTTATAGGGCATTTATCAGATAATCACTCCTTCCGAGACACCCAACCTGTTGATAATAAACAATAAAACATAGGGAACCAATTTAATTTTAAATTAATAAAAGTTCACGAAAGCTCTATAAAACTAAGTTAAAAGCTAAGATGATCGCTTATATATGATATATAAGTTGTGAAAAAGTAGGTTAAATTGATATATTTATCACAATTTGTTATAATGCAATGCAACAAAGAGATATATAAATAAAAACAATAACATACGGAGGAGCTAGATATGACAGTAACAATGATGATTCTAGCCGGAATGGCTACGATAATGGCCCTGATTTTATATGTTTTGTATGCAAATCAAATCTCCAATAAAAACACAGCACTATCAGCCTTGTCTTCTATTGAGGTTCAATTGAGAAAAAGATATGACTTGATTCCTCAGTTACTGAAGCTTGCTAAGAGGTTCATGGCGCATGAAAAAGCGCTTTTAGAAGAAATCACTGAACTTAGAGGCAAAGCATACAATGCTGTCAGTGGCGCTAAAGATGATGCCAAAGCGCTCTTCGATGCAGATACGAAGCTTGCATCAAAAATGGGTGACTTCAAGGTAAGCCTAGAGGCATACCCAGAGCTTAAGTCTGAAAAGACAGTTCAAGAGGCCATGGTAGCGTATCGCGACGTTGAAGATAATATTGCTGCTGCAAGACGTTTTTATAACGCAGCGGTCACTAATTTAAACAATTCGGTTGAGACATTCCCAGGTAATTTGTTGACGGGTTTGTCCGGGGCAAGCTTGATGGAATTCTATCAAGATGCTGAAAAGGATAAAATCGTACAAGCCGTGGATGTTGACAGCCACCTGTAATAGGAGGGCCATGTCATGACTTACACCAACAAAAAATACCAAGCCATGAAAATGGTCAACAAACAAAGATTGAGCCTCATTGGAGGCTTTTTCTTTACAACCTTCATTATTGGCATTGCTCTTTTTTTTCTTCAAGAAAATGCCGCCAATAACCCTGACACTTACGTAAATGGCATTGGATTATTTATTTCTAGTGTCATTGGTATTGGTTTACTGTTTGATTGGCAGAATAAAAGAAACTTCAAGAATAATGTACTACAAGATCTATTTGAAGACTTTGTACCTGGCTACTCATGCATGATTGACGAACAAATCAGTTATGACTACATGAAGAAATCTGGCATTTTGCCAAGCCATAATCAAAAAACAACGGGCACGTTAATTCGAGGCACAAATCAAGATTTGAATATTGAATTGTGCAACTTGATACTTCAAACAAGAAGAAGCTCTGGCAAAACAAGTACAGTGACCACTGAGTTTTATGGGATCTTTATTAAGATTAAACTTGATAAACAATCCCCCTGCTCTTTTAAATTGGGCTCAAAATGGCAATGGAACCTTTTAGGTCACAAGCTAGGCTCTAATAACCTTGAAAAACTTGAGGTTGTAGCACCTAGTCTAAACAAAAAGGCCAAACTGTACACGGATGATCAAGTTGCTGTAAGAACCATACTAAAGCCAGTCGTATTAGAACAATTGGAGCAGTTAGTTGAAAAATACAAATTACAAATATCTGTTTATGATAACCAGTTAAATATCATGATTGATAAGTATATAATTGATACAAAACCCAGATTCTTTTTGTTTGAGCCGCTCTCTTACGATAAAAAAGGAGCAAGCTTAAAAAGGACTCTTGATTTTGTTGATGGTGTTATTCAAGAATTGAACTTTCATCGTTTATTTCAACCATCAAAATAAACAAACCACTTAAGGGGCAATGCCCCTTTTTTTATGCTTGCTTAACACCTTATTCCTGAGGTCTCTCACTTAAAAACCCCTCATGCAAGCCTGTACATTCCCTTGAGACTTGCTTAGCCCCAACAAGAAAATAATGGTGGGGTTTTCAGCAGAACTCGTATACACTCCGTCTCGTTTAAGGGTGGATGGTGTGCCCGGTTCACAAAGCGACTCAAAGGGTCATTTGTGTCATCCCGTATTCTCAATTCGCCCTAAGCAGTCATTCGATTAACATACAAAATGAGTCAAGTTTATTGGGTTAAGAGGTGTTTATGAAAGAGCTACTAGACAGGGTTTTCCCTACGGATGCTCAGCATTTGATTGAATTATTTGAGCTTATGAAGATTGAAGATAGTGAGGGTATGGTGACCACACTCCAGTCTTTGGTTGAGGCCAAGGCCCCCGCTCAAGGGTTCTCAGATGAGTCAGAGGTCCTTGATGCCTATAATCAAATCGCACAACAGTATCTTCTTAGAAAAAAAGGCTCAGAAAGATGGGACATCAAAGATAACGCCTTTCTTAGAGAGAATCATGAGTTGATCATGAACAAATTAAGAGCGCTTGGATTCGTTGATGAAGTAAAGCCCAAACTGAAAGACTATGACTATGTTTTTCTGCTTGGTGCTTTAGAGTCAACCGTCGTTGAGAGACGAAAACATCTGGAGCGTTTGATGGAGTCAGGGACTGTTGAGCATGCCAGTTCGTATGTGCTCTTAGGTGGCAAGCGTCCACTCATGGAAGGTAAAGAGCCCTGCGCCCAATTAAAAGACGTTGACACCGAATTAGACATGATGTTGCATGATTGGAACAACCATGGTTCGATTGACAGCTCTCCAATCAAAGTAGATGCCCCCTTAAAAGCCGATGGTTCACGACCCAATACTCAAGATACGATTGAAAGCTTTTTAAAACTTCCTGATGTAAAAGCGCAGATTAAGGCTAAGGGGCAATTGGGCTCAGTCTTGGTGGTATCCAATCAACCTTTTGTTCAAAGGCAAGATTTAGTCGTCAAGGCAGTGCTTCCTGCCAATACTACGGTCCATACCGTGGGGGCCTCTGCCAGTCAGAGCCTCTCAATAGGGGTATTATTGGATTCTTTAGCACGCTTCATTTATCAAACTCAAACTAATCTTAAGTTAACCAAACAAGCCTCTTTGGGAGGAGCTGCCCCAGCCAGTGAGTCTCCTTTGGTGCATGCTTATACGCTTTCAAAAGAACAAAATAAAAAAGCTAGTGCTGATAATGGGCTTGACCGTGAAGAACGAAGAGCCGAAGTCAAACTCAAACGATAGTTATGATAGCTCAAGACACAGATAGTCGCTTAGTGCGACTATCTGTTTTTTTTGCGGAACTTACAATGACCAGTCAGAGTTTACTGGGTCAAAATCATTCCAACCTTGAGATGGATCTGACATGCTCCATCCCATGTTTGAGCTAGCATCTGCAGACGCGTTTGATGCGCCCTGCTGGTTTTGGTTGTTATCATTATCCAGACCTTGGATTGCATTAGCGTTCATGGCAAACACGTCTGTGACCAACAAAGGTGGTGTTGGCATGAGAGTTCCATTGAGTGCATCAACAACATCAAAATTACCTGCTAAGGTGGCAACATCTTCAGGAGTTTGACCAAGGTTGTTTCGAGCGTCAACGTCGGCGCCAAAGCTCATCACAAATTGAGTAAAGTCCGCATTGTCTTCACCGCTGGCGGCTAGATGCAATGGTGTGTTTCCTTCAAAATCTACCGCACGTATAGCTGCACCATTATTCATAAGGGACTCAAACGCATCAGCTTGCTGATATTCAGCGGCCACATGCAGGGGTTGACGCCCATCGAAGTTTGTTTGATTGACAAACAACCCTTCATCAACAAACAACTGAACAACCTCTGGATGATTGTATTGCGCAGCATAATGCAGCCCAGTATTGCCTTCGTTGTCAGTAGCACCTACCCAAGTCGACCCAATTAGATCCGCAACCGCGTCCACATCCCCCAAAATGGATTGGGCGATCAGAGGAGGCAAATTAGGTGAGGTTGCACCATTTTCGAGTAATGTGATGAACAGCTCGCCTTCATTGGCATCAATGAAGCTTAATGGCGTCTGCCCTTTGTTGTTTTTGCCATTGATAGGTGCACCAAAATCAACCAACTGTTGAGCAATTGATGGTTCGGATTCAAATCGAACGGCATAATGTAAGGGAGTATTGCCAAGAAAATCGACCGCTAAGATTGCCCCACCCTCGTCCATGATGAAATCAATCATGTCAGATTGACCTGCCATGGCAGCTAAATGTAATGGTTGTTTTCCATCAAACGTGGTTCGATTGATGAACATCCCGCGATCAATAAACAATTGCGCCATATCTGGCTGGTTGGTGATGGCGGCGTAATGTAGCCCCGTCAAACCGACGTTGTCAGTCTGACCATACCAACTTGTATCAATTAAGGCTTCAGCAAGAGCCAGATCGCCCTCTACGACTGCCTCAAGCAGTGGTGGTAAATCATTTGAATAAACATTATTTTGAGCAAACAGCACCACAAGTTCGCTGTTATCAATCGATTGAACAACGTCTAAGGCCGTTTGGCCATTATTATTTTTATCCGATAATTCAGGACCATAGTCGAGTAGCTGTTGCACAAATTTGGGTGAAGGGTTGTTTTGAACCGCATAGTGCAATGGCGTGTTCCCTTCGTAATCCACCGCACGAATGGCTGCACCATTACTCATAAGCATATCGACCATATTGCTTTGTTGAGCTTGAGCGGCTAGATGTAAGGGTTGATGACCATCGTAGGTGGTTCTGTTGACGAACAAACCCTGATCAATAAAAAGCTGGCCAATTTCGGGCTGTCCGTAAAGGGCCGCATAATGCAGTCCAGTTAGCCCATTTGAGTCTGTCGCGCCATACCAAGTATTTCTTAGTTGAGCAACTACGCTGTTAAAGTCACCATTAATCACTGCTTGAAAAAGTGCGTTCATAAAAACTCCTTTTAGTCCAACAGGGCTACGCTAACATGAGAAATAGGTAATTTCACGCTTTTTTTACTACTGATCTGCAAATAAATTTGCTAAGGTATCGAGCAATTTTATAAGTAGATAATCAACTATCAATTAAGCTGATATAAAAGAATGAGATACCGAGCATGCTAAATACGTTAACGTACTATCGATGTCAAAATATGAGTGACCATAAGGAAGCCTTTAAGGACCAAACTTTTAAGTTTCTTAAGAAACATTACCCTGATCATTGTAAAGATTGGGGTGAGCTTATGTGGCTTTTGCACTTTGCTCGTAATCGAGTTCGCCAATCCAACTCGGTCGATCACAGCGAATTCTTATCAACTTTGCGACAAACGAAGCCTTATTTATTCGACATCGCATTGGCGGCATTAGATCATATAGACATGGCTCATCTGAACGCATCAAAAGATGCGCCACCTGAATCGTTTAAGAAAGATATGAGCTTGAAATTAACTTTGCTCATGCTACCAGAACCAGTTCTTTCGATCCCATGTCCACCTAGGCGGAAAGAGAGTAAGCATTCACCTAAAAAGTAGTGAGGTGAAGCAAACTTCAACTCAAACACTATTGGCGCATATTCATAAGTTTGAGGATGGGCTTTAAAGGGCGTTGTTTGGAATTGAAAAGAAGATACGATTCATATGCTTACGAGTAGAATGGTTATGCTCTAGCCATCTACAGTAAATGAGTTGGGGGTTCTTCATGGATGTTCATCTTTGAGCTTATTATGTCCAAATTGTCCATGCAAAGTTTAAATATGTGTGCCAAAATTATCCCAGAATCTAACCACGATTTAAGGATAAATGATGCGCCTCAACACTATTGCAACGATTATTGGGCTGAGTGCCCTATTGCCCATGTCGGCCTCGGCCACGTGTACATTTAGCCAGGATGCTGAGAATGCGATCCGTGCCCAACCTTTGTTGAGCGAGTTGATCAGCGTTCATGCGAATCTATTCCCAAATCGACAAACCGATTGCGAGTTTGAGCAAGGGATTTCAAACTTGGTCGATCAAGCCATGGCTCAAAATATTCCTCCGACGGATCTCATGGCCACCTGTTCGATTTACCATGACATTGCCGAATCGACGGTTGATGAGATCAACATTCTCTTGGAAATGGAATGCCTTGATATGGACTGTACGGCTCAAGACAAGAAATTATCAAGCCTCGGGTTTTTAACCAACGTGGATGGCACCTACTTTTTTCAAAAAGAGGCATCTGCCAGTGAAAGCATGATGATCACAGATAATCGACTCACCATAACCCAACACAATTGGAAGGCTGCAACTCCGTTTGAAGATTGCGGTAAGATGGATATCTCGTTAATTGACATTAAAGGCGACAATAGTCGATTGACAAACAACATCCGCTCTGCCCTCAACGAAGGACTCGAGCCTTTTGTTGTGAGCTTGCGAGACGGTCGTATGAGCCCTCATGATGCCTTTAATCAGCTGCGTATGGATAATCAATTTCATTACACGCTTAAGCAGTTTCCTGTCATGAAAACCAATGGGTTGATGACGGTCAAAACGGAGTTCGGTAATTTTACAGGTGGCGCTCACGGCATGAGTACAGATGGGTATGTCAACATTGACATATTTACAGGTCAAATGCTTTTCCTTGAGGATGTGTTTGAACAATCAAGTGTGCCTACATTGCTAAATCTATTGGAGCAAGCATTGCGTGATTGGGCCTCTACCAACACCGGCCAATCTGGTAATGGCGATTTAAAACAGTTAGGCTTTATTTTTGACTCAAACTACATCCCCGAAGGGGCTAGCGCTTGGTCAAGAGGCGATGGTTTGTACATCAGCGATAATTTCTATGTGAGCAACGAAGGGATCAATTTTGTTTATAATCCTTATGAGATTGGTCCTAAGGCGTTTGGTATCATCGACATCGTTATCAAATGGCCTGACATAGATCCACTGTTAAAGAAAGGTTCACCCATTGATCAGATGTTAAACGAATGACCTAAAGGGCGCTTTAGCGCCCTTTTTGTTGTTTTGCTCTTTGTTTTGCTTCAAAATCAAATGCTTTCCCTTTTAGTTGGCTAGATGCTTCTTTAATTTGTTGATCAATCCTTTTCGATTGCCTTATCAGAACTTCGAGTTGGACTTTGCGCGCTTCAATTTCATCTTCTGCTTTGTAAATATTAGCATGATAATCAAGCGCCTTTTGTTCTGAGTCCTTAGGCTGAGTCAGGCGTCCATAATTTTGAGTCAATACACTTTGTTTTTTCTTTCGTAATTTTGAATACGAGCGTTGGGCCGCCTCAGCATCTTCCTCTGGTGAGCCTTGATGATTCTCAAGATAAGTTTTGAGTTGATGTATTTTTTGTTCTTGCTGCTTGATGATGACTAAGTCTTTGATGATTTCCTCATTGGTCTCTTTTAGATCTTGGTGCAAGCTAAGAAGCTCTTCAGCTGTATCCACTTCAACTTGTTTTTCAAGTATCTTTTCTTCCTTCCCTTTTTTATCTGCTTTTTCTTTAGCTTCTTTTGCTTTTTTTGCGATTTTCAACCAATAATCAATGGCTTTTCTGTCCGCTTTAGGGTTTACATGCGCAAGCTCAGCCGGAAGGTTTTGATCTTCAACACTAAACTGTTCAATCACTTTTTCTATCTCGGACTTTTCTGGGGTGAGGTGCTGTGCATCATGGTGGGTTGATAACCCGCTTTGACGGTGTGTAAAAATTCCTGCAGGCATTCGTCTTAGACGATTTTGTCTTGTCGAAGATGGTTGGTCTTGAGGGGAAAGATTGAGCACCTCAACGCTTTGGGTTTCAATCGCATTCGATTGCTCTTGCAGTTTATCTAAAGATTCACTGATTTCCATGTATTCGGTTTCTTGCTGGCGTTTTCGCTCAGCTTCTTCGTTCAAAATATACTCGATTTGCTCAATGCGCTTTCTATCTCCCGAAGAGCGAATTTCTACCGCTTGTATTTTGTGCTGTTTCATGCGAGTTTCAATTTCTTTTTGTGCTTCGAGTGTTTTCTCCATTTCATCCAATTTGTTTTTGGCTTCGATAGCGTTGCTTAAAAGGGCTTGTTTTTTTGCCTTTTGATCTTTGAGTGCTTTAAGCGAGGCTTTTGCTTCCAACAACAATTGTTCTTCTTGGGCTTTTCCTTCTTGGTTCTTTTTCAACTTTTGTTCTAGTTTTCGTACCTCTGCTTCTTGGACTCGCTCCTTGGAGTAGCATGATTTTAAATAGCGCTGACATGCTTTGATTTCAGCTTCGGCTTTTGCTTTTTCAGCCTCTAAGTCATGATATTTTTCTTCAACAATGTCGCTAAAGATTTCCTCTTGCAGAGCGTTGAGCTCGTCGCGAGGTTTGGTGACCTCGTCGCGTTTTTGTTGTTCTAATGCTTGTCTTTGATCTTCTATTTCTTTCCTATAGGCTTCAAACTCTTGATTGTCGCTTGGAATGACTTTGTGGATTAAGTCTTCAGGTGTGTACCCTTTTGGATTATGATCTGAACATATTTTTTCAAGCCGGGCTCGACTCTCGTCTAGCCGTTTTTTGAATTTCTTATTCAGTTGTCTGTTTTCCCCAGCACTGATTCTGTCTCTGTGGAGTGTGATTTCGGCTTCCCGCTGTTTTTGAGAAAGGTATTGTCTGGCGTCAAGGCGTATGTTGTACTTCTCTTGAAGTTGGTTTAGCTCATCATCAATTTGATCTTCAATTTGCTCGATTTGTTTTTGAGCAGATTTTCTGCTGTCTTTAAGTTGGGCTGCGTATACCCTATCCTCATACTCAACCGTTTCACCTTGTTCGTTGATAAACTTATTGCCCTTTTTCAGATACTCAAACTTGATCTGATGCTGAAGTTGACGGTCAATAGCCACAAACTGCTTTAACACGTAAATACGTTCTAAGGTTGATAACGCTCTTCCGGTATTATCATGCGTCGGAATATTAGCCATCGCAAGATGTTGTTCGATGCCTTTTAGAGACAGGGCTTTGTCTAATACCGCTTGTAAACGACTCTTCACAACCCCTGTCTCATTTTTAACCGCCTGGTGCAAATCGATGATGTCATTGATGCTGAGGCGCTCGGGTTCAACTTGAATAAGCCGATTAAGGGCCAAATTAATTTGTTTTTCAATCTCATCTCGATTGTGGCCGTATCTTTCTTCGGCCATAAGCAGTTGTTTTAGTTTTGCTTTTTGGTTATCCGTGAATTGTCCGTGTTTATCCAGTTTTCTTTCAAGTTCTAGCTCGGATAAAGAGTCTGATGAGCCTCGTCTAGAGATTCTGTGCAACGCTACGTAGTGTTCAATTTCATTGATTCTTTGTTGGGCTTGGTTGGCAACTTCTTGATCGTCAACCTGGGCGTGTGACTTATCGTCAGTGTCTTGTGCGGTTTCTATTGTATCGACATTGGGTTTATCGATGATGATCCCTTTGAGCTTAGCCGCTGCAATTTTACTTTGAACGATGGATTCTAATCTCATCCGTTCTTTTTTAGTTTCTTCTAGGGCTTTTTTCTTTTCGTCGATTTGACTCTGTATGTTCTTATATTCAACCTCTAAATGTTGGATTCGCTCATTCGATTGTTTGATGACCCTCTCTTTTTCAATCATGGTAAACTCGATGTCCGCGAGGTCACTTTCAAGCTTATCAATAAGCTTGAGGACTTGAGTCTTTGCTTTTCTGATTTCACCAATTTTATAATCGAGTTCTTGGATGCTTAGGTTGTGGATGCGCTCAATGGATTCGATTAAGAGTGCTTTTTCTATGTCGTAAGCTTCAAGAAGAAGGAGCTCCATTTCCTCTTGTTGCTTTTCTTCATATTCTTTGCAGTATTGATCATCTTCATAGTCCTTTTCTTCTTTCACGTAATCCATAACTGCCTGATGCTGTAAGGCATCATTGAAACGTTTTATGAATAACCAGATAAAGGCCTGTCTTGCGTAGTAGTCTTGATCAAAGGGGGTGGCGGGATTGCTAAATGGCTCTACAAGCTGCTTGTAGATTCGAATGTACTCAAGCGTACTGGCACTAACGTTTGGGTTAATGACTCGGTCATTTGGATTGATGGTAACAAGCTCTGGAGCTAGCTTATCATAGACTTGTTTGGCCAGGTCTCGTGTTTTTAGTTGTTGAACAGCGCTCTGGCTGTTCGACTCATCATGAAGGCTCATACGTGTCAAAAATAACTGCAAAAGAGCTTTGTGTTCACTCGAGCTATCAATGAGCTCCATGAGCTTATCAAAAGCATGTGGAAGCTCATTCAATTGAGGGGCATTAAGCAGCTCACGCGCAGCCCTGATGGCTTCTACGCCATCTTTAGGTGACCTATGGCCCTGAATGGCTTGAAAGGGGTTAACAAAGACATATTCAGACATCATTTCTCACTATGGTACGTATAACCTACTGATAATTTCAGCTTGAATATTTAGTCCATTGAAATAGTCGAATGGTTCCGGTGAGCTCGATTTCTAGCCTGTTGGCTTTTGTGGGTGCATAATCAACAGTGCTCGCCCCCAAATGGATGAGGGCATAGGCTTTATACGATGCTGAAGTGGCCTAGTTCTATGGCCTCAAAATAGAGATCAAAATCATCCTCTTGGCCATCTATCATGCTGGTTATAAGCCCTTCAATAAAACTGATATGGCCATTGAGCATTCCTTGAACTTGCGTTTCCACTATGGCCTGTTTAACTGGTGATAGCGCTGAGTGAACCGTCATCACACGCCCGTCGGACAACTTAATTACGCCTGCACTGATTTGATTTAAAGCGTATGCTTTGAGTGTTTTCATAAGAGACTCCATCAAGCACTTACCACACATTTTAGTAACGGTAACTTTATTTATCCTTTCTCTCGTTTTCAAGGATAGTTACTAGCTGTTCGTAGTTATCAGCTAGGTAGTCAAAGCTACCCTGCTCAAGGGCACTTTTATTTTGATACCCCCATGTCACGCCTATCGCGGTAATGGGCAGTTTGCACACAGCCTCCCCATCTCGTACCTCATCGCCAATAAAGATAAGTTGAGCATCAGGGTTTTTCTTAACCAGACGCTTAAAGATTTTCCTTTTGGAGAATAGGCCAGCTTGGGCAATAAGCTCTACCCCCTCTACCCCATGATGACTAAGATAGCGTTCAATGTTATTAATGGCGTTACTGGTGACAATCCCAACGCTATGCCCTTGCGCTTTAAGCTCACTCACCAAATCGAGGATTGGTTGAAACGGCGGGATTTGGAGTATTTGCTGACCAATCAATGCCCGCATATTGGGGATCAGTTTTATCAAGGTCCAACGAGTGGCCCCTAATTCAACCAGTATCGTCTTCGCACTTTGTTTTTTTAGTGACTCAAGGCAACTCAAGTCGACTTGATTCAAACCATACTGTGGAGCGAGTTTGTTAAATACCTGCATCATCGGCACAAAGGAGTCGGCCATCACGCCATCAAAATCAAATAAGACTGCGGTTTTTGAGGATAGCTTCATGTCCCCTTTGACTTGAATGTCGTGGGTACGCTGATACAGCCATGCAGCCACGCCAACAAGCATGGCGCCTATGAGGGGGTAAATCAGGGTTGTCATTGTCTTATCCGGCAAAGGGCTTAGTTTAAAAGGGATGCAATCGGTTGTCATGGTCTTTACGATAACGTTGAGCTTACCGTCTAGGGCTTAAGAGTTCGTTTTGACTTTTTTGATGAGTCCAAGTAGGTTGAACTTTTTTGAAGATGAGACAGTGAAATGAGAGATTTGCACACTGATGAAATCCCCCAAGTGGGTGGTTCATGGTTGGTGTTAGGGGTCCCTTCGGCTGTGGCTGGATTTGCCACCATTAAGGGGCTCAGTTATTTGGGGGCTGAGCGTGGCACCATAGCTGGGGCTGCCTGCGGCGCTATGGCTGGGACCATGTGGGGGGTTGCCGCCACCGCAATGGGGGGCCGAGCTCCTAATGCAAGCGAGTTCATTGACTTGGCTCAAACGTTCGCTTTGACCACGTTGGTTGGTGGTGCCATCGGTTACGCCACAGACAAGCTCGTTTAGCTCCGATTAGGGTCCTAGGCGCACTTCCTAGGACCCTAGCCTAAAAGGCAGACCAGTCGTAAGCGCTTGTTGGTATGGGTTCAAGGTTTATCTGGGCCAAAGACTCATGGATTGAATGAGCAAAGTCACCGATCGTATGATACCAAGACGAATTCGACTCCGAATCCAGCCCTTTAATGGTGCTATCTTGGCTTAGGATTTCCTCTAAAACCAAGGTATGCGTTTTTTCTTTGGCCGACTGCATCCCCAACCCAAAGAACGTATCCACGATGCGTTCACTGGTTTCGTCCACCAAGTACTCAGGATGAAATTGAGTCAAGAGAATAGGACTCTCATCGATGGTTTGGACCGCTTTCACGATCCCATCGTAGCTTGCAACAAGCTCAAGCCCTTCTCCGAGCTCATCGATGGCTTGGTGATGCATGCTTATGCCAATGGCTCCAGGCTCCATGATGGACCCTAAGATCCCTTTATCGCTATGAACCTCAAGGGGAAACTCACCCCATTGCCCCTGGACATGCTGATGTAAGGTCCCGCCAAAATAGACATTAAGAAGCTGAGAGCCATGGCATACCCCGATGATGGGTTTGTCGGCGGCTATGGCCGCATCGACTAGCGCAATTTCTAAGACCTCACGAAAGTAAGAATCGCTTGGATAAGAGTGGATATTCTCTTGACCGTAAAGATCAGGATGAACATCCGCCCCTCCTGGCAGCCATAAGGCATCGACTTTGCTCATGTAATCGATGGCGCTTGCTTTAATCGCTTGGATGACTGGCGTCTGTGACTCCATCAGTGCTTGAGCGATGCTTTTCTCGTGACTGGGGTTGTATTGCTCCAAGGCCTGCCTGACCTCAAGGTGAAGGCGCCCCCACACACCTGAATAGTTAAAGGAGGTATCCAGGTTCATTTCATCAAAGCCAACGTCCAAAAGCTCTTCTTTGGCCCATGCGAGTGCTTCACCGTAGCTGGTGAAGTCCAACAACTCAAAAAATGGCTCCCCGAATAATTCGAAGAAGAAATCCTTGTATTGTTCAATGATGAAGGTGGCTTGCTCGCGCAGCGTGAGTTCATCATAAGGGGATGGTGGTGGAACGTTATCGACATCGCTAGGATCCATAGGATCCACATGATGAGCTTTTAAGATTTCAAGATAGGCTTTTTCATCGTAACTGAAGGTGACGGCTTCATGGCCGTGATCTTGAACCAAGTAAAAGGGAGTATCATGCCACTCTTCGTCATCAACAATCCCAATTTTCACACACACTGGATGTTCCATGGCTTGTTGAAACACATAATCGGGGTAAGCTTGCTCAAACACCACATGAAGGTTTGCTTGTTCACTGTTGTGGATGAATAAGTTATCCATGTCCACAAAGCTCATCATGCTATCGCGGATGACACTGGCACTGATGGAAGCGTTGCTCAAATGGCTGTCTTTAAAGGCAGCGTGATGAAACTCAGTGTCGATGAACGAGGCCTGGCTTAAATCAACCCCTGAAAACTCGACCTTATCAAAGGTGGTTTGATTGAAGATGGCTTGCGATAGATTGACTTTATCAAAGGTGACTTGCTCAAATCGTGCCTTATCAACACTTAAGCCATTCGCTTGTCCGCTAAAGTGCATGTTCTTAAAGCTCATGCCCGATAAGTCCAAATGGCTAAGATGGGTGAGTTCAAGCGCCCCGTTCGAAAGCATAGGCTTATGCCCCTTTGAGCGAAGATAAGCGCTAAGTGAGGAGCCGGCCTCCAACCCTTGAAAATCGATGGACTGGGGGGTTAACTCAACCGGGCTATGAATCAAAGAAGTGTTGTCAGAAGGCATGGCAATCTCTACGTAAGTAATTGCCGACATTATACAGTTAGAAGGTAAGCTTTCAAGGCTTACCCAAAAACCCCCTAAAACTACAAGAAGGCTAACTCATTAATAGTGATTCAAAGCGTTGACGTACGCACTCCCCCCATGAAACCTCACTCAATCCTCTTGAAGACAACGTTGAAGAAAGTGCTGCAAGGACTGCCATGAGCGCTCATCGGCTTCTTTAGAGTACTTCAAGCCAATCTCAGGGTCATCTTGACCATACCGAGTAAATGAATGATGAGTTAGGCCATACATGTGAACCTGCCAGTCCGTGGATTTACGAGTCATTTCCGCGCAAAAGGTATGGATCTGCTCAGGCGGCACAAAAGAATCCTCATACCCATGAAGAATGAGTACTTTCGTGGCCATGGTATCCAGCTGCGCCAAATCAGGTTCATCTAATATCCCATGAAAACTGGCCACGCAAACCACCTCATTGCAAGTCCTGGCCAAATCAAGCACGGCTTTGCCCCCAAA
The DNA here is from genome assembly GCA_964397555.1 of uncultured Francisellaceae bacterium. Lineage (GTDB taxonomy): Bacteria > Pseudomonadota > Gammaproteobacteria > Berkiellales > Berkiellaceae > CAYNJF01. The sequence goes on from CAYNJF010000031.1 coordinate 18,818, forward strand.
ACAATAACCGATAGCCCCTAGGCGGGTAGAATCAATAAAGGGATGCTCTTTGGCCACCATCAACGCTTGTTGAGTTCGCTCAAGCAGTGAGGCTCGGTCCTTCTTAAATGGCCCTATTAGTGAGACTTTCTCATCACGCGATTGGGCCACATGCGCCCCACCGTAATAGTCCAAGGCAATGCCAACAAACCCTAACTGGGCGAGCTTTTTTGCAATGTCGCAATAAAACGAGGAACGCCCACCCCAATCCGGGGCAACCAATACGGCCGGGCGTGGTGTTTCATCCAACGTATACAAGCGCCCGAGAGCGGATAGTGTGGACGTCAATGGGTATTCAAAATCTTGTTCAATCATACGGACTCTTTCGTTGGTTGGTTGTAATGATGAAGTTCGCGGGCTCTAGCAAGAGGGAGCCCCTTATTGATGCTGGCTAAAATATTCGACTCATTGAAAGCGATGGTCTTTGCCGCGCGACATACTTGCGTCAAACGGGAAGCGGGGATAATGAGTACCCCATGCGCATCCGCTAGGGCAATATCACCTGGGTGTATCGTGGTGCCTTCAATCGACAAGCTCTGATTGACATGGACCATCCTCGCTCTGGATTTTCCAGTGCGTGGCGTAAGCCCTTTAGCAAAAACCGGATAAGCGCTTTGATTGACCGCTTGGGCATCTCGAGCACAACCATGAATGATGGTGCCCTCCATCCCCTTTCGTTTTGCCATGGTGCTTAAAATCCCACCCCAAACGGAGCAATCTGAACGTCCTTGATTGTCAATGAACAATACATGCCCCCCATCAAGCTCGTCCAAATAATTTGAGGATTTCATGACAAGGGTATCCGATGGCTCAACGGGGGCGTAGGCAATGGTGATGATGGGGGCACAAAGCGCATACGAACCCAAAGGCTTGATGTCCAAATAACCATCAAGACCTAACTCATCCATGGCATCTGAGATCACTGGAGTCCCATACTCCAGTAACGCGCTTCGTTCTGATAACATGCCCTCTCCTTTTTGATTGAGTAGGCTAAAATCTTTGATGATTTAGACGGTTAAACAAAAGCGTCATGACGATTGAGATGTCGCTCAAGTTGATGGGCAATTCGTGCCCCCATCTCAGTGGTGCTGGCATGACCGCCAAGATCATAAGTAAGCGAATCTCCCGCTTTGAGCACCTCAATGAGCGCGCCTGATAACGCCTTGGATTGAGTCTTATACCCATGATGATCGAGCAACATCGAAAGCGAAAAGGCCAGCGCACTTGGGTTGGCCGTATTGGCCTTCATGGTCAAACCTGAGCCATGGACTGGCTCAAAATAGGCATCGGTGTCACCTAGGTTTGCACTGGGAGCAAGCCCAAGCCCTCCCATTACGGCCGCCCCAACATCCGATAACATATCACCAAACATATTCTCAGCGACAATCACATCCAAAGTATGAGGTTTTCTTATCAGCTGATAAGCACACGCATCCGCATTCATCACACTGGGCGTAATATGAGGATAGTGGCTTGCCTCTTGGTCAAACAAGTCCATAGCAAGCGAGGCGCTTTTACGAAGAACATTCGCCTTATCAGCAAAAACAACCGTTTTCTTTTGGTGCTGGTTGGCATACGCAAAAGCAAACCGGAAAATCCTAGACAACTTTTTCTCGCTCATCACGCGCACCGATCCCCCCACTTTAAGCCCACCATGCTTTAAAGAGTCAATCATGGGGACTTGGGAGGCAATGGAGGCTGGGAGCTCATCATAATCAACCCCACTGTAAAGACCCTCGGTGTTTTCACGAATGATGGTCACATCAAAACGATTGTCTTGATAATCAAAGCACGGACGAACGCATGCATACAAATCCAGCTTTTGACGCAACTGAATCAAAGGGGATACATAGGCTCTGTCTCCAAAGGGCGTTTGTTTGACCACGCTTGGGGCAAAGCTGGAAGTGGCGCCAAGCAGCATGGCATCACACGCTTCAATAAGCGCCCATGTCTCATCGGGGATAGTCTGGCCTTGTTCCAACCAACACGACCAACCAATGCGAGCAAACCTTGTATCAATCACATCGCTTAAGCACTCAAACACAGGGCTCAACGCCGCCATGACCTCAGCGCCGATGCCATCCCCGCCTAAACAGGCAACGCTTAACTTAGCCATTGAACAAGGCTTGTTTTAACATCTTCAGGGTTATCCTCAAACATCTTCATGCCCGCATGATCAATAACGGTCAACGAGGCATGTTCAAAGACATCCTCTAATTGAACCAGCTTGGATTTAGAACCGACCAATTGATGCAAGTGATGGATCTGAGTGTCGTAATTCGGATGAGTGAATAAAAACTTTAACCCCCAAAGAAATCGGGATTTAGCCTCATTAAGATCAATGCTATCGTCTAAGACATAAGGGTTTTCCAACACATGCGAGTAAAGGTAACTTAAGCCTTCTTTGATCTGATCGGCCTCTAAATCTTTCATGGCTCGCTCTAAGATGGTACTCAGGCGCTGTTTTGGGCGCACAGGACTGCTAATAAGCATGCACGGAATAGGCCTTTCACCCCGAACATGCAAGGCTAAAACGCCCCCAAACGAAAAACCAACGATGGCTTGGTATTGACTTAAATCGCCCAGGGTCTCTTTCCAACTTGATAAAACCCCTTGAAACTCATCAATCAAAAAACGAGCGCTGTCGACCAACTCAATCTCATACCCATCCAAAAAAGACAAAGATGGCGTGTTTGCTCGTACACTGGCCTCACTTGGACCAAGGGGCCCAAACACTAACAGTTTCTTTTGGCTCATGGTTGCACCTCTCTTTCTTGTCTGGACAAAACTTCATTCATTTGTTTGGTGGAATAATCGCAAATGCCACGCATAAACTCCCCCTCACTGACATAGCCACATTGGGGGAAAATCTCTCGGATCATGTTGGACGCGCCGATCAAAGGCGATAAGCGATAATCAAAGCGCTGCATGCTGTTTAGATAGGCGACTAAAAATTCAAGTTTAAGATTGCCTATCCCTTTCCCAGCTCCAGCCAGTGAACCATCTAAATAATCAACGCCCTCATCCATCGCCGCCATCGCATTGGCCATCGCAAGCCCTAAGTTATCGTGCGCATGAAAACCTAATGGCATCGAGTAGCGATCTTTAAAGCGTTTAATCAGCGTGCGAAGCCTTGCTGGATGCATGCATCCGTTCGAGTCGGCAAAATAAACTAAGGTAGGCTCGACACAAGATAACTTGTCAAGGATGTCAAACAAATCACTCGGTTCATATTGAGATACATGGATAAAATTAACAGACACCTCTAAACCTGCCTCTAATCCCATTTGAGCTTTTTTGAACGACTCCTCATAGCGACCCACTGGTGTGCACAATCGAAGCATGGAGACACCCAAAGCCTTCAAGCTCTGACAATCGTTTCGTGTGATGTTTTGGGGGTGCGCCATGATGGCAAGCTTGGAATGGTGAACATGACGCCTGCAAGACTCAATAAAAGGATCTGGGCACAGACCCATAATCCCAATATCTTTAATCGGGGCAATGGAGCCATTGCGATAGCCTATTTCAATGTAGTCAACCCCAGAAGCATCGCTTGCCTCCAGAACACAGGCCAATGGCTGTTCCGTGATATGAAAATTGGTCAGATGACCACCATCTCTTAAGGTCACATCCAATAATTTCAATGCCAACATCCCTTTTTGCTTTATACGTAAATTATACAAAGGAATAAGGGGATGAACATGATTATTTTTACACTCAGATAAACAACCTACTTTCTTCGTTGAGTCAAACACAACGAAAGAACACATCTTAAGCCTTGGGTGAGCCATATCGATTTTTAAAGATGAGTAGCCTTACTTAAGTGAAGGATTAAAATCCCCCAATGATACAAAAAAGGACATCTTGATATAATTTTGTATTGTGTCATCAGATTAAATTACTTTATTTAAGTGGGAGCGTCTTTTATGAGGGCATTAGACCAACAAGAACTAAAGCACGTATCTGGCGGGTTTAATGGGGCCGTGCTTTCAGTTGGCATCATCGCTACAGGTGTGGGTGCGATGCTTTATGGGCAAAATCAAATCGAATCCACGTTTGATGCCATGCTTAATCTTGAACCCAGGGATGAAATAAGCCTAGCAGAAGCCTTATTAATGCCGATTATTGCGATTCCTTACGCCATGATAGAAGCGTTCAAGGTCATCCCCTTTACGGTTGCAGGCCTAGGCTTAAGCATTGGCCTGGCCTCAGTGACCTAAAACCTAGGATAATCAATGGGGGCACCTATCTTCTGCTTGATGAGCGAGCAGATTGTGTGAGGTCTGAATCCGCCCGCTTTTCATTCGAGTTACTTTCTGAGTCAGCCTCAGGAAGAGTTTGAGATTTGGTACAATGCGATTGATATGAAGCCATTGGGCAAACGGTTGTTTGTTGGTAGGTTGAGGCTCCATTAGACGGAGTAGGAGTCTCCAGGCTCGAAGATTGGGTATCAAAGGCCTCCATCACACTGGATAAGGCACGAGTCATATCGGTGGGCACCTTTTCTTGACGCAACTCATTATTTACCCTAATTTCAGTGATTTCAAATTTCGAGCTGTCAATCTTCTCTAACAACGAGTCGATAACTTGCTCATTTTGGCCATCTAGTTTGACGGGGATGGGGCCTGCCTCCTCGTTTTGGCTGTGTATTTTCTCGTGGTATTCATTCAGCGCTTTTAGAATCATCGCTTCTTGATTGCCACTGATTTGGACGACATCACCAAGGCTTATATCAACCCCTTGATTTGAAGTGCGATGTCGTCGAATGGAGATATCCACTTGATTGCTCTTAGTTTGTTCATGAACACTTTCTTTACCGAACAATCGTTTGATGCGAGATAAAAATCCAGATTTTTTCTCCTGGGGAATGGGCTTTTCGGGGGCGATTTCTACCTCCACACGATTGTCTTGGGCAAGCGCTGGCGTCTGGTCTTGCCCTTCGCTTAAATCCATAGATTGGTTGTGCTGATTTTGATGTTCAAGCGTTTTTTCATGGTTTAAATCGTGTTCGTGTTCATGGTCGACGTCGTGCTCATCCACGATGTCTGAAACCTCTTTTTCCATGGCAAGTTGGGCTTCTTTTTTTTCACGTTTTTTTCGTCCAAAAAAGCTCATGACTTTCGATCCCAGCAATGATAATGTCTTTTAAAAAAGAAGGGGTCTGCGAGACATCAAGCCCATCTTGCGCTTGCTCAAGCTCCTCTAAAAAACCTATCACTTTTTGACGAGCTTGCTCTAACGCTTGTACCTGCTCATCTTGTTGCCTTGGTTCTTCTTCTGGCCCTGCCTGTGACATAGCACACCCTCTAATAACTCTTAATTCATGTTATCAGTCATCTTACCAACCAGCAAGGAGGCGTCTTCATGGGTAGGCTTATAAATGTTGACATGAGTCTAAGCCCTATCACGGGGCGGCTTTTGAGGGGGTAGTCAGTGAATCACTATTCATCCTTGGCTTATTAAGCGTGAATAGTCCTTGTATTCTCGGTTCGAAGTCACCATAATGTCGACCAATTTTATCGACCACAAAAGAGGATTTATGAGCGCCTTTGGACCATCTGTGATATCGAGCATCAACGAACAAGCACGAGAAACCATCAAGAACATCACGTTTCGTGAAAAATCAGATTCAAGTGGCCTTTTTGTCTCATTGTCCAATAAACAACTGTCCGATAATTTCACAACGGGTGAGCGTTTAGTGAGCATTTTTGCATCTACATTAGGCGTTGCGGTGGCGTCTATCCCAACCAAATTCAATCGAGATAGATTTGGTGTCACGTTGTTTATAAGTGCTGATCAAGTTCGTCTTTATGAGAGCAACATGGATTCAACAAGCGCATCCAAGGCACAAAGCTTCGTCCAAGCACCCAAAGGTAAAAAATCAAAAGCGTCTCGACGAGCTCGTCGCGGGACCTTAAAGCAAAGCCGATTTGCCCGTCGTGGAGAATCCTGGGAGTCAAAGTCTACTTCAAACAGCCACTCTGGCAACTCTGGCTCGTCTTCTGTCGATGTGTTTGAGTTAATGGGACAACGACGACGTGGCGTTACCCCTTCGTTTGATCGAGAAAGACAACGCATGAGCGATGACACCCCTAGTGTAGGTCGAAACAGCTTTCAATCACTCAACAAAAAAAGAGCACGACTTGGAAGAAATGGATAATCATGAGTGAAAGGTCTACATCATCAGTTTGGATAGATAAGAGAAAGCTCTCATGTCAATCGTGAGAGCCGCAAGGAATTACCGCAATTAGTATCGGCTAAATCGCCTTGTTTAAACAAACAAAGAATGAACGCTGTACTATGCTTTCCCATATAAAAGCCATTGATAGCTTTGCTTATCCCAAACCACATGCCTTGCATCGACCATGATTTGTTGTACTCAGGTGCCCTGATGACCCTTCGTTTGGCTTCCTCAAAATCACGTCTATCATGAAAAGGGAGTGTGTTGGGCCTCTTGAGGGCTCTTGGAGGCCTTTTGGTCATCAGGATCGAAATGCTCCCCTTTGACTGCATTTTGATCCCTTAAAACCTGACCACCACCTTCGGCAAACACCGCGCCTAATACTGCAACTGATAAAATGGGTACGAATATCTTGAAGATGGTTTTCATGCGTGAGGTTCTCATTGATTTTTCACTCATGCAAGTATAGTGGAGTTTCAAGAATGGCTTTGGAGATCTCTGAGCAAACGAACAGCTTTATCGTTTGACCTAGGATGAATGACACCTTTCCAAGGCTTATCCTCAACACCTATACTACCCAATGACATGATAGGTCAGCTTTATGTTTATACAAGGTGAAACCATCTACAGATACGCCTGTCTATAGGGTTGAATAAGAAAGTTGGAGATTACAATGGTTAAATCACTCATGGTCATGGTATTTGCCCTGACGGCGGTTTTTAATGTTCAAGCGGATGTGGATACCGATCCGGTTTATTCAGTAACTTTGGAGCCCGGTGAGGACATCAATTCGATGAACGATATTCTTGAGGACATGCAAGGGTTGGTGGTTGTGCTTGATATGGTAGAAAAAGGCATGTACGACGTGGCCGTCGATTGCAATCTCGACTTGGTTTGCATGCACGATAAAATTCAGGCATTTGCCAATGATCCCAAAGATCCGACCCGTCAGGTTTGGATGGATATCATAAACGAAGCTCCCTCTCGAGATATCCTGGAGAAGATCAACCAACAATGCGATGTCCCAGCCATTAACGACATAAAAAAATCCATTGTTCAGTGCTTGGCGAAAGTGCGCCCTGAAATTGCTAAAAAGGACATAAATTCATTTGCAGCCATTGAAATGGCCGGACAATGCGTTGAAATCGAGTTCCTCAAGTTGGCCAACGCTGGCAACCCTTTTGCCATGCTAGCCTTAGCGGACATGGACGATAAATCGAAAGATTGGGTCGCTGAGTTTGAGGCACGTATGATGAAAAACGATCAACAGGCAAAAGACTTAGCGCAGTGTTCATCCAGCATATTAAGAAGCCTTATGTAAAAAAACATGGTGACTCATGGATTATCAAAGGCCTGAATCTCAGGCCTTAACCCTTTACCTTAAAAGCTAGCTGACTCATTTTGTGTGATTTTTAAACTGATCATGATATTGTACGTAAATCTAAAGCAAAACCCTTAGGTATTATCATGGTCCGTTTGATTTGTTTCTTGCTTCCTGCCATCGTCTTTCCCACCATCGTCCAGGCTAACGACGAGGATGTAACCATCATGCTCAATTCCATGTCTGGGTTTATGCAAGAAAGGGTTGAGCTTGATCTCGAGTGTGGCTTTGATCAACCCTGTGTGTTTGAAAATGTTATTGCACGTGCCCATGATGCCAAAAATCCGTATGCCTCCATGTATTTAGTGGACATGATGGCCACGATGGAACATCACGATTTATCTCAGATGAACAAAAAAGCCGCTAAAGAAAAATTCAAACTTCTCAATGAGAACTGTGAGAGTAATGATGTGCAACAGGTTCGCTCTGAACTTAAAGTATGTACACACGCTTTAGCTAAAAAACTAGGTAACAAGACACCCCTTTTTGAGAAAAACTTTGAAGATGAATCGCGATGCGTTGAAGGCAAGTTACGCGCATTAGCTGGACAGGACAATGAATACGCAATGTTTTTGCTTGGTGCATATTATGATGATAGTGATTACTTTCAGAAAGTCAGTTTTGTGGACTCCCCTTATCCCGTTTGCGTGAATGCATCAACGACCATGGCAAGAGCTTTCATCGACACCATGGAT
>CAYNJF010000032.1:0-26612 GCA_964397555.1 uncultured Francisellaceae bacterium
TGAATCATATCGTCTATAAAACTTGCAATAACCTCATGTTCTGTATGAAGATGTTTCTTTGTTTCTAAACTCATCATAAAATCCTTTTAGCATAGCGAATTAAGACCGCCCCCATATCACCCTGGGTGCGGCTTAGCCTTTCTCTAGTAATGCCCTAATATCTTCAACACGCCATACCGTAATACGGGGGCCGAGCTTGACTGGTTTTGGGAAACGGCCTGATTTTACACCCTCCCGCCATGTGGATTTACCAACCGGGATTAGAGCAATTGTTGGTGGATTAGATTTTGGATTACCTAATATTTGTGGAAGGCGCAAAAAGCCTGTTTCGGGAAGTTGATCCATCTTGAACCTCTTTAATCTGTTTAAAAGCAAGTTCAGACTAGAAGGTCCAGTTAAGAATATCACCGCACCTGCGGTAAGGATTTACCGCATATGGATTTGATGCGGTACTTTAATTTTGCCACCCCTCTATCATTTTGTTTGCCGAAGCAAATTTATTTTCAAGTGTACGCTTGTTTACCCCTGAAATATCACCATAAGTTTTCAACATAAACCCAATCAAGCTGTTTTGATTTCTAAACGGTGATGAGTCATCTATTAGAGCTTTATCCGAAAGGTAATTTCTGCCGGAAACCAAAATAATATCTTTCAGTGCTCCAATAATATTGAGATACGTTTCCTCAGTTATCTTACCTATTTCGCCGGCTAAAAAGGGCTCCAAATCAGATTTTCTTGCCCAAAGATCCCGGTAGCAAAGTTCGCTGGCATTACCCGATGCTAAAAAGCCATCGGCTACAGCTTTAGGTGGTGTAATATAGCCAGAATGCGATTTAAAACACACAAGTGCCTTTTTGGGGTGATGCTCCAATAAGAACTGAATCCTACCTGGATCTAACTGTATTGGGTAACCTCCAATTTTTGAAATAGCGTAAAGATTGATATCCCGTTCTAACGCCATTTGCAGTATTGAGCGTCCAGTTTTCTCATCTTTGATAGGGTTTAGTGGGCTTAGCTGTTTAACGTTCATTTATTACCTGCTTATTCAATTGGATGCTAATAGTGAGTCAATATAGTCAGACCATGCTTGCATCATCTTCCTGCGTTCATCTAAATGAGCAGTCCGGTTGTATGCACGACCCAATGGATCACGAACAGCATGAGCAAGCTGTTGTTCAATATGGTCTGGTCTATAGCCCAAAACCTCATCTAGCAACGTTCTCGCTGTGGCTCTGAAGCCATGCCCTGTCATTTCATCTTTACCGATACCCATCCTTCGCATAGCAGCTAAAATAGCGTTATCACTCATTGGTCTATCGTTGCTTCGTGCACTAGGGAAAAGATACTTGCCATTACCAGTTAAAGGTTTGAGGGTTGTTAAAATATTTATGGCTTGTCTAGAAAGTGGGACTATATGAGGAGTTTCAGTTTTTGTAACAAGAAAGCGCCATTCTGCATTTGTTAAATCAAAATCAGCCCACTCTGCTTTGCGGAGCTCTCCTGGTCGCACAAATACTAGTGGAGCCAATTTCAATGCACACTGAACATGAAAAGCTCCTTGGTAGCCATGAAAAACTCTTAGTATTTCTGCAAATTTTTCTGGATCAGTCGGAGCAGCATAATGTTTCTTTTTGTATGGAGGTAACGCGCCCTTTAGATCTTGGGTAGGATCTCGCTCTGCTTTTCCAATTGCCACAGCATAGCGAAATACTTGCCCGCAATGGCCTAGCGCCCTATGAGCAGTTTCTAGTGCACCTCGAGCTTCAATGCGGCGCAATACATTTAATAATTGCGGAGGGGTAATTTCTGAAAGAGACTCTTTACCAATCCAAGGAAACAAGTCACGCTCAAAAAGTCTTTGCAGTTTCTTAGCATGGCTTGGACTCCAGGTAGAATTAAATTTTATTAACCATTCGCTAGCTATTGATTGAAAGCTATTTGCGACATCTTGGATTGCCTGAGTCTTTATTCTTTGTCGATGTTCACTGGGATCGATGTTCTTAGCTACAAGTTTTCGAAATTCATCACGTCGTTCCCGCGCATCCTTTAACGTAATTTCTGGATAAACGCCTAGTGACAGTCTCTTTTCTTTACCATTGAAGCGATATTTAAAGCGTCAACCTTTACGTCCATTTGGTGTGACTTCTAAATATAAGCCTTTCTCATCATAAAACCTTGCGGTCTTCTCTAATGGCTTCTTATTTCTTACTTCTACATCAGTTAATGCCATTTGGGGCAACAGCTCTACTACAAATAAAAACTGCCCCGAATGTTGCCCCCAAACTAATTGGATGTCAATGTAGTTCGATGGACTAACTCGTAGTTGTTTAATTCGTTAACCGGTTGATTTAAAATGATTTTTGGATTTGACTGGACTAAGTCGAAACTTTGTTTGGTAGGCGCGAGTGGGATCGAACCACCGACCACCACCATGTCAAGGTGGTGCTCTACCACTGAGCTACGCGCCTACAGAGGATGTATAATCTACCATCGCAATCCTAAGATATCAAGCTGTTCTTGCTCACAATTTTCGATTGATTGTCGAATGCCGCTCTGGTAGTTTCGACCATTTGGAGCAGTTTATGGATAAATATCAAATTGGCCTCGAGCGTGCGCGCGAAGTCTTAGGTGAACAAGCGGATCAAAACATTGAGATGCTCTCACAAATATGCCCAGATTTTGCTAAATATGCCGTAGAATTTGTCTATGGTGATATCTTTTGCCGCCCTCTTTGCACCGATAAAACTCGAGAACTTGCCATTGTGTCTTGCCTGATTGGTCAACACAATACTGGGATGCCACTCAAAGCCCATTTAAGTGGCATGCTTCAGGTTGGTTGGACCCAAGAAGAGATTCTAGAGCTTCTCATCTTGCTCGCCCCATACGTAGGGTTTCCATCTGCTCTTGAAGCCATGAGCCTTTTCAAAGTCATACTAGATGAGAGAGTTAACTCATCAAAAACTGTTGCTTAAACTTCTCAATCTCATCGCGAATGGCGGCAGCTTCTTCAAACTGTAGGTTATTCGCGTATTCAAACATTTGCTCTTCCCATGCTTTGAGCTTATTTCCAAGCTGAGTTGGCGTAAGCTCTTGCTCGTGACCTGTGCTCTGAATCTCTTTAAGGACGGGCAAAGAGGGGGCTTTTTTCGTCTCTTGGGACTTCTTCTTGGTTTTTTGTTTGAATTGAGAGCCTTCCATGATGTCAGGGATAGCTTTGCGAATGGTTTTAGGCACAATCCCGTGCTTTTTATTGTAGGCTTGCTGCTTTTCACGTCTTTCTTCGGTCGTTTCGATGGCAGAGCGCATCGAATTGGTTACGACGTCTGCGTACATAATCGCCGTTCCTTTTGCATTCCTTGCGGCACGTCCTATGGTCTGAATCAATGATCGATGAGATCGCAAAAAGCCTTCTTTATCCGCATCAAAAATTGCTACCAAAGAGACTTCAGGCATATCCAGACCTTCTCGAAGAAGGTTAATCCCCACCAACACGTCAAAGACACCAAGTCGTAAGTCACGAATGATTTCCGTTCGCTCAACGGTATCGATATCTGAATGCAAGTAACGGACTCGTACCCCATGTTCACTAAGATAGTCCGTCAAATCTTCAGACATTCTTTTGGTGAGGGTGGTGATCAGCACACGCTCATCCTTTTTAACGCGCTCATTAATCTCTGATAGGACATCTTCAACTTGAGTTTCAGCGGGTCTGATTTGGATAACCGGATCCACAAGGCCTGTGGGTCTGACGATTTGCTCAGCCACAATCGGAGAGTTTTCAAGCTCAAAGTTGCCAGGGGTTGCAGACACATAAATGGTTTGAGGGGCTATTTTTTCAAACTCCTCATACTTCATGGGGCGGTTATCCATGGCAGATGGCAATCGAAACCCATACTCGACTAGAGTTGTTTTACGAGAACGGTCTCCTTTGTACATCGCCCCCAATTGCGGGACCATGACATGCGATTCATCTAGAATCAATAAAGAATCCTCTGGAAGGTAGTCCATGAGAGTTGGAGGAGCGGCCCCTGGATCACGACCTGTCAAATACCTTGAGTAGTTTTCAATACCATTGCAATAACCAAGCTCGAGCAACATCTCGATGTCATAGCTTGTGCGTTCTTTGAGTCGTTGTGCTTCTAAAAGTTTGGAGTTCGCATGCAGCTCTTCAAGCCTTTCCTTAAGCTCAGCTTTAATTTGATCGACCGCGTGCAATACTTTTTCACGAGGGGTCACGTAGTGAGTCTTGGGATAAATGGTCAAGCGAGGAACCTCGTGTAACACCTGGCCCGTGAGTGGGTCAAAATACGACAAGTTATCGATTTCATCGCCAAAAAGCTCAATACGTACCGCTTCTTTTTCACTCTCAGCTGGGAAGACATCGATGACGTCGCCTCGAACTCGATAGGTACCCCTTTGGAGCTCTAGATCATTACGAGTGTATTGGATTTCAGCAAGGCGCCTTAAGATTTGTCGCTGGTCAATGATGTCGCCTCTTGAAACATGGAGCATCATGGTCATGTACGATTTTGGATCACCCAAACCATAAATGGCCGATACTGTTGCAACAATGATGGCATCTTTACGTTCCATCAAACTCTTTGTGGCTGACAAACGCATTTGTTCAATGTGATCATTGATCGAGGCGTCTTTTTCAATGTAGGTGTCTGAAGATGGGACATAAGCTTCAGGCTGATAATAATCGTAATAAGACACGAAGTATTCAACCGCGTTATTCGGAAAAAACTCTTTCATTTCACCGTACAACTGAGCCGCTAGTGTCTTGTTAGGCGCCATAATTAATGTTGGCTTTTGAGTCGTTTCAATCACATGCGCCATGGTAAAGGTTTTACCCGAACCGGTTACCCCGAGTAAGGTTTGGTAACGCTCACGGCCTTTAACCCCATTAACCAATTGTTGAATGGCTTCAGGCTGATCACCAGCTGGCTTAAATGAACTGGCAATTTTTAAGGGGCGTGTTTTGGACATGAATGACTCACCTTTCAAGCGCTTTGCTCTACAATCTGTGTATGGCATATTAACCGCAGTTGAGACAGATTAAAATGGGAGTCCAAATTGGCCATTCAACTATCTAACACTGTCAACAAAGTCAAACCCTCACCTACCCTTGCTGTAACCCAACGAGCTCAAGATTTGAGAGCCCAAGGGAAAGACATCATTGGATTGGGTGCAGGTGAACCCGACTTTGATACACCAGAATACATCAAAGAAGCCGCTATCGCCGCCATTCAAGGCGGTAAAACCAAATACACTGCTGTCGAAGGCGTTGTATCTTTAAGAGAGGCGATTTGCGAGAAGTTAGAGAACTTTAACAAACTTAGCTATAAGCCCAGCCAGGTTATTGTATCTACGGGTGGTAAGCAGTGTATTTATAACATGCTGATGGCAACCATCAATCCTGGGGATGAAGTGATCATACCCACCCCATACTGGGTCTCTTATCCTGACATGGTTCTCTTAGCGGGTGGCGAGCCTGTGATTGTGACAACAACCCCTGAGAGTCGTTTTAAACTGACTCCTGAAGCGCTTGAAAAAGCGATCACCCCAAAGACCAAGCTCTTATTCATCAATAGCCCCTCAAACCCCACGGGCATTGCCTACACCAAAGATGAGTTGTCCGCCTTAGGCGATGTGCTTCTTCGCTATCCCGATGTCTACGTGGCCACGGATGATATGTATGAGCATACGTTGTGGGAAGGTCAAAACTTTAACAACATCCTGATGGCCTCTCCAAACTTGTATGAACGGACGATGGTCTTAAGTGGGGTCTCCAAGGCTTACTCGATGACAGGCTGGCGCATTGGTTATGCCAGTGGCCCTAATCATGTCATTAAAGCCATGAAAAAAATCCAATCTCAAAGCACCTCAAACCCCTGCTCGATAGCCCAAGCTGCAGCAGAAGCAGCAATACGAGGTCCTCTGGATTTTGTCAAAGAGATGGTGGCTGAGTTTAAAAAGCGTCATGACTTTGTGGTAGAGAGCTTGAACGCCATGAATGGTGTCACTTGCGCCAAAGGCGATGGTACTTTTTATGCCTTCCCTAATTTTGAAGGCGTTCTCGAGCAACATGGCTTAATGAGTGATGTTGAGTTGGCTGAAAAACTAATTGAAGACGCTGGTGTTGCTTTGGTGCCTGGCTCAGCTTTTGGCGCCCCAGGCCACTTACGACTGTCTTACGCCACAAGCATGGATAATCTTGAGAAGGCGATTGAACGTTTAAATTCGATGCTAAGTAGTTGACAGAACAGGTGAATGACCGTATCATTCGCCTTGCCCTTCCCCGATAGCTCAGCTGGTAGAGCAAGTGACTGTTAATCACTGGGTCGGCGGTTCGAGCCCGTCTCGGGGAGCCAAATTCTTCACTTACGTAATTCAAGACTGTTGTTTACGTAAGTGACTCCTTCACATATCTCATTCTGTATTTGCCATGACTTTTTTGTTAGACAGCTTTTTCGGCTCTGTCTTTTTGTTGTGCATTGGCTTCAATGTTTGCTACATGGCATGAGAGTACATCCAAGGCTTAACTCCCTATAATCCAAATTGGTTTTGCCAAAAATCAATCGTTAGGATCCCGTAATACTGATTATGGGGGCTTATCTTTGAAACAAAATCAGCTTAATTGTTTGGGGAAACAGATACTTATCCCCTTGCACGTACTCACTTAGTAGTGATTTTATTTTTTTATTAGCGAGCCATTGCTCATAACTCATTTTATAAAACGCATTCTTAGATAAGTAGGTCTCTATAATCGAATGATTTTTGACATCTATCTCATGAGTTGAGTGTATAGTAAAACAAGACACTTGTTCATGAACATTCTGCAACGAAGTGAATATCTCATCACCGGTTAAGTATGCCGGCCTGTTGGGTGTGAACGCTTGGATGTATGTGTTTATGAACGTTTGATAAAATGAATCTTGCGCATGAGCAAAAATTAAACCTATCCCACCAACCTTTAGTGCACTGACCATGGCCCTTAAGGTTGTTTCAAGGGTGTCCGGCTGTAACCCATACAGTGAATGGATAGCCCATAACATGTCATAAGACTTCCCATCCAAGTTTGCATGCTCAATGCTGCATTGCATTTCTTCTTTAAGCAAAAGCTTCTTGCTTAAGTTTTTCTTAAACGAATGGCAACAGTATTCCGCTTCATCCATATACGTGTATTGAACATCGAGAGAGCGAAACGTTGATGATGATTGATAAAGCAGTTCAGGAAACCGACCACTCCCACAGCCTACGTCAAGCAAACTGGGTTGCTGAGACTTCACCTTTTGTAGCCAGTCTTTGAATTGTGGTGACTGGATCAATTCTAAGTAGTCTTGATCAACGACTTTAAACCAAGATGATAAGTCTAAATTTTCTTTCGTATAAAATGTTGTCGCCATATGCATGCCTTCAAAGAAAAGTGCAGCATGCGTTATAAACTGTGAAGTATTCAAACGACTGACATCAATTGGCAGCTCGAGCCAGCCTAAAGCTGCCAATTCATCACATTGTCAAATCAAAAACTGAAGTTATAAGCTCGTAACCTTATTCAAACATCTTTGATGTTTAATCAAGGCTTGATATCTCTAGAATAAAGTTTATTTTCAAATAATATATCAAATCCAATTTTTTGATAGATTGAAAATCCCGAGCTCGATGACTCTAAGAAGCAATACTGCGCCCCCATTTTTTTGGCCACGGATAGAGCATAATCAATAAGATGAGTTGCATATCCCTTCCTTTGAAACTCAGGAGCTGTACCAACATCATCAATTCTTGCTAGTTTATCGTGAACTGACAATGTAACAGAGCAAATGGGTATACTGTTGACATATAAACTAAAGTGATAAAAAGCCATCTGTTTATCAAGTGCTTTCTGGTGTAGTTTTGCGTATTGTAAACAAGCTGCTTCAGTTGTTTGAAAAGCCTCAATCAATGGGCTCATCCACTCTGTGAGTTTGTCATCCGTTGAACCAATGATCAAGTTGCTCGGTTCACCATGTTCAAAGTTTTGGAGATTGAGCATCATTGAGACAGACTTTCCCGCTAGCTCGTAGTTTCTCTTCTCTAATGTGGCCTCAACATCCACATCACACTCATTTGAGGGAATGATGAGCTCGAATGAGCAGTTGTTATCTTTAAAAAAAATCTCAGCTTTTGTTAAGTTCTCTTTTGAAGCTCCTTCCTTGTCTGCAATATACATAAAATTTAAGGATGCATCTTTTGTTAAGTAGGCGGTTGAGCTTTCATTAAGCTTTAAACTCTTTAGTGCAATCCCAGAAAAAAAATAGTCTTCTGCTTGCCGATATAACTTAATTAAATTGTGCTTTTGCATTCCAAATCTACCTCAATTTTAAACTTCATATGTCAATACTTGTGTTTTCAGGACTATCCAATACCCACTCAGATAGAAAGGTTTTGACTCTGGCAGCTTCAACAAACTCCACTACAGTCAGATTATTGGGTTTTAGTTTAACCATAAGATAACCGTTCATCTATAGGGCCAGGTGTATAGTTCCATCCATGATTGAATAAACATGATCTATCTCAATGGATGTCAAAAAATCATGATCATGAGAGACAATCATCATGGCTCCAGGATATGATTTGAGAACCTGAATCACATGTTCTTTGGTTTCAAGATCAAGATTATTAGTAATCTCATCTAAAATGAGAAGCCTTGGCGTTTTTGCTGCAATCCTACTCAATGAAAGACGGGCCTTTTCCCCACCCGATAAACTGCCTACCAACTGATTAACTTGCGCATTGGTTTTAAACAAAAAGTCCATAAGGTGGCGACGCACCATGCAATCAGACCACTCAGGTCGTATTAACTTAATATGTTCGATCAGGGTTTGGTTTTCGTTTAAATCTGAGTAATGCTGATCCAAATAGCCGATAGAGTCATTTGATGGCAAAACCCAATGGCCTGTTCTGTGAATCTCATCTTGTTGACGTATGGCTTTAAGAAGAGTTGACTTCCCAGAGCCATTCTTCCCATCAAGGGCGATACGCTCTTGCCCACCCACCGTTAAACTTAGGTTGGTCAGGATCATCGACTGCGAATCATAGCCAACGGCTCCATCAACCAGAGTTATGCAATGCCTAGAGCTTGGTCTGTCTGAGGGTAACGAAAACGTGGGAGTCATTGTGTCCGGTACTCGAAGTTCAGATAATTGATGTGTGAGCTGCTCTTTGTGTTTCTGGATCGCCGCTTTTTTCTTGCCTGTGGTTTGCACGCTTCTTCGAGCTTTTTCTTTGCTAACGACGGTTGGCCATTTCCTTTGGTCAATACTTTTCTTACCCTTAGCTCTGCTTTTAGCGGCTCGCTTTTGCTCAATCATCAGGGCTTGATGGGCCTGTCTTTTATCTCGCTTAAGCTGAGTTATTTCTTTTTCTAGGGCTGAACGCTTATACCTGATTTCAGATAAATAAGCGTCGTATGAGCCTGTAAATTGATGCACTTGATGATGGTCAATGTGCCATAGCGTATCGATGCAACGTCGCAAAAGCTCAGTATCATGGCTTACCACAATCAATGTGCCTTGATATCGGTTAAGCATGTTCATTAGACTTTTTCGGTTATCTCGGTCGAGATGATTCGTGGGTTCATCGAGTATTAATAAAGATGGCGACTGAGCTATGGCCTGGGATAGTCTTGCATTAAATCTTTCTCCACCACTTAGATCATCAAAGTCACCAATGGTCTGCTCCACGTACCCAACATGAGCAACATCGCTTAGCTCAACCGAGCCACTGGTAGGGGCAAGCTTTTTTCGTAAGATATTGACCAAACAGGATTTACCGCTGCCATTTCTACCAATAATGGCAATGCGATTGCCTTGATAAACATCGGCGCAAAAGTGTTCAAAGCAAATTTTATCAGAAAAAGAAAGACACACGTCTTTGATGGTAATAAGTCTAGACATACAATATCTCTAAAATCCATAAGGGCTAGAATGGTTTGCAAAGGGTGTTTGCATTCGATGTGCCCAGAGTCTTGGGCAGATTTAAGAGATATGGTTCATGGTTGTGAAAGACCTTAAGTCAATATCGTCCTTTTATTATGTATCCTAAACATAAAATAAATCAAGATATACTTGAATAAGTGGTGTCTATGGATGGATCAAAGGTTAGAAACATATTGCACAGTTCCCCTTTTTTGCTAGCTCTTCATGATTGAGAATAACTTGGCTTTTTTAATGAAAAGACTCATCATATTCAACCATATTCTGATTGAATTAAGTTCTTTTGTAGGCACTGATGAATCACCCAATCCACATCATCCATTCGCTTTAGAATGGATTGGATATCCTTAGTCTTTTTAAAATACGTGGGAATTCCCTCGTGGCACGAATGAATCAAACCCTCAACATCATGCCAGAAATACTCGTGAATAAGCTCACTATGACCGGTGCACGCCTCTGTGACCGCGCCCAGCTCGATAAGCTGATCAGCAGGTACGTTTGCTCCAAGTTCTTCTAAAAGCTCACGTTGGATCGCTTGTATAGGGGTCTCTGTCTTTTTGAGACGACCACCAAACGTGGTTAAATAGCCACCAAACGGTTGCCAATGCTCTGGTCGCTTTTGTAATAGAAATTGGCGCTCATGAGTGAGTATAAAACAAGCACTAAAGCGTCGACTATATCGTTGATATTCAGATGATGAGACAAGGTTTATGTTTAAATGATCACGATTCATACTGATCAGAGCGCCTCTTTACTTACCGGTATGGTCTAGTTCAATCTGTAAGCCATGACTCGGCTCTCGCTGGAGTTGTTTAACCAACAGATTGATTCTTTCCATCATAGCTTGAGCACAAGGCAAAATCTTATTTTTTAGGTCTCTCCAATCCTCTTCTTGCTCTCCAAGACATATGGCCTTAGCTCGCTCTAGGACAATTCGATGCGGCTCAGTAAGATGCTCTATGGCCCAATCGGCGGCTTTCGGTTTAGTGCTGATTTTATGGGTATCTAGCGTTTTCCATATTCTTGCTAAAGTGAGTAGCACATTACGTGTATCAGACTCTAACTCAGGGATAAGATCCTGAACTCCCTCACTCATTGCTCGCACAAAGTCCTTAAATGGAACCTTTGGCAACAATACATAAGGCTCAGGCCCAAGCATTGTTTTTGAAGACAATTGCACCTGGGTTAAAATAATTGCCAAGTCTGGCATGCTTTTTGTTTCCCAAGGCTCTATGTTACCTCTCTCGAAAGTATGTCGAAGCCACTCCCCGTACTGAAAATCAAATTTGGGTGGGTATGTCCATGGATGCAGTTCGCCTTTAACCACTGTCGTTAGCTCAATGGGGTGAGAACGAGTGTCCATGTAAAGACCAGAGCCCTTTAAAAGAAGCTCAACCAGTTCCTCTTTTTCACTTGTTTGGCTTTTTTGATCAAGCACCACAAGAATGTCTACGTCACTGTATGGGGCAAAGTCGCCCATCGTCAATGACCCAAAAACATAGACGCCCAGAAGGTGTGACTCAAAAATACGTGTGAGCCCACCCATAACTTGGTTAATTTGATTTTCTATCGATGGTGACATGATCAGTAATCCTTGAATTCGGAGTCAAAGAATACACGGATACTGATCGATTCGAAATAGGTTTATCACCATGAGCGTACACTCATTAATACGCACCAGAGAAAACCTCTTATATTCATTGCTGGGACCTCATGAATTTTATCTAAAAGGGCATATTTTTTACTAAATGAACCATGACCTATGACTTGATCTGATTACCTGCAGCGCACAAAACTTTTAGGAACCCAATCAACCTGAGCTTTGACTAACCTTATATATAAGGTCAATAATGGTGCCTTGAAAGGCCAAGAACAATGAAGGGGATGATTTGGCTGCATTGAATGTACGATCAGCTAGGCTCGTCTTATCCCTTGTATTCGGGGCAGGGATTGTTGCGTCTTGCTTTTACGTCCCCTACTTCGCCGATCATGGGTCTCAATGGCCTCTGGAGCGACTTGTGACCCTGAGTCTAGGGGTAGTCCTTCTCAGTCTAGGGCTTTCAAAGCTATTTAAGCCTGCCACAAAAAATACCCTTGCCAAAGATAATCAACAAGACACCGAAGATTTAAAAGAATTACTCCAAGAAGCTCAAGAAAAACTGTTTATTCAAGAGCGACTTGTTCAAGTTGGCTTATTAACTGCCGGCATCGCCCATGAAATTAAGAACCCTCTAAACTTTGTCACTAACTTCTCAAAGATTACGATTGAACTCACGGATGAACTTGAGGAGGTGTTAGAGCCACTCGTGAAAAATCTCACCGAGGATGAGCGTAAAGACATTCTTGAGGTGCTTAGTGACATACGCACAAACACGCAAAAGATCGACGAACACGGTGTCAGAGCTCAATCCATCGTCATGAACATGCTTGCTCAATCCAGAGAAGAAGAGCAACTTGAAAAAGAATGGATTGACATCAATCATA
Source organism: uncultured Francisellaceae bacterium (assembly GCA_964397555.1). Taxonomy (GTDB): domain Bacteria; phylum Pseudomonadota; class Gammaproteobacteria; order Berkiellales; family Berkiellaceae; genus CAYNJF01. The sequence goes on from CAYNJF010000032.1 coordinate 12,462, forward strand.
CTGTCGAAGAGGATGTTAATCTTGCCTACCATGGCCTAAGGGCCCAAGACGTTGAGTTCAACGTTAAACTTTGCTTAGAGCTTCAAGAGAGTGCCGGAAAGGCTAAAGTCATCGGACAAGCCATTGGTCGAGTGTTTCTAAATATTTTAAACAATGCCATGTACGCCTCAAACGTCAAACGAGAGCATGTTCAAGATCACGAGCCGGTCGTCAAAATAAGCACCGAAGGCAATGAGCAATCTGTGATCATTAAAATTAGAGATAACGGCATGGGGATCTCTGCTGAGAAGAAAGAACATATTTTTGAACCCTTTTTTACCACCAAGCCCAAAGGACAAGGCACAGGGCTTGGTTTATCGATTTGTCATGGCATCATCGTCGATGATCACCAAGGCAAAATCGACATAGATTCCGTCGAAGGTGAATACACAGAATTCACCATTACGATCCCAAGACAGTGAGATAAAAGGTAACTCTATGAGTGCACATAAAATACTGTTTGTAGATGATGAGCCAGACGTTGAAGTCTTGATGAAACAGAAGTTTCGTCGCGACTTGCGCAAAGGCGATCTTGAGTTTTACTTTGCCCAAAACGGCAATCTAGCGCTCGAGGTCCTCTCACAAAACCCGGACATTCGAATGGTTGTCTCTGACATTAACATGCCTGAAATGGATGGGTTGACCCTACTCAAGCACATCAATGAGGGCTACCCTAATGTGATTGCCATCATTGTCTCGGCCTATGGTGATATGAACAACATTAGAGCAGCAATGAATTTAGGGGCTTTTGATTTTGTCACCAAACCGATTAATTTCGATGATCTGAACGTCACCATTGAAAAAACCAAAACTCATATCCAATCGTTGATTGATTCCGAACGAAACAAATTTCAACTTGATAATATCTTGCACGAACTGAATGTGGCTGCAGAAATTCAACAATCCATCTTACCGAAGGTATTCATCAATGACGAACACCTTCAACTGCATGCGAAAATGACTGCGGCCAAAGAAGTCGGTGGAGATTTTTATGACTTCTTTTGGATTGATGAACATCGACTCGGGTTTGTCATGGCGGATGTCTCCGGCAAAGGGGTACCCGCGGCTTTGTTTATGACCGTTTCTCGAACGCTGCTCAGAGCTCATGCTTTTAACAAAGAAACTCCAGGCCAAACTCTAGCAGCCGTCAATAACGCGCTTGAAGAAGACAACGTGAACATGATGTTTGTCACCACGTTCTATGCCATTCTTGACATGCGAGATGGCACACTGCGATATGCCAACGGTGGTCACAACCCACCCTATGTGCTTCGTCAAAGTGGTGGGATTGAGGCAGTTGAGCCCAAAGGAGAACCGGCCCTTGGCGTGGTCCAGCGCGATGGTTTTGAAGATTGCGAACTGGTTTTAAATGAAGGGGATGCTTTTTTCACCTATACTGATGGGGTACCTGAGGCCTGCAACGCCAACGAGGAGTTGTATTCGGATGAAAAGCTGGCCCAAACACTGGATAAATATAAGGATTTGGCACCCGGCGAATTAATCAATACAATAGGAAGTGAAGTCGTCGAATTTGCCAATGGATTTCCACAGTCTGACGACATCACCATGTTAGCGTTACGCTTTTTGGCCAAGAAAAACTAAATTGGACTTAGCATGAACCCAAACCGTCTCGAACTATTTTTTCGTAACGATGCCGATGAAGCGCCAAGAATGGCGAAAAAAGTCGAGCGCTTTCTAACGGAAAAAGGGATTGATGAATCGCTCATCAATAAAGTGCTTCTCTGTGTTGATGAACTCATTACCAACATCATTGCGCATGCTTACACCGACGATGAGGAACACGCCGTCTTGCTCGAGTGTACGATTGCTCCAACCCAATTAACCCTAGAAATTCGAGATGACGGTGTCCCATTTGACCCAACCAAACAATCTCGCGCTGATACAGAAGCTTCCCTGGACGAGCGAACCATTGGTGGCCTGGGGATCCATCTTGTCAAAAGTTTGATGGACAAAGTAGAATACGAGCGCGAAGGTGATTTTAATGTGCTTCGCACCACCAAGTTTTTAAAGAACACTGACTAAAGGATCATTATGGAAATCAAACAAGATACCGTTGAAGGTCACACTGTTATCTCTTTGGCTGGACAAATTGATTCGACGGCCTCGAAAGAGTTTGAAGAAACGTTGGTGGATATCATTGATAAAGGCACTCATTCGATGATAGTTGACTTTCAGAGTGTTAAATTTATCTCGAGTGCGGGCTTGCGCGTCTTACTCCTAGCGGGTAAAAAGGTCAAACCCTATGGCGGAAAAGTTGTGCTCTGTGGTATGGCTAAAGACGTCAAGGAAGTTTTTGATATTTCGGGCTTCTCTTCCATCTTTTCTATTTATTCTGATGTATCAGAGTCCATTGAGAAAGGTTTTTAAAAAGGGGGTTTCCCCCTTTTTTTGTCCCTATCTCTCAGTCCTGTCTAAATAAACATCATCATTACGGGTTCGACCAATCCAGAGATTCAATGCTAGAGAAGTCAACTCGAGAGCCATCTTCAAATTGCAGTGAGCCTGTGGCCGATGACTGAAATGCTTTCGTGAAAATATCAAAGTCTTTATTTGATTGCAGAAGAATCGATTCGCCTAAATCTGTTTCGAGAATCCAATCATTGGGGGTGTTTTGCGTGACAGACACGATGGTAGCATCAAGTTCGATGATGTCCGTCCATCCACCACCTTGAATGGTATCCATGCCGTCACTTTGCCCAACGTGAAAGGTGTCGTTACCAGAACCACCGGACATGATATCGTTACCTTGCCCACCACGAATATGATCATTGCCGCTTCCGCCTAGAATGTAATCGTTTCCTTGCCCACCGTAAAGCAGATCGTCACCTGAGCCACCGGATAACACATCATGACCTTGCTCGCCCCACAGCGTATCATTACCCTGGTTGCCTGAAAGCCCATCATCATCATTGCCACCGAACAAAACATCGTCACCACGGCCACCTAAAAGCGAATCTTCACCCTCTTCACCAAACAGCTGATCTTGACCGTGATCCCCTCTTAAATTATCACCTCCAACCCCTCCGTAGATTTGATCATCACCATCATTACCTCGTATGAAATCATTCCCTTCTTGGCCAAACAAAGCATCGTTGCCATCCCCTCCAAAGAGCCTGTCATTACCAAGGCCTCCTTCAAGGCGATCATCCCCTTGCTCACCAAACAAACGATCATTCCCTTGTTCTCCATACAAAACATCCTGACCAAAGCCACCATAAGCTCGATCATTGCCCGTTCCTGCAAAAATCTCGTCGTCACCCGCCTCGCCTGAAAGATGGTCATTGCCTTCAAAACCTTGTATGCGGTCGTCGTGATCTCCGGCTCGAATGACATCCCCCGACTCAAAACCTCGTATCCAGTCTCTTGTATCCGTCCCAATCAGCAAGTCACGCTGAGGAGTCCCATCAATGAAGTTCCACTCATCGACAGGCTCTTCCGTCACAGGTACCTCTTCAGTTGTCACCTCAATGCGACGAAATTGATCATAAAGATCATCGGCGGCATTTTGCGCATCATAAAAGGCGTTCAAAGATGCAGCCTCAGAAACATTTAAAGATTGGACATTGGGGCTGGTAATGGCAGTTTGATAAAACTGGGTGCTTACCGTCGAACTCTCTTGCAATGGCTGAACCGGTTCGAGCGTTGACAAGCTCAAAGCGCTCTTTACTAAAACTGGTATTGAAGATGAACTTGGATTAAAGGTTTCGCTAAGAATCAAATACTCAGGAGCAATCAGAGCGCCACCTTGAGTACGCTCATAGCCTAGCCCTAGTTGATCAATGGTTGATGATATTAATTGAATGGCTGAATATTGATCCAAGCCACCATCAGCGAACAACTCAGCTTGATACGATGAAATAGGCAAAAAATCTTGCTCTCCCGAATTGCTGCTTTGCATAATAATTTCTTGATACGAAAGCGCTTGGGCATATTGGTCTTCATGAATCCCATTCAGCAAAATAGATCCCCTATCCTTAGATGATGCATCGCATAATCTGACCTATTATTTCTATAAAGTATATAACAGTATTAGTTGGTGAACTACAATTACCTTATTGAATTGTGTCTACCGTAAGTTGAATATGGCAAGAGGCCCTAGATTACTAAAGTTATCCGCAAAAGAGTGGCTACCAGGTCCTGATATCTGGGTAGGGCTTGTGCTATCAACCATATTTATCAACATTCTCTCGCTCGTCTTCCCACTGGCGCTGCTACAAGTTTATGATCGCATTATTCCAAGTGGTGGTACGCAAACTCTGGTATACCTTATTTTAGCGGTGATTGGGGCCATGCTGATCGAAATGCTACTCAAGTTAGCTAGAAATTTTGTCAGTACATGGGGAGATGCTCGTTTGACGTACAAAAGTTCAACGAGAGCCTTTGAGCATCTGTTGCATACTCAATTAAACGAGTATGAAAAAGCAGGACCAGGGGTTCACTTGGAGCGCATCAACTCCCTTAACCGTGTTAAAGACTTTTATGGGGGCCAGGCCCTAACGACGCTCATTGATTTGCCCTTTATACTCTTGTTCGTTGCCGTTTTAGGGTACATTCATCCGTATATGATGCTCGTTCCGATGTTCATGGTTTGCCTATCTGGAATTACCGCAAGATACACAGCAAGAGAAATTTACGGTAGCATCAAGCAGCAATCAAGTACGCTTGAGAAAAAAATTAATTTCATCATTGAAACCCTGAGTGGCATCCATACCATTAAATCACTGGGCATGGAAAACGTGATGCTGCGTCGATATGAAAGATTGCAAAACAATGCCACGTTCGAGGACTACGAGTATGGCAAAAACAGTGCTGCAATCGTAAGAATCAGCCAAGTCATGTCTCAATTGACCATTCTTTTGGTTGTGATTATTGGGGCACTTCAAGTACTGGGCCAAGAAATGACTCCTGGTGCTGTTGCTGCTTGCATTTTGCTCTCTACTCGTTGTGTCCAACCCATGATTAAAGCCATGCACCTTTGGGCAAGGTTTCAATTGGTCAAAAATACCGAAGAGAATAATGAACGTATCCTTAGTTTACCTAGAATCGATACTGGAACCGTATCATCCGACATCAAAGAGGGTAAAATTGAGTTTAAGGACGTGTGCTTTTGTGATAACAAAGAAGACCGACCACTTCTTGATAAAACCAACTTTACTATTGAGCATGGTGACATTATCCATTTAGACGGCCCCTCTTCTAGTGCTAAAACGGCATTATTGCTGCTTATCAAAGGGATCAATCAACCTCAGCAGGGTCAGGTACTCATACAAGATACGCCTGTTGTTTCGTACGACCCAACCCTCCTTGGTGAAAGGGTGACCTACATGGCCCAAAATGGCGTCTTATTTCAGGGCTCCATTTTAGAGAACATGACCCTATTTAGAAATCAGCAGTTGGGGGCTAAGGCCAAAGATCTCGCAGAAAAACTAAATCTAGACTCTGTGATTGAACAAATGCCCCAAGGCTACGATACCAAAATCGGTAAAGGTGCGATTGATTTAGTGTCTAAAGGGATTGCTCAGCGGATCACCTTATTACGATGTTTAATTCATGATCCTAGCATCATCTTATTTGATGAAGCCAACTCAGCGATTGACATGAAAGCCGATGATCATATTCGAAGATTGTTCGAAAGCTATCAAGGTAAAAAAACCATTATTTTAGTGACCAATCGTCCGTCTTTACAGCGGATTGCAACAAGAAGGATTGTGTTGACTGAATCGACTATCGTTGAGAGGCCTCTAACATGAAATTAGATTCAAGCCTACTCACCAAAGCCTACCGAGATGACTTGTCAGAGTTTTTTGATCATGACAGTGAGTTTTTGCATTTGCTAGAACCGCTTTTGATTTCTCTGGGCTGGCCTGGTCACTTCAAACAATTGGTCGAGGCACTGCCGCATTATGCCAAGGCTCTGGATTTAACCTTGTTCCGTAATGTCATGGCGACGTTGAACTATAAAAGCGAAAAGGTTCATCTGAGTGTCGAGGATTTAGTTGATCCCTTGTTGCCTGGCCTTTTAGTCCCCAAAGATAAGGCTGCCATGATCATCATGGAAATCCATGGCAATGATGCATTCGTGTTTGATTCTCAAACCCGCTCCTATCAACTTATCCCAACACAGGGGCTCAAAGGAGACTTCTACTATTTCAAAGTGATTGATGAACAAACAGAAACACGTGGTACCAAAGGATGGTTTGGAAAGAGCTTACTTCGATTTAAAACTCATGTGATGCAAATCTTCTTCATTTCCTTGTTGATCAACATCTTCACGCTTGCTACACCATTGTTTATTATGATGACTTTTGACTGGGTATTTACAGGACAAAGTGTTCTTTTACTTTTTCAACTTAGTCTTGGAATGATGATCATCGTTGGTGCCTCTTACGCCCTTAACGTTTTGAGAGCGAACATACTCGCCTACATCAGTGCCCGATTGGACATTACCATGGGGGATGCTATTTTAGAACGGATTCTCTTTCTGGCTCCAAGTTATACAGAAAACGCACCGTTAGGGGCTCAAGTTGCACGCATCAAAGATTTTGATTCCATACGAGAGTTTATCTCAACGCCTTTTTTAAGTGCAGTCTTCGAACTCCCCTTTTCAATTTTGTTCTTAGGGCTTATTTGGTATCTTGCTGGACCAGTGGTACTTATCCCAGTTCTTATGGTTATTCTTTATATGACTATTTATGCGATGCTAAACCCCAAGATCGATAACTCGATGCTCAAAAGTGCCAAAGCAAACTCTGATAAGCAAGAGTTTCAAATTGAAACTCTATCCCACATGAGAACCATTCGATTTTTTGGCACTCAAAAGCAATGGCAGTCACGGTATGAGAAAAAAGCAGCCGATGCTATTTTTAGTGATTTCATCGCTTCCATGTTGACCTCGACACTTAACACGCTATCCGAGACCATCATGATGATTGCGGGGCTGCTCGTCATTGGGTTTGGTGTGGTCGGTGTCATTGATGGCTCCATGAGTATAGGAGCTTTGATTGCTACGATGATGCTCGTGTGGAGAGTACTGTCGCCACTGAAAACCTTTTTTTCTATGTTGCCACGCATTGATCAAGTATTTAATAGCATTAAGCAAGTGAATTTATTAATGAAGTTGCCTATTGAGCATAACCCTCATTCCATTGCCTCCCCGGTTGATTTTCAAACAGGTGCCGTTGAATTCTCGAGGGTATCGTTTCGTTACCGCCAAGATATGCTACCAACCTTGTTAGGCATTAACTTCAGCATTAAGCAAGGAGAGCTTGTTGCCATCTGTGGTCAAAACGGCGCAGGTAAATCTACTTTACTCAAACTCATTGTAAATTTATACCCAATTCAGGCTGGGAACATCTTTATCGATCACATTAACACGCGTCAGATCGATGTGATTGCTTTACGTAAATCCATCGCTTATATGCCTCAAGAAACCAATCTTTTCTTTGGAACCATTGCTCAAAACTTTAAGTTCTCTGAGCCACTGGCTACCGAGCAGGATATGATTGATGCCGCTAAAAAAGCAGGTGTGCTAGAGGAAATCATGGCACTTCCAAAACAGTTTCAAACCCGCATTGAAGAGTTCTCAAATGAGAACTTATCGCGCTCTTTTATCAAAAAGATTTCATTGGCAAGAACCTTTCTAAAGAACTCACCGGTGATATTGCTTGACGAGCCAACCAATGACTTGGATAACGAAGCGACAGAACGCTTTATGGCATCCTTAGAAGAGCTCAAAGGCAAACACACCATCATCGTGGTCACACATAGACCCGCGTTGATGAAAACGGCTGATCGAATTTTATACATCGAGCAAGGACAATTGCTGTTAAATGGTCCTACCAAAGATGTTTTACCTAAAATACCGATGGGGTTATTGTGATGAGTGAAACACCCAAAGCGACAAAACTAATTCATGAGCATCGCAAGCTTCAACATTTACTGTTGAGCTCGGCACTGGAAGAATCCGGCTCACCTAAGATCGTCTTTTCTATGATTGTTTGCTCGTGCTCGATTGTTGTCCTTTTGTTTTTATGGGCTCTGATGACCCGCATTCCAGAAGTCTCTACCGCAAGTGGCGTTGTCATTCCACGTTCTGAAATCCCAGTGGTTCAACATCTTGAAGGGGGCATCATTGCCAAGGTCTTAGCCAGTGATGGCCAGATGGTTGAGCAAGGCGACCCCGTGTTTATTCTTTCCCCGGCTCAATCCATCGCCCAATTAAAGCGTTTGCGTACAAACGCATTTACGCTTAATTTAGACTTACTGCGCTTGGACAGCACCATTGCCGGTGAAGAGCTTACTTGGTCCAAAATTGAGCAAGCACTTGAAGCCCCTGCTCATATGGACAGAGCGGATTATAAGAAGTTAGGTGATAATGCCATTTTCCTTCAAAAGCATGCTAATGAAAGCGATCATCATGAGCAGCTAGTTTTGAAATCTCGCATCGATCAGCTTGAAAACGAAATTCAAAACTTGACTTACCAAAAAGAAAATCTTGCTGTGCGCAAAACAAACTTAGATGAACAAGTGAAGATGCATGAAAAGCTCAATAAGAAGCAAGCGGTTTCTCGTGTCATGCTTTTGAATACGAATGAGCGCTATGGTGAAATTCAATCAGACTATCTTGAGGTGGATGGGTTGCTTCAATCGTCTAAGAACAGCCTTATTGAGGCCAAAGAAACTTTGACCAACCTTAAAGCTCAAGTCAACGAAGAGGTTTATCGCGAGCGACTTAATGTCAACAAAGAGTTACTTGAGGTTCAAGACTCTATTGAGGCCGCCCAAGACAGAGTTCAGCGCTTGACGGTAATATCTCCAGTCAAAGGGACGATCAAAGGGTTAACCCTGGATGTAGGCTCTGTGATTCCTCCAGGCGGGGTTTTGTTTGAGGTAGTGCCCATGGATGAAGACTTGATGGTTGAAGCACGACTAAGCCCAAAAGAGATTGGTCACGTCAGTATCGGCGATGAAGCCATCATAAAAGTCTCTGCCTACAACTTTTCTCGATACGGTCATGTCTATGGGGTTTTGGAGCATTTGTCTGCCTCAACTTTCATTGGGGAAGATGGGGCACCTTACTATGAGGCTAAGATAAAACTCTTGTCGAAGCATTTAGGTGAGGATGAAATGGCGAACCGGGTGATGCCTGGGATGACCGTCTCTGCAGACATCATCACCGGTAAAAAGTCGTTGTTGAGCTATCTTCTTAAGCCGGTAAAATCCACAGCTCAAGAAGCGTTCAGGGAGCGGTAATTAGCCGTTGACTCGCTTTTGAAGCTCAAGCTTGAAGTCTAAAACTGCTTTTGAGAAGGCCATGGTGCCATCTTCAGTTTGATCAAGCCCCACAAACTTACCCATGGTGTTGGTTAATACGCGATCGGCAATGATCTCCAAAGCTTGTGCTTTTTCCAAATCAGTCCCATGATGACCTTTGGACTCGATTTGTGAGACTAAGTGGGAAAGTATCTGATCATTCATCCTGCGTTTTGAAGCATCATTCTGTGTTCTTTTTTCCACAATATCATGCAAGGTATCGATAAATTGCTGGGTTTCAGGCCAGAATTGAGCTGGTGTGCTGCCAGACCCCTTCGCCTTAGAGGCATCTGAACGAAAAAACCCAAGAATCCGCTGGAATAAAGAACGTTGAGAGTTGGCCATAATGTGCCCCCGATCGTTGAATACTTAATTCATAGTACAACAAATTAGTTAGTAGATATACTGGATGAATGCTTGCTCGCAACGCTGATTTTTTGCACAGAGAGCACTCGCATACCAAGCAAATGTCCAGCTAGGCTGGACATTTATAGTTTAGTCGACAAATGCGAGTTCTTCTCGATATTGCTCTTGAAGAAAGCGGGTGAACTCATGCTTGACTTCGGGGTGTTCAAGTCCAAGAGCGACCGATGCTTTGAGGTAGCCCAGTTTGGAACCACAATCGTAGCGAGTTCCGGAGAACTCCAGTGCCATGACGCCTTTTTGTTGAATCAATTGAGCAATGGCATCCGTTAATTGGATCTCACTGCCGGCTCCAGGCCTTAACGTCTGAAGGTGGTCAAAAATATCAGGGTTGAGGATATAACGTCCGACTACCCCTAAATCAGAAGGCGCTTGGGCTGGAGATGGCTTTTCGACAATAGAGAGGGCTGAGCCGACCCCATGCCAAGGCTCTTTGATGTCCACAACCCCGTATTTGTCGGACTCTCTTCGTTCAATTTGTTGAACCGCAACCACACTTAAACCACTGTCATCATAGACACTCAGCATTTGTTGAAGGCATGGTTGAGTGGGACTAACGATCAAGTCATCGGCCAAGAGCACCGCAAAGGGTTCATCGTTGACGACTTCTTTGGCGCAAAGCACGGCATGACCAAGTCCTTTGGCTTGAGCCTGTCGCACATAGATGCAAGAAACCCCCTCGGGGACAATGTTTTGAACTTGACTCAATAAATCGTATTTGCCCTGCTCTTTAAGCTTATGCTCAAGCTCAAAGTTGTCATCAAAATGATCTTCGATGGCACGCTTAGAGCTTGATGTCACGAAGATAAGTTCGGTAATGCCAGCGCTAATAGCCTCCTCGACCGCGTATTGAATCAAGGGCTTATCCACCACCGGTAGCATTTCTTTCGGGTTAGCTTTGGTGGCAGGAAGAAATCGCGTACCTAGACCGGCTACGGGGAAAACAGCTTTTCTGACAATCGGTTCCATGTGATGTTCCTAAGCAATCTCTGTTTCAAAGTGCTCTGCTTCAGGCTCGAACTCACTGTTCGAGTACTCTGGAACAAGAGCATGTAAATATTTATGCATGTTCGAAAGATGGTTATCCCTAACCGCCTTATCGAGTTGCTCGAATAAGTGATTTAATAACTCCGTCTCATATTGACGATGTTTCGCGATCAATATCTTAGCGTGATCGGTGGCCATCAAGTGTTCTTTCTTATGAAACAGCTCTTCATAGAGCTTTTCGCCCTCTCGAAGTCCTGTATAGGTGACACTGATCTCTTCATCAAGCTTTTTACCGGCAAGACGTATCATTTGTTCGGCCATGTATCGTATTTTCACCGGCTCGCCCATATCAAGTACGAACAGCTCCCTGCCTTGACCTAAGCTCATCGCTTGAAGGATTAATTGACACGCTTCTTTCGTAGTCATAAAGAATCGTGTCATATCAGGGTGAGTGACCGTCAGTGGTCCACCGGCTTCAAGTTGCTTTTTAAAGGTCTCAACCACAGAGCCACGAGAACCTAGAACATTGCCAAATCGTACCGTAATAAACTGAGTTTTAGCATTCAATCTTTGACAAACAAGCTCGGCTGCACGCTTTGAGGCCCCCATCAAAGAAGTCGGGTTGACGGCCTTATCCGTCGACACCAAAATAAACTTCTCAACATCGTGTACGCAGGCAGCATGTGCCATTTCGTTGGTGCCTAAAACGTTGTTTTTGATGGCCGCCCTCACCTGATGTTGCAATAAGGGGACATGCTTAAACGCTGCCGCATGAAACACCACTTCCGGGCGATGCTTGGAGAAAAGCGCATGCACGGCGGTCGCATCGCAAACGTCCGCCAAAAGAAAATGGATATGGGTTTGAGGCTCTGTCTTTAAAAGCTCTTGCTCGAGTAAAAATAAGTGATATTCATTGTTGTCAACAATGACGAGCTCTTTAGGAGCAAATTGCAGTATTTGTCGGCACAACTCTGAACCAATCGACCCCGCTCCTCCACTTACTAGAACTCTTTTTTGAGCAAGGCTGGCATGAATTAGGGCGCGATCAAGCGCTATGGGGTCCCGTCCTAACAAATCCTCCAAGGATATTTTTCGAAGACTGGCCAAGGTGACTCGTCCAGACATTAAATCATTAATGCCAGGAAGAGCATGAACGGGTATATTCGTTGACTCGCAAATCGCATGAATACGGCGCATATCTTTTGCATTGGCCGAAGGAAGGGCTATCATGATCAAGTCAACAGACTGGTTTTGAATGACATTGGGGATGGACGTACAATCTCCCAACACTCGGATTCCATGAATGTCTCGCCCATGATGCTTTCTTGCATCATCGACAAAGGCCACCGGCATGTATTGGGAGTCTTTTCGCAAAAGATCACGGCACAAACTCTCACCCGCGTTACCAGCACCGACAATCAGTACCCTTTGCAAATGTTTACCTAGTGGTGCTCGTTTGTCTTTGTACCAACGGTAGACAAAGCGAGAGCCGCATAACATGGTTAAAAGTAAGATGGTGTAAATCGGAAAAATAGCTCTTGGCATATGAACCAGCCTAAAGCTTAAAAACAAGACCAGCAAAGAGCATAAAACGCCAACCGTCACGGCCTTGAGGATACGAACCAAATCAGGAATGGAAGCAAATCGCCAGACACCACGGTACAAGCCAAAGGCCCAAAAGGCTACCGCTTGAGTCATCATAACCGCGGGCAGCATCAATCCTGCAGCATGCAACAGATCTAACGGGATAGCTCCTAAGTTAAATCGTAACCAATACGCTCCAAACCAGGCCACCGGTATGCACGCTAAATCATGCGCCAAGGCGGTCCATGGACTTCTTATGGTAAAACCCGGCCCACTCATTCACTATCCCCTTTGTTTTTTTTCTATCCTTTGAATTTTGCTTTTGTGTTAGCGCCTGGCATGCCATGTGCGATACATGGGTTTATAAGACTCAATAAGTAAGTAAACCAAGGTAACAAAGCAAATCGATGATGCTAAAAACAATTTAGTATACTCTGGATGCTTATAAGCCCCTAGAGCCATCAACGTTAAAACGGTGTTCACTGATATCAAACCAAGCAATACACTCAAATGCGACCATCCGGCATGAACCAGCCTTTGGTAAGCATGCAAACTATGTGCTTCGGTGACATTCTCTCGTGCAAGAAAGCGCCTGGCAAGTGTGACGGTGGCATCAAACCAGAAGGCGGCTGTTAGTATGAGAAACAACTCCAAAGGCACAGCAAACCACTTGTAGCTGACCATGGCTAGCAGAGCGCTCACAAATCCAAGGAAACCGCTACCCACATCGCCCATGAAGATGGAGGCTTTGGGCCAGTTCCAAGCCAGAAAGCCTGAGACGATGGCAACCATGCCAAAAGCAAGAACGGTCAATGAAAACCCTTTGCTCGCGGTTAGGAAAAAGCCGTAGTTGGCAAACAAGAAGATCACCTGAGTCCCTGCCAAACCATCGGTCCCGTCCATGAAATTCATCAAATTGGTCATCCAAAGGATGGACAACAATAAAATGCCCCAAATGACGTATACGGGGAGCGAAAAGCCAAGAATTGAGCTGATGTCAATGAAGCCAATGTGGTAAAGGCTTAGGCAGGCCGCCACGGTTTGAGCCAGTAATCGAGTTTTGGCTGAAAGGCTCTTGACGTCATCACGAAAACCGATGAAGGCGACAATGGCGCCAGGCAGGAATATGTAGAAAACCCGAGTTTCAATCCAGTTGAGGTAATGACAAACACCCAGCAAACCCGTAAATAAAATAGCAATCGCCAGACCGCCTCCACGGGGGGTCACCACCGCGTGCGATGAACGAGCCGTTGGTCGGTCAACAATGCCTTTATCGATGGCGTATGTTCGATAGATACCTGTTAGCGCCCAGCCTAAGCCAAACAACAACAGACTAAAATTAGCCCAACTCATTTTGTCTCCTTTGCTCGTGAATGGTTTCGAGCAATGCATTCGGATCACTACTTTGAGAAATACTTCTCCCCATGACGATGTAATCAGAGCCTTGTTCAAAGGCTTGCTCAGGGGTGACTACCCGCTTTTGATCGTCGTACCCATCTTTCGCACATCGGATACCGGGTGTCACGGTCAAAAAAGCCTCGCCAAACTCTTGTTTGATCAGAGCCACCTCTTTAGCCGAGCAAACCACCCCATCAAGGCCTGCTTGATGACATAGACCTGCCAACCGGATAACTTGAGAGCTTAGTGCCTGTTGTTCGATGCCTATGGATGTCATCGTCGCATCATCCATACTCGTTAACAGGGTTACTCCAATCAGTAATGGTTTTTTTGTAGCGTTGGATGCAAGAACGCCTTGCCTGGCTTGCTCAAGCATGGCTTGACCAC
>CAYNJF010000033.1:0-26336 GCA_964397555.1 uncultured Francisellaceae bacterium
TGCCGATGAGCCCCCCCCCCCACAAATAGTTGAGCAACTTATAACTTGGGTCTGTCTGGTTATTGTTTGCGCCCGTCACCTATCGATAGGCCCCAGAAACATGAGCTTTTAGAATGACTTAAGTTTTTTTTACATCTAAGAATTATGTTTGGAATGGGAAACGACTCGGGGAGTCAAGAATCACTATGGTCCTTAGGGTACAGAGCGCTCAAAGAGGCCTCTGTGGCGGTGTACGATTACGTGAGCTATCGTGTAGCCACGCTTGTGCCAAGCGAGGTATGGACTCTGGGTCAGACACCTAGCGAGCCTGTGACTCATGGGTGGCTCCAAAGTGCTTACACGGGAGCCAAGCAAACGATCATGGCACCGCTTGTTGCCTTAGCCCACTGGTGGTCTCCTCCCGTTCAGCCTTCTGCCCTATCGCTTTTTATTGGACGAGTGACAACAAGCGCAAAGAACCTCATCGCAACCGGTCGGCGTTATCTTGGGGATCCCTTTGTTCTTCAAAAACACATCCAATACAGCGCACGATTAATGGATGCGCTCATGTATCCCTCTTATCTTTCAGTCGACACCGATTTAAGTGCTAACGATGATCCGATTTCATTGGTTAGAAGACTTCATACCTTCAGCGTGAAAAGCTTTGGCTCAACACAACCCCAGTTGTACGCCCAAAAGTTTGTTGAAGACATCACGGCCCAATTTGGTCTTTTTGAGAATAGGCTAAGCGTGGAGCAAAAGGCTCTATTGCAAAGTTTGCATACTCGACAACTCAAATATTCGCAGATGAGTAACAGGCAGCGAGAGTTATTCATTCGTACCTATAACCGTCATGCCAGAGAGGTGTGTCTAAACGGGATTAATGATGCCAACATCGATTTAGTTTACGGTCTGTGTAATTTGGCGATCTTATCCAAGGCAAACCCAGCTTTGAGCCCCTTATTGGTGGCGGTTGAAAATTGCGCCAAGATGGCTCGATTGTACAACGCAGGCAAGATGATTCATTTGAAGGCGTTGGCTTGGAACGTGGGTAAAAAATTGGTGTGGAGCTTATTCCCGGCGGCTTGCTTGAGCGTATCCATGTTCAATAACACCGGTTTGTTCGGGATGGCCGCTACCATGGGCTTTTGTTCGTTCATCCAATACGGCGCTGTCCCCCTTTCCAACGCGATAGGGCTTATCTCGCCCGAGCATCGCTTATTGCTTCAGTTTTCTAAGTCCTTAGCCAAAGGCAATATTCATAAAGCAGATCAAATTGCCCTTCATTTGTATACGACGTATGGGGTCGATTTTGATCTGGATTTGATTTCAGAGATCGAAGATACGCTCATTGATAATGTCATTGGACGGATCAAAGAGGCGTTTTTGAAAGGCTTACGTTTGAAGCCGAATGATTTTGCTGAAGTCATTGAGTCGGATTTAAGTGGGGATCCAAGCGAATCTCAAACCTCAAGGACTCCTTCGATCATCCAAAAAGATCTAGCCGATTTATCGGACGAAGATGCTTGGAAACTTTATCAAATCCACTTAAAGATGCGTACTTCGTTTAAATTGGCCACCGGTAAAATCAAAACCCTTAAGGCCATGATGGCCAAGGGTATAGAATCTGAGGAGGCCTCAAGGACGCCTTTGCAAAGAGCTCGAACGAAGTTGCTCGCCTACAACGCCCTGTGTGCCCCTCTCGCCCAAGATGGGGCTAGATACTATCAAAAGGTCTTAGGCTCTGAAGCGCTCCAATGTGCTGAGATATCTAAACAAGAACGGCTTGAGGCATTGCAAACAAAGTTTGATGAGGCGCTTGCAAAAGCACAAGGCATTCAGGCATGTCGACTTCGACGCCAAATCGACTCGCTCCAAGAGGAAATTAATCGAGTCGAAAAGGCGCAATCCCAATTGGCTCCCTTTTAATCAAACAAACACGGCAAATGAGGGTTTTGATGATGCTCGAAACACAATTTGATTTGAGACGCTAAAATCCTAGGCGTCGATAGTGGGGGTAAATCGTCAAGCCCAAAAAAATCAATGTCGGAGATTTCAAGATTTGGGGTGGCTTGTCCAGATTGTATCTCGACGAGGAAAAAACATTTGTAGATGTGTTGGACTTGTTTGGGATGAGGGTGGCGTTGTTTGTCCAAAAGGGCGACTAATTTGGTCACTTTGCCTTCAAAGCCTGTCTCCTCGATAAATTCTTTTTCCATGCTTTGGGCTGGGGTGTGGTTTATCTCACTGTAGCCGCCTGGCAACGTCCAAAGCCCATCTTGTCGCTCTTTGACCAATAAAATTTTTCCGTCTTTAAACGCGGCGCCACGCACATCCACTTTAGGGGTGGCATAGCCTTTGTCACAAAACACGCGTTCGTTGAGGCTTTGCTCACTAAGTCCTGTGTGATGAGTCAAGATCGAGGCGGACAGGGAGCGGATTTGATGGTAACGTTCAACGTCAAAAGGATCATCGGCAAAGGTGAGCCCATTTTGTGCAACAGCAGCAAGCTCGTTGGCCAGGGTCAACCAATCGTATTGAGGGGGCTTGGGGGCTTTATCATCCATAAGGGTCACTTTATCCAAAAGTCGACTAAGGTGGGCTGACACACTTGAGAGAGTGTGATAATGTTCGCTCCCAATAACTATAGCAAATAGTGAGCATCAGTCAGGACGATTGGAAAGCGAAGGGGATGCGTAGGCTCATCAAAACGGAGACTACCCATGGCGGACACTCAGATCCAGCAGAGCACGGGGCCTATGTGGCTCCCTAATCCACTTTTTCGACAATTGTGGGCCTTATCGACGCCCATCATGTTAAGCGCCCTCTCGGCCACGATGATGAGCTTTGTCGACCGCATCATCTTGGCTCAATACGACACCACTGCTCTGACCGCCGCCTCCACCACGGGCATCATGTTTATCTTGTTCTCCTTTGCGACGGTCTCGTTTGCCTCGATGTCCGAAATTTTTGTTGCACGTGCATATGGCGCCAAACAATACAAAGCGCTTAAAGATCCGGTCTGGGCCATGATTTGGTCGTCTGTTGCGCTCATTATTCCTTTTATCTTCATTGGACTGTATTTAACGCCGTATTTGGTCCCCGCCGTCATATATGAGCAAGGCGTTGACTATTTAACCTGGCTTTTGATGTCTATCCCGTTTTATCCTTTGGCCACCGCGGTGTCGGCTTTTTTTATCGGTCAGGGAAAAGTGCGGGTGGTCACCTGCTCGGTGATTGCCGGCTCATTCGCCAATTTGGTGCTTGATATCGCGTTCGTCTTTGGCGTTGAAGGATTCATTCCTGAGATGGGAGTGCGAGGCGCCGCCATCGCTTCGATGCTAGCTCAAATGCTTGTATGCGTGATTTTGATGACACTCTATTTAAACAAATACAACCGTCATCGATTCAAAACCCATGTCGCTAAATTTCAAAAAAAGGCGTTTCTCGATTGTTTTCGTGTTGGCTGGGCTCGTTGTTTGGGTCGATTGGTCTCGGTGGGTGGCTGGTCCTTGGCCATCTATTTATTGTCGTTTGAAAGCTTTGAGCATATTACGGTTTATTCCATCTTACAAAGTGTGTTTATGTGCTTGACCTTCATCAGTGAGGGCATGCAAAAAGGCGTGTGCGCGCTGGTATCACTGGCCATTGGTCGACAAGACAAACAAGCCTTACCTAAAATCATGACTCAAGCGTTCATCATGGCCGCCATGCTCAGTGCGATTATTTTAGTCCCCTTTCTGATCATGCCTGAGAAAATTGTGTCGATGTTTATCCCTGAGGGCACGAGTGAGGCGAATTTAGTTGTGATCCGAGAGCTTTTAGTCACGCACAGCTTATGGATGTGGATCCCCGCCTGCATGTACATGATTGAGCATTTGTTTACCGGTTGGTTTGTGGCCACCAAACGCACCCAATTTGTCATGATGGCTTCAGGTTTTGGGACCTGGGTCCTATTGGTGCTGCCCATCTTTTTATTCATTCGGGTCTGGCATTTTGGCCCCATTGCCATTATTTATCTTACGGGGATCCAGGGCATGGCCAAAGCCACCATTTTTTGCCTTCGTTATTGGCGCACTAGACATTTAGGCAGTGCTTTGACGTATTAAACGTTAACGACGGCCCTCATAGCCAATTTCTTACACAGGCGCCCTCTTCTAACGAGTAGGCGTTTGAGTTTTCCTATGATGTACTGAAAATATCATAAGAAAAACAAAGGGGCGCCCATGCTCGGCCTGTTTCAACCCAGAAGAGAGAACCCACCTACGCTATCTAAACACGATGCCCAACGCCTCCAGGGCATCATTGATGAGTTGAGTGCCTATTCCAGCCAACTCTATCCGGTTTTCATCGCCCCAACCCCTAATTCAGGCATGGCCATGGATGGGGGAAAAATCATTCTTGATCCCTCACTCTTTCAAGAACCCCACGAAGTGCTTGTCGCCGTCCTAGCTCATGAGTGGGGGCATTTTTATATGAATCATTTTACCACCCCATACAACCAAGGCCGTACTTATTTGCCCTTGGATTTTGAAGATCAAGCCGATTGGTTCGGGATGCGATTTCTCGCCTCCCATGGGTATGAACTCGAACCGGTGCTCACCTTTACCGAGAAGTTTCGAGGCGATCGCTTTGACAGACACTCTCAAAGCGTCGAGCGATGCGAAAATTTAAAGCGATGGTATCAAGAGCGCTTGGACGAACTTGGGATAAAACCCACCATTGAGCCAAAGATTGAAGACATTAAGTCTCATGAAAGAAAAGAAAAAGGCAAAGCGCCAGTGCTGGCTTTTGAAGCAAGCACTGACTCAACCGAAAGCTCTGGCGCTCATGAACCTCTTTTGAAAGAAATGGGCACTCAAAGCTCTGACTCTTTAAGCTGCTCAGGAGAGGACTTGAACCGTCATTCATTGGTTCGACAACCCGCGGTACTAACCGGGTATAAAAACCGAACCCATCAAAACGCTTTGACAAAAGCCACCTCGAGTGAGCAAGCGCTGAATACTAGTGAGAGCACGGAAAAAAGTCACGGAAAATCGCGCGTAAAAAGTGCCTCCATGTCCTCAAGGTAAGCCAACATTAATGTACCCCAAGTGCTAAATTGAAAAGGATTTAGCACTTGGGGTTTTGGTTTCGTTGAGATCATTTATGGCTGATAGCCAAACAAATCGGGGGAAAGCGATTGTAAGATGAGCGCTTTGGCTTTGACAAAATTGGCATCACCTTGAGTGGCTTTCAAAAAGTCCTCAATCCCCTCTTGACCGTAGTGACGTTTGGCGTATTGGAAGCCAAAAATGCCACCTTGGTATTCGGTGTATCGCCAAACATTAAATTCAAAGACTTGCCCTCTTTCTTGGCTCATTTCAAACGACATAAAGATCACATTGACGCTGTTGGGATCCTTTTCGTCCTCAACCATAGCATTGAGTATAAATCCTTCACTGTTGTCGACGGTGTAACCCATCATTCGAGCAAAGTCTTTGGCACTGGTGTGTTTCTTATAATGATAAATGCTTACCATATCCTCCCAATCATCCAGCGACTGGCCCTCAGGAGTATACTCGATAAATGAAAGCGCGGGTGTGTTTTGATGAAATCTTTTTAAAAATTGAAGCGGTTTGTCGCCCTCAAAGACGGTTAACTTCTTCAAAATCTGCGACTCATTTAAACTGGGTTTAGCCAAAGCCGTCACCGGGGTGATCGCAATCATGAAAATCATGACCCACTTGATGCTGAACCATTTAATCATTGTGCCCTCCTTGCAACTCAACGCCTTGTATCGGTCCCCCATAAAAAGACTTGAGCATGGATTGTGGCCATGCACCATTAAAAAGGTGACGTCTTTTCATGAGCCTGACATGCAATATGCTCGAGCCTTTGTGAGGACCAAATCGTTATGGATTCATCCTTTGCTTTCCTTTCCTATCATTGACTTGGGTGTCTTTTCTGTTTGCATCAACGTGAATGGCCAGACCAGGAAGAAAAGTCTGCTTGCTTGAGCCACCAAAAGAAGACGTGTTGGTGGGCCTGCCATCACCATGAGCGCCTGACTCTAGGGTCATTGTCGTATCATGAGCATCGCTGTCGTTTTTTACCTCACGGTCGAGCGCACCCTCTTTTTTTAAACGGTATAATTCTTGTTGAAAAGGATTATCATCAAAGTGCTCGGGATATTTATCAGCTGTTGGCGATGCCATGATATCCATACTATAATGTTCAGAGCTACTCAAAGGAGTATCAGGTTTAGAATGTTCAGAGCTACTCAAAGGATTATTAGGTTCAGAATGTTCAGCGCTACTCAAAGGATTATCAGGTTCAGAATGTTCAGCGCTACTCAAAGGATTATCAGGTTCAGAACCCTCTAACATGTCCACTTGTCGTGTACTTGAACAACCTTGCATATTAGATGCATCAAGGTCATCAAACAGTGTAGTTCGATAGGGGTAGGAACAGGGCAAACCTTTGAAAAGTAATTCTCTGTCGTAAGGACCGACTGTTGTAGAGATTCCACAATCTCGGCTTTCGGATTGCTCCATAAAAAGATCGAAGTTGAATATCGCTCGTTCGAATCCTTTATGAACGTCACAAATACTGGGTCTTAAGGGTCGATCATGGATGGTCATAGCTCTGAGTAAACTGCTTAACCCTGAATGAACAAAAAAAGGATTTATCATGCAATAATCAAACACATTATCGTTTGATAACTTGCCTGTAGGTATGTGATTAAAATTTAAGTCCACATCACGGCTCTTATAGAAAAAGATCTGAAATACTTTCCCTAAAGCGAAAATATCAGTTGCGTATAAGACATTTTGACCTTTCTTCCTTTGAAATGGATCCATATACAAATATGTGCCCGCTCTATGAGTGATCGCTCCATGAGGTAATGCAAGGCCAAAATCAATCAACGTCACATGACCTTGATCATTGATAATCATATTTTTTAGCTTGAGATCCAAGTGGACGATACCCTCTCTACGTAGCCACATTAAACCACGATTTATATTCTGCATAATGCCTAACTTTGACAGCAGCGGTGGCCGAAAAATTGTCCCATTTTCAACCCCTTTAAGGAAATCGTATAAACTCATACCATGGATGCAAGGCAGTATAAGGATCCCTTGTTCGAGATCCATCTGCTGCTCATCTACGTTCCAAAGTTGTTTTAGGTATTCGATTTCTCTTTGTAAGCTTGTTTTAGGAAATTGACGTAAGCCATCTTCATCTCGACATTGCTTAGAAGCTATTTTGACGACAATCATTTGTTGATCAGATACGCGTCTACCGTAAAAAACTTCAGAGAACCCGCCCGATTTTTTTTGATTTTCGTTGATGACGTATGACTGGCCATTGAAAGGAAAGATTGAATATTCAATGTGCTCATCCGATGTGGTTGAGAATTCTCCATCTGCCTCACCCGCAACCCAAGAGCTATCATCGATATGATCCAAGCTTGTATCACGAGAAGCGCTGTTTAATGCTTGTTCATTAGGCTCAATAGACAACAATCTCATCAGATCGGTCAACCGATTCGTGTCAACCTCAACAGGAGGGACTTTTCTTTGTGCATCATTTTGGAGCTCCAAAGGTACATCTTGTTGAAAATATGGGCTTGTGTCTGGAAAATTGGGTCCATCGTTCATGGCATGTACCTACTTCAAAAAAGATCACGTTTGTTTGCAGAAAAGAAACTTATAAGTTATTTAACTTATTGTATTTATTAATAGGCTACAAAGCAATTCGTAGAAATTCGTAGCGAGTAGAAAACACGCGTTTTGAGCTTTGAATTTATTGAGGATTTTTCTCTAATTGAAGTCATTTATCTTATCAACGGTAACCATTGAACGATGAAAAGCACAACCTTTTCAAAACGGACAACTAATCAGCGTCGATATACCAGAACTCTAGATGAGCGGACCTTAGCAAGACCGGGGGGCTTTTTGCATGATGGATTACTTGGAGCCTTTTGGGATATGTTCAGTACCTAAGTTTTGGATTTTACCCAATGAACAACTCATTAGTGAACTACACCATTAAACTCATACTTAATAGGCTGTTATATCTAGACATTTTTAAAACTCCCTGCAAACAAGCCTTTAATTAAACATAATGCCTTATCCTTTATTATAAATGTTTAGATATTTAATATATTTGCTAATGTTTGACATTGAGCTTTATATTTTTTTCTATCTTTTTGTTTCAACTGTTTAATGTTTTCCAGCTTCCATTGAATTCCAGGCATCTTTTCAGATTCAGGTTTTTCAAATAAATCCCATTGTGGTTCAAGAGATTTGATCGAGTAAATAAACTTTCTATGATTTTCAGTTAACCGTTCACTGATAACTTCGCTCAATTGTTCTCTTGCATCAAGAAGCTCTGTAAGTTGCACAGGCTGAGATGTCATGCCCTCAAAATGTTCTTTGAATTCACGGCTGATATCTAGCTTATTAGGGTTTAAAATCTCATGGATTGGCCTATTACTACTCAAGAGGTATACAACAAAAGCTGTTATGACTTGATCGGTAATTCCATCTTGTTCAAATAGCAACTTAATATCGAATAAGTCACGAGGGTGTTGCCTATCTAGTGCCGCGACAATTTTCCCGCCATATAAATCTGCGAAGGATAAAATTGGTATATCTAAAAGTGCTTTATTAAAAGTATCTTCAACATTTTTCTGTAAGTCACGCGCCTCTATAGGAAACACAGTCCCTCTTAGATTGATACTTGGTTCAATTTTAACTGGTTTGCTGCTTCCTCTATATGCTAAAAGCTTCGTATTACTAAGCTTGTCAACTTTTAGTTGTAGTTTTTTTTCAATTTTCTGTTTGATTTGTAGCAGGCCATGCTCGATTCTTTCAATATCTTCCGTTCTTGAGTTTGGTTGGATCAGAGTAAGATCAATATCGACAGAAAGTCTGGGCATATTCCAATAGAATAAATTTAAAGCTGTGCCACCTTTTAGGGCAAAACAAGTTTCTTCTGCCACATAGGGCATAATATCTAGGAGCAAATCGACTTGTTGTTTATATTGGTCATCCATTATCTATGCCTTTTCTTAGATCGATAGGGGTAGATATTTGATATTTACTATTGTAATACCCACCATCAGATAAAACATACTTTCCTTTACCCAATTGAAGTTTTTCAACGTCGATTCTCCTGAACCATGGATGATTAACTGTTTCAGCCATAGCTAAAAATAACCTCAAGACTTTATGGCTTCTACAATGCTCCAATAATTCTTGCAGCACAGAAGGTCTCAGGGTTACTAAATTTTCAAGCAATTCTAATACATAAAGATAGTCAGTTTTTGATTTAGCAAAGTAGATTGATTCTATTATGGCTCTTTCTGGTGATGATACCAAAACATCAAATTTTTCATGTTTATGCGATATAAGCCCTTGATCCCAAGGCCCATCAAATAAATTCGCTCTTACAAAATGAAGGTTAAGATCCTGAAAGTAATCTTTAAACCACGTGGGCAAGCTGTGATTGTTACTTGGATGATTGAATATCAGCTTTGGTCTTTTTTCACTAAACGCAAGATATTGGTTGTATCCCAAGAGTTCAAGAGCAGTTTGACCTGCCACATGTATTTTATACTGCTTCATCTTTTGTAGGGCATACACGGCCCCCAGCCAACCAGGATCATCATTAACTAAGGTATATGCGCCAGTCCCTATTTTTCTTATCCAACCCCCATCAACGAACTTCTTGGTTAATTGGCGTGTTATGCCTTGCTCATCCAGCCATGATTGAACGCCTACGGTGCCAGGTATCCAGCGCTGTAATAAAGCTCTTAATTTTGAACCTCTTCGAGGTTCTTCTTTTTGCATAACGTTGCCTATTTAAAGTGTGCAACTACATAGTTGAAAGTTAATCAGATAAGTACACTTTAGGTTTACATTTTTATTATAAAACAAACTGTAGGATTTTTGAAGTTATAACATAACTGAATAAGTACACCTAGAGTTTACATAAATCAATAAATCATAACTATATAGTGTGGATACACATTATACTGAGTCTAAAAATCTCACCAATCGCACCATCTCTATAGTTATCTCACCGGGGAGGCCAACCAAAGCAAATGAAGAATATGAGAATATGAGTAATGTCGTGTGACTTAGCTTCTGTATAATCGGGATCAGATCACTTTAATTAAGCAATAAGGCCTTATCCTTTATTATAAAATGCTTTAATAAAGAAGTTTAATTAGGCTTTTTCTATAATACATGAAAACGGGTTTCCCTGTATTATGGCCATTGTGAGATCTAATTTACAAAAGAATAATCACAATCACTGAATGCTTATCTGAGGAAGACTCTGCGCTTGTTGGAGCATGATCTTTAAAAAGAAGCGGCACCAAAGTGCCGCTTAGGGTTTAGGCAATATCAAATCGATCTAAGTTCATGACTTTGGTCCACGCTTTGGCAAAATCTTGAACAAACTGCTGTTTGGCGTCGTCGGAGGCATAGACTTCGCTGATAGCTCGTAGCTCAGAGTTTGAACCAAAGATTAAGTCGACCGAGGTCGCGGTCCAACGAGGCGAGCCATCTTGACGAGATACGCCTTCATAGACGCCATCCATTGAAGACGGTTGCCACTTTGTCGACATATCCAATAAATTGACAAAGAAGTCCTGACTTAAGGTACCTGGCTTTTTAGTCAAAACGCCATGTTGGCTGTTGCCTGCATTGGCATCAAGCACTCGTAACCCACCAACAAGTACGGTCATTTCAGGGATGCTTAAATGCATCAACGCTGATTTATCGACCAGCATGTTCGTCGGTGAGCGATAGTTGTTGGGGTCGAAGTAGTTTCTAAACCCATCGGCTTTGGGCTCAAGAGGACCAAAAGAGACCACGTCCGTTTGCTCTTGAAGTGCATCCACTCGCCCAGGAGTAAACTCAACCTTGATGGGTGAACCGGCTTCTTTGGCCGCCTCTTCAACCGCTTGAGAGCCGCCCAAGACGATCAAATCAGCCATCGAAACTTTTCTTGCGCTCTTTTTGTTGAATTGACGTTGGATGCTTTCATACTGCCCAAGCACCTTTGTCAAATTGTCTGGATCATTGGCTTGCCAATCTTTTTGAGGGCTCAAGCGAATACGAGCACCATTAGCCCCGCCTCTCATGTCCGTCGCACGGAAGGTAGACGCCGACGCCCAAGCCACACGCACTCTATCAGAGCGATTGATTTTAGCCTTGGTGATCATCTTTTTCAGGCTGTCGATGTCTTGTTCGGTAATAACTTGCGTTTGGGCTTTAGGAATTGGATCTTGCCAAATCAACTCTTCATCCGGCACTTGGGTGCCTAAGTAGCGGGCACGAGGTCCCATGTCGCGATGAGTCAACTTAAACCAAGCTTTAGCAAACGCTTGCTGGAACTCATCGGGGTTGTTTTTAAACCGAAGGGAGATTTCACGATAAGCAGGGTCTTCACGCAAAGACAAATCTGTGGTGAACATGATGGGCGCATGACGAAGGCTTGCATCGTGGGCATCTGGGACCATGTTGGCCGTGGACTTATCCGTAGGGATCCACTGAGTAGCCCCACCAGGACTTTTGGTTTGCTCCCACTCAAAGGCAAAGAGGTTTTCAAAATACTGGTTTGACCAGGCCACAGGGGTTATGGTCCACGCCCCTTCTAGGCCGGAGGTTACGGTATCTTCCGCATTGCCTTTCCCACAATTATTGGTCCATCCAAAGCCTTGCTCCTCAATACCAGCTGCGGCTGGTTCGACTTGAACACAATCTTGGGGTTTATGAGCCCCATGGGCTTTACCAAAGGTATGACCACCGGCGATCAAAGCAACCGTTTCTTCATCGTTCATGGCCATGCGACCAAACGTCTCACGAATATCTTTGGCCGCCGCAAGCGGATCTGAATTACCGTTTGGTCCCTCAGGGTTGACGTAAATCAGCCCCATCTGCACCGCCGCCAAAGGCTCGGCTAATTCTCTATCGCCGGTATAACGGGTATCGGCTAAAAATTCATTCTCTGGGCCCCAGTAAACTAAATCAGGCTCCCAATCATCAACACGGCCACCGGCAAATCCATAGGTTTTAAAGCCCATAGATTCCATAGCCACGTTACCGGTTAACACCATCAAGTCCGCCCAGGATAGCTGCTTGCCATATTTTTTCTTAATCGGCCAAAGCAGGCGACGCGCTTTATCTAAGTTTGCGTTATCAGGCCAACTGTTTAACGGCTCAAATCGTTGCTGGCCTCCCCCGGCGCCACCTCGACCATCGGCTATCCGATAGGTGCCCGCACTGTGCCAGCTCATGCGAATGAAAAATGGACCATAATGACCATAGTCAGCTGGCCACCAATCTTGGGAATCTTTCATGAGCGCTTCAAGGTCGGCTACGACCGCTTGTAAATCAAGCTTGTTGAACTCTTTGGCGTAATCAAAGCTTTTGTCCATAGGACTGGACTGAGGCGAAAACTGTCTTAGAGGTTGTAAATCTAACTTATCGGGCCACCAAAATTGATTCGTTTTTGCCGACCATTCCATAGTAGGGTTGATTTCGATGGACAGTGCAAAAGCAGATCCGGTGACCGTCGCCGCTAACAACAATCCATAAGAAAGGGTTGTGCGTTTCATTCAAGCTCCATGAATTTATGAAAAAACAATCTTATATCCCATTGAATCCCGATGTCCTGCAACTCACTTGCAAAGCATCTTTGATGGAATAAGAAATAGGCTCATAGTCGCAAATCACAAGGACTAAAGAGTCGCCAGTCCTAAAAAAACACTATTTGTATGAATTATTGAACAATTAGCAAGCCTAGCCATTCACTTTACTCATTGGCCTTGTCATAATTGTCGCAGTTTGATAGTCAGGAGGTCTTTATGTCATTACGTATTTATGTTGCATCTTTGTTGGTGATGCTAAGTGTGACTGGTTGGGCGAATGAAATGCCTCCTGTGCCCGTCGAGATGGTCACGCCCACCATCATGCCAGCCAAAAACGCGTTCTCTACCACAGGGGTGCTCGAATCCATTGCTTCAGCGACCATGACGCCGGAGGTGGCAGGACGGATAAGCGAGCTTAACTTTGACGATGGTTCTGAGGTCCAAGAGGGCCAAGTGCTGTTTCGCATTGAGGATAACCTATTAAAAGCAGAGCTTCGAAAGGCCAAAGTCCAGTTCGATAACTCGGTCTTAAATTTTGATCGCATTCAAGCAATTCGAGCCACAGGCTCGGGCTCTCAAAGTGATTTGGACGCAGCTCGTACTCAACTAGAGCTTGATAAGGCCAATTTAGATTACCTTAACGCCAGAGTTGAGCAACTCTCCATCAAAGCCCCCTTCCCAGGGGTGGTGGGCTTATCCAAAGTCGAAGTGGGTGATTATGTCGTCCCCGGACAAGCATTGATTAACCTTGAGCGCATGGACCGACTCAAAGTCGACTTTAAAATCCCCGAGGTTATGCTCTCCAAAGTCAATACGGGGCAGTCGATTGATGTCATGATTGATGGCACCGAGGGGGTGTTTAAAGGCACGGTGATTGCCATTGACCCTCGTATTGATCAAACCCATGCCATTCACCTTCGTGCCCGTATGAAAAATGAAGCCATGACCTTAAGACCTGGCATGTTTGCCAAAATTAAGTTGATCTTCAGTCAAGAAAAGCATGCCTTATGGGTCCCAGAATACGCGGTAGCGCTCGATCAAGACTCCGCTTATGTCTATGTCATAGAAGAAGATAAGGCCATCAAGCAACCGGTCACAGTCGGTTTGCGAGAAAATGCGATGGTTGAGATTGTTGAAGGGCTGAAAAGAGAGCAAAACGTTGCCAACTCAGGTTTAAATCGATTGTATGATGGCGCCGCTGTCTACCCAGCGCAATAAGGCCGCTTTATGAAGATATCTGAATTTTGCATTAAACGACCCGTCTTTGCCACGGTCATCAATTTGCTGATCGTCTTAGCCGGTGTGATGTCGTATTCGAGCTTGACCGTTCGTGAATTCCCAAAAGTCGATAAACCCGTGGTCTCGGTTTCCACCCGGTTCAGTGGCGCCTCGGCTGAAATCATTGAAAACCAAGTCACACGTATCATTGAGGACTCGCTCACGGGCTTAGAGGGCGTCGACTACATGGCCTCTGATTCCAAAGATGAGAAAAGTGAGGTCTCCATTGTCTTTTTGCCGACTCAAGATCTTGAGTCGGCCACCAATGACGTGCGTGATCGCGTGGCTCGTGCTAAACGGTTTTTACCGCAAGACGTCGAAGATCCACTGGTGATCAAAGCCGACTCAGACTCCAATGCCATCATGTGGCTTGCGGTGTCCTCAAAAACCTTATCCATGATGGAGTTATCCAGCCTAGTGCAAAACACCATCAAAGATAAGATTGAGATGGTCTCAGGGGTGGCCAACCTTCATGTCGTGGGTGAGCGTATCCCTTCCATGCGCGTGATGTTGGACTCGCACAAGCTAAAGTCACAAAACTTGAGCATTCAGGACGTCGCTAATGCCCTTCGCACGCAAAACGTTGAGCTGCCTTCGGGGCGAGTAGAGAGTGACTTTATTGAGTTTTCTATCTTTACCAAAACTGATTTGAAAACCGTGGCGGAGTTCGAAGATGTGATTGTGATCGAGGATCACGATCATCTGGTTCGACTTAAAGACATCGCCAAGGTCGAAGTCGCCCCCGTCTCCACGCGCTTTCATGCTCGTTACAATGGACAGACCTCGATTGCCCTTGGGGTGGTAAAGCAATCCACCGCCAATCCTTTGGATATCTCCAATGGGGTCAAAAAGGTGCTGCCTAAGCTTGATGCCTCATTGGGCGATAGCGCGGACATTCTTTTGGCTTATGACTCTACTGCGGTCATCAAAAAGTCTATCCACTCTGTGTATAAGACCTTGGTGGAAGCTTTGGTGTTGGTGATCTTAGTCATTTTCCTCTTTTTACGGTCATTGCGAGCGACTCTCATCCCCATCGTCACCATCCCTATCTCGTTGATTGGGGTGCTCTCTCTTATGGCAGCTCTTGGTTTTAGTATCAACACGCTTACCTTGCTGGCCATGGTGTTGGCCATTGGCTTGGTGGTGGACGATGCGATTGTTGTCCTTGAGAACATCTATCGACATGTCGAAGAAGGCATGAAGCCCATGGATGCCGCGTTTAAAGGCATGAATGAGATAGGCTTTGCGGTCATCTCCATGACGTTAACACTCCTTGCCGTGTTCACTCCAGTGGCCTTTTCTGAGGGCGAGGTTGGTAAACTCTTTACTGAATTTGCCATCGTCTTGGCCGGTGCGGTGTTTATTTCAGGTTTTGTGGCTTTGACGCTCACGCCCATGATGTGTTCAAAACTGTTGCGAGCTGAGCACTCAACCAATACCCTGTTCGTCAAAATTGAACAAGGTTTGAATGGTCTGGCCAATGCCTATACCAAAGCCCTGAATGTGTGCCTTACTCGTAAATATTGGGTCCTTGGTGGATTTGCCGCCATTATGGTGTTGAATGCGATTACCTTTACCTCCTTAAAATCTGAGCTCGTCCCACCTGAGGATCGAGGGTTTGTCATCACCATCGGTCTTGCCCCCGAGGGCTCAGGGGTGGCCTATACCGATAAGTACGCCAAGCAAGTGGAGCAGATTTTATCCGCCAATGAAAACGTACGAGGCTTTTTCACCATCGTGGGTTACCCTTTTGTCACGCAAACCATGTCCTTTGCGTTGTTGCCTCCCCACAAGGAAAGGGACGTCACTCAAAATGAGGTGGTCGATCAGCTCAACAAAAAGCTTTGGGGCATTCCTGGCATCATGTCCTTTGCTGTCCCCCCACCAGCCTCCATTGGTTCAGGCTCGCTGGAAGGAGCGGTTGAGTTTATCATTATGTCCCCAGAGGGATATGAGCATTTGGCTCAAATTGACCAAGCGCTCATGGCAAAGGTGCGTGAAAATCCAAACCTTTTAAACGTGCAAACCGATCTGGAGATGAACAAACCTCAGATTGAGCTCACTGTTGACCGAGATCGAGCAGGTACGCTAGGCGTGTCCATTGATGACATTGGCCACACGCTAGAAACGCTTTACTCAGGCTCCAAGGTATCCACCTACAAGAGTGGGGCTAAATTGTATGATGTCATCTTGCAATCTGAAGGTCAGTATCGAGCCAACCCATCCTCAATTGAGCAAGTGTTTGTGAAAAACCATAAAGGCGAGATGATCCAATTAAGCTCTTTGGTCTACCCTAAAGAGACCGTGGCCCCGAAGAGTCTTAATCACTTTAATAAGATGCCTTCGTTGACCGTCACGGCAAGCTTAGGTCCAGATTATTCGTTGGATGAAGCCCTGGATTATCTCGAAGCCAGCGTGAAAGAAATTTCATCCAATGTCTTTTACGATTATGGCGGCGCTTCAAGAGACTTCAAGAGAAGTTCTAGTGCACTTGCGGTGACCTTCCTTCTCGCGCTTCTTGTGATCTTCTTGGTCTTAGCGGCCCAATTTGAAAGCTTCAAACATCCTCTTGTGATCATGTTGTCCGTGCCGTGCGCGATTTTCGGGGCCTTGCTTACCCTTAAACTGACCGGCGGCTCGTTGAATGTGTTCTCACAAATTGGGTTCATCACTTTGATTGGTTTGATTACCAAGCACGGTATTTTGATTGTTGAGTTTGCCAATCAGCAATTGGATAAAACTCGATTTGAAGCGGTTAAAACAGCATGCTTGCTTCGCTTTAGACCCATTTTGATGACGACCTTTGCCACCGTGCTTGGTGCCATGCCCTTAGCCTTGGCCACGGGCGCAGGCGCTGAAGGTCGCACGCAAATAGGTCTATCGATCGTGGGCGGCATGACCATTGGGACCGTCTTTACCCTCTTTGTGGTCCCGGCTATCTATCTTCTGGCCACCGACTTTGGCGTTAAAGGCAAAGTCCGACAAGGCGATAAGGACCCACAAAGCGCTTAAGGCGCTCCAGAGCAGGCTCAAGGCCTGCTCTGCTCCTCACTTTACCCAAGCCATTTCATCCAATCATTTATCTTATTGATATCATTATGTATTTTTAATAAGCAGTTGCTGATGAGCCGATTAGGGACCTTAATCGGCTCAAATTTTTGTGTTTTTTGAGCCGATTATGAGTTATCAGTGGCTCATGAGACCTTTACATTGGCAACTACCAATAAAGTCATCAAGCGGATGATGAGAGCGGGACTGCATGGCTTTGAAGGAGGCATGAGCCCAAATCCACCAAGATTGCAGATACCTCCAAAGCCACAGCCACCAGAGACATTCAAAGCTTGGTGGCTTTAGGTCTTTTTATTCCACAAGGCCAAGGCAGAGCCACACACTACAGGCTGCAGTTAGGCTCCTTTGTGATATGACCTTAGTGTCTTTAATCAATGTTTAACTTGACTAGGCTTTAAGACAATGGTGTCCTCAATCACTTTGACCTGTAAGGGGCCATCAAAGTCGTACTTTTCAGCCTTCTCGTCGTCCATCGGCTCTCCATCGCAAGGATAGCCAACCAACAGAGGTTGAATGAAGCCTTCGTTGTTATCGATAAGAATGGTGACAATCTCTTCATTGGGCTCAAGTAGCCCATCTTGAACCTCACCAAACCAAGCCAGAAAATCCTCTTGTTGTTCAAACAGCGGCATAAATTCCGAGATATCCAAAAAGACATGCGCTTGCATCTTTGATTTAAGCTCGTTAGCCCACCCTTGGCAATAATCCACGACCTCTTTAGGGAACATCGCTTTAAGTTTTTCTAAACCGGCATCCAAGCGAGTGATAGCCTCTTCTTGGGTGAGTGTGAAAAGATAGGCTTCGATGCCCTCTTCTTCTTCCCAGGTTAAGTATTTAAGCTCACTACCAACAAACATGGCAGCCATCAGCATGGGGATGCCGTTATGGCCCTCGCCAATGCAGTGCTGAGCACTTTGATAGTCCGATTCGGTGTGGGTGACAAGATAACAACGATTTAACAAAGGGATCCCCTACTCAACGGTGGTTTTGACTTCAATCTCATTATGGAGCGTGCGATGAACTGGGCACTTATCCGCAATCTGCTGGATCTTTGCTTTTAGCTCATCACTCACCTCTTCGAGTATGGTAATTTTTTTGTGCATAATGTCAATTTTTGAGCTCTCTGACTCACAATCAACGCAGTCCTGGCTATGATCTTTGGTGTGCGTCAACGTAATCGTCATCTCAGGCAGCTTTATTTTTTTAAACTTGGCATAGACATGCAAAGTCATCGCAGAGCATGTTCCAAGCGCACTCAAGAGCTGCTCGTACGGGTTGGGCCCTAAGTCTAACCCGCCTACGGAGGTAGGCTCATCGGCCACCCAATGATGATGGTGAGTGTAAACGTTTTGAGTGAATCCATCTTGGACTTCGATCTGAACTTGACCTGGCTCTAAGGTGGGTCGTTGGATGGTGGTATCCACATACCGAGTCACCCAGCTTGAGAGTATGTTGGCGCAGTACTCAGCATCTTCAATCTTGGATAAGAGATGATCGGCTTTATCCAACGTGATAAAACTTTTGGGATGCATGGCGTTGGTGTATATCATTTGTGCCTCATCGATGGAGACGGTTTCATCCAAGGGCGAGTGCATCACCAAAAGAGCCGCTTTGATCTTCTTAATTTTGCCCTGAAGTTCGAAGGCCTTCAAATCATCCACAAATTGCTTTTTAATCAAAAAGGGTCGACCCGCTAAAGACACTTTGGCTTGTCCTTTGGTTTCAATATCCTCTTCGTGACCATCAAAGTGATGCAGCAAATGCTGAGTGTTGGATGGGGCCCCCATGGTGGCTACCGCTTTGATTGAGGGAAGATGCTCTGCGGCCGCCAACACGGCCGCCCCACCTAAACTATGGCCCACTAAGATGCTCGGTGTGGCGTATTGTTCGGATAAAAACCGACAAGCGCTGACTAAGTCTTGCACATTGGTGGAAAAGTTGGACTCTGAGAACTCCCCCTCACTCATGCCAATGCCGGTAAAATCAAAACGTAAGGTGCTTATGCCTAATTTGGCTAAGGAGGCGCAAATGACACGGGCCGCTCGAATGTCTTTTGAGCACGTAAAGCAATGGGCAAAGAGCGCATATTGACCTGTGTTGAGATGGCTCTTTTCGAGCACGCCTTTGAGGGTAATGTGTTGCTCATTGGTAAACTCGACCGGGATGGATTGCATGCGTCTTCCTTGACCATAAATAATAGGAGACTATCGCAAAAGTCATCACTTAGCCACCTACCATGATTAGAACATCTCGGTGTTCGCCCCGGGTATCTCGATGTCTTGCATTGGCTGCATCGTTGGTTCGTTGGCCGCTTTCGTGCTCAAGGTTAATTCATCATTGGAAGCTTGTGTATCGTTGGTAAGCCCTTGAAGTGCTCCTTCTTCATGGATCATATCCCCAAGCGATAAGGCGATGTCGCCAATGGTTCCGAGGGTACCGTTGTTCATGGTATAAGTGGCGGTACCATAGAGCAGGCCGGCTTCTAACCGTTCCCCATGCCAATTCGATTGCAAGTCAATGGATTTAATTTGAGCATCGGTCAATGAGAGCAGCTCATCCACCGACGATACCCCATCGCTATTGCTGTCTTGCCACACATAAAAATCATGAAATCGCTGGTCGTTGGCGTCCAGTGTGCCGTCTTGGTTGCTGTCGTAGGCAAGAGCCAGCCCGTGTAAGTCGGTAAGTGCATCGGGGTGATGATAGGCAAACGCATACTCATCGATCCCGTCGACTTGCCCGTTTTGATTGTCATCGAGCACTAAAATGGCATCGTCCGGGCCAACCCATGAGATTTGTCGTACTTCATCGCCCACCAACACATGAACATCGCTTTGACTGTAATGAATCAACTCAAAGCCATCGGCGTCTAAATCAAAGATAACCGGCGGTATGACTCCAAACTCAAAAGCACCTGCATCTGGCTGGTTGACGTAGGAAGCTCCTCTTTGGTCCGAAGTTTCATCAATGCTCCCTTGTGGACCTGCCAAACCTGCATCAATGGCCAGCGCCCCTGCAATCAGCGGGATAGTAAAGGTCTGCCCACCTTGATCGCTCACCCCAGGATTGTCAGTACCAAACTCCGTTTGAGCATCACTGCTAAGGAAACCGAGATCATCTATAATGCCAGATAAATCACTGGTATCCCCATTTTGGATAATGTTATTCGACCCTTTTATGCTGGTTGGTGATGTGCTTTGGATTTGAGCCCCATCATTGGAGGCCGATCCATTGAGGATAATCGAACTATCAATGGTTAAATCCGATATGTTGCTGAATAAGTTGCCACCAGAGAACGACGTACTTATGTCGTTGCTGGTGTTAGACGCAAGCGTTGAGTTTCGAATGAATGCGGTGGGATCATTCGAACCTGAAATATGAACTCCCCCTCCGCCATCACCAGATCGATTGCCTGCCACGGTTGAATTAATCAACTCAAAATTCGAAGATACCTGGATCCCGCCACCCAAGCTTCCATTGCTGGTCGCAGAATTTCCACTGATGGTTGAGTTCACGATGGATAACTCACCTAATGCGCTTATGCCGCCCCCGTTGGCTTGGGCGCGATTGTTTTCAAGGGTTACGTTGGTTAAGTTAATAACTGTACCTGCATCACCAAAAATAGCCCCCCCATTACCCTGTGCTTGATTATCAATAAAGGTTGATTCTTCAATATTTAATTCACCATCGACGACCAAGATTGAGCCACCATTACCATCTTCATTTCCAAAGACTTCACGTCCACTACCAAAGGTAATGTTACGAATTAACGAGGCGCCACTGTCCACATCGAACGTGATGTGTCTGTGCTGCCCCCCGTTGGTGCCAATGAAGGTGTCCCCTACCCCAATGAGGTTGACCGCATTCGTAAAGACAAGATCAGATGAGAGGGGATAAAACATCTCTGGCAGCAGTAAAGTCTCTTGGGAGGTTGACTGGTTCGCAACCATCACCGCCTCGCCTAACGATAAGAAACCATCATTGAGATTAATCGCATCCGAGCTAGTATTGATGCCAACTCGAAAATTGATGGCATCAAAAAAAGGTGGGTTAACACCATCGCTGACGTTGAATTCGACTTGGCCTGATGCATCATCGCCTTGGACCGCCTCGGTCGTCAAATAGGTGATTCGATTGTCGTTGATATCCTGCTGGGTAAAAGAGTCGCCACTTTGAAGCAATACGCCATCTCGATACAAAAAGCCCTCGATAAATCCGGAATCACCCGCCGCGTAGGTCTCGATGGTATAGGTAATCGTCTGATTGTCTGGATCCGAGAAATTTAATTGATTGTTCGTGACCAAAACCTCAGTGCGATTGACCCCGTCGTTGAGGCCATAGACATCTTGAACCACGAGCTTTTCAATCGGCTCATTAACATCAACAACATTCACAGAAATACTTACATCAGCGGTGAAAAGCCCTACTGATGGCTGATTATTAAAGACATTGACAACAAGTTCATAAATGTTATCCGCACCCACGTCCATTGGGCTCTCAAAATCCGGGGTCATGTTAAACATCAACTCGCCAGTCTGAGAATCTAGTTGAAAAAAGCTCCCATCAGCTGACCCAAGAGAGTCTATTCCGTACTCGGTTCCCACTTCCGTAACCCCTCCACCTGGGTTGGTGATCCCGAGATCAAAGACAAAGGTCCCACTTTGCTCTTCAATAAAGATGCTCTCATTCGCAAGTACCACGATCGGCTGATTCACTGAAGAATCTTCAATGCCTAAAAACTCAAAGGCGCCACTGTCGGGTGAGACCACGCCATCACCGTTGCCATCCGCTCGCTCAAATCCTCTTTGATCACTATCTAGTGTCGAGTTGCTTTGGTCAATGGCTGTGGCGCCAGCCACCAAGGCTAAAGTCGGTGTAGGCCCGCCATTGTCTTGGAGCACATTCGTGCCAAATTCACTTAGAAAGTTACTGACAGTAACGTTTGATGGGTCGTCAATGTTACCTGCCCCAAAATTATCAACCCCCACGCTGACCACATTATTGGAACCATTGACGTCACCTGAGGCGACAAAATTGGGTCGATTACCGTTACCAATAATCACTGAATTATTTACATTCCCGTCTGCTAATATATTGAGAACAACGTCCTGGTTTTGATTCACAAAAGTTGAGCTTTCAAGGTTGATGGCACCTAATTCATGTTGAACTTCACTGAAGGTATTGTTCTCATAAAACGTTGAATTACTGATGGTCGAGGAAGCAGAGGTGGCGCTATAGAAGGTAAATTGCCCTTGGTTGTTGGTAAGCGTCGACCCATTTAACGTGGTTATGCCCGATGACTGATTATTAATCGTTGTAAAGCTTGCCAAATTTGAATGAATAAACGTATTGTTAATGATAGTCTGTCCGTTGCCCGCAGTGCTAATGACAGAGCTCGCATTGACACCATTTCCATGAATTTCACTGTCATTGATTTCAAGCTGACCATTAAAATTTAAAACCGCGGCGCCTGATTGGCCAGAACCACCCTCAATGATGAGGTCGTTAATCACCGCATCAGAGCCGGTTAGGACTTGAAATACCCGAGCTCCTGCTGCACTGGCATCAATGATGGTTTCATCGGCGCCTTGGAAGGTTATTTGATGATTGACGTTATCGACATCCAAATCTCCACTGAGTGGGGTATTATCAACCCCTGGGATGTCCAATACGTAGGTTCCGTCCTCTAGAAGTATAATCGAGGCCTTGTCACTTTGATTCGCGGTAAACAGAGCCTCTCTTAAACTTAGCGTACCATCGTTAAAATCGACATCATCCTCAAAGGTATTGACCCCTATTTGAATGTTTAGATCAATGCCGGAGACGGTATTTTCTCCATCGGATACACTCAGTGTTGCAGTATCCGTGATCATGCCTGGCGTATCGGAGAGATAAAAAACAAGACCATCAATGATTTGTTGTTGCGTAAATTGCATGACCGGAGTGCCTTCTCCCCCGTCAACCAGTCTAAATTCACCCTGTCCCGGTGAGGTCTCTACGGTATAGGTAAGCTCTGGAGCAGAGCTTTCAAAAAATAAGATATTCTCACTTAAAAAGATCTCAGTTGGATTTTCACCATCATGCAGACCGTATAAATCAGTTAACACCTGTTGAGTGGGTGCCAAGTCACCGTCCTCGACGGTCACTGTTGCCGTATTATCACGAATGCTGCCACCGATAGGATTGGATAAAACCACATCGAAGGTTTCAGTGGGCTCTTCAAGGCGATCGTTGACTAGATTAATCGTGATGGTTTTTTGGACTTCACCGGGGTCAAACATAAGGGTACCAGATTGGGCTTCAAAGTCGTCTTGCGCCACAGCTTGACCATCATTTAACGTAAAATCAACGCTGACTTGATTGGAAGGGTTGCCGGATCGAAAGACGGTGACGGTGGCCTGTTCATCATCCTCATTGACACTGATGTCTTGAGCAAAAAATTCCACTGGGCCATCGTCATCGAGAATAATGACATTACCTTGATTGACAACCACATCTCGAGACCCTGCGCCATTGACACTCGCCGTCACGATGAAAGTCTCAACCCCCTCAATGGATCCTTCTTCCATTGGGTTGTCATCGATAATGGGGACAAGGACCGTTCGTGATCCAGACTCTCCAGCCCTGTAGGTGAGTGATGCTGGGGCTTGAGGACCAAAATCACTCCCAAGGGTGGCAGAACCATTTAGATAATTAAATGAGACGGTGGTATCCGCATCAAGTGGATTATCTAGGCTTACGACTAAGCGCACAAAACCGTCGCCTTCTTCAACAGTGGCATCTTCAATGGTCACGGTTGCTCGATCATCATCCACAATCGTGATCTGCTGTTGGGGGTTGATAATTTGTAAGGTAGGATCATCGGTCGAAAGATTGACGATAAGAGACTCTAATTGCTCGACAGTCATATCGTTGATGATGGGAATGGTGTCAAAAAAAGTGACTTGAGTCTCAAATGGGTCAAAGGTTAAGTTAAATTCATCACCATTAAAATCAAGGCCATCAATCGCCGTGTCTGATTCCAATCGAAAATCAAACCTTTGAAAGCGGTTGACGCCAATAGAGCGCTCAAACACCAACTCAAGGGCCCCTTGCGCCTCATTGACACTGACACTGGCAACCGTTAAGACAGGAAGCTCATCTTCTTCAAGAATGGTAATGGTGGCTCTGTCACTTAAGTCAACGTCTCGACCACTTAAGTCAGTCATGGCAGAAAGTGACAAGCTAACAAACTCCGTCTCTTCAAGCTCATCGTCATTGATAATATCAATTGAAACCGTCGCTGTTTTTGTCCCTGCCGCAAAAAAGGCGACTTGTGGTTCACTGTTGACATCAGATTCTGGAAAAGCAGGGTTGATCCGGCCAGGTTCTGGCTCAACTAAAATCTCCACATCAATGTCAAAAGCATTGGAAAGACTCAAGGTTACTTGCGCTTGTCCATCGGCTTCACTGACAATAACATCTTCCATGGTTACCACCACCGAGTCGTTATCCACGATGAACAGCTCTTGGGCATTATCGTTGATAACAGCCCCTTGGGCATCCCGTATGATCACCACAATACTTTCAGTGGCCTCATTAATGTCATCGTCCGTGATGGGTATGCTAAAGGATTGTTTCAAATCACTTTGCGCGAAAACGAGCGTACTTTCAGTCGTCGTATAATCCTCGCCAGGGGTAGCTTCATTGAGCACTGCAGCGGGAATGTTTAAAACTTGCGTCGTTATACTCAGCTGACCAGATTGGTTGCCCTCCTTGTAAACATCAAAAAGGGCGGCAACGTCCCCTTCAGATATCGTTTGGTCAAAAATAAGAAATTGGTTGGGACCAAACGCTTCCTCGTCGTCATCAATGATGCTAACTAGGCCACCTTCGAACTGAAGCGTTCTAGTCCCACTGGGTGTCACGTTATTGGAGGGTTGAATAAAAAACTCTTCCGCATTGCCTTCGATAAACTCGCGAAGATCATCATCCACGATATCAAAAGTGGCCGTTTGGGTTTGAGGGCTCGGAGCATTAGCTTCAAAGGTAACCTGTTTGATGCTGTTTTCAAAATCGAGCCCTGCTGTTGCTGACTGTGACATGGGCTCTAAATTGACGGTTAACGGAATATCCAAGGTCCCTGTTAAAGTCACGTTAACTTGGACGGTGCCATCCTTTTCAGAGACCACGGTAGGTTCGACTCGAATTCGAGCTACGTCATCATCGAAAAGGTTGGTCGTGATTAAAGGCGTGTCGATGGTACCGGGTTGCGTCAAATCAAATAAGACAATCTCAAAAGTTTCGGTGTCTTCGACTAAGTCATCATCAAGAATCTGAATCGGGATTTCTTTGAGAAAATCCGTAGGTTCAAACGTTAATGTCCCACTGTCCAAGACGAGGTCGTTACCAGTTGCAGTTACTCCTCTTATTTCATAGCTTAACTGCGCAGGCAACTCTGTAGTAGACGTTCGTTGAACAATCAAATTCACAAAGTCCTGGGACTCATTGATATCAAAAATATTCGCAAAGTAGTTAGGGGCAATATCACCGTCATCGGCGATGGTGGCTGTGGCCGTATTCTGTGCCCCAACGAGCACCTGTGCATCAGGCGAGGTCGAGACAACTGTGATGATAACGGTTTCATCAGGTTCAGCAAACCCATCGCCAAACGCAGAGAGATTAATGTTCGAAGTCGTCTCACCGGCAGGGATGATGGCGGTTGTCGGTATGTTTAAATAATCGGTAGCATTAGTCGCCGTCCCAGAGATTTCTAACTGCACTTGGGTATCAATATCAAGCGGTGAGCTCAATTGAAGCTGAAATTGCCCGGCTCGATTCGAGGCATCTT
The DNA here is from genome assembly GCA_964397555.1 of uncultured Francisellaceae bacterium. Lineage (GTDB taxonomy): Bacteria > Pseudomonadota > Gammaproteobacteria > Berkiellales > Berkiellaceae > CAYNJF01. The sequence goes on from CAYNJF010000033.1 coordinate 25,806, forward strand.
CGGAGACATCGGGATCCGTAGCAACGATGGTTAAAAGCGTTTGATCGTCATCTAAAACGGTGGCTTGAGCCAGAGGAGAAGCTAAGTTACCAAGCGGCTCATCATTAAACTTTGGCGCATTAAGTTGTAATCCAAACTGTCGGCTTAGTTGAGGGAGCTGGTTATCGCCTGTCATGACGGTTACGTCAACAGAGGTTGGCGCTGTGTCATCAAAGACAATAAAATTGCCATCCATGGTAACCCCTTGAACATTCTCAAGCATCGGCTCCATGAGCTCACCTGCCCCGATTGCTATGTCAACGGTGCCAAGTGCGACACTGACCGTATATCCTGGGGCAAGCGTTACCCCAGTAAAGCCCACGGTAAAGACTGCAGCCTCCCCCTCCGATAGAACTCCACCTCCAGTCACTGACCATTGGATGCCCTCGGGTAAAACTGGCTCTGGTGGCGGTGGATTATCATCAAAGACGATAAACTCATCGTCAGAGGGTGGGTTGGGATCGTTTTGTGGTCCTTGCTCCTCCTGGCCTG
>CAYNJF010000034.1:0-26028 GCA_964397555.1 uncultured Francisellaceae bacterium
AATATATTTATAAATATATACTAAAGGTTTATTTTTATTATTATTTGTAAAGTGTACTTAAATTCACCCAAGGGCTGGATCTGAGCGATTTGCAGGACCTTATTAGCGACCTTAAAGCTCGCTTTTCCACTATGGCCTCTAACGGTGTATTGTAAAATTCTGTATTCGTACTGTCTTTGGGAGCCTTCAGGACACTCTCATCTCCTAAAGAGGTGAATGAACTAATGCTCTTTAAGAGACCGTCAAATGCTTTTTTAATTCAATGATCATCATCAAGGTTTAAAGAAAGCCCATGATAGCCGTGAAATGCCTAGCCGACTGATCTTCATTCCGATCAATGGCTAGCATTCAAGCCACGTATGTCAACAGTGGCGTGGATAATATAAAAGACGACAAATCTTAACGGAAAAGGAAGCTGTGGGATAACGCATCTATGAGGCTTTAAGGGGCCTAAAAAACAGAGTGGGTTCTCGAATCTGGTTACGCAAGACTTGAACAGGACAGAAGAAAGGTGCTCAGACAAATTACGGGTTATAACAACAATATCCCTTTTTAGTCCCCAGAATCAAATTCCAAGGAAACCAGAAAGCAAATTACTTTTAACTTACTATTCTTTAGAGGAAAAGTTGGTCGGGACGGGAGGATTTGAACCTCCGACCCCATGCACCCCATGCATGTGCGCTACCAGGCTGCGCTACGCCCCGACAAAGGAGGTATTCTAGCAGATACCTCCCCAATGTAAAACGCTATTCATCCTGAAGCTCGCCTTCAAAGCTCTCGACACGAGCACGAAGCTTTTGACCAGGCTTAAAAGTCACAACGCGTCGAGCTTTGATGGGAATATCCTGACCCGTTTTGGGGTTACGGCCTGGTCGTTGATTCTTATCCCTTAAATCAAAATTACCAAAACCGGATATCTTGACCCCTTCCCCGGATTCTAAGGCAATTCGGATCTCTTCAAACAAATAATCGACGAGATCTTTTGCGTCTTTTTTATTAAATCCATATTTTTCAATTAAACTGTCTGCCAATTCCGCTTTGGTCAAAGTCATCTTTATTCCCTTAAAGTTGCATCAAAGGTCTGTTTTAAACCCTGAATGATGGGCGTCATGAGCCCTTCAATGGCTTCGTCTGTGAGTGTTTTATCAAAATCTTGCCACAATAAGCTCAAGGCTAAACTCTTAGAGCCTTCAGGAAGGTTACTTCCAGCATAGACATCAAAAAGTTCAACTTTTTTGAGCTTGATCCCCGCGTTTGCTTTGATCCAATCCATGACCTGATTGGCAGGGGTCGAATCACTCAAGACCATGGATAAATCACGCTTAATCTCAGGATAAATCGAATACTTCTCAAAACCAAGCGCTTCGGTCGACAAGATGGGATCCACGTTCATTTCAAACAAGAACACAGGGCCCTTGATATCAAGTTTTGATTCCAAACTCGGATGGAGTTGGCCCACATGGCCTATCACTTGATTGTTGTTGTGTATCGAAGCGCAAATGCCTGGGTGCAACGCTGGGTGCTCACCAGCCTCAAAGCCTAGGCTATCTAACTCATGGCCCATGCCTACCCAAAGGTGCTCAATATGCCCTTTCACATCAAAAAAGTCGCAAGCTTTGGCTTTGGTGTCCCAAGCTTTGGGTGAAAACTGCCCATGCACAAGCCCGCCCAACTTTTTCGTTTGTTTCAAACCATCGTTCTGTTGAAAGACGAGGCCTGTTTCAAACAAAGCCACGTTGTCTTGTTGACGATTCACATTATGTTTGAGCGCCGTAAGCAATCCTGGAAATAGACTCACTCGCATCATCGACATATCACTGGCGATTGGGTTGACTAAAGGACTGCCTTCCACTTCTGGGAATAAATCGGCTTGCATGCTCGGGCACACAAAGCTGTATGTGATGGCTTCTTGATAGCCGATGTCGGCCATTGCCAGCTTAATACGTGTTTCATTGACCCCTAAGCCTGAAGCAGTGGTGGAAAATGGTCCAAAACCAGATTGATTAGGGATGTTGTCATACCCTTTTAACCTCGCCACCTCTTCAAACAAGTCTTCTTCAATGGTTAAATCAAAGCGAAAGGTAGGCGCTGTCACCTGCCATGGCGTGCCCACTTCAACTTGGCAACCTAAGCGTTCAAAATCCTGACGCACTTGCTCCTCGTTGAGCTCAAACCCTAAATGGGTGGCACAGCGCTCAGGCGAAAATTCAATGACTTGTGGATCTTTCAAATGGGATTTGACGTCCATGACGGAACCAGGCTCCCCTCCGCAGATGTCTAAAATCCACTGCGTCGCACGCTCAATGGCATCCACACAACCCGATGGGCAAACCCCACGCTCAAAGCGATGCGATGAGTCGGTATGAAGCCCATAAGAGCGGGCCTTACCCGCCAACGCTTCTGGGGTAAAGTGAGCACTCTCAAGAAGGACCTTAGTCGTTTGTGAGGTCACGCCACTGTCGAGTCCTCCCATGATGCCCGCAATCGCCAATGGCTTTTGGCGGTCGGCCACCATGAGGGTGTGGGCGTGCATCTTGGCTTGCTGACCATCAAGCAACGTTAAAGGCTCACCTTCAATGCTTTGACGAATCACGATGTCGCCTTCAATAGTATTTAAATCAAAGGCATGCATGGGTTGACCAAGCTCAATCATGACATAATTCATCACATCAACCACCGGGTTAATGGACTTGATGTTAGAACGTCGAAGCTTTTCAATCATCCAATCAGGGGTTTTCTTAGAGCAATCTACATTTTCAATGATACGTGCGCTGTATCTTGGACACGATTGTGTGTCTTGAATATCTATGCTGATTTGATGATCATGACTGGCTGGGATGGGATGCACACCGACTGGATTAAAGGGCGCCCCAGTTAAGGCATGAAGCTCTCGTCCAACCCCTTGCATGCTCAAGCAATCCCCACGGTTTGGGGTCAAATCAACATCAATGATGGTGTCATCAAGATGCATATAATCCCAAACACTCTCACCCACCGGTGCATTCGGATGAAGCACATGTATCTGCTCGGACTTTTCCGCCAAACCAAGTTCTTCTAACGACAAAATCATACCCTCTGAGGGCATGTCTTTAATCGTCGTCTTTTTTAGCTGCTCTGAAGGTTGGTGAATCGCAGGCAAATGCGCCCCTTCCATGGCAACCGCCACTTTTTGTCCTTGGGCGATGTTAGGGGCCCCACACACGATATTGAGAAGGCGCTCGCCTACGTTGACGCTGAGCTTGCTCAGCTTACCTTGGGACTCGCATGTCTCAACCAGTCCAATCACCACTTCAGTGAAGGGTTCGCAATAAGGCGCCACGCTGTCTACTTCCAGACCAGCCATGGTTAATTTATGAGCCAACTCAGGGGTGGTGAGCTTGGGGTTTACCCACTCTCTCATCCATTGTTCAGAAAATTGCATATTCTATCTCAAGCTGTAGGAAACTGACTGAGCATCCTCATGTCATTTTCAAAAAAGAGTCTTAAGTCATTCACGCCGTATTTGAGCATCGCGATACGCTCAATGCCCATGCCAAAGGCAAATCCACGGTACTTGGTGGGATCAATGTTTCCATATTCGAGCACTTTAGGATGGACCATGCCACACCCTAAAATCTCTAACCAACCCGTCTGCTTACAGATTCGACAACCTGCGCCTTTGCAATGAACGCATTGGATGTCGACCTCCGCTGAGGGTTCGGTAAATGGGAAATAAGAGGGACGAAAGCGCACCGCTACGTCTTCTCCAAAAAAGGCTTTTAGGAAATCGTCGAGCACGCCTTTTAGTTGGGCAAAATTGGTGGAATCATCAATCAATAACCCTTCCAACTGATGGAACATGGGTGTGTGAGTGACATCCGAATCATGACGATAAACACGGCCTGGGGCAATGATTTTCATCGGCGGCGTCGACTTTTCCATGGTGCGTATTTGCACCGGGGATGTATGGGTTCTTAAGACATGCCCATCGGCGAAATAAAAGGTATCGTGCATCGCTCTGGCTGGATGCGTTTTAGGAATATTAAGCGCTTCAAAATTGTAAAAGTCGGTCTCAATTTCAGGACCTTCAGCCACGCTAAAACCCATACGCTCAAACAACTCAATGATGCGGTTTTTGGTGAGTGTAATGGGGTGCAGTGAGCCGGCTCTCATGCGACGCCCCGGTAAGGTAACATCGACACGCTCTTGCTCGAGCACTTGATTTAAGTGTTCGCGTTCAAGAACTTGTTTTCGAGCTTGGATGGCTTGTTCAATGGATTGCTTCAACTCATTGATGATTTTGCCTTGCGCTTTTTTCTCATCAACAGAGAGATTTTTTAGATTTTTTAAAAGCTGGGTAACTTGACCTTTTTTTCCTAGGTAATCGACACGGACTTGGTCAAGAGTAGAAAGGTTGTTGGCTTCAGAGATAGCCGAAAGCGCTTGTTCTGACAGCGCATCGTGTTGAGACATAGTTCATTCCCTAAAGGCTGGCAGGCCGAAGCCTGCCAAACATTGAATTACTTGCCTTTTGCAATTTGCGCGATTTTTTCAAACGCTTGTTTGTCAAAAATTGCAATGTGGCTAAGCATTCTGCGATCGATTTCAACTTCGGCTTGCTTTAAACCGTGGATGAAACGACTGTAGGATAAACCATGCTCGCGAGCGGCCGCATTAATACGAACAATCCATAAGCGACGGAACTGACGCTTACGCTGACGACGGTCACGGTAGGCATATTGGCCGGCACGGAAAACCGCTTGACGAGCGGCTTTGTAGGTACGGCTTCTGGCGCCGTAATAACCACGGGCCGCCTTTAATACTTTTTTATGTCTTTTACGGGCTTGTACGCCACGTTTTACTCTAGCCATGCTTAACTCCTACACATCATGTGGCATCATTTGTTCTACTGATTTCACGTCTTGATCCGCCATGACCCCATTGGCTCTTGACGCACGTGTCTTCTTCGCAGAACGTTTGGTGTTGATGTGAGCACGATAAGCACGACGAAAACGTACTTTACCAGTCCCAGTGATCTTGAACCGTTTCTGTGCGCCACGCTTCGATTTGATCTTGTTGCGCACTTTCTTTTTAGCTTTACTCATTAGTAACTCCGCTATTTTTTACTTGTTGGGGAGATGATCATGATCAACTGACGGCCTTCAAGCTTGGGCATCTGATCGACTTGCCCTAACTCTCCAACGTCTTTGATCACACGGTGCAAAAGCTCCATACCAAGCTCTTGGTGCGTGATTTCACGCCCTCTGAACTTGATGGTGACTTTGACCTTATCTCCATGCTCTAAGAAGCCCCGCAGGTTGCGTAGTTTGACCTGGTAGTCTCCTTCTCCCGTCACAGGACGGAATTTTACTTCTTTTAACTTAGGTGGCTTTTGCTTCTTCTTGGACTTTTTCAAATCAAACAAATATTTGCCGTAATCCAAAATCCTCACTACAGGTGGCCTAGCATTAGGGGACACTTCCACTAAGTCCAGCTTCAGCTTCCTCGCCAAGGTTAAAGCCTGCCTTGGGTTCATTTCGCCAGTATGAGTACCAGGGCCTAAAATGGCCGGATCTAACACCCCTTCTGGATCCACGAGTAAAACCGTGGGCGCCTTAATGTCCTCGTTGACACGGATACGCTGCTGCTTTTTGCTCCCAGTGTTAATGACTTTATCTCCTAATGTTAAGCAATCGGCAAAGCACACTCTTTAGCAAGTAAACTTTCAAATTCACTTACGGAGAGCGAGCCTAAGTCTTTTCCTTCTCGAGTCCTGACGGAGACAGTTTGTTGTTCAACTTCTTGATCACCAATCACAACAAGGAAGGGCACACGTTGAATAGTGTGCTCGCGAATTTTAAACCCAATCTTCTCGTTTCTCAAGTCAGTCACAACCCTAATGCCATTAGATTCGAGTTTTGTGGCAATTTTTTCACAAAAATCGCTCTGACGAGATGTAATATTCATCACGGCGACCTGCGTGGGAGCTAACCAACTCGGGAATGAGCCCGCATAATGCTCAATCAATATCCCCAAAAAGCGCTCACAAGAGCCCAAAATAGCCCTGTGTAACATCACGGGAACTTTGCGAGTCGAGTCCTCAGCCACGTACTCGGCGCCCAAACGATTCGGCATGGAGAAGTCGACTTGCATGGTGCCACACTGCCAAACACGACCAATGCAATCGTGCAGTGAGAACTCAATCTTAGGCCCATAAAAGGCCCCTTCCCCTGGAAGCAACTCCCAATCGAGCTCTTTGGCGTTCAACGCCTGCTCTAAAGCTGCCTCGGCTTTATCCCAAACCGCATCATCGCCAACGCGCTCTTCAGGGCGGGTGGACAATTTGACCGAAATCTTTTCAAAGCCAAAGGCATGATAGGCTCTATAGACCAAATCAATAAAATTGGATACTTCGTCTTGGATCTGCTCTTCCGTACAAAAGATATGCGCATCGTCTTGGACAAAGCCTCGAACACGCATCAAGCCATGCAAAGCCCCGGATGGCTCGTTACGGTGACATGAGCCAAACTCAGCCAAACGCAGCGGCAAGTCCCGATAACTCTTTAATGAATTATTGTAGACCTGAACATGGCACGGGCAGTTCATTGGCTTAACCGCATAAAATCGGTCATCGGTCTCAACCCCGAACATCTCTTTACCAAACATGGCCAAGTGACCAGATTTTTCCCATAAAGAGCTATCGACGATTTGAGGCGTGTTGATCTCTTGATAACCCGCAGGATTTATCAGCTTACGGATAAATTCTTGAATAAGAAGATACTGCGTCCAGCCCTTGGGGTGCCAAAACACCATGCCTGGGGCTTCTTCTTGCATATGGAACAAATCGTATCGTTTGGCAAGCTTTCGGTGATCACGCTTTTGAGCCTCTTCTAAGCGATGCAAATAGGCTTTTAAGTCCTTTTTATTCGACCAAGCCGTGCCATAGACTCGCTGTAGCATTTCATTTTTGGCATCGCCCTTCCAATAGGCCCCGGCAAGCTTAGTAAGCTTGAATGCCTTAATTTTGCCTGTAGAAGGCACGTGAGGACCACGGCATAGATCAACAAAATCGCCTTGGCGATAAAAGCTCAACTGCTCATTGCCTGGAATATCTTGGATGATTCGTACTTTGTACTCCTCCCCCATTTGCTCGAAAAGCTTCACCGCCTCATCACGAGACATGACCGAGCGCTCTACCGTCAAATCTTCTTTGACGATTTCTTCCATCTTCTTTTCAAATTTTTCTAAATCTTCAGGCGTAAACGGACGATCAAACGCAAAGTCATAATAAAAACCGTCATCAATCACAGGTCCTATGGTGACCTGGGCTTTTGGATAAATCGACTGAACCGCTTGGGCCAATAAATGCGCACTTGAGTGACGAATGATGTCCACGCCTTCAGGATCTTTATCCGTCACAATTGCTAGTTGGGCATCTTGCTCAATGATATGGCTCGTATCCACCAACGTACCGTCTACCTTGCCCGCCAAGGCGGCTTTAGCAAGTCCCGTTCCGATGTCTTTTGCGACCTCGAAAACGGACACTGGTTTATCAAACGATCTCTGGGAGCCATCCGGCAATGTTATCACTGGCATTGGGCCTACTCTCAACTTGGACAAAGGGTATAAGAATACGAGATATTGGGGCCCGACAAAAGGTTTTAAACCCCAATCTCACTCTAGTAAAGTCACTGACCAATATACTAGGTCCATGGGCCGAACTCAACCAAAGTCATCGCTGTTTTTCACGCAGCTCGCTTGCCTTGACGCATGACATGATAGACTCAAAGAAAAAGTAAAATTAAGAGGTCGGATAAGTGGATTCAAGGCAGCTAAATGATGGAAACATTGATGTCAAAGCTCGTAAGAAAGACATTGATTTTTGGGTACCGTGGTTATCGAGGGTTTTTAAAGAGCACTCACTCGCCTTGAATAAGCAAGACATCACGGCAGGCTACAATAGCACTTATCCTGTCTTTGTGTGTGGAAAGCTGGTTGTTAAATTTTTTGGTTACCATAACAACTGGGAAAATGCCTTCACTCATGAAGTCCTTGCTCATAAATTATTAAACGACTATCCGAAAATAAAGGCACCAAGAATGATTGGCTCAGGCTTTTTGTTTGAGGAAGAAGCGTTGAGCTGGCCTTATCTGATTACCGAACGGGTTGAGGGTGACACTTGGCTTAACCGTTCACTGGATCTGCATGAAAAAATAAACATTGTCGAAGAGCTGGGTTCTCAAATAAAGCTATTGCACGCCATCCCCCCCATGAAAGGGGTTGAGAAACTGCCCTATCAAAATCTGGATATGGTAGATGCCGCCAGACAAAGCTCTCTCCCTTCTCAACTCGTGGATGAAGTACCTACCTACGTCAGTCGATATCAAGCAAACCACCATGTTCTGGCCCACTCCGATATTGTTGATATGCATGTCTTTATCAAAGATGGGAGTCTAAGTGGCATTATTGACTGGGGAGATTTGTGCCTTGGTGACAGATATTATGATTTAGCTAAAATGGCACTAAGTCTTTTCCCAATGAATCGTGAGCTCATGAAGGTTTTTTTAAAAGCCAGCCAGTGGCCTATGAGTGACTCTTTTGCAGACAAATGTTTGCAGATGGCGCTTTATCGACAGGCGGTGGGATTAACCCAACATCATAGTTTTGATATTTTTTTCCAATTACCTAACCTTTATGATTTTACCAAGGTGCAAACTCTTGAAGAGTACGCCAAAATCGTCTTTGGTTTGGATGATGAGAAGTGACCTGTCATCCAAACTCCGAACGTGCCCACTGCATGACTTTTTCTTCAAAGATCTTGTGTGCCGTAGATGTGTTAATTGAATTATTGATTAAGAGTGTCACGATGAGTGTTTTATCTTCAATGGTTAAGTAGGAGGTTAAAGCGGAGTGGCCCGTTAACGTGCCAGTTTTACCCATCACCTTCTCAGACAAGTCTATCGAATGAAAACGTGGCTTTAATGAGCCTCTTTTGGAGGCAATAGGTAGCGCCTTTTCAAACACGGCCCTTATCTTTGAGTCCTGGTAAACCAAAAACAACAATCGATTTAGCTGAGCTGCACTAACCAAATTATACTCAGAACCCCCACTCCCATCTCGAAAGGCTAGCTTAGTCACGTCAAAGCCTGCTTGAGTTAAAGCGTCCATCATCACCTTAAGCCCTTTGGAGAAGGAACCATCGTTAAATTGCTCATACCCTAGGGTTTTTAAAATAGCATCTGCATAGAGATTATTTGAATAGAGCAACATGGTCTGAATGAGCTCAATCATGGGCTTTGAGAAATGGGTATGTTGTGTGGGTAAATCATGGCCGGCAAAAATCAGACTGCCTTGAAGCTCAATCCCCATTTCATCAAGCGCGTCTAAAGTGATTTTCTGAGCAAGCGTTTGGACGAAACGATTCGATAAATGAAGAGTGCTCGATGTCTCTCTTAGCGGCCAGCAACCCCCAAGATGATACTCGAGGCCCTGCTGCTCAATATCAAAACTGCACAAATCGGACTGTTTGGGGGACACTGTATTCACATTGTGGTCAATGTGGACTGGTAAGTCGCTTAGCTTAGTGATGTTAGCTTGAGCATCCATGGTGCGCGCTGGGATCAGCTTAATGGTGAGTTTATTTTCATCAAGGTTCATAGCATTTACGGGAGGATGGAAGTACCAATGACGATCCTCCCAAGGGCGGCCCACAGCGTACTCAGAGCCTGAAAAGGCCGTTTCATCCAAGATCAAGTTGCCCTGAATTCGCTTGATGTTTAAATCGTTCAGTTTGGCAAGAAGACTCTTCAGTTCAGAGGTAGATAAACTTGGATCGCCAAAAAAGCTTATGGCAACATCGGAGTTTAGCACTTCACCATGGATATTATCCTCGTAAGATAGATTTGTTTTGAACCTATAGTCTGGCCCAAGGCTTTTAAGAGCGGCGTAGCTCAAGAATACTTTTGTGGTACTGGCTGGTCGAAAACTGGAGTAGGCTTGATGCTCGAAGAGGCTTTTGCCAGTTTTAGCATCCGTGATCTGAAGCCCCATAGGAACATCAGGCAAATAGTGATTTTTAAGGTTTTCCCATGTGGTGATAGCATCTTGTGAAAAAGCGCAAAAAGATAGAGCATAAATTGCTACACCAATCGATAATTTTCTCATTATTCACCTAAATTAGATTTGTCTGCCGTATCCATCACAAAGTCGATTGTTTGAATCTTTAGCCTGCATGAGCTTCACATGCTTAGGCATGTAAGTATTCAGCATGATACCTCAAGTGCTCTTCGATGAAAGAGGCGATGAAATAGTAACTATGATCATAATCTGGCTGGCGTCTTAGTGTTATGGAGCTGTTTGCTTGATTGGCCGCTTGCTCTAAAAGCTGTGGCTTAAGTTGAGACTCAAGAAAATCATCGGCCATACCCTGATCGACTAAAATACTTGGTCCACTCCATCCCCTCGATTTTAGGAGCTCACAGGCATCGTAATCAGCCCATTGACTCTCATCGCCCCCCAAATAGCCCGATAAGGCTTTTTTACCCCAAGGACATTGGATAGGCGAGCATATGGGGGAAAAAGCGGATACCGATTGATAGAGTTTTGGATTTTTAAGGGCAATCGTAAGCGCACCATGCCCGCCCATAGAATGGCCGAAGATGCTTCTTTTTCCATCGCATGGAAAATGATTTTCTACGACATCAATCAACTCTTTGGTCACATAAGTATGCATGTGATAATACTCGGACCAAGGGCTTTGCGTGGCATCCACATAAAAGCCAGCCCCTTTGCCAAAATCATACCCATCGTCATCTGGAATATGTTCCCCCCTCGGGGAGGTGTCCGGACAAATCACAATCACGCCAAGCTCTTGAGCAATGCGTTGAGCACCAGCCTTTGTGATGAAATTTTCATGCGTACAGGTGAGCCCTGACAACCAATACAACACTGGAAAGCGGTTAGTCTTAGCGCTGGTTGGTAAAAACACACCCAACTTCATCGAGCAGCTCAACACCGATGAATCATGCTCGCAAACAAGTTGATTGCCACCAAACGATTTCGTGGAAGAGAGGATATTAAGCATCAAAGGTCACCACGGAGCGGATGGATTGACCTTTATGCATCAAATCAAAGGCATCATTTATGTTGTCTAGTCCCATTTGATGGGTTACAAAAGCATCGAGCTCAATTTTACCATCCATATACCAATCGACAATGCTAGGAACATCGGTACGACCTCGGGCACCACCAAAGGCAGATCCTTGCCAAACTCGCCCTGTCACTAATTGGAACGGTTTAGTTGAAATCTCTTGACCTGCACCAGCCACCCCAATGATCGTGCAAACGCCCCATCCTTTGTGGCACACTTCTAAGGCTTGTCTCATCAAACCAACATCACCAACGCACTCAAAACTATAATCAGCCCCACCATCCGTAAGATGAGTGATGTAGGGTACCAAATCCCCATCCACCTCGTTGGGATTGACAAAATCGGTCATACCTAATTGTTCAGCAAGCTCTTTTCTGGCGGGATTGATGTCAATGCCAATGATCCGGTTAGCACCGGCCATACGGGCCCCTTGGATAACATTCAGACCGATGCCGCCTAAACCAAAGACCACCACATTGGCCCCAGGGGTAACTTTAGCGGTATAAATCACAGCACCAATGCCTGTGGTGACCCCACACCCAATTAAGCATACCTTATCCAAGGGCGCATCATCTCTTATTTTAGCCACCGAGATTTCGGGTAGCACTGTATGGTTGGAAAAAGTTGACGTGCCCATGTAGTGAAAAATAGGCTCACCGTTTAGGCTAAATCGGCTTTTTCCATCCGGCATCACGCCCTTACCTTGAGTCTCACGAATCGATTGGCAAAGATTGGTTTTTTGAGACAGACAAAACTTACAAGCTCTGCACTCTGGGGTATAAAGAGGAATGACCTTATCACCGGGTTTTACCGAGGTTACCGCCTTGCCAACTTCGACGACCACTCCTGCACCTTCATGCCCTAATATGGCCGGAAACAAGCCTTCTGGATCATCGCCGGATAAAGTAAACGCATCGGTATGACATACCCCTGTGGCTTTGATCTCAACCAAGACTTCATGATCATTAGGGCCCTCTAACTCAACGGTTTCAATGGTTAAGGGAGCCCCTGCCTTGTAGGCAACTGCCGCTCGGGTCGTGATCATGGTCAAATTCCTTATGTTGATGATGTTTGGCATACTAATACCAACCACTAGGATTGGCAACTTGTCTGAAACGCTTTTAGAGCGAGGGCTCTTGTTTTGGCTCAAGCAAGGGATCAATGCTGGACTGTGAAAACTCTTGAACCCGATTTAGGACAAATTCTTTGTAATGATGAACCAAGCTATTGCTGGTGACATTCGAGTGCCAAATCATGAAAACCGGCAATGACTGCATTTGCCATCCCTCCAAAAGTGGCACTAACTGTTTGTGCTGAATACTTGTATTCACTAAATAATCCGGTGGGGATGTGACACCCGCCCCTTTTTTAACAAGCATACAGGCCATATCCACACTATCGACCCTAAGACGCGTATTAAACATCACCGTTTGTTTAGTCCCATCTTGGTCAATAAAATCTCTGGAAGCCGGCATCATCGAAGGATTGATCCAGGGTAATGAGCTCAGCTCATCCAAACGCTTTGGATAAGGGTATTGCTCAAACAACTTGGGAGATGCCACTAACCTTCTGTGAATACGATATACAAGACGACTTTTAAAAGAGCTGTCTTTTAAAGGACCTACTCGAAACCCTAAGTCGATCCCTTCTTTCGTAAAATCATGCAAATCATCACTGACTTTGACATCCAATCGTACGTCTGGATGTTGCCTTGAAAAGTCAGCAATGATTTGAGTTAAAGGGCTGTGACCTAAAACCGCTCCCATCGAAATGGTGAGTTGCCCACTCAGCTTTTTAGACGTTAATTGATTAAGCCCATTTTCAATGCAGGTCAAAACGGGGCGACAGCTATCAAATAGTTTTTGCCCATCATGAGTCAGAGATAGCTTTCTTGTGCTTCGATATAGTAAAGCAACCTGAGTCTTTTTCTCCAACATGGTGATGTGATGCGATATCACTGAAGGTGATAATTGAAAAAAATGAGCTGTTTTCCTAAATGAGCCTGTTTCAACCACTTTGCAAAAAATTGCGATGCTTTTTAATTCATCCAGCATTGTTCGATCTTATCAAACAGTCAATTCGAATTACCCCATCTTATCATTCAATCAATCTCCGCTTAAAGTTAAATCGTTAGGTTTAAAAAAGTAACGGAGATGCCCTATGACTCAAAATAAACAAGTCATTGTTATTGATGAAACTCTTCCTGCCGGGATTATGGCCAACTCAGTGGCCGCCTTATCCGTCAGCGCTGGCAAACTGCATCCTGAAATAGTGGGCTATCCCCTAGAGGACAACCAGGGCCATAAGCGACAGGCCATTACCCAGGTTGCCATCCCAGTGCTCAAGGGAGCAAGCAGTTTGAATAGTATCCGCGAAGCCCTCAAAGCGCATGAAACTGAGGTTACCGTCATTGACATCACAAGTGATACCTCTAGTACTCGCACATACGATGAATACGCTGAGCGCATAAAGTCGACACCAGTTCATGAGCTGCGTTATTACGCCTTACTCATCTATGGCAACAAGAAGGTGGTGAACAAATACACAGGGAGTCTGGGGCTTTTAAGGTAAAGGGAAACTCTGAGGCGATTAAAGGTCAATGGTTCCCAACTTCGCCTCATACAAGCTATTGAATATTTCATGGTCTCAAGCCCAAAATAATCCTTTGCAGGGAAACATCAAGCATCAAAGTTTTCAAGGTTGACATTAGTTTGAAAAGAGGCTTATTTTGAATATAGAATCATGGAAACAGTTTATTGGGGACAGCTACGAAGCATCGATCACCTTTTTAAGTAGTCATCAGTTTCAAACTCAACTCATTGTTATTGCCTCTTGTGTTGCTTTAACGGTGCTGCTTACACAATTCACTCGATTATTTTTTCGCCCCCCTAAAACAGACTCCTCGAAGCGTCGAGCTCTGAGTAACCAAATTTATCATCAATCCACTCCTTATTTATATCCAGTGCTTCTCATTCTTGCACTCAGCATTGGTGAGCGTTTTGTTCAAATCGCTGAGCAAAAAAGCTGGCTGATTAGCATCATTCAAACACTCGCGGTTCTTATTTTGGTGAATCGCTTCCTAAGTAGAAATGTGCAAACTGTATGGAAGCGCAAGACAGCTCAAGCATTAATCCTTCCGCTGGTTTTATTGTTGTTCATGGGTTGGCTTGACGATACGTCAGGCTTTCTGGAAACCTTTAAACTGTCAGTAGGCAACATCACCCTTACCTTAAATGGTCTATTGAAAACCGCTGTTTTCGGTATTCTGCTTTACTGGCTAGGTAAGGCCTCAAATGTTAAAGGTCAGACTTTTATTCGAAGTCAAAAAGGCCTGGATCTGCGCTCAAAAGAGGTTTTTGCCAAACTTTTTGAAATTGGTCTTTATCTTATTATTTGCTTTTTAATGCTTGAGATCATAGGCATCGACTTAACGACGTTAGCCATCTTTGGAGGGGCACTGGGTATTGGTTTGGGGTTTGGCCTTCAGTCCATTGCCTCGAACTTCATTTCGGGTTTAATTTTGTTATTAGATCGCAGTTTATCTGTTGGTGATCACATTGAGCTGGAAGATGGTCAACAAGGGATTGTTCGAGTTTTGAATATGCGCTCAGCTACCATTGAAACCTACGATGGTAAGGACGTATTAGTCCCAAATGAAAAATTCATATCTTCGACATTTATCAACTGGACCCACCAAAACACCAAACAACGATATGCCATCGAGCTCCAAGTGGCTTACGATACTGACTTACATTTTTTATTTGATTTGCTCCGAACAACCGTATCCTCTCATCCCAAAGTATTATCGGGTGAAGACTACACGCTCGAAGAGCAGCCTGACGCTGAAATTGCAAGCTTTGGAGACTCCGGGGTCAACATTCTAATCGAGTTTTGGATGGATGGAATCGATGATGGGAAAAACCGTGTCGGCGCTGACCTATTATTACTCATTTGGGATGCCTTCAAAAAGCACGACATTCAAATACCCTTCCCTCAACGGGAGGTAAACGTTCTTAACAAGGGCAAGATATCTAGAGTCGATACCTAGGTATTTAGTAAGTCCTGCCTAAGCATAAATTGCAAAATTTAACTTAACCATAATGCAGCAAGTGACTAGCACGAGCTGCATGATTCTCGTAGTTAATCTGAGCTAAAGCATCATAATGAGGCGTTTATGCACGATAAACATAGCGATGTGATATTAGTACCTACCGGCCCCTTTTTAGTCGGTAAGTCTGTCCATGTCTTATCTGATCCCACTCGTCATGCTCCCCCCTACCCAGCAGGAAGGTTGATCCCCATACATATCTACTTTCCTATGGGACAAGGCACCCATAAACCATTCAATAAAATATATGAAGAGAGAGCTCCCAAAGCCTACCCTCCTTTAGAGGCCAAAGTGCATAGCACGCTTTGTGACCTTGATAAAATCAATACAGAGAAAAAGCATCCAATCATTTTTTTGAACCATGCCGATCTTGTCGCCATGACCGATTACGCAACGATAGCCGAAGACTTAGCTTCTCATGGTTATGTAGTCATAACCGCTCAGCACCAGTTAGAAACTGACTCCAACGCAGACAATATTCAGCATGAATATAGCATGGCCAAATACTTAAATGTTACAGACAACATGATTTATCTTTATGATTGGATGCATAAGAATCAAAAAGACATTTTTTTAGATAGTCTCAACTTAAAAAAAGTTGGCTTAATCGGACACTCCCTGGGAGCAAATGCTTTACTCTTATTAGCCCTCAGGTCCTCAAGTGTCTTTAGGTCAAACCGTGATAAAAGCATGGTTTGCTCGAATAGGGATGACGACATAAAAGAGGCCATCGTACTTATCGATCCCACAAGATTCTCGTTTTTACCTAACAATCAGCTTCCTGCCCTTTTTCTTTTTGCTCATGATCGCAAAACGCTCCAGCACAAGAATCTGTCGTATCAACAAATGATCGAAGCAGGTCATGAGGTTATTTACTACGAAGGCACTAATCATCTAAGCTTTATGGATCATGGGTTTATCAACCCCTCAAATCCCATTGACCCTGACTTTACGTTTTTCGATGGCTCAATCCACCAAAGAGAAACATTCTTTCAGCAATTGAGAAAAGATATTCGTCAGTTTCTTTATGAACACAAAATAAATTAATTACTCATCACTTTTGATAGTGAGCACCTATGATAGGTGGCATGACGCCTTGTTCAACCTTTTAAGCCCTCTTAGTCCACGATCTGCGACCTACCACTATGCAGTGATTGATTTTTAAATCTTACTACCTCATAGGTCGCTTGTTGAGAAATTGCAGCCCTGCTAATATTGAGTTAATGTTCTCAACTAAGGTTTTGCGTATGTTCACTAATCATAAAAAAATCAGCCAATATGGCCACTTGATTGTCTTTGAATTACTGACGATTTTTTATTCATTTGCCTTATCGGCACCTTTTTATATCAAAGGGTTTTGGAACCACAGTGGTTTATTCCTTTCCTTTATTGTTTTTTACGTCCTTCTCAAAGGACTCAATGGCTTTTTTTCATGTTGGCTGTCCAAGGTCACCCAAAAAAAACTAATACGAACCGGTGAAATAAGTGGCGAATTAGTGGGTATGAAGGATGAGTCTGGATCGCCTTTGAATACAAACTCCCCACTTGACCCCAATTATGCTGAGAATGAGTCAAATTTTCTCATTCAAAAAATCTATACACTGAAGATGGTATCGGTGTCCGCCGTTTTCTTCTTTCTTTACTCCATTCAGAACTTTTGGTACCACCAGGTTAAAGCAGAATATATTATTTCGTGGTTCATTATTGCATTTTTGACCTTTATCATACTGATTGCAGCCCCGTACCTACACGGCAAGATCAAAAAACAGTTTGTCTATATCATCAAAGGCGTTTTGATGATACCGGCTCTATTTCTTTTTGCCATCATGATTGCTGAATCCAATAGCCACTCACTGCTTGGCACCATTCAAGTCATCGCTTTTTTCGTATTGGCCATCATGACAAAACTAAAGGTTATCAGCCTCTTAAAACTTAGATCAAAGTCCCAAAGATAACCGTTGAAAGAACAGGGAAGTTCAATCATGCGCTTTCAGCCGCTCCCCCTTATCATCTCTTAAATTTTTGATTGAGCATTGACCAGTACGCACTTAAAAACACCGCCCTTGCCAACATGAAACAAAGAAATGAAATCCATAGTCCATGGTTTTGATACGCTGGGATAAGTATGGTGGTCAACCCGATAAACAAGCCCAGCGAAAGAGCCATGCTGTTACGCATGGGCTTGGTCACCGTGGCCCCAATAAAAATACCATCAAGCAAAAAGCTCCAAACGCAAGTCAGTGGCAATAACAACCCCCAAATCAAATAAGTGGGCACCAATTGCTTAACAGACTCTACATTGGTCATCAAATTGACGATGAACTCCCAAGATAGCCCATACGCTATCGTGAACAAGATGGCAAAAAAGAGCGCCCAAAGGGTCATTGCTTTAACAACCCGTTTAAAAGTAGTTCTGTCTTTTCGCCCAATCGACTCACCGACCAAGGCCTCGCTTGCATTGGCAAAGCCATCCAATGCATAGGAGGTAAACAGCAGGAAATTCATGAGTATGGCATTGACTGCGAGAATGGCATCGCCAAAGTCTGCCCCACGGGCCGTAAAATAAAAGAAAGCCATTTGAAGACACATTGAGCGAACAAAAATATGGACATTAATATGAGCAAGCTCCATAATTTTTTCAGGCACAAAGAGTGCATTGATACAATGGGACTTAAAGTATTGCGCTACATAGGGCAGAACCATCATCAATGCAAACCCTAGACCAACGTATTCAGCAATCACCGTGGCCCACGCAACCCCCTTCACTCCCAGCCCAAGCCACAAGACAAAGACTAAGTCCAAAACAATGTTGGTCAAGTTGATAACAAGCTGCATAGCCAAAGCGGTCTTTGCTCGCTGCATGCCTATCATCCAACCTAGAAACGCAAAATTGGCTAGTGAGGCTGGCGCCGAAAAAATACGGGCAAAAAAGTAATCATCGAATAAGGGAGCTGATAAGGCGGGGGGCTCTATTAACCATTGAGATAAAGAAGCGATAGGCTTCGAGAGCACTATCAAGACGAGCCCTAAAGCTAAGCCGAGCAGGACTGCTCTAAGGAGCCATGCTACTCCCTCTGAGTGTTGTAGGGCCCCTTTCGATATGGCCACCAGCCCTGTGGTCCCCATCCTTAAAAATACAAACCCAAAATAAAGCACACTGAAAACAGTCGCTCCTACTCCCACAGCAGCCATAAACTCGGGCCCTGGCATACGACCCACCACAGCCAAATCAACCGCACCTAGTAGGGGAATGGTTATATTGGCCAACATAATAGGAGCCGCTAATCGCCAAATCTTCTTGTGCATGGTTTATCCTAGTAGACGAATGAGGGTGTTTTGCGCTTTGAGGCTAAAGGGCTTAATCATTTTCTTACTCCCCTCGCATCAACCACCTCTCAGTTAGTTTGAATATTAACAAACTTGATTTCCAAGGTAAATAATCCATAGTATTCAAGCTCATTTTGATTACCTTCCTCAAAAAAGATATACCATGCAAAACGATCCTGTCATTAGAGAGTTTAGAATCCAAGGATACCGATCTCTTTTAGACTTTAGGCTTGAGCTAGGCCAGATCAATGTCATCACTGGCTCTAACGGGTGCGGAAAAAGCAATTTATATAAAGCTGTACATTTGCTTTCCAAGTCCGCTAAAGGCGAGCTCGCTAAAAGTTTGGCCACCGAGGGAGGCATGGCATCCGTTCTATATGCTGGCCAAAGGCCAACACTGACAAGAACGAAAAAGCCAGTACGTATGATCCTGACCGCAATCACGGATGAGTACTCTTATGAACTATCCTGTGGTCTTCCCCAGACTTCGCTATCCATGTTTGGGTTAGATCCACAGGTTAAAGAAGAATCGGTTTGGCATGGTAAAACTAAAAGAAAATCAACTTTATTCCTTGAGCGTAAAGTCGGTTCAGCTTATGTCTTAGATGAGTCAGGTACCCGGGTAGAATATCCGCTTTGCTTTGATCAATCTGAGTCCACATTAAGCCAACTACAAGAACCGCACCTTTATCCGGAACTATCAAGCCTTAGAGAAAGGATGCGACGTTGGCGCTTTTATCACCATTTTCGCTCTGATGGTCTCTCCCCCATTAGGCAGCCTCAAACAGCGGTAAGAACACCGATCCTCAGTGACGATGGTCATGACTTAGCCGCAGCCTTACAAACCATCATTGAAATCGGAGACGATGCCCGCTTGCATGATTTAATTGATGATGCCTTTCCTGGCTCATCAATTATCATAACGTCTGACCAATCAAAGTTTAAAGTCTCACTCAAACAGCCCGGAATCAAACGACCACTTGAGGCTCAAGAGTTGTCAGATGGCACGCTCAGATACCTATGTTTGGTTGCTGCTTTAATGAGTCCGCGTCCCCCTTGCTTTCTTGCGCTTAATGAGCCTGAAATGAGTTTGCACCCAGATCTCATGGCGCCCTTAGCCAACCTTATTCATGCGGCATCAAACACGACCCAAGTTTTCTTGACCACCCATTCAAAAGGCCTAGTCAAGGCAATGTCTAAATTCTGTGGTGTCAGCACCATCACTCTTATAAAACGTCATGGGGTTACCGAACTATCATCGTGTTAAGGTTTTCTGCTTCTTAGGAGATGACCGCCTATTAAAACCGAATCGGCACTTGGACAAGCGTGGCTTAAGCTGGTTTCAAGCCTCTTAGTAAGGCGATTGGATTTAGCGTCATTGTAATATTCAAACAAGACCCCTTTGGCATCAAAATGGGGGACCTGTCGATCTGGAAGTTCAACGCCAAAATACTGACTTAATGCGGCAGTAAACTCTTGGGGACAACGAATCTTTTCTGAGTAGGTGTCCTTCTCACGTTTAATGAGCAGCTTATCCGCCATGAGTAAAAGGTGCCCCTTCAAAGTATTCATAGCAACAAACAATCTTGAGAAAAATGGCGACTTATCCGAAGTAGATACTCGACGGTTAGCCTCTTTCAAAGTTTGAATATCGGTAGGCCCTCGATCCTCAAACTCATACATGGATAGCCACCCTTCCCCGGTCTTTAACTGTAAGGTATATTGACCTTCTTCACTTTGAACAAGTCGGTGCTGCCTGCCTGGTTGATCGCACACAATCTCCCCTTGCTTAAGGGCAAGGGGTTCCAGGCACCCTCGATAAGCAAACCCCACATCAACTAAAAAACGTTCACCTGACAGGTTAACGATTATCACCTGGTGATTTGGAAGGGGTTTTTCCTGACTATTGATAATGACCGTACCAATTTGCCGCTCGCAATCAAAGCCAAGTTTATTTAAAACCGCATACAACAGTTCATTATGCTCAAAGCAGTATCCTTCCCGCTTATTTGTGACTAGCTTATTGAAGATACTTTCAAGATCAATAGGGATAGGCGTCCGATTTGCGTTACGTTCTTTCAAGTGAACATCAATGACGCCGAAAGGGATATGAAGTAAATGTTGTCTTTGAATTTGTTTCAAAAGACTGAGGCTAGGGCCTGAAAAATAACTCAACACCGCGATTCGCTCAAGGTATTGGCTTAATTGATTACTCGTAAGTTGACTCATCATATCCTCCAGATTTCTTGAATATAAAAATCTCAATTCACCGGCATTTAACCAAAAAAATAAGGCCAAGGGCTTTGCCCATGGCCTTATTCGGTGGATTCTACAATCATTTATGAGGCTCAGCAATCTTTAATTAGTCAAACAGATCCCTCACTATTCATGCCGATGATGATACAGAATACCTTGACGTTCCATGATATCTCTTTGATTAAGTCTTAAATTGATTGAGAAGACTTATCATTGTCTGTGAACCATGATGTTCAGCAATTTGCAGGGCATCTACCCCTAGTTCGTTTTTATGCTGTGGATCTGATCCCAAGTTAAGCAGAAGTTCTGCAACCTCGAGGTGGTTACCTTGAACACTGTAGAACAATGGTGTATTACCCATTTTATCCCTGGTCTCATAGGACATACCCTGCTCTAAAAACCATGAAACCGCATTGGTGTGTCCGTGGTAAGCTGCCATGGCTAACCCGGTTATACCATCCTTATTGGGGTAATCAGTGCTTGCTTGGTTTTGAGCTAAAAGCTCAAGCATCTCAACATCTCCAGTGACACTGGCTGAGACCATAGGGTAATTGCCTGATGCGTCGATGGTATTTAGATCAAGATCTTGGTCACACAAAAACGCCACAACCTCAAGATGACCTTCATATATCGCCGTATTGAGCAGTGATACCCCTTTGTTATTTGAAGTATTAAGGCTTGCCCCTCGTTTTGTTAAAAACTTTAGCGCCTGAATATGACCTAACCTTGCAGCGGTGTGCGCTGTGGTTTCACCGATTTCATTTTTTTGCTCAATATGAAAGCCTTTGTCAAGCAGGGCCTCAAGTATCGCAATCTGTTCTTGGGAGTCTTGCTCAAACGCTTGCGTGATTTGTTGTTTTGTATAACCCTCCCAATGCGGGTTTATCATGGTAATAACCGGGGTCACAAGAGCCAAAACGATAACAAGGTACGGTATGTAGTAAAAACACTGAGCACCAGAACTGTAATGTTCAGGCTGCTTTTTGGATTTGACCCAACGAGCAAGCTTTTTGATGTATAACCAATTAGCAAGTCCACTCCACAGGCTCATGCACAACAACATTGAACCCACGTTTATCCCCAATTTCATGGTGGATGACAAGAGTAAGCCGGGAGTAAGTAAATAAAAGACACCGATATTGATGCCAAGCGTTACCAAGGTCAAAACGATAACTTCAATAAACATGCTTCGATAGAAATACCAAATAGGCCCCAAGAGAAAAGCCCATAAGTTAAAGCTTAGGAAAAAAGTTGATGGATCCTCTTTTCCAAGTTGCTTTTCTAGTGACTTCTTATTGAGAAAATGACTCTTTTTTATGTGTTGTTTTAATTCAGCTGATTGATTTAGTGTAACCATATGCCTCCCTATAAAAAACTCAATTAATCTCTTAGTCACAAACTTCTTCTAGTTCTGGTGAACGGTTATCTTCGTTGCTCACTGCATTAGTATCCTCATGCTTGGGTGGTTTAAATTGATTTAATAAACCCTCAAGATTTTGAATGCTTTGAGCCCCATTTAGCCCAACCTCGCTCATCAACGAATCCACCAAGGGCGCTTGTGCCCGATACTTCAGTGCGCTTTGAACCACCTGCTCTGCAAGATTTCCTTGCGAAGGTGTGTTCGATGAACTTGATGATGAGCCAGCTCCAGCGTTGAGGCCGTCCACAGCCACAATTTTGATGCCATCGATGTTTTCCATGGGCTTAACGCTAGCGCTAATGATATTCGATAGGTTTTCAATCAATTTAAGTTTTAATTGAAGCGCTATTTGATCATTAGAAAGAACATTCGCAGCACTGTTTAAAGCCCGCTGACCATCCGACTCAACTTGATAGTAGATTTCAGCAGCTTTTGCTTCCATGGTCTTTGCATCGGCATTCGCTTGAGCTTCGATTCGAATAGATTCTGCTCTATCGGCAGCGGCTATCTTTTCAGCCTCTGCATTGACCTTGATTTGGATGGCCTCTTTTTCTGCCGCTTTCGCCGCATCAATAAGCTCAATGCGTTTTTCACGTTCGGCAATCTCTTGCTCACGAACTGTTTGCACTCTTTCTTGAGCGCTCACCGCAATTGCTCTGGCTTTGTCTGCTTCTGTTTTTGCTAAGGACTCAGCACGAGATTTCTCAGAAATCGCAATCTGTTTCTCTTGTTCGGCCAACTCAATCATCTGTATTTTTTCAATGCGTTGAGTTTCTAGCATCTTTTCTTTCTCAATCCGCTCTTGTTCAACCAGCCGCTCTGAAACAATTCGGGCTTGCTCAACCTTTTGCATGGCAGCAATTTCAGCCTGCTCTGATTCTCTGGCTTTTTCCGCCCTTTCTTTGGCAATTTCATTGTTCTGATGAGCTCGTCTAATTTCAATTTCTCTCTCTTGAGCCAGGCGAGCGTACTCTTCTTCTCTTGACAGTTCGAGGCGTTGCTTTTCGGCCTCCAAATTCTTATTTTGAATCTGAATTTGAGTTTCTTGAACAATGTCATTGCGTATTTTTTTTCTTGATTCTATTTCCTCCGTCAGGCGCGTTAATCCTTCTGCATCAAAGGCATTGTTTGGATTAAAATAATCCATGGCCGTTTGATCCAGTCCTGTTAATGATACTGCTTCCAGCTCTAGACCATTTTTGAGTAGATCCTCGGAAACGGCTGTCTGGACTTTTTGTACGAACTCAATGCGCTGTTCATGAAGTTCGATCATGGTCATTTCTGCGGCAACGGAGCGAAGCGCATCAACAAACTTACCTTCAACCAATTCTTCCAGTTGCTGACCATCCATCGTGCGACGACCTAAGGTTTGTGCCGCATTGGCGATGGACTCTTTGCTTGGCTGAACACGTACATAGAACTCAGCCACAACATTGACTCGCATCCTGTCACGCGTAATGAGAGCTTGCTCATTGTCACGACGAACTTCTAGACGCAAGGTGTTCATGTTGACTGGAATGACCTCATGCAACACCGGGAGCACCATAGTCCCGCCATTGAGTATCACTTTTTGACCGCCAAAGCCTGTTCTAACAAACGAGACTTCTTTGGTTGCTCGTCTATATAATTTGGCAAAAATTAGACCAATACAAAGAAGCGAAAAGACAACTGTGCCAGAAAGCACTAAAATGCCAATCAAATTTGTCATGGGTATTCTCCTTATTGTTTGTATCACTATGGATTGGGTTTATTTCAGGCAAACAAGGTCCTAGGCTTGAGTCCATTCCCCATTAAGACAGTGATGGTCTGATGATAAGAGGTTAAAAGGTGATTACTTTACCCAAGTAGATGAGTATTGAGGACCTTAACCCCATAAAAAAGCGCCCCTTCTCTTCGCACGATTAAGATATCGTCATCTCGTTCAAAGCTATCACTTTGAACGTCAGGAGCGAGCAAAATATAATGGCAATGATTAAATTTATCCGTGACCTTGGCTCTGGTCGGCTGGTGATGCGTTGCTTTTCCAAGGGTTACTTTAGCAACACGGCCTACAAGGGTATCAAGCGACACCGCCGACGTTTCTTCTTTTGGCATGATTGATGCTAACTGCGTGGTGACTAGCCTTACCCCAGGAATGGAGATCACCGTAGCCACACATACGCCCACTAAGGTTGGCATCATGCTGCCAGCCAAGGTGAACACGAACATTTGACTGAGCAAGCCCACCAAACCAAATACGGTTAATGCGATGACAAGCCATATCAACAAAGGCATCCTTCCAATGTTTATCCATCCCAGTGCTTTTTGTATCGCACTGACACCGACTAACTCAGGGCCATCAATATCCATGTCTAACCCTGGAAATAAGCTTTCCAACAAATCAGAGAACCCAGCCCCTAGTAACGCTCCTGCCCCTTCAAGCATGCAAATAATAAACACACTTGTAATCGCCACCATAAATGGAATATTTTGCGATGCAAGTAAGAACATCATCATGATTAAGTCACACCATGTGCGTCATGACTCATCGTGCTCTTAATCGCCTCAATACGCTCTTGTATTCGATTTTCTCTCGAAAGCTCAGAAAGTTCATGAAGTTTACGAGTATGTTTTGGATCATGTCGTAGGTTAACCCCTGTCTGCTTTTCCATGATGGCATTAAAATGCGAAATGGCGTTTTGGGCCTTATCGGAGGTTAGCGTGCAACTCTCTGAGTTTGGCGAAGTAGAGCTTGATTCTTTTTTCATTTGTATTAAGTCGTTAAGCTCTAATCGCATTTCACGTTTTTTAGCATCGAGTGCTCCAAGATAACTCTCTAGCTCCTTTTCAGAATGAATCCCATCACTCATTGCTTTCTCTAGCAACGGAATTTGAGCTTCAATATCAAGTTGTGCTGACACGGCCGCATGGGCAAGATCTTCACGGTTTTTCGCAATCGCACACTCAATCTCATCCGCCAGAGCTTCATGGCGCTCATTGTATTGGCTCAGTCGTTTACAGGTTAAGTGCTTACTTGCAATAACCTCTCCAAGGTTATGTCTTAACTCATCCATTGCTTGATCTATTTCGACAATGGATTGCTCCATGATCATCTCAGGAGCGATGTTCTCAAACTTATTCATTAATGCATGTACGCTGCTGTTGATTAAGCGAGTGACTCGATAAGCAATGGTTTTTGACATCTTAGGGTTCCTCCTTACTCTCATGGCGTTGAATGATCTGGATCAACTCCATCAGTGGTTGAATATTATTTTGAATAATGGCTCTGTCATAACAGGGAGCCTGCCCTGTCACACCGAGCCTAAGTATTTTTTCAAGCAACAAAAACACTCGATCAGAGAGTTGCTTTTCAAGCATCTCAAGATCCCATTTCTTTTGCTCATTCACGGACAACATAAATGCCATCGCTTCGGTTACCCATTCAATGAACAACTCCACCAATTCTGAGTGGTGTTCCTTTTTAAGCTCCATCGCTCGATACTTCACAACGATGGGGGATAACCAATGATGTAAACGCTCCATATAATCTTCGTAGTTTTGATGGCGTTTCTTAAAATCATTTTCACGAGCTTGCTGAATCAAAGTACGAATCTTCTCACTCGGTGTTGTCGCCCCTTTGATGTTCAGATTAGCGATGAACTGGGCATCCTCTTCGGATAACCGAACACTGAACGGGGTAGTTTTAGTAGGCATAACGGTTTTTTATATCCACATTGTCCTTATTTCGTAATCAATTGTATACAAATGTTTACAATATTGCAAGTGCAGCACAATTATTATGTTAGTTAT
>CAYNJF010000035.1:0-24425 GCA_964397555.1 uncultured Francisellaceae bacterium
GATCGTTAAAGTAATCCTCAGCATGAATGCCAAGCACGGCCGCCTTGATGCGCAAATTGATGTCTTTGGTGACCAACGTGACCTTGTGCTTGGGGAACTTGGTGCGCATGGCCATGGCCGACTCTAAAATGGAGTGATCGGGCTTGTTACCAGGCAGAGTATCGGGAAGCACTTTGGGCAAATCTTCCCCTTGGATAAAAAGCTTACCTGAAATCAAAGGGCAATCGGCAAGAAGCTCATCAGGGAGTTTGAGAGGCAGACCCTCGAGCAGTTGTTGCTGAGTGGAGTTTTTGATGATGGCATCTAGATGACGACTGGTTTGTCGCACATTGCGGGCCACATCGGAGAGGCCCTTTTTACCATGGTCGAGTTCTTCTAAGACCACCATGGGCAAATAAACGTCGTGTTCTTTGAAGCGGAACAGAGCATTGGGATCGTGCATCAACACATTGGTATCCAGCACGAACAATTTCTTTTGTTCTACCGCTGTTTTGGTTTCCGTTTTTTTCTCAACAAGGGCTTCTACCGCTTCATCAAACATCCTCACCTCCATGTGAGCTAATTAGTTACTCAATCGCCTCTAAAACTTCTTCAACATGACCTGGCACTTTGACTTTACGCCACTCGCGAACGCAAACACCTTGTTTATCAAACAAGAAGGTTGAGCGCTCAATGCCACGAACTTTTTTGCCAAACATATTCTTGTCTTTCATGACCCCAAAACGCTGACAAATGGTTTCATCCTCATCACTGATAAGCTCAAAAGGTAACTCAAACTTATCTTTGAACTTATGATGCGACTTCAGTGAATCACGAGAAATGCCAACAATGACGGTTTCTTTGTTATCAAATTCACTTTTAAATTGCTTGAAGTCAAGGGACTCTTGCGTGCAACCAGGCGTGTTATCTTTAGGATAGAAATATAACACAATATTTGAGCCCCTAAGGTCTGTCATAGACTTTAATTGTGGATCAGTTGTGATCAATGTTAAATCATCAATCTCTATATTAATTGTAGATTCTTCCATGTCATTTGTCCTCTTATGGATGAATTTTGAAAGGCTCTAATGATGCATCCAAATCCGCATCTTCACAATATAAATAAAACTGTTCTCTTAAGTTTGCGATTTGACTATTTTGAGGAAGCTTGACGCGCATTTGGATGGAGCAAACTTGCGTCGATGTCTTAGGGGGAACGTAGGTCTCATGGGAAAACTCATCAATCTCGATATCAAGCTTTTCAAAGAGGCCCAAAATCTCTGAGACGACCTTGGGTTTGTCTTCACAAGTGATAGAGACTGCGTAAGGAAGGCCAAAGTCAGGGATAGGGTAATGAGTTCGACGACTTTGAATCTCCAGCTCAGCCTTTTTGGCAAAGGCGGGTAATTTGGCTTCCAACTTAGCAACGCCATGCCAGGTCCCTTTGACGGAGAAAAACATAGCAATGTCTTGGCCAATTTTTTGGATTTTAGATTCGATGATATGACAGCCAGCCGTCGCCACAGACTTGGTTAGTCGGCTCAACATGTTGTGGGTGTCAGGCCCCACGGCGGTGATGATCAAACACTGTTCTGATTGGATGTCGCTCATTTTGTCTTTCCCTAAAAAAAACACGTCGATTCTACCAGGTTTAATGGAGGACAAAAGTGTAAATAAAACTGTTGAAATCAGTGTTTTTTTAAAAAATGCGAACAATCAAATACTTGCCCGTTTGGCTTGTTTTGTATGTCAGTTTTGTTTGCGATTAATGAATGGTATTCATCCAAGAAAAGGTCGAGTTGTGTCTTAGGATGCGCCATGGTAAGTTCGGCTCATTATAGAAAAAGGGGGATTTACGAGTGTTTCAAGGTTCAGCCGTGGCCATTGTCACGCCGATGCATGCCAATACACAAATAGACTTAGACTCACTTAAGAACTTAGTTAACTGGCAAATTGAGTCTGAAACCCAAGCCATTGTTGTGGTAGGAACCACCGGTGAGGCCCCTTTACTAAGTGATGATGAATATGAGGCGGTGGTCTCGTGTGTGGTTGAGGCAACGGCAAAGCGAGTGCCAGTGATTGCCGGGACCGGTTCGCTTCATATCGAAAGCACCATTGAAAAGACGCGCAAGGCCAAAGCACTTGGCGTGGATGGTGCTCTTGTGGTGACCCCTTATTACCTCCGAGCTACCCAAGAGGGCATTTTCCAGCATTATCAACGTTTAAATGAAGCCGTTGACTTGCCCTTTATTGCCTACAATGTCCCATCGCGCACTGGGGTTGATATCTTGGCGGATACCGTCAAACGCTTGAGTGCTTTGAGCCATTGCATCGGGCTTAAAGAGGCGACCGGCTCTGTTGATCGTATGCGTGACATCAAAGCTTTGGTGGCCGATGATTTTCTTTTATACAGCGGTGACGATGGCAGCTGTTTTGAGTTCATCGAAGCCGGAGGGCACGGGTGCATTTCAGTGGCAGCCAATGTGGCTCCGAGCGCCATGAAGCGTTGGTGTGAGCTAGATAGGCGTGATGAGAACGATTTAAAAGCGCTGTTCGATGCCATGGTGCTTGAGCCAAACCCCATCCCGGTTAAGGCGGCTCTGGCGCTGATGGGCAAAATTGACTCTGGCATACGGTTGCCATTAACGCCCTTGTCCGAGCAGCATCGACCGCAATTGGCATCTGCCATGGAATTTTTTGGAGAAGTATATGCGTAAATTATGGGTAGGTGGCTTGTTGGTTCTATTAAGTGGATGCACTGCTTTGACCAACGAGTTTGATGGTGTGTTTCGCGATCGCTCTGGGGAGTACCTTCGAGCCTCCTTGGTTGAGCCTCTTGAGGTTCCTCAAGACTTAAGTTTTTATCATTATTCAGATAAGTATCCGGTGCCCAAGCGTATTCCTCAAGAGGACATCGAAGTCGACATCGTACCACCGGAGTTTTATGACGTAGGGGCGTAAGCATGGAAAGACAACAAGCGCTGTATTCAGGCAAAGCGAAAACGCTTTATACCACCTCAGATAAAGATGTTTTGATTTGTGAGTTTAGGGATGACACCTCCGCTTTTGATGGGACCAAAAAACAAGCGCTGGCTCGAAAAGGGCAGGTGAATAATGAGGTCAATGCCATTGTCATGCGTTATCTACAAGGCCAAGGCATTGCAACCCACTTTCTTGATAAAGTCAGTGAGACAGAGTCCAAGGTCAAAGCTTTAACCATGCTTCCAGTTGAGTGTGTGGTACGCAACGTGGCCGCCGGAGGGCTTTGTAAGCGCCTTGGGATCGAGTTAGGCCTAAGGTTATCGCCACCGCTGTTTGAGTTTTTTCTGAAAAACGATGCCCTTCATGATCCGTTCATCAACGAGTACCACATCACAACCTTCGGCTGGGCCACGCATGAGCAAGTGGAGCAAATGAAGCAAGTTTCTTTTGAGGTAAATCGATGTCTGGTGCCATTTTTTGAGCAGGCCGATCTCGTGTTGGTCGACTACAAGCTTGAATTTGGTCTTTACCATGGAGAGTTGACCTTAGGCGATGAGTTTACCCCGGATGGGTGCCGTCTTTGGGACAAGCATACCAACGAGATTTTTGATAAAGATCGCTTCCGACAAGATTTAGGGCAGGTTGTGGAATCGTATGAGCAAGTGGCTCACAGGATCCAATCCATCACCAAGGAGAGTGCGCATGTCTGATGTCATTGAAAATAAATTACAAAGTTTAGGCTTGAGCTTGCCAGAGCCTATGGTTGTGCCCGCTGGCGTTGAGTTGCCTTTTCCGTTTGTCAAAGTCCACAAGGATATGGCCTATATTTCTGGGCATTTACCGTTGGAAATGGACGGGCAAATTGCTCGTCTTCGAGGTAAAGTGGGGGATAAGTTAAGCGTTGAGCAAGGGTATGACAGTGCGCGAACGGTGGGTCTTGCCGTGCTTTCTAGCCTAAAGTTAACACTGGGCTCGCTAGATCGCGTGAAATCGTGGATCAAAGTGCTCGGGATGGTCAACTGCACGCCAGATTTTGAGCACCACCCCAAAGTCATCAACGGCTTTACCGATTTAATCCAGCAAGTGTATGGAAAAGAGGTAGGCTTTTCCTCTCGCTCAGCGGTCGGCATGGGCTCACTGCCTTTCCAAGTCCCCGTTGAAGTAGAAGGTTTAGTTGAGATTTATCCAGAGTAATGGACGCTTAGACCGATGCTAAGCGCATCGGTCTAAGGCTTGTTCTAGATCCTCGATTAAGTCATCGACATGCTCTATCCCAACCGACAGTCTCACCAGTCCATCTAAAATCCCTAGGGCTTTGCGGTGCTCTGCTGGAATCGAGGCGTGGGTCATGATGGCTGGGTGTTCAATTAATGATTCAACGCCACCCAAAGACTCCGCTAATGAAAACACTTGGACGTTTTCCAAAAAGCGCCGAGATTGCTCAAGATCACCTTTAAGCACAAGCGAGATCATACCTCCGTAATCCCTCATTTGTTTGCTTGCCACGTTATGCTGAGGGTGACTTTCAAGGCCTGGATAAATCACTTGCTCGATTTGAGCATGCGATTGAAGCTTCTCAGCAATGATGCGGGCATTTTCGCAGTGAGCTTTCATGCGCACGGCCAATGTTTTCGTCGAACGCAACACTAAGAAGCAATCTTGAGGGGAGGGGATGGCACCGATGGCATTTTGCATGAAGCTAAGATCTTCAAAGAGGGGCTTATCGTTGGTTAATAGCGCCCCTCCCACCACATCAGAGTGGCCTCCTAGGTATTTGGTGGTTGAATGGCAGACTAAATCAGCCCCAAGCTTCAATGGGTTTTGAAGGTAGGGGGTCGCAAACGTGTTATCCACGGCAATTTTGACGCTAGCGTGTTGCTTGGTCACGGAAACCACCTGCTCGATGTCAATGATTTTCAGCATCGGATTAGTCGGAGTTTCAACCCAGACCCAGCGAGTATTAGACCGTAAGGCTGATTTTAGCTCATCGCTTGAGGTTAAATCCGCTAAGGTGTATTGGACTCCTAATTGCGCGAAGACTTTATCAAAGATCCGCAAAGTTCCCCCGTAGACATCATCACAGACCACCACATGATCACCGGCTTTTAGCGTATGCAAAAGCGTGGATAATCCTGCACACCCAGATGAAAAGCATAGGCCAAATTCAGCCCCTTCAAGCGAGGCCAGGTTGGCCTCAAGCGCGGCCCGGGTTGGGTTTTGAGAGCGAGAGTATTCATACCCTTGATGAACACCTGGGCTTTGTTGCACGTAGGTGGAAGTTTGATAAATGGGCGTCATGATGGCGCCTGTGCTGGGGTCGGGTTTTTGACCGGCATGTATGGCTTTGGTTTCAAAGCTTAGGTGGTTATTTTTATCCATGAAGTTTCCCCATCATGTATTCGATCATATCAATTTTGGAGATGATCCCTTTGATTTTGTCATCCTCTATGCAGATGGCAACTTCGGATGCATCAAAGATAGTCCCAAGTGCACTTAGTGGGCTATCGGGTGTCACTAAATTACGGATGGGATTGGCCACTTGCTCCGCTTTTGAGTCGTAGGTGATTTGACCACTTTGCAATCCATGCAAAATGTCCATTTCATGGACCATGGCCACCGGCTTGCTTAGTGGATCAACCATCGGGATTTGGGAGATCCCTTTGGCACGGATTTTTTCAATCAGGGAACCGATGGATTCTTCAGAGGTGGTGGTAATCACTTGCTGCTCATTTTTCATGAGATCTTTGACATGACCTGGGACCTCTTCGTTTAAAAAGCCATGATCGGTCATCCATGCATCATTTAAAAATTTGGAGATGTACCTTGAGCCAGAGTCGGTAAGGACGCTGATGATGGTTTTACCCGGTCCGACTTCCTTGGCTAACTCGACGGCAGCATGAATGATTGATCCGGACGAGCCACCACAAAATAAGCCTTCTTCTCTGACAAGTCTTCGAGCCATGGCAAACGCTTGGGCATCGTTGGTTTGTCGCATGTCATCAACCACAGAAAAATCCAAAGCCTCACAAAGGATGTCTTCACCGATGCCTTCGACTTTGTAAATGGCAGGCTCTACCAGTTTGCCCGAATGAAACAAATCGTAGTGAACTGAGCCGATGGGATCAACACCGACCATCTTTAGGTTTGGGTTTTTTTCTTTAAAGAAGCGCCCAGAGCCGGAAAGTGTGCCGCCTGTCCCGGTGCCTGCGACAAAATAGTCAAATTCACCGCCGGTTTGATCCCAAATTTCAGGGCCAGTTGAGTGATAATGTGCCTCGATGTTGGCTTGGGTATGATATTGATTGACGTAAAAGCAGTTGGGAGTCTCAGAGGCGATGCGCTTTGCGGTGTTGACGTAATGCTCAGGGGAGTCACCTGGAACATCCGTAGGAGTCACCACCACCTTGGCCCCAAAGGCTTTCATCATATTAATTTTTTCAGTGCTCATTTTATCCGGCATGGTAAAAATGCATCGGTATCCTTTGACGGCTCCGACCATGGCCAGTGCAAGTCCGGTATTGCCAGACGTGTTTTCAACAATGGTTCCGCCTGGTTTGAGTAGCCCTTCTTTTTCAGCTTTTTCGATGATGTAACGAGCCATCCGATCTTTAATGGAGCCGGTTGGGTTCATAAACTCACATTTAACAAGAACTCGGGCACTATTGGGGTGAACGACTTTGTTGAGCTCAACAAGAGGGGTGTTGCCGATGGCATCAAGAATATGAGGGTGGATCATAATCATTCCATGATAAATGAGGTCCCATCATTATAAGCCAAGCACAAAGCTTGGCCAACAAACTAAAGCTTGCCAACTTGTCTCAACGAAGCCCTAAAAGCTATCTCGGCTTAGAGGGGCTTTGTGGGCTAGGGCTTGAGGTAGGGCTTGATGGGGGACTCTCACTCAAACGAGGAAGTCTCGTGCGTTGAAGCCTGGAACTAAAGTAGTCAAACATGGGCAAAGTCGGAAACTGAGAGAAGAACCCAGCGTTCTCATCACGATTGCCAGCAACTGAGTTGTTAGGCGCCAATGGTTCGGCTTCATCAATTTTTGCCATCCCCTCGACAAAACGAGCGTGCAACGACTGAAGTGGCTCATGGACATTTGAGTCCTCTCCAGGGTTAGGGGCTTGAATGGCCCCAGCGGTAGGTGAGGATGGATAAGCTCGGGAGGCTCGGTCAAGAGCAGGTTCAGTCGCGCTTGTCGGGGGCTTCATACTCAAAGGCCTTCGCGCTCTTGCATTCGGATTACGAACCACGTTGGAGCGATTACGGTTAGAAGGTTCGTTCCTGATAGGTGAGCGCATTTTAGTCACAACCGTACTTTGGCCTTGAGCGGGCGAGGTTTGTAGCTCGACGGACTCATTCCAGAACAAATCACATAACACCTGTTTGAAGGCATCAATCTCAGCTTGGGTGATGGTTGGTGTTTTCAAGGGATGAAACTCAAAGCGAACCATCCGGTTATGCTCATCCTTAGGACCATCTTTGAGGGTCCAAATGACTTTTTGAGCTATGCGAGCTTTCTCAAAGCCTTCAAGCCATTCGGCTTTCACATGCAGATAAAGACTTTGATCGTCGTCGCAGCGCTCGTCTTTTAGAATTTTCCGTATAAGGCTTTCGGCAATGTCACTCATGATGGCATTACCGTTTTTCTTTCCAAAGACAAAGTTTTCAATAAACTGGGAAGGATCATGCAAACGATTGGCTTTTTCTGGATCGGGTAAATCAGAATCTTTGTCAACACGTTGGAGTGGTTTGTGCCAGAGCGAGTGTCCCACAAGATGCCAGGCATGCCAATCTTTTCCGTCAAAGCCCAGTGCTTCCATGTAGGCGTTGGTTCCAACCCCAGTCACTCTTTGGTTAGAGGGGTGTCGGGCTTGCATACTTAATTGTCTTCGAAGCTTTGAGCGCTTTTGTACACCGTTTAAATCTCTAAGTGAAATGGAGACTTCAAGCTCATTGTCGGTTGGGTAGTTTTTCGCTTCAATCTTTGCTTTGAGTTCATCGGTGAGTTCAGGAATGAACACATCCCCGTTATCGTGCTTATGTTCAGGAACATACACGCTAAAAACGCCATCGATGGTGTGGGTCTCTCGAGTTCGAACGAGAATCGTTTCAGTACCGCTTTGTGAGCGTCGCTGTATCCGAGACATGCCTGGCGAGGTGAAGGAGGCATCAGCCGGCATGGCATCCACACTCGTAGCCCCGTCTACAATCAGACCACCTTGGGTCGTCATCATGATTCGCCCGGGAGAGCTTGGTAATGTCTGTGACGATGGTTTGCGAGGAGGTGTGCTGGTAACCGCCATCGTCGTCGAATCCCCCGTCACAGGTTCAGGAGCAGGCTTTTGTGGTTTCGGTCGGATCGGGGATTTTTTGAGAACCCCGTTGAGTTCAGCCATGCTGCCACCAAACTTCCCTTTGCGAGCATAATACTTTCTGGGGCGCCAGGGTGGATCGACGCGCTTATTTCTTTTGCGTCGCTTTGCCTTGGATGTGTTTGTATCGTGAGGCTGTAGTGCTCTTTTTCTCGCTTTGGCTTTTTTGGTCGAAGGGCTATCGGGCTTGCGCCTTTTTTTGTTTGCCTCTCGGGCTTGAATCTTTCTGCGGGTGGCGACTGATTTTTCTAAAGTCTTTCTTCGAAACTCATATCGTGTTTGGGTGGATTCGTCGGACATACACTACCTCTTTTGCAGGTCGTATACTAACTTAGAATGAGGCTAAACACAATCAATCCTGCTCTCAAGTCCGATAAAAGGGGCCTTTGGGCCCCTAGATTTACATTAAGACTTAACCGTTTGCGCCGGGGGTTCGGTTTGGGGGCTGGTAAAGATAAAAAGCTGTTGAATCGCAAAATTGGCAAAAAACAGCACAAACAAAGCAGCCAACTTACTTAAGTGGACGCTCGCCCCGAGATACACCATGGATGAAATCATGGCGTAGGATAGGCCTAAGTTCACGGTGCACAAAAGGGTGTATTTCAATGCTTCGACCGTGACGGCGTTTTTCGAACGAAACACCAGCTCCTTGTTGAATAAGAAGTTGCAGGTACCTGAGAAAATGCGGGCAAACGCTTCGGCAAAAAAGATATGGCCAATGAAAAAATACATGAGGGTAAAGGCCAGATAATCCAAAAGCCCGGAGACGATGGCAAACAACAAAAAACGAAAAAACACGTAATAGATTTTCAACGAGTCAATGACAGGGTTGAAGTGTGAGGATTGGTTGTTGTTTTCATAGACGGTGTCGATGGTGATTTGATGAAAGTTCAGCTGATGTTTGTGCGCCAAAATCAACATGTCTAATTCAAACTCATAGCCTCGTGACTTGATGTGCATCAGCTCTGGAAGAAAGTGGGTTGGGATCCCGCGAAGCCCTGTCTGAGTATCCGTCAGCTTAACGCCAATGAGTAAGCGAAAAATCCATTTAGTAACCTGGTTGCCAAATTGGGAGCGCAAAGGCACGTTTTGGTCAAATTCGCGCACGCCCAAATGCATCCTCGTTGTATCGGCCTCTAAGGCCTCGCTTAGTTTCAAGATGTCTTTGGGGAGGTGTTGTCCATCGGCATCGGCGGTCACGACCCCTTTGGCCTCAGGGTAGTCCAGCATAGCTCGGTTAAACCCGGTTCGAAGCGCTTCCCCTTTGCCCATATTGACCGCATGAGAGATCACTTGAACGTTGGGTTTTTGCCTAAGCGCATCAAAGATCGGGGCACAAACGGCGCTTGAGCCATCATTGACGATGACGATAGGGCTTTGAATCTGGTCCACTAAAGTGACAAGGCTTTGATTTGGTTCATACGCTGGAATGACAACAACAATCATGCAAACACACCCTGATCTTCTAAATAATCGGCTTTGATGGGAAACTGCCCAGGTCGAAGATAATGCAAAAGATAATCATTAAACTCATGATTAAAGATATGATCGGCAAAATGGATCTCATTGGATAAAATCGTACCTTTGGGAATATGTCGACCGGTGCGGGTCACAATTTCATCGAAGATCTCGAAAAAGGGGATAGATTTGGCCCCTAAAGTGATGCTCGCTTGCTTGTCGAGTTTGTCAGTAAAGGCAAGTTGATAAAAAAGCTTGGTCTTGTCATGCTCATTGAGCTCCACCAAGAAAAGAGCCTTATCGTTTACCTTGATCGATTTGAGCACATCAAATGCCTCGATGCATGCTTGCTCGCTCTCAAAGAACGCATGACCATCATGCGTCATGTGTTGTTCGACTCTTTTTGGTGATAACCCAAGCCGTACCATCGCACTCATTGGATCTTTTTGACGATAAAGCACCCACTGCCTCTCACTATAGCTGTTCATCTCGTCCAACCCACAATCAAACACATACGCCCCCTCAGGGTATCGGCTTAGATAGTGCCCAAGCGCTTTGTCGATCATAATAAGGCCATGCAAAATAGGCTTTGTGACTTCCTGTTCGCCAGAGGTCCAGTGATGATGCTGCAAGTGAGCCAAGGAGTTCAAAAATAAAATATTGACTTGAGGTCTGTAAAAATCTTTTAACTCACAAAACAATAACGTGACGATGTAATCAAACCAGCTGATAAAGACAAAGTGATGAAAACCAAACTGTTTTAATGCTTTTCTCAGTGATCGTATTTCTCGCAATATCTTAAAAAACGCATTGGATTGCATTAAGCCTCGAACAAGCCCTAAGGCTTTGTAAGCGGCTTTAATCTTACGAATGTCTTGATAGTTTTTAGCCAAGTACCTCGGTAACTCTAAAAAGCCATTGAGCCAAACGGGCGAGGCCTTTTCAGAAAAGCTCCATGGATCAGGAAAGAAAAAATGATTGCGCGGGCTTTGCCCTCGGGCTCCATTCATCACACCCCAAACCCCGGTGGTGATATCAAGCTCACTTAAGGTTTGCCAAATTGGTTTGAACTGGCAATCAGGCATGTCACCTAGATGTTTGATTTGATGCTCTTTGGATGGATGCGAGGTGTGGATAGAGACCCATTGCACCCAAGGTTCTAAATAACCACTGTTGTATCGATCGTTGGTTTTATATTGCGTGGTTTTGAATTGCAGAGCTTTTTCAAGATGCACAAGAGGGTAATCTTTAACGGCTTGTTTTAACAAACCATGATGAAACTCATTTAATTCAATGATGTTGATGTTTTTTTGCATAGCTCCCCCTTGTGTATACCATTATACCTAAGAGGAAGTATCCCACAAAGGTAAGCGCTGCCCTTTTCTAACTAAACGACCATCCATGAGATCAAGCGCTGGCATGGGCAGTCGCTCAAACCAATCGTCCCCATCAAAATGCTCCCAAGTGTTCACATGGGCGAATTCAAATCCAAGGTAAGTTTGAAACTGACCGCATGAAAAATTCAAATAATTGGCCATCATAAGAAAAACAGAATCATCATCGCCATAGCGAGTTAGGGTTTGGGCAGCCTTGAGGTATGCGTTGGCTCCGATGTACTCCGGATGAAAGACATTATCCAGATCGAGCACGGCTAAGCGTTTACCGGTTGAACGAATTTTAAGGTTCAGTTGCTCGACTTCAGAGTCATCTGATAAATCCATACTGATAACTTCGATGCGGTTGTTGATCGCAAGTTGATGCAAGGTCTTATAAAGAGCGTCATCAAATAGATAGTGACCCGATTGATAATCAATGACATCGCCCAAATTGATATCACTGTCCTCACAGTCTTTGGCTTGGCCTTCCCGATATAAGCGTTCGGGCAGATCATAGCCCATGGCATCTAGGTTACGAACGTAAAGCTGCCACCAATCAAAGTCCTCTTTGGTGATACGAACGTCAATGCCTTGTTCTTTGGAGGCGAGCATAAAACGCTCCCATTGAGCAAAATCATCACTCCAGCGAAGTTTTTGATAGCGAAGTCGATTGGGGGCCTTTAAAAGCTCTCGATTTATCAGACAAAAGGTCAAAACATCTTCGCTGATGTCGATTTGAATGAGGTGTTCGATGTTTGGCATCATGGAGGCAATCCGAAAGCTTCGCTCCGAACCAAGTCCTACATAAAGCCCTTTTTGATCGTGAACCAAATGCCAAACTTTATATAATTGAATCTCTGAAGAGATGGGAAACGTCATGTATTCCGTTTCTGTCGAGGGCGCGTGGTTGGGCCTTGTGCGAACTTCAAAAGCATGGGCATGTTGGAGTCCCATCACGAACGCTAGGATAACGAGCAAAGGTTTATTCATTCGACGTTGGATCATGACTCATCCTCTGAGGATATAGGTTGGCTGATGCGAACCGTTTTAATTTTATTTTCGAGCACTTGCACCACTTCAATCGGGACTTGATTGAGTAAACAGCAGGTACCAGCTTCAGGAATGGTCTCAAGGTATTCAATGATAAGACCGCTGAGAGTCTTAGGCCCTGAGGTTGAAAAGTCCATCGATAGGGCTCGGTTTAAGTCACGAATGTTGATGCTGGCATCCACCAAGAAAGTCCCATCGTCTTGAGGGTGAACGTCAGGGCTGGCTTGGGCCATGTCCGTGGTAAATTCACCGACCACTTCTTCTAAAATATCCTCGATGGCAACCATGCCTTGAATATCGCCATATTCATTGACCACCAGAGCAATTTTTTCTTTGTTTTCCCTGAACTTAATTAATTGCATGGTCAATGAAGTTGCTTCTGGCACAAAATAAGGCTCTTTAAGCCCTTGCAGCAAGTTTTCTATTGAAAACGTATCATCCGCGAGTAGATTAAGGGCGTAGCGCGTATGTAGGATGCCCTCGATTTGATTGATGCTACCACGATAGACGGGGAGGAATGTGTGCTGAGTGCTGGCCAATTGTTGCTTGATTTCAAGCTCGGAATCATCCAAATCTAAGCCAATGATTTCAACTCGGGGTACCATGATCTCATCGACGAGAACGGTCTCCAGATCTAAGATACTGATCACCATTTCACGTTTATGCAAAGGCACTCGCCCAGCCGTTTCATGCACCAGAGTTCTAAGCTCATCTTGAGTTAGGTGTTGGACTCCTTTTTTAACGCTTTGGATCCCAATTAATTTGAACATGGTGTTGGAGATCCCGTTGATGAACCAAACGAAAGGGTAGAAAATCCACAGCAACACCTGAAGAATGTATATCGCCGGGAAAGCAACGCGTTCAGGGAATAAGGCCGCAAGGGTTTTAGGGGTGATTTCTGCAAACACCAAGATTACAAAGGTAAACGCAATGGAGGCCAAAGACAAAGGCACGCCTAACTTTAAGGCGATGACCGTCACCAAAGCTGTGGCATAAATATTGACAAAATTGTTGCCAAGTAAGATAACCCCTAACAATCGATCAGGCCGTTTTAAGTTCTTTTGCGCAAGCGCGGCGGCACGGGACTCTTTACTCTTGTGGCGCAACTTATAAGGATTTAGCGACATCAGCCCAGTTTCTGAGCTTGAGAAAAAAGCGGATAAACACACCAACACCACTAGTAAGATGAAAAGCGTGTCTAAGGTGAGATTTTCCAAGGAAAGCTCCTTTATCCAAATATAAGTTTCGTTCCAAAATAACTTAAGAACAACAAGCCGCCCGCAAACAGGGTCAACCGAGTGGCCGAACTGCCTCGAAGGCCTTTCCAATGGCGGGCAACCAAGATTGACCCAAACATGAGCCAAGCCAACATGGCCAACAAGGTTTTTGGCAGCATGGCCACCGTCAGCCAATCATCAAGAGTAAGAAAAGCCGTCACCAAAGAAACACTCAACAACCCCATACCAGTCCATATGAGCGCAAATAACCATTGCTCCATATCCGTCATCGCTGGCAGAGCTCGAAACAGGACATGATTGATTTGGGTCTTTAGCAAACGATACTGAATCATCAAAAGAACGGCCTGGAACATCGCCAAAAATAAAAAGGCCGTGGATAAAATCGACACTAAAATGTGAAAAGCGAGCATCGGTTGCGTATAGGTGGCGATGATGAAGCTGCCTTGAGTCTGATCATAAGCAAGCACCGAAAGCAACGCTAGAACATTCAGTGGCATATTCAGTCGGGCTAGCTTGTCATGAAAAGTGATAAAGAGGATTAAACACATCAGCCAGATGGTCAAAGACACCATTAAGACAACGTCTAAGTTTTGACCGCCCGAGGTCTCAATCCATTTATAAAGTAGTGCTCCATGACCCAAATAACAAAGAAAAGCGACCAGTCTTAGAAAAGGAATTGGGGCAGAAAGCTTTCCAAAAATGGCGGTTGTTTGTATAATGGCTAGTACGGAATAGCTCAGTAAAACAGTTAGCGTTAGCATAAATCACCTCGAGGTGATCTTCGCATAGGTGGGCCATGGAAGAAATAGGCCATAGTCTGTTATCCTGTGGCAAAAATTTAGGGCAGTGCAATGTTTGAATCTCTCACAGAACGATTAAATAAGTCGCTTAAAAACCTTGTCGGAAAAGGAAAGTTAACTGACGAAAATATGCGTCAGACTCTTAAAGAAGTGAAGAAGGCTTTATTAGAGGCCGATGTTTCTTTGGAGGTGGTAAAGGGCTTTATTAAGCGGGTGAATGAGAAAGCCAAGGGCGTTGAGGTCAAAGGCAAGATGACGCCAGCTCAGGCTGTGGTCAAGATTGTCAATGATGAGCTTGTGGCAGTCATGGGTGAGAGTCTTGCCAAGTTGGAGTTAAAGAGCTCTCCACCGGGTGTGATTTTGATGGCTGGCCTTCAAGGGGCGGGTAAGACCACGGCAACGGCTAAATTAGCTAAGTGGATGCAAGAGCGTGATGACAAGAAGGTCATGGTCGTCAGCTGTGACGTTTACCGTCCTGCTGCGATTGATCAATTAAAGACCGTGGCTGGTGAGGTTGGCGCTCATTACTTTGAAGATCGAGCCTTGACCAAGCCAGTTGATATTGCGTTAAAGGCGTATGAGCACGCTAAGCAGCAATTTATGGATTGGTTGATTGTGGATACGGCTGGCCGCTTGCATGTGGATGAGGCCATGATGGTTGAGATCAAGGAGCTCAACCAATCGTTGAAGCCGTCAGAGACTTTGTTTGTGGTCGATGGCATGACCGGTCAGGATGCTGCCAATACGGCCAAAGCTTTTTCTGAGGCTCTTGATTTAACCGGTGTGATTGTCACTAAGTTGGATGGTGATGCCAGAGGTGGTGCCATTCTTTCGATCCGCCAGATTACTGGCAAGCCCATTAAGTTTGTCGGTATGGGCGAGAAGCTTGATGCTTTAGAGCCCTTTCATCCAGATAGGATGGCCTCTCGCATTCTTGGAATGGGGGATGTGCTCTCTTTGGTCGAAGAGCTTGAGCGCAAGGTCGATAAAAAAGAAGCAGAGAAGCTCGCCAAAAAGATTGAGCGCGGAAGTGGCTTCAATTTAGAAGATTTTCGTTCTCAGCTTCTGCAAATGCAGAATATGGGGGGGATGGGTGCTCTTATGGATAAGATGCCTGGCATGAGTGGTCTTAGTGAGCAGGTTAAGTCCAAGGCGGGCGACAAGAGCATGAATCAGATGTTGGCCATTATCAACTCAATGACTGTAAAAGAGCGCAAAAAGCCAGCGTTAATCCAGGGTTCGAGAAAGCGTCGTATTGCCATGGGTTCAGGCACAACCATTCAGGATGTGAATAAGCTTCTCAAGCAGTTTACTCAGATGCAGAAGATGATGAAGAAAGTTTCCAAGAAGGGCATGCATAAGATGATGCATCAAATGAAGGATATGTTACCCCCCGATCAGCTTGGTTGATTGAATAACTTATGGTTTTGGGTGTCAAACACCCTAAAAAGGCCTCAGTTTTTCATCTAAGCCTGGTTTCCAACCGGAATGTTTTAGCGTACAATGAACACCCTTTTGGTCAATGGGCCCAGATGTCCTGTTGCTCAAAAGAAAGTTAACCAAATAAATTCAAACGAGGATATCAATGGTTGTAATCCGTTTAGCGCGTGGTGGTGCTAAGAAGAAGCCTTTTTACCATGTCGTAGTTGCCGACAAGCGCGACAGTCGTGACGGCCGTTTCATCGAGCGTGTGGGTTTCTTTAACCCTGTGGCACGTGGTAAAGAAGTCAAGCTACGCATGACTCGTGATCGCATTCAATACTGGTTGGACCAAGGCGCTCAACCTTCGACTCGAGTTGCGACTTTGATTGCTCAATGGGATAAGAATCCTGCTGCGAGCGAGCAAGAGGCGGCTTAAGTGATAGTGCTCAAAGAGCAGGCTATTGAAGAGCCTATGCTCTGCATCGGTAAAGTCGGCGCCCCATGGGGGGTCAAAGGATTCGTTCGTGTTTCCAGCTTTACCGAAGACCCAGAAAGTATCTTGGAATACCAGCCTTTGTGGTTAAACCGTAAAGGCATGTGGTCTGAGTGTGACATTGAAGAATACAAGGTCACGCCCAAAGCTATCTATGTGCGATTTGCTGGTATTGATGATCGAAGTGAGGCTGAAAAATTAACTCACCTCGACATTTATATGCCGAAGTCATGTTTGCCAGAGTGTGGTCCAAGTCAGTATTACTGGACGGATCTCGAAGGGCTTAAAGTATACGACACTCAGGACGAGCTGCTTGGTGTCTGTGAGTATCTTTATGCAACCCCCGCTTATGACAACATGGTTGTCGCCAAAGAAAAGAAAAAAGTTCACATTCCTTTTGTGATGGATAAATTCGTCAAAGGTGTGGACGTGGAACAAGGACGAATCACGGTGGACTGGGCGTTTAGCGACTAGCCATGTGGGTCGGTGTTGTTACTTTGTTCCCTCAGTTGGTGGCCTCTTATTTTGAGCAGGGCATTATGGCCCGGGCTAAAAATGAGGGTCT
Organism: uncultured Francisellaceae bacterium; assembly: GCA_964397555.1. GTDB lineage: Bacteria > Pseudomonadota > Gammaproteobacteria > Berkiellales > Berkiellaceae > CAYNJF01. The sequence goes on from CAYNJF010000035.1 coordinate 16,742, forward strand.
GCTAGAGCTTGCGTTCGTGAATCCTAGGGATTTAACTACGGATGCCCATCAAACGGTGGACGATAAACCGTTCGGTGGTGGTCCTGGCATGGTTTTGAAGCCAGAGCCGTTGGACCGAGCTGTTCGAGTAGCCAAACTCAGGTGCCCAGTTGATAACCCCAAAGTGGTTATGCTGAGCCCCAGTGGCAGGCGACTTGATCAGTCCTTAGTGACTGATTTAAAAGACGAGGCACTCATTTTCGTTTGTGGACGTTATGAGGGCATCGATCAAAGATTTATTGATGAGCATGTGGATTTAGAAGTCTCCATTGGAGATTACGTGCTCTCAGGGGGCGAGCTCGGTGCTTTGGTCATGATAGACAGCATCGCACGTTTGCTACCCGGTGTACTGGGTCAACAACACTCTTTAGATACCGAATCGTTCAGCGACGAACTGAATGGTGGACTTGAGGGACCTCAGTACACAAGACCAAGCGTCTATAAAGGACGCCGGGTCCCCGATGTATTAGTCAGTGGCAACCATAAAGCCATTGAGCAGTGGCGGCTGAGCCAAGCTTTAGAAAAGACAGCTCAGGTGCGCCCCGATTTGTTGGTGGATGATAAAAGCCAATAGATCGAGATAACCAAATGACAAGATTTTCAGTAAGAGGAGCCACGTTGTGAGCACAGTCATTCAAGAAATCGAAAATGAGCAGTTAAGACACGATACCCCGACATTCAGCTCCGGTGACACCGTAGTGGTTTGGGTAAAAGTAAAAGAAGGTAACCGTGAGCGTCTACAGGCGTTTGAAGGTGTGGTCATTGCGATCAAAAACCGTGGTCTTCACTCTTCTTTCACGGTTCGTAAGACCTCTCACAGTGAAGGTGTTGAGCGTGTTTTCCAAACTCACTCTCCACTGATTGACCGCATCGAAGTTAAGCGTCACGGTAAGACTCGTCAAGCACGTTTATTCTATCTCCGTGAGCGTTCTGGTCGTTCAGCTCGTATTAAAGAAGATTTGGGAAGACGTGCTAAATTGGCCGCTAAAGCTGAGAAAGCACCTAAAGCGGCACCTAAGGCTCAAGAGCCTAAGGACAGCGCTGAAGATTAATCTTCATGTTTGATGCTATTGTATCAACACCTTTAGGGCCGTTAGGAGTCGAGTGCACTCCTACGGCCCTTTTTAGTTTGGATTGGTTGCATCAAGACCATCCGATTCAATCACCATCCTCGAGCATCTCGGCTCAAGTCAGCCATTGGGTCCAGTCTTACTTTAATGATCCTAACACCCCGGTTCCCTTTGAGATTGATGCCAGTCTTACGCCCCACCAACAAAAAGTGTTTGATGTCTTGATGGCCACCAAGCCTGGCCAAGTCTTAACCTATGGCCAGATTGCTAAGTTATGTCAGTCGAGCCCTCGAGCGGTGGGAGGGGCCTTGCGCGCCAATCCTGTGCCTTTGGTCATTCCTTGTCACCGAGTGATTGCTGCGGCAGGGTTAGGAGGTTTTATGGGAGCCAAAGTTGGCAGACCCATGGAGATAAAGCGCACGTTGTTGACGCATGAAGGTTATGGTTGCTAAGTTAATCAGCTATCCCTTAAGATTGAAAAAAATAAACATAAGGGAAACTGCATGCGCGCCATATCTTTCGTCCTTGGTTGTATCTTAAGTGTATCTGTCTTTGCGGAAGTGAGCCCGGAGGTAAAAGGCAAGATTGAAAAGGCATTCAAGTCTTCGCTGCCTTCACTGTCCATCGACAACATCCAAAAAAGCCCTATCCATAATCTTTATGAAATCACCTCAGGTCCAGTCATCATCTATGCGACCGAAGATGGGAAGTTTGCTATCTCTGGAGATATTTTAGACTTGTCGGATGGAGAGACAAACATCACAGAAAACGCTCGCAAGAGTGCACGTTTGAACGCGCTTAAACTCTTAGGTGAAGATAACATGGTGGTGTACGCGGCTGAAAAGCCTCGTCATGAGATAACCGTGTTTACCGACATTGATTGCACTTATTGCCGTAAGTTCCATGCCCAGATGGAAGAGATGAACAAAAAAGGCATTAGCGTACGCTACCTTGCTTTTCCCCGCACTGGTACCAAAAGCACGTCCTTTGAAAAAGCCGTTCATGTTTGGTGTTCAGACGATAAAAAGGCCGCCATGGATGAAGCCAAAGCCGGTAAAAAACCAGATATCGCACTTTGCGAACAAAACAAAGTTGCAGATATGTTCCATTTAGGCGTAATGGCTGGCGTGACAGGGACTCCCACCGTGATTTTGCAAGATGGAACCATGGTGCCTGGTTATTATGATCCACAAGCGTTAATGCAAGTGCTCAAGCAAACCAAGCAACCCTCTTTAAACTAAACGAGCGTGGTTTAAGTCAGAGCTTGGATTCTTTTGTTAAGCACGAGAATCAGTTGGCTCACCTCTTGGTGAGCCGACGACTCATCCGAAAATGCGCCTTCAGTGAGCGTTAAAGCACGAGACAACGATTGGGTACGAGACTCAAGCTCTTTCGCAATTTGCGGATTCCCTCTTGGCTCATTCTTGAAATCCTCTAAGAAGCGCTCCATTCGAAGTTTTAAGGTAGGAACCATCGAAGCAAGCGTAGTTTCTCCTTCGTCAATGCTTGCTTTAGCATCGTAATACGCCGTTTCTTCTCTCGGGGTTTTAGGTTGACCCCAGTGATGTAACCAGTCCAGGTAAGCGTGAGTTTCATACAAGCAGTCCTTGCGTGTGATTTGAATGCCTTGTTCCATAGTTAATTGCCTTAATTGACTTGCTTCACTGATTGAAAATAGATAGAGTATTTTTCACAAAGGAAAATGTGAATGTTGCGATTAAACGTGAACCAATGAGTGATAGTTCACACGCACACTCTACCATTCCTACTTTCCATGATAAAGCGTAACTCAAATACCAATCAACGCTTGGAGTGTTTATGAATCCAATTAAATGGGCGATAGGTCATACTCTTTCTCTTCTTGTGATCCCTGCACAAAAGCGTAAGGATAATCCAAACCGTAAAGCCGCAAGAGAAAAGCTGCATCATAAAGACATTTACATGGAAAGACTTTCATTGCCTTCGTCAGGTGGGGCTCTTATTGATGGTAAATTGTTTTATAAAGATGGCTCAAAGCGAAATAAAGTGCTTGTTTTTGCGAATGGGAATGGGGACGGGTACGAGCGCTACGTAGGGGTTTTTTATAAATTTGCGAGACTTTTTTCAAACTCATTAGTGGTTTCATTTAATTTTCGAAACGTTTATGAAAGCAAAGGCATCCCCCACAGTGCTCAAGATTGGGTGGATGATACGCATGCGGTTTTAGACCATCTTAAGGGTTTGGGTTTTAGAAATGATCAAATCGTGGTGGTGGGCCATTCGATGGGAGCCGCCATCTCTACCATGGCCGTGGCTCAGCGATTTAAAAAAGACAAAAAAGAAAACCCACAAGCAACAAGCATTCGTCTTATCAATCATCGCTCTTTTTCCAATTTGATGGAACAAATCATGTATTCGGAACTGAACAAAACCATTTGTTCGTTCATCAATATACCCTTGTATGCCACCCTTGCAAGCCTTATCGGCTTTGCAAGTTCATCTTTGGGGTTGGTGGCGGCTACCGGTTCTATGATCATGGCCTCGAGTGCCCTAATTGGCATAGGGGTGGGGGCCGTTGGTTTACTCCATCCTTCATTGACGTTCCATTTGCTTCGAGGGCCTTTGACGTTGCTGTGCTTACTCTGTTTTGGAAAAATGGATGCGCAGAGTGCCTATGAAAGTCTCCCGAATGATGCCAAGGACTTTATGGTGGTTCGTAACGACTCGCGGATTAAATACGAGTCGGGCTTATACTACTCGATTAAACATGCTCATGATAAAACCATTCAGCATCACGCCACGTGCATCGCTAAGATCGAGAATGAACTTGAAGATTCTGATGACCTGGGCCAATCAAAAAGACATGCATTAACCGTAAGTTTAAACAATCACTATAATGAGCTTTTAAATCTTAAAGACTGTAAACTCAAGCATTGGGCGCGCAACGATGGACACTTAGCGCATAACGACCGGCTTGTACGATTGACCACGTATCATCCACTTCGTGCTAATGACTTTAAGCACGCGAAGCCCGAAGAGTACAAAGACATCGGCCATATTCATGGTCGAGAGGTTTTGGAAAACAAAATAAGACGATTTTTTCGACATGGCTAGTCGTTAGGCTGAATCTGAGCGCTGGTTGCTTTGTATCATTTGTTCTAAGGCGTTTTTGCATGGCGCGTACTCGACCCCAAGTTCTTCAGTGGTTAATTGATTATCTAAACCTTGAGTCATATGCGCTAGATAGACACCCGCTAAGGTTGCGATAGGTCCCGACTCTTTTAAATAGGCAAGCTGCTCATCAAAAAACGCGCCTCCCATGGCTAACCAATAGGGGGCTTTTATTTTTGGCATGGGTTGGTTGCACATTTGGCTTAACTGCTCAAACAAAGCTTTGATGCTGATGCACTCGCTGACGGCAACATAGTGGCGATTATCAGGCCCATCCATCGCCTTTAACGTAATTTTAGCCACATCGTTCACGTCAATAAAACCAATTTGACCATCCATGTAACCTTTGATCTTGCCATCCATAAATGCTTTGAGCATGGCCACAAAGGGTGCTTGCTGCTGAGTTGGCCCCAAAGGGACGCCCGGATGGATGATGGTGGCTTTAAGACCTTGTTCTCTGGCTTGTCGAATGCAGTCATCCGCTTTCCATTTGGATTGGCAATATACCCCTTTCATGTCTTTTAAGCTGGGATGATTGTCCTCTTTGATGATTCGGTGATTAGGACCGATCAAGGTACAATCTGAACTGATATGAATAAGTTTAGGGACTTGGTTTTTGAGACAGGCCTCCGCCACGTTCAGCGTGCCTTGAACGTTGACGTGCTCAATGTCTTTGTTCATTCGAGCCCATAAATTAGGGTTGGCGGCACTATGAATCACGACATCTTGACCTTTGCAGGCGTAGATAACTTCATTGGGTTTCAATATGTTTCCATAGACAAAGCGATAATCGACATCCCCCTCGGGTCGCTCAATGTCTAAGACAGTCACTTCGTGGCCATCTTCAAGGGCTTTTTGAACAATCGCGCGGCCAATGAATCCTTGACCACCAGTAATCAGTAATTTAGCCATTGGGATCAATCGTCTTTATGGAAATGTTTGGGTCACGGTATTGAATAGGTAGCTCAGGTGCCATCGGTCCTTGAATTTTTGGGCCGCGCATGGACACCCACATCGCTTTGAATGGGTTGGCAAGTGTATCGTTCACAGCCGTGCCCTCGTAACCACAATGGGCCATGCAGTTTTGACACTTGGGGTTTTTACCGGTGCCGTACTTATCCCAATCGGTAGTTTCCATGAGCTCTTTATACGTAGCCACATGCCCCTCATCGACCAGAAGGTAGCAGGGTTTTTGCCAGCCAAAAACGTTATACGTGACGTTGGACCAAGGGGTACACTCGTACTGTTGGTTGCCACATAAAAAATCTAAGAATAAACTGGATTGGTTGATGGGCCATTTAGCGCCACGCTCCTTGCCGTGCTTGAAAATTCCTCGAAAAAGCTCTTTGGACTGAGTTCTGGATAAAAAGACATCTTGTTGAGGAGCTCTCTCATAGGAGTAGCCAGGAGAAAGCGTTATCCCTTCGACCCCTAAGGATTGCACGGTGTCAAAAAAGTCAGCCACTTCTTTTGGATCTTCATTATTGAATAAGGTGCAATTGATGCTTATCCGAAACCCGCGCTTGAGAGCGGTTTCAATTGCTTGGATGACCTTATCGTAAACCCCCTCACGGCAAACGGACTCATCATGGCGCTCTCGGTTTCCATCGAGGTGGATGGACAACGTTAAATAAGGGGAAGGCTCATAATCATCCAATTTTTTTTCTAAAAGAAGAGCATTCGTGCAAAGATAGACGTATTTTTTGCGCTCAACTAAGGCTTTAACGATTTGCGGCATTTCCTTATGGATCAGTGGCTCACCGCCAGGAATCGAGACCACAGGAGCTCCGCACTCTTCGACGGCACGGATGGCCTGGTCAACGCTTACGCGCTTTTTCAAAATTTCATCAGGGTAGTCGATTTTGCCGCAGCCGGCGCATGCAAGATTGCATTGAAATAAGGGCTCCAACATCAATACCAAAGGGTATCTCTTCTGAAAGGTCACTTTCTTCTTAAATAAGTACCATCCAATGGATAATTGTTGCTTGACCGGTATGCCCATCCAAATGTCCTTGCAAAGTCAGTACTACAAATATAGGAGTCCAGGCTAGATTTTTCCACGTATGATCTGCAGCATGGCTGGTAGTAAAAGCAGGGTGCATGCCAGCAGCGCAAGCATACCAATGGTCAACATAATTCCCATGCTCTGCATGCCCTGGTGAGCCGAAAACGCCAGATTAATAAACGAGAAGATGGTTGTCAGTGATGAGATCATAACCGCTTTGAACGTCGATGATTGATAGAGAGGTTTAGTCGAACTTTTGTCATAGCTTCGATGAATGATATGAATCCCATTATCAATCCCAATCCCAAGGAGTAGGGGAAGTGCGATGATGTTGGCAAAATTGAAATCCAATCCCATTTGGGCTGCAATCCCCCCTGTGATGACACAAGCGCTGAGCAAAGGAACAAAGGTCAGGATAATTTGTTGCAGGTTCCTGACAAGAATGATTAAGACGATGGCCATCAACGTCAACGAAGTAAGAAACGCTTGCACAAAGGCGTCGATCACCGTTTGAGCCCCTTTTTCTTCAGCAATCAGCTGCCCTGTGGCATTCGGGACGTTGAGCATAATCGATTGAACAAAGGGTTCACGATGTTGGAGTTGGTTCAAATCATGTTCGGGCACCAAAAGAGCTCGATAAAGATCACCACTTTGCCAGCGAACCTTTAACTCATCCGGTAAGTCATTCACCGTGAACATGATGGGGCTAAGGGCCTTATCGAGAGCATTCATTTGATAATCCAACGAAGACAGCATACTGTATGAAAGGGTTTGCAAGTGCAACTCCTTCATGACTCGAGGTTTGTTTTCAATGCTAGCCAAATACTGCTCAATAGTACGTTTGAGGTAAAGCTGATTCGGTGTGTTGTCCAAAGCGTCCTTAAGACTAATCAACGCATTGGTACGCGTGCTAAGCGTCTCTTGAGGCTTTTGAGCTGGCGTTGGCATCGACTCATAGATTTGAGCAATGGCCTTAATTTGGTCGATTTTACTCTCCTGTTCTCCCGGTACAAAGCTCTCAATCGTTAACACCTGCTCAACTTCTTCAATTGGACTTTCTTGTAGGTTGCGTAAGGCATCTAAATCCTGCGTGATGACCGAAGCTGCAAACGCATATTTTGGGAAAAACTGCGCAAGGGTATCTAACGCTTGTACTGAGGGTTGGTTGGGATCACGAAGTTTGTTTGGATCGGCAACAAAGTTGATATCCTTGAGATGATAAGCACAAGCGATGATCAACACCGTAAATAAGACGATTAACCATTTTGCATAAGCAAATCGAGCTACGGGAGTTGGGGTTGAGTATTGAAAACCCTGAGGTCGAATAACATGGATTAAGGCAGGCAGTAAGGTCATGTTCATGGCTAAGCTGATGAGCATGCCTGAGCCTGCAATGAGCCCAAGTTCAGCAATTCCTCGA
>CAYNJF010000036.1:0-23117 GCA_964397555.1 uncultured Francisellaceae bacterium
TAACTTTGTTGTTAAACTGACCTATATGAAGCTTAGCACTCTACTTTACTAGGTTTGTGAACAGTTACCATTCAAATGGACGACCAAAATAGGTGAGAGCCCAAATCACGATAAGATAGGCACTGACGATGGCCTGACAACCAGCAAGCGAACGCACCCAGCCTCGCGGTTTCAAATGATAATTACGGGTTTGTGTTTTGGTGATCCAATTGGCCAAATTAAAATCCTGCCAGCCTATGGACAAAGAGCTGATGAAGCTAAAGTAGATGGCCGTGCAGATCATACGATAGCGCTTAATGAGTCGCTCGATGATAGGATCTGCTTCATGCAATTTGATAAAGTGTTGATAGGCGGCTTCGTAATGATGGCTTGAGTCTCGTCGTGAGGTCCAATTAATCACAATGCCCGCGTAGGGAGATCTTGAACCGAGCGAGAAGTAGTAAAGCGGGGTTAACACCATGGTTAACACCAAATACATCCAAAGCGCCCGTCCAGGCTCTAACCCAAAGCGAGTTGGGACATAAAACAGCACATAGTTAAAGACTCCCTCGATGGTTGAAAGCCCACCTCGTTCAAACGCCTGATTCATTTGTTGTTCTTTGACCATGGAGGTGACCAGTCGCTCCATCGAGCGGATCCCCGCTTTCTTTAGAGCAATTTGAAGGCTTGTCATGGCTGGCAAGCCACGCTCAGCATCATAAAATCGTACCTTGTCAAACTGTTTGACCGTTGAAAAGGTACCGAGCTCAGGGTGGCCCATCAAAGAGGGCATGTAAATAACGTCTTCAAAGTTTGCAAACTGAAAATTAGCAAAATCGAGCGTGGCATCGGTTAAATCAACCCCAGTCAAATCAGCTTGTGTAAACACCGCCTCGGTTAAATCAGCCCCTTCAAAGCTCGATTGCGCAATCCGTGCTTCCGTAAAGTCAGCGTTGTTGGCTTTCACTTGCGATAGGTTGGCTTGGGGGCATTGACACCCTGTCAAATCAGCCTCAACAAGAGTGGCGGCTAAGAAGTTAATGTTTGCTCCTTGCATCAACAACAAGCTTGCCCCATCAAGCTTTGCTCTGGCAAAGGAGGCATTGGCGGCTTTGACCCTGGCAAGGCGTGCGCCTTTTAGTTTGGCTTCATCAAAAATGGCCCCTTGAATATCCGCGCCTTGCAACAATGCGTTCTCTAAATGAGCGGACAAGAAAAAGGTTTTATGCAAGGTTGACCTGGATAGATTGACATCTTTCAAGTTGGCTTGAGACAAATCTGAGCCCGTTAAGTTAACCTTATTCAGCTTGGCACCGGATAAGTTAACTTTGGAGAGGTTCATGTTGGACAGGTCTTCGCCCCTAAGGTTGGCTTTGCAAAAGTCTCGCTCTCCACGCTCATAGGCGGCTTTAAGCGCGCTGCGGTCAAGACGTTTGTCCTGATAGGCACTTTGACAGGTTGCATAAACCGAAAAGGGCACCAAAAACAAAAAGAGGAACAGCTTCATAGCACTCACACCCATGGACTCTAGGGTAATAATAGAAAAAATTGGTCAACTGTTGGTGTAAGTGCACGCACCGAGGTTTTCCTATTTGGATATGAGCTCAGCCTCAATCGACTTAATTCATGCAACACTTTTTGTATTTTTTACCCGAACCACAAGGGCAAGGCTCATTGCGTCCCACTTTGTCCGATTTTACTTGGGCGACAGGCCCTGTGTCATAGGGGTGTTCTTTGAGGTAGTACCAGCGCCCATCCACTTTTTCAAATTCAGAGCGCTCGTAAATGGCATCGGGCTCATTGTTCAACGTAAAGCGAGCAATAAACGTTACAAATCCGGTATCAGACTCAGGCGCTGGCGCGGAGACGACTTCTAAGCCATCCCATCTTGCACTCAAGGCCCATTGCTTGGCATCTTTGGCGTTAAATTTTCGTTGAGCAGGACCGCGCATGGTTTTTTCAATGTAATCCACGTTGGCTTGCGTGTAGGCGGTGTAGCGCGAACGCATCAGCGCTTCAGGTGAAGGTGGGATCACTCCTTTTTCAAGATACTGGCCACAACATGCTTCATAGGGTTGGCCTGAGCCACATGGACATTGACTCATGAATTTTCCTTATTGGATTGAATAAATTGAATAAATGACTCCAACGTTTGCCAATAGCGTTCGCCTCCTTTAAAAATGACATCGTTATGATCGGCATCCTCCAACCACAAATGCATTTTGGGGGATTGGGCTTTGTCAAACAACTCAAGTCCATGCCAAAACGGCACAATGTCATCCTTTTCACCATGAACAATAAGGATGGGCTCTCTTACCTTGGATATTTTTCGTGCATTATTAAACTTATCGTATGGGAACAAAGGCACATGGGTGTAGACACGAAACACCGACGTAAAAGGAGCCTCCAACACCAAACCACCCACTTTTTTGTGTTTGGCCAAATGCACACTTGGTCCTGAGCCTAACGATCGACCATAAGCTAAGATTTTTTCTGGGGCGATGGCTAAGGTGGTGATCATGTAATCATAAACGGCTTCTACGGTTTGGTAGATAGCAGACTCAGAAGGGCGTCCTGAGCTGATAGAGTAGCCTGGGTAATCATAAGCTAAGATGGCATACCCTTGTTGGTGAAAAAATTCCAACATCGGTTGTAGACGCCCTAAATCGGCGGCGTTGCCATGCGAAAATAAGATAACGTACTCTGAATCTTTGTTGGGTAAGTACGTGGCTGCAACGGTTTGATTACCGACCTGAATGGTGTGGGTGGTATCGCTGGGCTTAAAATCGGTCGGTTTTGGGGGGTGATAGATGGAATGATCAGACAGCACCATAAATCCAATGAACAATCCTACATAGCCGATTAATGCAATCGCACCAACTTGAATGGCTTGATGAATCCAGCTGCCCATAACAATCCTAATCAGTAAAAGACTAATCTTATCGCCAGAGGTCTAACTAAGCAAGGTTGATTACAATCAAGCCTTCGACTACAAAAACCTGGCTGGAACTTGGAGGATTTTATCAGTTAACCAATAGACTCGGTCTGCTTGGTTCACGAGTAATCCGTAAGGCAAGTTATTTTCTTCAATGTATTTACCCAGAGTGACAAGTTGTTTATTAGGAACTGATTTTGCCATTTTGATCTCAATAGGAACTTTTGCATATGGGGTTGTTATGACGAGGTCCACTTCAGACCCTTTGGTGGTCCGATAGTAGGAGTAGTCTACGTTGTTGATGCCGCGAGAGGTAATCCCTTTGATGATTTCTTCTATAATAAAACTCTCAAATGAGCGTCCGCTATTTGGGTGCGCAAGTAATTGCTCCATGTCTTGTATTTTTTGTAAATAATGGGTTAGACCTGAATCAGTAAGAAGACCTTTTGGTTTTTTAACGATGGATTTCACTTTGGACTGAGCATCATAAGGTATATTTCTCCATATATAAGTTTGCTCAGCAATTTGTAAATACTCACTAACAGATTTGGCCTCTATCTCAATGGCTCTGGCTAAATCAGATTTATTTATGATAGTACCTGATAAGGAGGAAAGTGTGCTGATGAATCTAGCGTAAGCGTTTTTATTTAGCCTAGGAAAAAGTCCGGCAATATCTCTATTGATATAAGTTGAGTAGTAATTATCCATCCAATCTTGATAGAAGGCGGGGGAGTCATTCAAAAGAGGCTCAGGATATCCTCCGTATAGCCAACAGTGCCGCATTTGTGAGTTGGTCAATCCGGTTTCTTCTAGGCCTATTGACTCTTTTGTGTGTGTTTGAGTAAATAAATCATAAAAAGAGCTCAAGGGGGTTTGATAAAACTCATTTGCTTTGAAGGATCCTATTTGGACAATGCCGACTCTTCCAGCAAGGCTATCTGATAAATGAGCTGTAATTTCTGGACTACTCGAACCTGTTAAGATGAAACGACCTTTGAGTGATCTGTCACTATCGATTACCCCTCTTAAGATTTTGAATAACTGGGGGTATTCTTGGGCTTCATCAATAATAATGTTTCTTGGGTATTGTTCGAAAAAAAGCTCAGGCGAGCGTGAAATTAAATCTAGATCAGAAGGTTTCTCTAAATCGAAATAGTGCCATCCCTTTCTTAGTTGCTTGGCAAAACTGGTTTTGCCAGCTTGCCTAGGGCCAATCAAACATAATACGGGAAAATTAGTAAGGTATCGCTCGGCAATTGAGGTGTAATTTCTTTGTAAATACATGGTTTAGACTCCTATTTCTAACTACAGCGTATCAAAATCGGAGTCAAAAACAAGGGCAAAATGATTATGTAGACAGAAATAATAAATAAAGACTGTATTTTGCCTACATAAGTCAATAAATACGACGAATCACACGCTTACATGTCCTTTATAGGGAAATTAACTATTGAGTCTTTTTAAATAATGTTTAATCAGATTTTTATCTTAATAATTAGTTCAGGTTTGTGTGACGCAAGTCTCTGATCTCAATTACTCAGATTTGGTTTTTTTCTCATAAGATACCTGCATCCCAAAGTAGTTTAATACTTGGTTTACTTTATCCATTCGCACTGTTTTTTTGCCTAATTCTAGCTCTCTTAAGAAACGCTCTCCAACCCCAATTTTATGAGCGAGCTCAGAAATCGAACACCCCAAGCGTTTGCGTTGTGTCCTGACAAAAAAGGCAATAGGATTGGCCTCATCAAGGATTTGTTGGTTGGTTCTTCGCATGCAAACTCCCAAAAACGGTTACCCCTAAATTTAGCATAAACGGTACAATATAGCCCCTTTTCGGGGCTTATAATGTGAATACCATTCACTGAAAACCCTTTTTGGGCATCTTTGTAAATGGCAACAAAGTCCGAACGGGGCATAAAAAGTTCATGGCAATAATGAGTGGGACTCTACTTAAGTTGATGAAAATAAATGAAAATGATTGCTCTGTTGTTACTCTCAATATTTACGAATAGTCTTTTTCATCATCCAGCTTTAGACTCGCATGGAGCCTGAGGCGGGGCGCCTTGATAAAACTCTTCGTAGATGTAATCAAGCAAGGGCATTAATTGAGGATCTAAGCTCTCCCATAAGGAATTAGGCACGATTTTGTAACATGCTCTTTCCCCATGATAATCCACTAAAGGCCCAACCTGAGCAAAGTTGAGACCATACGAGCGCATACTGAGATAGAGTTTGGGCTCTATCATGACATAAACATAATCAAGCTTGTAATATCGCCCCATGCTTGCAGCAGCAAAAATCATGGCCAGAGCAGGCATGGCAAGCCCTCTGGCCCATTGATCCTCTAAAGTCTGTTTGGGGCCCATCCCAGAAGGTTTGTTGGTATCCAATCGGCGCCTGCGAAACTCTGGAGCCACCGCAAGTCTTGAGGCTTCGGCATACGATTCACCGTACACTGGGGCATGAACCGGTTCGACAAACGATTCAAAAGGAAGCTTATCCGCGCCCACAGGAAAAATTAGGCGGATACAGGCGATGATTTCAGGGTAATCCACGTGCGACAAAGAGGCTTGCATCGAATAGGCATCAAAGTGATCCATCTCACGGCCTAAAGGGCAGCTGTTTGGATCTTCAAACCCAAATTCTTCGCAAAAAACTCGGTATCGAAGTTTATGTATTTGATCAAGGCTGTATATCTGATCGGCCATGCTGATCCGAAAATACTGCTTGAACGTCTCTAAGGCATCAATGTTCATACCCTGTTATCGGTTACGGATACCCATAGATTGAGAACGATTCTCATGACTGATCATAGAGTTGGTGATGGCTTACATCGACTTATTTCAGCAGACGCCTTAATGCCCAGCGAGTTAACATCGTTTTCGGATGATAAGCCCCAAAAGGGCGGTTTGATATTTTAAACGTATGCGTGTACGCATCAAAATGAACACCCTTTGGTACCGTAAACACATCCCCGCGGCCCAACAAGATCTTCAACGTATTGGTGGCGCAAAGGGCAGCACAAAATTCAGCACCAATAGGCACCGATGGGCCTTTTTTATTGTCCAAATCAACAAAGCTTGGGTCCACCAGGGCATGACGGTGAAGTGCAAAGGGCGAAAGACCCGTTAAAAAACGAAGGTATTGCTCCTCCACAGGGTGGCCCTCAAGTCGAAAGTACTCTTCAAACGATGGGCCGTCGGGCATAAAGATTAACATGGACACCCCAAGACCCAGGGGGGCGCATGTGATCGCCGGTATGCGATGACGATGGCAATGGTCGAAAGCTTTGGCTCGAATGTCGAGCGTAAAAAAGTCTAAGCCGTCAATGAATAAATCAACGCCTTGAAAAAAATTATCTAAATTGTCCTCGGACAACCCATGATCATAAACGTCAAGGGTTAAATTGGGGTTGATGTCTTGGGCCATTCGCTTTAGAACATGAGCCTTAGGCTCGCCAAGCGATGACATTGAAGCCCCAACTTGACGATTAAAATTGGCCAGCTCAAAGGCATCAAAATCAGCAATAGAAAAACACTCGACTCCAAGACGAGTATGCGTCAATAAATGATTTCCTCCAACGCCTCCAAGGCCAGCAATGGCTATCTTTTTTGAGCGCAACAGTTCCAGCTCGGTTGGCGTAAGCCAACCTAAATTCCTGGAAAAGGCAGTTTGGTAATCAAATTGTGCGCTCATGAATAGGCATTAGCCCTGGCGTCGTATAAACGTCGCCATTTTGCTCATCCATCGACTGCTTAACATGACTTTATTGAAATTGGAGTTTTTTAGCTCACCTTGCGGCTTGATCGCATGCTTGATGGTGACAGGGCCATGAGTCCCTGACAAACGCTTGAAACTCTCATCCTCATCGTGAAACTGCGCGTCCTGCAGCAATATAGGTTTTTTCGTCTTCACGTCGTCCTCGTCCTTATCCTTCCATGGTAAGTCTTGATACAAAGCGGTCTCACCATACTCCAAAAATGGATGTTTGATGATGTCAAAAAAAGGAGAATAATCGAAATCCTTCGGCGTTATCATCCGATGGTTTTGATGCGTCAATTCCAAGCCGTCTTCGTTAACCTGAGCTTGAGGCAAAATAGGGAAGTTGACCTCGCTAAAAGCCCTGGCAATCATCGTCGAGCATACCGTCTTCGCCGTTTTCGAATCATTCATTTGAAACAGCGTCGAACGCCATTTTCTCGGTAAAATAGACCAAGGCACTAAAAAGCGCCATAAATCGATGATTTGGCGAACGTCGTAATCGTAGCCTAAATGCTCAATGGCCGTGCGGATGACATCTTGGGCGTGTTGTCGGGATAAACCCTTAGGGCGACATATGCGGATATGATCATGACGATACTTTTCCAAAGGGGTAATGATGGTGCCTTTACCTAAAAAACCCTCAATCACCAATTGCTCGCTGTCCGAGCCCTCGTAAAAACGGCGAACATGCGCTTTGAGGTTTTCATCATCAATGTCATGAATACGGCCCAGGTAGAGGGCAGAATGGGTCCAGGGGCTTTGAGTCACCTGTTTGATGACTTCGGACACTCGAGAGCGACCCTCCATCAATAAAACATCTCCCGATCGGATCTCATATCGAATCCTCTCAAAGTCACACATGGGCACATCGAATAAGTCGTGCTCCTGAGTTAACCACTGGGTGATGGTTCGCTTCAGTTTCCTTAGCATCCACTGTCCTTTTGTTCACAGAAAAGCAAGGCGGCTAAATACTGCTTTTGTTTAAAGTGTAGCTAACATCTAGGTAGTTGCCAGTCTTTCCATGTGGGCAACTCACTTGTATAATGATCGGACGTTTAAATGTTGGACTCGCCCTTTGGCGCAAAAGCTGCAAAGCAACATTGGTATCCAGTCGCCCGATGACTCATCGCCCCAAGATCGACAACAGTGGATCGGGGCTCTTTGGAAAGTCGGTGCATTCCTTTGTTATGCCTTACTCAATGCACTCGCGAGATATTTATCGGGGGGCGCGCACGCGCATGACGACGTCCTGCCTGTCAATGTCATTTTATTTTTTCAAGACTTTTTTGCGCTCTTGTTTGTTTTACCTTGGCTTGTGCCCACGTTAAGACAAACGAAAAAACCTCAACACATAAAACTTCATTTATTTAGAGTGATGGTCTCAGCCGGTGGGGTTATTTTCTGGTATTACGCTTTGTATTACTTACCGCAAGCAGACGCGGTGGCCTTAAGCATCATGGGGCCTTTAATGGGGCTCGTTGGCGCGCACTTATATCTGAAAGAAAAGTTTCGATGGGGGCGAGTGAGCACCATCTTGCTAACGCTCATTCTTGCTACTTGGATGATAAACCCCTTTGAAGCCCTAACGGAACATTATGACAATCTCTTAGGCTTGGGGTGCGTCATCGTCTCTTCCTTGTGTTTTGCTATGGCAAAAATAGCCACTCGAAAATTAGCCTCCGTTGGCGAAAGCACCAAGACGCTGACGGTGTATTTATTGGTCATGATCGTGCCCGTGACCTTTGTGCTCGCAAGCTTTGTCTGGGTCATGCCGAACATGCACCAACTTGGATGGTTGATGTTGGCCGGTCTTTTAACGGCTGTCGCTCTTTATGCGGTATCCAATGCCTTAGCCCATGCCGAAGTCTCGTTCTTGGCCCCATTTGATTTTATCCGGTTTATCATCAACGCCTCGATTGGTTATTTTGCGTTTACTGAATTACCTGCGATTTGGTCGATATGGCTCGTCTTTGCCATGGTAGTTGGTTCAGTCAGCTTTATTAAGCTTAAACAAAGTTGATAACCCTACTTTTAGTTCTAAAAGTAGGGGGGATGATGGGTTATCTTGTCTCTTTGGATGACATCGCTTAAGGCAATAGTTCCGTATCGCTCTCATCCTCAAGCTCAACGTTCTCAATCTTGGTAAAACGAGAGGTAATTTTCTTAGCGGAAGTATTGATTAAGTCAGCGTCTTGATTGGCTTGTTTTAAATGTTTGGCCAAATTATCCATGCGCTGCTCAAAACGAGCAAAATCTTTCGATAAATCTTTGAGATGTTTTTGGATTAAATGCACCTGTTGGCGTGTCGCCGAATCCTTTAAAACCGCTGAAGCCGTCGTCAAAATGGCCATCATGGTCGTCGGGGAGGTCATCCAGACTTTCGATTGGTGAGACGTCTCCACTAAATCTGGGTGGTGCGCATGAATGTCAGCAAAAACGGCCTCAGCGGGGATAAACATAATGGCACCATCCGCCGTCTGACCAGGGATAATGTATTTATCTGCAATGTCTTTGATATGCTTTTTAATGTCTAACTTAAACTGAGACTGTGCCTTTGAGCGTACTTCATCGCTTAAAGTCACATCCGTATAGGTTTTAAAACTGTCCAAGGGAAACTTGGAATCGATGGCAATATGGCCAGTGGGCTCAGGCAAAAACAACATGCTGTCCACGCGTGTCCCATTGGATAAGGTATGCTGAAGGGCAAAGGCGTTATCGGGCAAGGCATTTTCCAATAAATGCTTCAGCTGGATTTCCCCAAAGACACCCCGCGAACGCTTATCTTGCAAAATCTCTTGCAAGGTGACCACATTCGAAGACAAATCATGGATCTTTTTCTGAGCATCATCAATCAAGGCTAAACGCTTGACCACATCCGTAAAGGTCTGAGACGTTTTTTCAAAACCTTGAGTCAGGCGTTGCTCAACCTTTTCACCCACCTGGGAGAGTCGGCGTTCGGTGGTTTCATTCAATCCCTGAAACTGCTTTGCCAACGATTGAGTGGTGGCATCCAAATTGTCCGATACCTTTTTTTGGAGCTGACCTAGAGTGTCACTCAGCTGAATCTGCAAACGGTGAACGCTGTTTTCTTGTCTTTCTTGGGCTTGATGACTCACTGTATTCATGGACTCAACCAACTGCTTTTGCGCCGTTAAATTGATTTGGTGGACCTGATCTTTAAAACTCACCAGTTGTTGCCCCATATGCTCAGAAATCGCTTTGGTCATCTGCTCTTGGCTTTGAAGAGCCATCTCCTCACGAAGCGCTTGGTCAGTCTCACCAAATCGACGATCAAGCTCGTTTGAAAGGCGTTGCATGGATGATTGGCGAGACCAAACCACCAAAGCCAGGCAGATGAATTGTATGATCAAGACTGCGATAAGCATCAATGTCATGAATGAGTCCTTGTTTTACTTGTGGTGATAGAATATGGCAACAAGCTAACTGTTGTAAAGTCAAAGCATAAACTTGACATGAAAGAAAATTCAAGCGAGATTGAATATCCAGTGCTTTGCAGTTGAGCACATCATTTCTTCTGACACTGTGCACTCAAGGATGAGTCAATCTATGAAAAAAACACAAGCGTGTGATGCCTTAGCCAAGGCGTTTCTTGAAGGGGACGAACAAGCCTTAAAAACGCTGTATCGCAAAGTTCATGCAAAAGAAAAGAAAAGTCGATGGTCTAAATGGCCATCCGAAATTAAAGAGTGCATTCATTTTCTTTTAGAACAAAGCCCTTGGAGCCACGGTCATTTGCTTGAGTTGCCTCATACGGTTTATGCCGGATTTATTTGCCAAAAGGCAAAAAGTTTTGGCCAAACGCTTTGTCTTGATCATTTGGATTTAATGCGCCCTTTGGTCAAAGGTCAACTTGACTCCATTAGGCTCTCAGTCCTTCTTAGCGAGGGAGCTGTTTTAGACAACCTCGTTGTTTCAAAGCTTATTAAGATCGATGACCATGCGGCGCTCAAAATCGTGTTAAAGCACCAGAAAGTGCCAAAGCTTAGAGACTGCTTGACTCTTGCATTAAAAGAAGGTGCCAGTGATTGCTTAAAACTTCTTATAAAAAATGGCGCAAGCTTAGGGAGCAAGAAAAAGCAAAAAATAGATTCCCTAAAAAAAGCCTATCGTTCAAGAGATGCACGCACCATAGAGTTCACTCATGACACAACTAAGTTAGTCATTACCCCGGTTATCGCTCAGGTTTGTCTTGAGGCTTTGCTCTATGCAGATGAGCCTTTGACTCGTGAGCAAACTTTTATTGCTTTGGAGTTGATCAAAAAAGGGGGAAGAGTTTCTAGTACAACCTTTTATAAATGTTTTAATACCCTCGAACATTCACTTATGTATGCACTCTTTCTAGGTTTGCCCCAAAAAGATAAAGTTGATTTGATTAAAGAAAAAAATGAGGAACTCATTGAAGCCATCGTTGATTGGGAGGGGGCGAATGGCCTTCAGGAGTACTATCATGATGAGACACTCAAGATTCTTATTGAGCAATCACTCGATAGTGCGGTCCATGAATTCATAGAGAATACTGAACCTTATCCTCTATGGTTTACAACGATTGAACCTATGCATTTTGCAACATGGTCAATGGATGAGGTTGTAGCATTAAAAAAACAGATTGAAAAACACCCTCAATATGCCCCCCTTCTTAGGGTTATGCCCTCGGTGATTGGTGTCACAAGAGAAACAGGCTTTACCGAAACTTTGGTCGAAAAGCTCCAAGACTCAAACATGGTGCTCTTCGATGATCCCCAAGAGCCCATAGAGGACTTTCTTGCAAGGATTGACGGTCTTGTGATACCCGGTGGCGTTAATGTACCTACGGTATTCTATGAACAAGCGCCTAAGCCCCCTAATCTAGAGGCGATTACTGGGATTGGGGATCGGTTTAATGATGCAAAACGTGAACTTGAGTTAATGCGTGCCGCAAAGTCCATGGGGATGCCCATCTGGGGGATTTGTCGAGGTCACCAATTAGTGTGCGTCAATGAAGGCGCCCAGCTATTCAGTTTGTCGCAAAAGCACCACGATGATTATATGCCCATGACGGTACAAAAGGACACAAACCTTTTCGACCTTCTCAAACCTATGGATACTATGTATCAAAGCTTGTACCCGAGTAAAGGCTTGGATACATGGAATTGTCATTATCAAAGTGTTTCAAAACGTCGTTTTCCAGAAACCCTTAGAATCAATGCGGTCGATAAAGAGCAGGGGACTGTGAAAGGCTGTGAGTCCAAAGATCCTCGAGTCGCCTTACTCATGGGGACCCAATTTCACCCGGAACAACGTGATGATCCAAAAAATAATCTCATTCGATATAGTTTTGAAATGAAAGCCGCCGAATACCGACAAAGAAAAGTATTTCGTCATCATTTACCCACCTCGAGCTGGAAAAAACAAATGGGTAAAGTTCAAGAAGAGTTTATGAGCGCCTTAAAAGAACGTAACGATCGCATGACGAGGATGAAGTCTTAATCATGAACATCCAACAAGCTAAAGACACCTTTGCTCATGGTTTTTTACGAGGGAGTCGAGCAGAGCTGTTGCGTTTAAAAGCCCAGTTGCAAGCCCTGGACACAGAGCTCAATGCCTGGCAAAACCAACTTATTCAAGTGATTCAAACCCTGATGGGCCAAAAGATTTGGGGAAATGAGCTTCTGATCAGTGAGGTCATGCCCGAAACGTGGGCGCTTGGCGTATGTCGATACGCCAAAGCCAATGACATTCGTTTGCAAGTCAATGGCGATCAGTATATCTATTATTCCTTACCACGCATTAAAAAATGCTTGGAAGAGGGCATGGTTTTTACTCGTATGTGGATCAATCATTTATGCCGTCAAAACGACGTCAATGCCATAACGTTCCATTTTGATTCCAGTGCGCCCTTCGAGTGGGATAAGCATCTTTTAATGGCGATAAAGAGCCAATCCATGGGCGTGGTTGAGTTTTTATTATCAAAACTTGATCTCAAAGCCCTTGTGAAAGGGCGGCAGTGCCCTCACGTTCTCACCAGCACGTATGAAACTGGACATGCGCCTCTTATTGCATTGATGGAGGCCAAATTGTCTTTGCCCATGACGCCTTTTCGAGCTAAACGTTGCTTGTACCATCTTGGTCAGTCTGAGCCAGACGCATACCCACCATTAAGGCCGATTCTTCGTCACTTAATTGAGGCTGGGGCAAAGCTTGATCTAAATCATTATCGAGAATTGACCAGCCACTTTGGTCCGAGGTTAAATTATGCTTTATTTTGTGCCCTCCCAAAATTTAATCAAATCTACCTAATAAATAACTTCCATTATCAGACGGTAAAAGCCATATTGAGCCTGGATAACAAAGAGCAAGTCATTGAACTCCTAGGTGACAAGTTAGTGCAAGCATGTCTTAAACATGACCTATTTGATAAGCTCTACCAGGTTATGGAAGCTCTCCCTAATCCACCAGAGACGATGTTTAGTGATTTGAAAAAACTGTCTAACCTTAATTGGGTAAGCAGTGATATCATCAATTTGAAGAGGAATATTGGTAAATACCCTGGGTATGCCCCTTTGTTAAAATTAATGCCACCCGTGCTTGGGGTATCGAGAGTTGATGACAGTGTCAATGCTTCAGCATGGAGACTCAAAGAGCATGCTTATGTCATTATGTATGAACAATCATTTGATGCTGAGGCGTTTATTGACGTCATTGATGGACTCGTTTTAACAGATACTTATCCAGTTTTTCACATAAGCCAACCATCGTCCGATTATGCGCAACGTATTGCTCAGGATAATCACTGTCTTCAATCACTGGCGTTAATCAGTACCGCTCTAGAAAGGGGAGTCCCTGTTTGGGGCGTGGGTTCTGGGGCTCATTTACTCGCCTATCATCAAAAAGGTCGATTGAAAACCCTTGATACCGATAACAAAGATGTTCCTCTTTGGCTGAGTCCAAAAGTGGGCTCAACCCTCAATCAGGTGGTTAATCAAGCAAAACGATTGTTTGGTCAGCTTTTGCCTTCCAATAACTTTAAGGTGGGTTCGCTTTGGCGATTGTCCCATAAAATAGTAGATTTACCGGAACATTTGCGAGTCAGCGCAACCCGTGTGGACACAGGCGATGCGGTGGCTTTTGAGAGTCGAACGCCATACACTCGGTGTCTAATGGGCAGCGAGTTTGATCCAATGATGGCATCTGATCCGTCCAATCAGGCACTGGTTCATGCTTTTGAACAGCACGTGACAGAATACAGTCATAGCAAACCTTTTATGATATCTCCTCCCAATCCTATTCACAAAACGCGATTCCATAAGGTCCAAGAAGAGCTTTTAAAACAAACACCAAAGTTGAATTAGTCTTAAGTTAAGTCATAGAAAAGTGTGAATTCATTCAGTGTTTTTGACTTGCACCCAATGATGTATTCTCAACTATTAGCCCTAGGACAAGAACAACAAGCTCGGGAGCGCATATGCCAGTTCATTTTTCATGGCCGATCGTTGATACCTCAAACCCTAACCCTCATAATTTAAATCAAGTGTTGTCTGAGGCCGCTGTTGCCTTCATTCATAATGATAACATGATGGGGTTTTTGCGATGCATGAAGGCGCTGCAGAATGACAATAAGTGGTTCACGCCTGATTCCTTGCAAATACTAACTCAACAGGCTTTTGAGCGTTTT
The DNA here is from genome assembly GCA_964397555.1 of uncultured Francisellaceae bacterium. Classification (GTDB taxonomy): domain Bacteria; phylum Pseudomonadota; class Gammaproteobacteria; order Berkiellales; family Berkiellaceae; genus CAYNJF01. The sequence goes on from CAYNJF010000036.1 coordinate 14,349, forward strand.
CAACACCAAAAGAAGAGCTTACTGACGTTTCTTGTTCTCGGTTGCATAACCCTTAGTGAACACCCGTTGTTTGATATCTCAATCATAACCAGTGCCATGCGCCCACAAGACGAACAGGCTCTTAACCTAATGACCAAGCTGATGAAGAAGAAGGCTCCGCGCGATTCTGATCTCATCGAAATCTACTTGGCTAATCTATACATGAGTTGTTTTGAGCCTGAGTTTATTCGTACCCATATCGAAACGAACGTCGAATTTGACTCGATTGATTTTGCCAGGTTGTCGGACTTATCGTTTCGTTTTCTCTTAGGGGGAGCAAAACCTAAGGTATTCGAGCACTTTAGAGAGTACGGGAGCGGGCATCTCAAAACGAGCCACTATGTTGAAGCGTTAAGCTTCGCTTTTGAACAATCCAGCGTTGACATGAACACCTTGAGATGGGCTTTATCCTTGCCACAGGTTAATGAGCTAACCCAGTATCAGATTCAAACCATTTTTGAAAAAGCGTCTTGCCATACTCATCATGGCGACATATTAGTCGAGCTTTTGAAAGAAGGGGGGCTGATTGATAAGCTTCGAAGCGTAAACCGTTTTGTGATGCTAACCCAGTTAGTCGACAATGGGTACTTTGCTCTGGTGGACAGAGATTATGGGCTTGAACCGGGCCAACAACGATACCTTGATGAACGTATCCAAGTGCAAAAACGGTTGTTCTTGCAAGATCAAATCACTTATGGCTTTGTCGCCACTGCGATCATATCGGGCTTGAGTGTTGCTAAAGAACTTCTTGGCGATAAAATGCTCGCCTTTGGCCTGCTCACAGGTGCCCTTGGCGTTGCAGGTTTTCAAGCTCGTAATCATTATCTGGATCGATTAACCATGGCGGTGAATGACATCGACGTAGAATCTGATGATGCGGAAATGGCTTTTATCAGTGGGGCCAATAGCGCAAGAAATACCGACAGTCATTTATCCTCGTGGACATCAATGCCGGCTTGGAAGCAATACGACAGCTGGGGCTTAGGGTTTCGTCTGGCCGAGCAATTTTACGAACAAAGTCCGCAGCAATTACTTGAGTCAGTGAGGAATCGACGGTTTAGTCCCTAAGCAGGTTATTGACAGACTCACCATCGGCCTCAATCATGCGTTTTAGACGCTTTAACGAGTCGGATTGGAGTTGGCGGACACGCTCTCGCGTGATCCCAACTTCAATGCCAGTCTGATCTAAGGTGGTGGGGTGATACCCCTGTAAGCCGTATCGGCGTACGACGACTTGCTGATGTTCTTCGGGCAAACTATTAATCCATGCATCCAGATGATTTTTTAGGTTATCTTTTGCAAAGTGACCATACGGATCATCGTTTTCATCATCTTCATCCGAGATGGTTTCAATCAAAGGTATGTTCACATAGTCATTGGACGGGGTATCTAAGGATAATGAGCGCTCATGATAAAGCATCATCTCCTCAATTTCCTCAACGCTTTTACCCATCTCATGAGCAATTTGTTGAGCGTTGGGCTCTAATCCTAACTGCTTGGCCAACTCTCTTGCGCATCGTAAGTATTGATTCATTTGTTTAATGACGTGAACAGGAAGTCTTACCGTGCGTCCTTGGTTCATGATGCCGCGCTCGATGGTTTGTTGAATCCACCAGGCTGCATACGTTGAAAATCGAAACCCTTTGGTTGGATCAAACTTTTCAACGGCTTTCATCAGGCCAAGGTTCCCTTCTTCGATTAAATCCAATAAAGATAAGTTGGATCGAGAATAACGTTTGGCTATTTTGACCACCAACCTTAAATTGGACTCAATCATACGATGGCGAGATTCTTCGTCACCTTGCTGCGCTTTGGTGGCGTAGTAAATTTCTTCTTCTTTGGTCAAAAGAGGGGAGAACCGAATATCGGTCAAATACTTCTCAGTCAGGTCAACCGTGACCTTACACCGGTTATCTACTTTAGCTGCTGTTTTCACCTGAATGGGTTCGTGTAACGACTCATCAAACTCTTCTGAGGCATCCGTCGCAGCATTCGATTGGTGATTCCATTTGTTGATCACAACAAACCTTGAAACGCTCATACATTAATCACCAATTCGGCTATACTGTGCTAAACTTTAAAACTTTTCATCAAAAGCCTGGTTAAATGCCCAGCCATAAGACAGACTCCAAGGACACACAGCCTTAATGAAAAGAATAGCTTGGACATTTCCTGCCCTTTTAGTCTTCTTCGAAATCGCGCTCTATCTTTCGAACGACATGTATCTGCCAGGGCTCACCTCTTTGATTGAGACGTTCAACATCAATCAAGATCAAGGTCAGTACACGTTGATGGTTTGGTTCATTGGCTCCTCCGTGACTCAGCTCTTTGTTGGGCCCATCAGCGACGCCTTAGGGCGCAAACCTTTGATCATCGCCTCCGCCTTGGTGTTTGCATTCACATCCTTTATTTGTGCAACGACGGCAAGCATTGAAATCATGTATCTAGCTCGATTTTTCCAAGGGGTGTGCGTTGGGGTGGTCGGGGTAGCCGGTTATGCCGCTATACATGAGTCCTTTGACACAAAATCCGCCATCCAAATCATTGCCATCATGGGCGCAGTGACGATCTTAGCCCCAGCCTTTGGTCCTCTTTTTGGAGGGATCATCGTCACTTACTACGGATGGCAGATGATCTTCTTTATTCTTGCTGTGCTTGGTGTGATCTCATTCATTGGCTTAACCACCTTCATGCCAGCAAAAAGCACTAAGGCCAAGCCCAATGTAAAAGCCATCGCGCGTGATTATGCCGCGCTTATCATTAATCCCAGATACATGATGTTCGCAGGCTTATCGGGCCTGATGATGGCAGGACTGGTTGTTTGGATTGTTGAAAGCGTGTTTGTGATCCAAAACACCTATCAAAGAACCGAAATTGAATACGGGCTCATTCAATTTATGATCTTCTTTTTCATGATCGTAGGCTCCATTTTCACAAGATGGTTGATTCAAAGAACGACGACTGCAAAACTCATTGATAAAGGAGCGACTCTTTGTCTCATTGGCGGTGCTTTGATGCTCATTATCAATGTCTTTGTCCAAGAAGACTTATCGGTCACCGTGATATGCATGAGCGTTATTTGCTTTGGGTTTTCTCTTGTTTATGGCCCTTTAACCCGATGCGCCATTGATTCAGCTGAACAACCTATGGGCGTACGTATGGCTCTGCACTCCACCATAGCAAACATTCTTGTCTTTGTCGGCGTCTATTTATTAACCTTGGTCAACGACATGACTTTGGATAATTTATCCTTGATGGTTTGCCTTCCTATTGTTGTGGCAACTCTCGGGTGGCTGTTGATGCATCGTTTCAAGCTCATCAATATCCCCAACCCTAAATGACTTTCGTTTCATCTCAAAAAAAAAGCCTGCATAAGCAGGCTAAGAGAGAGAACTATACATGAAACATGACTCATAATGCACGTCACGTGCCAATCTGAAAAAATCATTGATTAACATAAAGATACATTTGCGGGCTCTCAACCCAAGGGGAGGATGGCGCCATATTGTAAAATGGATTGACGTACTTTGAACTCAGGTGGATTGGCTAAATGACTACAACCCGTTACAGTGAAATCAAACCACCAAAGGGAAAGGATTATGTTGAGGTTTTTAGGGATTGCATTGTGCGCTGCAAGTTTATGTGCTCAGGCGTCGACCGTCGATGAGATACAACAAAGAGATTATTTAAAGTGCGGTGTCTCTCAGGGATTGCCTGGATTTTCAGCCCCCGATGACCAAGGCAACTGGCAAGGGATTGACGTGGACTATTGTCGCGCCATTGCAAGCGCTGTATTGGGCTCTAAAGATAAGGTTCAATTTATACCGCTTTCAGCCAAAGAGCGTTTTACGGCCCTTCAGTCTGGTGAAATTGACGTCCTCTCTCGAAATACCTCATGGACCTACGTCAGAGATGTGAGTTTAGGGGTCGACTTTGTCGGCACGCTTTATTACGACGGTCAATCATTCATGGTCCCAAATGATATCGAGATAGAGCAGGCCAAGGATTTAGATGGGGTTGTTATTTGCACCAACGCAGGAACAACCACTGAGCTTAATATTGCCGATTTTTTTGACTCCCACGGCCTTGAATACGAAGTGCTAACCTTTGAAAAGACCGATGAGGCCGTTGAAGCTTATGAGAGCAATCGTTGTGATACCTATTCCACCGATGCCTCCGCTCTTGCCGCTCAACGCCTTAGTTTGGCAAACCCTGGCGAACATCGCATCCTTGATAAGCTTATTTCTAAAGAGCCACTTTCACCGGTGGTACGACAAGGGGATGATCAATGGACCAACATCGCTCGCTGGACTTTGTACGTCATGATCAACGCCGAGGAACTTGGGGTCGACTCGTCCAACGTCGACGAAAAGCTAACATCCACCGATCCGAATGTCGCCCGATTGCTCGGGCGTCAAGGCGATTTAGCTGAGTTGATTGGTTTGGATGAACGTTGGAGCTATCGAGTCATCAAAGAGGTTGGCAACTACGGCGAGGTATTTGAAAAAAACCTTGGGCAAGAGACGCCGATTAAGATTCAACGAGGGTTGAATGCCCTATGGAGTCAAGGCGGTCTCATGTATGCGCCTCCAGTTCGATGAGCTTATCCAATCTTTGGTTCGATAAACGAACAAGAGCAATCCTTGCTCAAGTGGCGTTGATAGCGTTGATTGGAGTCGGGCTTACTGAAATCACCCATAATGTTCAAACCAACCTTGAGGCAAGACAGATTGCCTCGGGGTTTGATTTTTTATCCCGGGAGTCTGGGTTTAAAATCCCCATGCACCTCATTGAGTACACTCAAAAAGATTCCTATTTAAAAGTCTTTTATGTGGGGCTTTTGAATACCTTGATCGTCTCGGTCATCGGCGTGTTCATCGCCACCATTCTTGGCTTTGTGGTTGGCATTGGTCGCTTGTCATCGAACCGATTGGTTCGATCTCTTTGCAGTGTGTATGTGGAGGTCCTACGTAATGTGCCTCTTTTGCTGCAAATCTTCTTTTGGTATTTTGCCGTGCTTAGAACTCTGCCATCACCAAGAAATGCCATCAACCTTGGAGAGCATGTCTTTATTACCGTTCGAGGGATTTACCTTCCCAGTCTTGAGCTCAACCCTTTGGGTATCTCATTAGGACTCGTCTTAATCCTAGGGCTTTTCCTATTTTTTATCCTTCGAGCACTCACCATCAAATCCAATATTCAACATGGCGCCAACAAACACACCCATTGGTGGTTTTTAGGCGCCTTGAGTTTAGGTCTGTGTGGTGCATTTGCGGCGTTGGGGCCCATAGGCACTTTGGATTACCCAAGTCTTCGAGGTTTTAATTTTAGGGGAGGGATGGCGTTAATCCCTGAGCTTATTGCCTTAACCTTGGCTCTTGCCACCTATACGGCTGCTTTCATTGCCGAGGTGGTTCGCTCTGGGATTAGCGCCATCGAAAAAGGGCAGCTCGAAGCCGCTCAATCGTTGGGACTTTCAAAAGCAAAGACGCTGCGCCTTATCATCATTCCTCAGGCTGTGCGTATTATCATTCCTCCGATGACCAACCAGTATCTTAACTTAACCAAAAACTCATCGTTGGGGGCCGCATGCGCATATCCAGATTTGGTTGCGGTGTTTGCAGGTACGGCATTGAATCAAACCGGTCAAGCCATTGAAATCATCGCCATGACCATGGCCGTGTACTTGACGGTGTCTTTGAGTATTTCAGCCGGCATGAACCTCTATCAGCGCTCAACGCGATGGGGGCGTGAATCATGAACATGGTAAGATGGCTACGACAAGAACTGTTCTCAAGTTGGCTCAATGGTCTACTAACTCTGCTATGTCTGGTCTTTTTAATCAAAACCATCCCCCCACTTGTTTCATGGATGGTTTTAGATGCCACATGGTCGGGCGCCACGCAAGCCAAAGAGTGCACTGGGGCTGGAGCTTGTTGGCCCTTTATCAGCGCTCGCTGGACTCAATTTATGTATGGTTTTTATCCGATTGATGAAATCTATCGCGTAAATTGGGCGGGGGTGCTTTTGATTGCTGGTGTTGGCCAATGGTTTATTCCCAAATTTAGTCTATGGATAAAAACCATCCTCACGCTCATGGTTGCCAGCGTTATCTTTTGGCTTTTGTTCGGGGGATGGGGACTGCCTGTCGTGCCCACAGCGAAATGGGGAGGGTTATTTCTTACCATCGCTTTGGCCTTTTCCTCCATTGTTTGTTCGTTCCCCATTGCACTCTTACTGGCGCTTGGGCGAACTTCTCAATTGCCTATCATCAAAAGCGTATGCATTGTCTTTATTGAGCTCGTGCGTGGTGTGCCTCTGATTACCGTTCTTTTTATGGCTTCGGTGATGTTGCCCATGTTTTTACCGAGTGAAGTTGATTTAAATAAGTTGTTTCGTGCCTTTGTGGGCATTACCTTGTTCCAAGCAGCTTACTTGGCTGAGGTCATAAGAGGGGGCCTTTTAGCCATCCCCAAAGGTCAAACCGAAGCAGCACAAGCATTGGGTCTTAACTATTGGCGAACGATGGGCTTGATTGTGCTTCCTCAAGCGCTCAAAGTGATGATCCCTGGTATCGTCAATACTTTTATCGCCTTATTTAAAGACACCACCTTAGTGCTTATGATCGGGCTTCTTGATTTTCTTAGCATCGTCCAAACCGCCACCAAGGACGCAAAGTGGCTTGGTATGGCCACCGAAGGCTATGTCTTTTGTGCCATCGTGTATTTCTTTTTTTGTTACTGCATGTCCCAATACTCAAGATACCTAGAACGAAAATATCATACAGGACACCAAGATGAGCTCAGATAATGTGGTCATTCAACTAAACAATGTCAATAAGTGGTATGGGCAATTCCATGTGCTAAAAGACATCAGCTTGTCCGTCGACAAATCAGAAATCGTGGTGATATGTGGGCCATCTGGCTCAGGCAAATCCACTTTAATACGAACCATCAACCATCTTGAATCCCATCAAGGTGGCATGATCCTAGTGAACAACATTGAACTCAACGAAAACGTAAAAAATTTAGCGAACATACGTGCCGATGTCGGCATGGTGTTTCAACAGTTCAATTTATTTCCACACTTGACTATTTTGCAAAATTTAACGTTAGCTCCCATTTGGGTCAAAAAAACACCAAAAAAGAAAGCGGAAGCCTTGGCCATGCATTATCTTGAAAAAGTTAAAATACCCGAGCAAGCCAACAAATACCCCGCGCAATTATCCGGCGGGCAACAACAACGCGTGGCGATTGCTCGAAGCCTTTGCATGGAGCCTAAAATCATGCTCTTTGATGAGCCGACTTCAGCGCTAGACCCTGAAATGATCAAAGAGGTGCTTGATGTTATGACTGATTTAGCGAAAGAGGGCATGACCATGATTTGCGTCACCCATGAGATGGGCTTTGCAAAACGAGTGGCCGATACCATTATCTTTATGGATCAAGGGCAGATTGTCGAAAAAAATAACCCAGAACTTTTCTTTAGTCGCCCAACCCATGAACGAACGCGCCAGTTTTTAAGTCAAATTTTGAATCACTAGTTTGTCTCAGGATTTGATAGTGTGCATCAGCTTTGATAGGGTATTCAAAAATTTAGTTGTAATTTTAGGGAGTTGTATATGGCGCGAGAAGAAAGGGGTTCAGGACGTGAAAAGTATGTGGATCCGGCCCCACGGTGGTACACGCCACTTAAATGGTTGCTACCTATTTCTATGGCTTTGGGGGTGGCACTCATCACAACAACCGCCATCTTAGGTATTCTCCCGATCCCAATGATGTTTGGTAAGCTAGCTTGGTTGCCTGCAGTTTACGCTTCTCAGGAAGGGTTGAAAGCTGCTGCGATGATTACGGTGCTTCCAACCTTACTTGCCTCATTTGTTGGTTTGTCTACTTCAATGTTGGTTCGATCAACGATTCTGTTTTCTGTCAATGAACGACGTGCTTATCAAGGTGACAAGGCCCAATTGGAAGTGGCTAACCTTGAAAAAGACTTGCATGATGTCACGTTGCGATTTACAAACTGTGAGCAACAAAGACTTTTTTTAGAGTCTCAATTAGAGTCTCAATTAGAGATTGGAACCCAAGCTGGTCAGCATCCAAGAAAAGGGGCTCCATTAACCCTTTCTCCTAATGCAGCGCTTCTAGGGAGCCCTACCTCTTCATCATCATCTTCTTACGAGGATCAGCAATTAGCACAAAGGTCGCCTAAACCTGATCCAGCGTTATCTGATCAATTGCGCCCCACAGCTCAAGCTAGGAGACATAGGAAGCATTGATGAGTAAAAGCACCACCACGACAACGACTTCGGTCACACAGAACCAGGATGAACCATATTGGCTGATTGATCAGGTGCGTGAGAGTTGGCCAGAAATCTTTACTGGTGCAGTTGTTGGTGGTGTCGTTTTTTGGTGGGGCAGTTTTTTAAAAGCCCCAGCACTACTTAATACTCTTACAGGCTCAGTGGCCTCAGCCACTGCTGCCTTTGGTACGCATTTAGCAAAAAAAGTGTTGCGGGTCGTTAATAAAACCGAACGGTTAGTCGATGATGCATCCAATTTAGTTGAGCAGGCAAATAACTCCCATGATGAATTGCTTCGTGGCTTACCTCATTTTTTAAACACCCTCGTAACCATCGATACGGCATCCGCTCGACTTTTTGGGGTTGGTTTAAACCCCTTTATGCCCCGAGCTGTTAACGGGTACACCCAAACCTCAACGGCACAACTG
>CAYNJF010000037.1:0-6485 GCA_964397555.1 uncultured Francisellaceae bacterium
ACGACGGTATTCAAACTTGTCCACCGCCTTCATCAGACCTATGTTACCTTCTTGAATCAGGTCAAGGAATTGCAACCCACGATTGGTGTATTTTTTGGCAATCGAAATCACCAAACGAAGGTTAGCTTCAACCATCTCTTTTTTCGCACGGCGGGCTTTTGCTTCACCAATCGATAAATGACGATGCATGTCTTTGATTTCAGCAATGGAACGGTTGGTCGCTTCGGCAATATCATTCAACGCTTGCTGGTGCGTGATGATGCTTTCACGATAGTTCACAAGCTTATCCGAGTAGGGCTTACCCGCTTCAATATGCTTATCAACCCATGCAAACTCTACTTCATTGCCAGGGAAATCTGCCACAAAGACAGCTCTTGGCATCGAAGAACGAGTCACACATAAATCAGTAATGGCCTTTTCATGCTTTTTCACCTCTTGCGATAAAATACGCATTTTAGAGACAAGCATGTCGAACACTTTAGGCACAAACTTAAAGACAGCAAAAGCATCAATCAGCTCTTGAGTGAGTTTTTTCACATCAGGGTGATGATGACCATGCTGGGCCTCAATGGTCAAAATTTGTTCGAAGATGTCTTTAAGCTTCATCATGCGCTCACGAGTAAGCTCTGGGCAAGGACCGGCGTCAATTTCCTCTTCTTCGTCTTTATCGCCCTCTCCCTTAGCGGACTTCTCGCCTTCTTTTCCACCTTCCTCATCGCCATCGACGCTATCGTCTTCCTCAGCATCATGACCATCTAGTGAAACATCTTCATCATCGTGCTCATCGTCAGCCTCAAGCTCTGGGTTTTGTTCACCATTACCCGCTTTCAATGAGTCCAGCTTTTTCTTGTCGGCCAAAATCTTCTCAGCCATGATCTGTTCTTTGGTCTTGATCGGGGCTTCGATTTCATCCTCTTCCACAAAGCCGTTGATCAAATCACTCAAACGGCCTTCGTTTTCAACGATGGTGTGATAAGCATCCAAAACGTGAGCCACGTTCGGTAAATATTGAGCCAAAGCACACATAACTTGGCGTATGCCGTGCTCAATGCGTTTTGCGATTTCAATTTCGCCCTGACGGGTCAATAATTCTACCGTTCCCATTTCACGCATGTACATGCGCACCGGATCGGTGGTGCGACCAAATTCACTGTCTTGATGAGCAAAGGCCAAGGCTTCGGCGGCTTCGCGGGCTGTTTCTTCATCTGCTTCGGCGGATGCCATCGCAAGCGCTTCGTCGTCTGGCGTGTCTTCAAAGACCAAGATCCCCAAATCGTTGATCATCGATATGATGTCTTCAACTTGCTCAGGGTCTACAATATGGTATGGGAGTAAGTCACTGACTTCAGCATAAGTTAAATAGCCCTTATCCTTACCGGCGGTAATCAGAGCTTGAAGTTGTGAGGAACTCTCTTCAACGTATTCCATAAGTTAGTTACTCTCTTGATCTAAATAGGGGAGACGGGGCAAAGCTTTCGCTTTATATAAATTAACGCACGATTGTATCGATTTTTTCCTCATCGCGCCAGTTTATTGGTTATTTACCCAATCTTTCCCAACTTGTACCTACAATGATGATTCATTGCTATTAACGTTTAGATGGGACTCATCCAAATTAATTCCCATCTGAGTAAAATTTTTTCAGCTGCTCTCTTTCTTGATCAGAAAGTTCACCATTTTTTGCTTTCTCCATCAAAATTTCACGCAAGTTGCGTTCAATTTCGCGATCTAAACGTGCAATTGCACCCACAAATTCTTCTTCCAGCGCTTCTTCGGTTAAAAGTTCCCATGGTCTTGCACTCAGAGGGAACCGGTAGTCAGGATTTTGAGCGGTTAATCCTTCGTGGCGCTGCTTTGGGCTCCACTCAGGATGGGTACTGAGCTGCTCAACGACCGAGCGGAAAAATGGGATCCCTTCCAAATCCAAATCAAAATAACGAGACGGATCATGAATGATGGCCAACCATTCGGGGTATTGCACGAGTGTGACACCAAGCCATTGGGCTTGAGTTAAAGGCTGTTTGAGCTTGCCGGATTTTCTTATCACCCGTTGTGAGTAATCTTGACGGTTCACTTTAGGCGGGTTTCCTTTGAGTTTTTCGAGCTGATTCATCATCATGTTTTTAAAGACACTGGCGGGCAGTTTATTCAATAAAGGTTGTGCTTTTTTGACCAACTTCGCTTTGTTGTCCAACGTTGTCGGAGGAATTTCCTCGGATAAGTGTTTGAAAAAATATTCAGAAAAAGGAAGCGCTTCGCCAAGATAGTCTAAGAATCGAGCCCGACCGTGAGTGCGGATGTAGGTGTCAGGGTCTTCCCCTTCCGGCAAAAAGGCAAAATCAATTTGGCGATCATCGTTTTTTACCATCAACGATTCAAGCGCGGCTTTCCAAGCCGCCGCTCGTCCGGCTTTGTCGCCATCAAAGCAAAAAACAATTTTATTAAAATAACGAAACACATGTTTTAAGTGATTTTCGTTAACCGCCGTACCCATGGTTGCCAAAGCAGGAATTTGATGTTGGGCCAAGGCAATGACATCCATATACCCTTCGACTAAGACAACGCGCTCACCGCGATGAGCTTTGGCCTCGTAAAGCCCGTAGAGGCACTCCGACTTATGAAACACTTTGGACTCAGGTGAGTTTAAGTATTTGGGCGTATCTTCAGGGCTAATCCCTCTTGAACCAAACCCTTGAACTCGACCTTTTAAATCACGGATGGGGTAGACAATACGATTACGAAATCGATCGTATACGCCTTGCTTTTTGCCTTCATTGACCAGACCGCAGTCTAATAATTGCTGGGCGCTTATTCCTTTAGCTTTTAAATGATTGCCAAGGTTTTCCCAACCAGGAAGCGCAAACCCCAACCCAAAACGATTCACCGCCTCTTTGTCGAGACCTCGCTCTTTTAAGTATTCAATCGCAAGCTTCGCTTGAGGCTGATTCCAGGCTTTGCGATAAAAAAGCATCGCCTCATTCAGGGCGTCATAAAGAGGCTTTAGCTCTTGAGTGTGAGCCATGGCGCTTTTGTCGCGAGCAAGCTCGACTCCGGTTTCACCGGCAAGCGATTCTAATGCTTCGACAAAACTTAACCCTTGCTGCTCCATGACAAACGCAATGGCATCGCCATGCGCACCACACCCAAAACAGTGATAAAACTGTTTGGTTTGCGAGACCGTAAAGGAGGGGGTTTTCTCATTATGAAAAGGACAAAGACCGGAATAGTTAGAGCCGGTCTTTTTTAGTTTAACCGTGCGACCCACGAGCTCCACAACATCCATGCGTGATAGGATGTCTTGGATGACGCTTTCTGGTATACGACCAAGATTTGAGCTCATGGATGTGGGACTAATTCAAGCGTTGCTTGATTAGCGTGCTGACCGCCCCCATATCAGCTCTTCCTTGTAACTTTGGCTTCAACTCAGCCATTACCTTGCCCATGTCTTTAATGGAGCTGGCACCGGTTTGAGCCATGGCAGAATCGATGGCTTCCACGATTTCACTCTCGCTCATTTGAGCTGGCATAAAGTCTTGGATGATGCCCATTTCGAAACGCTCTTTTTCAGCCAAGTCTTCGCGATCCGCCTTTTCAAACTGCTCGATGGAGTCACGGCGTTGCTTGAGCATTTTATCAAGAATCGCCAGAGCACGAGTGTTGTCCTCAGCCAAATCAATGCGTTCATCCACTTCCACACGTTTGAGTTCAGCTTGAATCAAGCGAATGGTTGCAAGCTTTTCTTTTTCACCTGCTTTCATTGCTTCTTTCATTTTTGCCATCAAGACAGATTTGATTGCTTCAGACATGTTTTTATCCAACCAGTTATGAAAAAGGTGCCACGAGGGCACCTACTATAATTATTATGTGGCCAGCTAGGTCTAGCTTTCAGCGTCGTGGTTCGTGCCGCGACGACCGCCGTGTCCACTGGTCTTGAATTCGCTGTTCTCGCGAGCTTGCTTCTTACGAGCACGTTTAATAGCGGCTGCAATTTTACGTTGCTTCACTTTTGAAGGAGGCTGATGGAACTCACGCTTTCTGACCTCAGATAAAACGCCTGATTTCTCGACAGCTCTTTTGAACCTGCGAACCACGTTATCAAGAGGTTCACCATCTTTGGTACGTACTAAAGTCATGTGTAAGGTCACCTTTCCTTCAAAGTTTTAAAAGTAGAATTAAATAATAAGTTATTATGCCAACATTGCAACTTTTATTTAGCTATCAGTTGCTTTTTTTAATTTGCCGCGCAAAATAAGCACCTAGCCAAGCCACGTATGAAGGAGCTTGGGCCGATATTGTACAACTAATTTTAGCAAAGGTTAAGAAAAATTCATGGTTATTTTAGGGATTGAGTCATCTTGCGACGATACCGCCGTAGCTATATACAGTGAAGACCATGGATTGTTAGCTCACCAAATCAATCGCCAAATAGACCTTCATAATCAACACGGGGGTGTGGTGCCTGAGCTTGCTTCCAGAGATCATATAAAAAACCTTTTGCCGCTCGTGGACCAGTGCTTAAAAGAATCTCAACTAACTCTTGATGATGTCGATGGCATTGCTTATACCGCAGGGCCTGGCTTGATGGGCTCCCTATTAGTGGGGAGTGCTTTTGGGGCCTCACTTGGATTTGCTTTGGGTAAGCCTGTCATTGAAGTTCATCACATGGAGGGTCACTTGTTGGCTCCTATGCTCGACACCCCTAAACCCACTTACCCTTTCTTGGCCTTGTTGGTTTCAGGTGGGCACACGCAGTTAGTCAGTGTGGAATCCTTTGGCCAATACGAGCTGCTTGGTGAAACCTTGGATGATGCCGCCGGTGAAGCTTTTGATAAGACCGCGAAAATGATGGGTTTACCTTATCCTGGTGGCCCTCACTTAGCGAAGCTGGCTGAGAAAGGCCAAGCGCGTTTTAAGTTCCCGCGTCCTATGTTAGACAGGCCAGGTCTGGACTTTTCCTTCAGTGGTTTAAAAACGTTTGCTCGAAACACGATTCATTCGCATGAATTGTGCGAACAAACCAAGGCGGACATTGCCAAAGCCTTTGAAGATGCGGTCGTTGATACGTTGGCGAGAAAAATCAAGCGTGCTTTGATTCAAACTCAGCACCAATGTTTGGTGATTGCAGGTGGCGTTGGAGCCAACAAAAACCTACGTCGTCACCTTGATGCCATGGGTAAACAAATGAATATTGATGTGTTTTATCCCAAGCTTGAGTATTGCACGGATAATGCGGCGATGATTGCTTATGCAGGTTATGAGCGATTTAAACGTGGCTATGGTCAACAGGCCGGTAAAATACAAGCGAAAGCGAGATGGCCCATGACCGATTTAAGCCGTCTTTCCGAGTCGACTCTCACGACCTTGGATAAGTCTTAATATATTATCTTTATGGCGAATAAAGATAACAACGCTCATCAACGCAAGCGCCACCGCCACAGGTTTTGGCATGACCATATAGGCCATGGTTGGGACTGCGATGGCTGCCACTAAACCTGACAAAGACGAGTAGCGAGTAATGCCTGCAACGAGGCCCCAGGTGATCGCAAAACAGGCGGCTAACATGGGATTCAAAGCCAACAGCACCCCAATATACGTTGCCACTCCTTTGCCGCCTTGAAACTTCAAAAAGATTGAGAACACATGCCCCAAGAATGCGGCCAATCCAACGGCTCCAAGCCAAAGGGGATCTTGAAAGTAAACGCTAGCAAGCAGGGTTGGGACCAGGCCTTTTAATACGTCTCCAATCAACGTAAGTCCCGCAGGCAACTTTCCACCAAGACGCAACATGTTGGTGGCCCCAGGGTTGTTCGAACCATGCATGCGTGGATCAGGTAAACCAAACAAGCGAGCGGTCACAACTGCAGTGCTTATCGACCCCAAAAGATAGGTGGCTAACAGGATTACAGCATGGAGGGGGTCAATGATCATGTTTTTTCTTCTTCTCGCTTATGCGCTAGTATTGTAACCTGATTGAGTTTATTTAGATAGTTACATGGATATTATTGGCATTGAAGGCCTTAAAATCAAAACCATCATTGGCATCCTGGCCCATGAGCGTCAAGTTAGCCAAACACTTATTCTTGATGTACGCATGCCCGCTGATGCAAAAAAGGCCGCGCAAACCAACGATTTGAGCCATAGCGTGGACTATGCTGGGGTCGTTGAGCGTATCGAAGCGTTTGCTCGCACTCATGAGCATGAGCTTATCGAATCCTTCGCTTATGATCTTGGTCATAAAATCAAAGACGAATTTCAATTGGCTTGGTTGAACCTTAGTGTGAAAAAGCCTAATGCCATCGCTCATGCCCAGTCCGTCTCTGTTACGATTGAATTAAATGATGAATGAAGCCAAAGCCTCTCTTTTAGACCAATGCAAAAAGAGCCCTCTTCGATTTGATGTCTTTATGGAACAAGCGCTCTATGGGGCTGGCGGGTATTATGCAAAAAAAGACAAGGTGCTTGGTGCACAGGGTGATTTCACGACC
>CAYNJF010000037.1:6495-21781 GCA_964397555.1 uncultured Francisellaceae bacterium
AATTAGCCAAGGGCGAAGCATTCAAATAGTTGAGCTTGGTCCAGGCCGAGGGGTGTTGTGCGCTGATTTGCTTGATGCGTTGGTGGATGTGAAGGTTGATGCTTATCATTTGGTTGAAAAGAGTCCAAACTTAACAAGCATCCAGAAGGAAAAAGTAGGCCATCGTTCGAATGTGCACTGGCACCAGCATTGCCCCAAGCTTGATGCCCTAACCGTTGTCATTGCCAACGAAGTCCTTGATGCGTTATCGGTTCGAAAAGTCCAACTCGGCACGTGTCCAAAAGAATACTATGTCAGCGCAAAAGACGATGCGTTTGACTGGGTCTTAAGCCCTATTGAATGTTCAGCCCTTCAAAGCCATTTGGCGTCTATCGATTTATCCCCGATAGAGGGCTACGAAACCGAAGTAAACCTCAATATGAATGCACTGATACGTGAGCTTAGCGATAACATTGCACACGGTGTCTTTCTCTTTTTTGATTACGGATTCTCCCAAGATGAGTATTATCATCCCTCAAGGCATATGGGTACCTTGATGGCACACCATCGTCATCACGCCCATGAGCACGTCCTCCATAACCCGGGCGAGCAAGACATCACCGCCCATGTCGATTATTCCCATTTGTATCGTGTTGGGGAACAGTGCGGTCTAGAGCTTTTGGGTTATACCACGCAGGCGCATTTTCTCATGGCCTGCAACATCGTTGAATTCGCTCAAGACTTTAGGGACTCTCAGCAAATTACTATGTTAACCGCGCCGCATGAAATGGGAGAGCTATTTAAAGTGATGGCGTTTGGGAAAGGCATAGCCATTGATCTGATGGGTTTTGAGACTAAAGACTTGTCGTATAAGCTTTAACGAAAAACGGACATCGCAATTTCATACTCCAAAACTTTATCTTCTTTTGAGAGCCTCATATCCTCTTCCTGTGGAACCTTTTCGATTTGTTGACTCCGGTCTGGCTTGTCCCCATACAGGGTTAAAAAGAATTGGCCTCGCTCTGGCAAACCTTCTTCACAGCCATTCAAAAAATTTATATAGCTTTGTTCAAAAAGCCAAAACATTTTCGAATATTGACCAAAAAGTGCTGCTATCTGGGGATGATTGAGAAAAAAGCAACGCAGACTTTTCGAACTCAGACCATCTAAGGGGGAAAAACCTGTGATGACATCCATCAGTAGATCTGCGCAGCCCTGTTGATGACAAAGCGTAACCATCTTGGCTGAGAGGGATGCAAGCTTTTGTCTTGACTGACCATCAAGACCTTCAATCCACTCTATGTATTCTATGTCATTAAGACATGAGTCTCGAAGGATCGTTTGGCATCGTCTGACCACGCCAAGTGCTATATCCGCATGATTCTCAACTTGCGTAGAATGAAAAGCCCTCATGACGAAGGTTTGGCTTTTTTCCCCTTTACTACTCTAGGTTTTCTCTTTTTCTCTTCCGTAAGCTTTTGAGTGTCTACGCTTGGTCGACAAGGCGTAAACAATAAAAGATCTGGCTTTTTCTCCCACGCTCCTAATTCAGTCCAAGGGCCGTATTTTATATTCAACTCGTCTCGCTCGGGTATTCTACCCTTTTTGTTTTGCTCGCTCATACTTATCACCCAACTTACAAACAGCTATTGTAACGTTTACTAGAGGGTAAGCAAATTTACGTGAGGGAATCCGACTAAAGCTTACAGTGCAACATGGCTTTAACGCTATGCAAAACAAAAAAAGACTGACAAGACCAATGGATTATGTCATGTTTGAAAAGCTATCAATTTATGGCTGTACTTAGTTACAGTCAATCATGAACATCATGCAAGGAGCATACTATGGCTGCTGAAGGACCTATGACAAAAGAAGAAACTGAAGCACAAGAGCCTCAAATGGTGGATATGGATGTGGTTGAGACCCACTCTGAACCTTCTGACTTATCCTTTGAGCTTTTTGGCGTCAAGATAGATCATTCTGATTTAGAGCTATATGGCATTGATCCAATGATGTTTTATGATATTCACTATGATCGTGAGGCGCCTACACAGACTTCCGTTTTAAAAGATGCATCGACCGAAGATCGTGAGCAGCGCATTGGAAGCTTAATCGAAGCACTCTCTGATACAGATTATTCTCTTGATAAAGCTTTTTACTACAATGGAGATGAGAACTTTTCGGTCTCCAGTTTTAATCCTAGAGAGTTTGAAGCCCCCGCATCATCCTCACAGTGGCTTCGATTAGGGCGCGGACCTGATGAGTCAGAAGTAGCCTCTGCTCGAGCCGCCCATGAAAAAGAGCAAGTGCTTAGCAAGTTGCTTGCTTTGCAAATTCGATTAAACCACCAAGCATTTAGACCGGAAAGAGAGGCTCCCCAAGGCCCTAAGAGAGGGGAAGAAGATATTTGCCAAATCCCTGGATTCAATAATTTTATAGCTGACTACTATCAACCTGTTCTTTTTGCACACTATAGACAAAACTCCAGAATCCTTAACCGAGAGGAAGGTAAGGTTATACCTGAGAAAGACGCCTTCAAGGCAAGGGTCTTTAAACCATAGTGATGCAAAAAACATGACTTCTTAATTTGATTAGGGCAGTCATTCTATCTTTGTAATCCACCCGCTTGTTTATGGCGGGTGGTGCTTGATTTAAACTGACTCAGAACCCTTCGTGCATTGTTTCACCGCCTGTATGCGAAGTGACTTTATGGCTTCTTTAATCTGCTTACCATCTTTTAGTGATGAGGTCACTGCCGAGGTATCGACATGTGTGGCCGCTTCTAGAGCTTTTTTAAGCCACAAGGCTTGTGGATAGGGTTTCTGCTCTGATCCTAATCTACCTCTTGCATCGGCCTCACAGGCAACCAACATTTTTGAAAAGCGCTCAGGCTTTCTAAAAGCATCGGTTTGTTCGAATAATTTTACAACGGTTGCGGCTTTAAGCTCAAAGGCTCGATGAACATGTAGATGAAAGCGTGAGGTTATCACACCCAGATCACGATAATCGTTTGGGATTTTAATACGCTTGCACAAGGACTGAATAATTTTGACACCGCGCTCTTCATGAGCGATGTGGGCTGGCCATTCTTCTTTGCGGGTTGTCCCTTTGCCTAAATCATGGACAAGGGCGGCAAACCGAACGCAGGGATCCTTCGATAAAAGGACCGCTTGATCTAATACCATCTCAACATGGATCCCGGTATCAATTTCAGGATGATACTCTTTTTTTTGCGGGACACCGTAAAGTCTATCCATTTCAGGGTAAATAACCCTAAGGGCCCCACAGCTTCGAAGGCTTTGGATGAAGGCTTTAGGATCATCGCTTTTCAATGCCTTTAAGGTCTCCGCCCACACTCGCTCAGGCACCAAGTGCTCAAGCTCCTTCGCCTCCACCATCTGGTGCATCAGATCGAGCGTGGACGGGTGAATGCTAAAACCTAGTGGTGCAAAGCGTGCCATAAATCGTGCAACCCGTAACACTCGGACGGGATCTTCAACAAACGCATCACTGACGTGCCGTAATGTTTTGTCTTTTAAATCTTGGAGCCCCCCAAAAGGGTCGATCAGCGCTTGTTGATCATCTTGTGCCATCGCATTGATGGTCAAGTCACGACGCATCAAATCCTCTTCGAGGGTTACATCGCTGGCAAAATGACATTCAAAGCCGTAATAACCTTTGCCTGATTTACGCTCTGTTCGAGCTAATGCATACTCATCTTTAGTCTCAGGGTGCAAAAATACCGGAAAGTCTTTACCCACTTGCGTATAGCCGGCTTGCAGCATTTGTTCAGGGGTTGCGCCGACCACCACATAATCATGCTCATGAGGGGTAAAGCCAAGCAAAGCGTCTCTGACGGCTCCGCCAACAAGGTAGGTCTTCATCCAAGGATCTCACGTCGGTATAGACAAAAAACTACTTTACCTGCTTTTTTCTGTTTATACATCTCATAACCTGAGAGCTCGGGCATATCCTGCTCGGCATCGAGCTCTGTGTAGAGAATCGTATGCTCCCCAAGCATCCTACTCTTTTTAAGTGCATCGAAACTTTGTTGAAGTAAATCCGTATGAAAGGGAGGATCCATAAAGATGATGTCAAAAGGGTCTTTGTAAGTCTCTTGTTGGATCCATGAGATAACATTGGCTTGATGAATAGGGCATTGCCCTGGCTCAACCCCAAAGCTTTGTCTAACCTCGGTCAAGGTTCGACAAATCGCGGCATCCATATCAACCATGACTGATAATGACGCCCCACGGGACAACGACTCAAACCCTAAGATGCCAGTGCCTGCAAAAAGATTAAGCACTTTGGCATCTTGGATATCATGCATCAACCAATTGAAAATGGTCTCTCGGACTCTATCTGGGGTAGGTCTTAGCGCTTCTTTGGAGAGGACGGGCACTTTTCTTCCACGAAAGGTGCCCGAAATGATGCGAAGCTCGCCGGGTAATTTGCTCACTCGCCGCCTACAGACACGACGGTAAGTTTGTCCGCATCAATACGATTTTTAAACGCGGTCTTGATCTGCTCTAAGTTCACTTGCTCGATCGATTTGTAATAATCGTCGTAAAAATTGATGGGCAAATCATAAAAGGCCATCACGGTTACGTACGAGCTTATGGATGCATTGGAATCAAATCGCAATGAGAATCCACCAAGGAGATTTTGTTTGGCTTTTGCAAGCTCTTCATCCGAGGGGCCTTGCTCCACGAAATCCCGTAACTGCTGATCAATCAAGTCCATGGCCTTTTGAGCCGAAGCGTTTTTGGTCTGACAACCTAAAATGAAAGGGCCTTGTTGTGCCATTGGAATAAAATAGCTATAGACACTGTAGGCGAGACCTTGGTCATTTCGAACGCTCTCAAACAAGCGAGACACCATGCCTGAGCCCCCGAGGATATGATTTCCGACCATCAGGGGAATGTAATCCTCATCACCTCGAGTCAACCCTGGCAGCCCCATTAAAATATGCGATTGCTCGGAAGGATAGATGATTCGCTCGACCTGCTTCTCTGTAGGAGCTTGGATAGGGTCAAGCTTAGGGGCTTTCTCACCTTTAGGCAGCCCTTGAGTCAACTTTTCAGCAATCGCGTTTGCATCATCACGCGAGACAGCCCCTACGATGGTCACCGCCATGTTGTTCAGCACGTAGTACTGTTGATGGAAGCTGACCAAATCTTCACGAGTGAGTGCCGCGACAGACTCTTGACTACCATGCGGCCATGAGCCGTACGGCTGATCTTTATAAAGTTTGGCGTAAAAGGCTCTTTCTGCAATTTTCTTAGGTTGTTGAGACTCATAATCCAACAGTTTTGCCATGTTTTGTTGCTCACGAGCAAACCCTTTGGCATCAAAGGTTGGATTGACCAAAATGCTTTGGATAAGCTCAATCGCCTTGGGCAGAATCTCAGCGTCCGTCAAAGAACGGATTTCGATAGTCGCCATGTCACGCTTGGAATTAAAGCTGGCTTGGACACCTAGCGACTCTAAGGCTTCGGCAAACTCATCCGCATTCATTTCAGGACTGCCTTCGCTCAGCAGTTGACTGGTTAAAAACGCCAACCCTGGTTTGTCACCGTCACGAGCAGAACCAGCATCGATGACCACATCCACGTCCACCATCGGTAGATTAGGTGAATTGACGTAATAGACACGAAGCCCCTCGGCCGTGGTCCAGTGCTCCACATTAAGGACACCATCGACTTGCTCAATGGAGCTGATTTCTTGTTCGGACATTGATTCGATTCCCATGGTTTGCGCGATGGCATTTTCTTCTGAGGACTTGGAGGACGGCCAAAAGATAAAAGCGGCCACAACGATCCCAACTAGACCTAGGCCCAGTCCAATTTTTTTCTTCCCATCCAATTTATTCAGCATCGGTTTGGCCTTCCTTGTCTGTTTTTGGAATTAACGTAGCAACCGTCAAGTTATCCATGTCAAAGTAACGATTCGCCACTTCTTTAATTTGTTCGGGGGTCACTTTCTTAATGTTGTCGGTGTAACTCAAGGCCTGTTTGTAATCAAGACCAACACTTTCAAACATACCCACTAAAATGGCTTGTTCAGACATGGAGTCCCGATCAAAAATTTCATCGGCAATGATTTGAGTTTTAAGTTTTTTGAGCTCTTCTTCGGTGATAAGCTCGGTTTTTAGAGTTTCAACATGACTGAGTAACTCAGCCTCAAGATCAGCGGTCGTCACTCCAGCGGCCGGAATCGCACTCAACATAAACTGCGTGTCGTATCGCTTAATAGGCAAATAGCGGCTGCTGGCCGAGACTGCCATTTCTTTATCACGAATCATGCTTTTTGAAAGTCGTGCCGATTCACCACCAGATAGCGCAAAATCCATAAGCATCAACGCATAAGGATCATGAGCATTCTCTTCGGTAACGGTCCCAGTGGTTGGCACACGAAAACCCATCATCAAATAAGGCAACTTAGCTTTCATGTTGACCTCAACACGTTTTGTGCCAAGGTTCGGTATTTCATCAAACGCCTTCACTTTGGTTGGGGCTTGCTTTTCAATCGGACCAAAATATTGTTTCGCCAATTCGAACACTTGCTCAGGCTTAACAGCTCCCACAACCACAAGTGTGGCATTATTCGGGGCATACCAGTTGTTGTACCAAGCTTTCAAATCATCGAGTGAATATTGAGCAATATCATGCATCCAACCGATGACCGGATGGTGATAAGGGCCGGTATGAAAAGCTGTGGCGAGAAAACGTTCATACGTAACACTGGTGGGCACATCGTCAGTACGAAGACGACGCTCTTCTTTAACCACCTCTCTTTCTTTTTGAAACGCTTCTTCGTTTAAAACCAAATTGACCATGCGATCCGCTTCAAGTTCGATGCTAAGCTCAAGCTTAGAGGCATCAAGTTCTTCGTAGTAAGCGGTAAAATCATCGGAGGTAAACGCATTATCAGAGCCACCGTTTTCGGCCACGATGTGGGAGAAGATTCCATCGGGGTATTTGGTTGTCCCTTGAAACATCATGTGCTCTAGCATGTGTGAAATGCCGGTAATGCCTTTATGCTCATCCCCGGAGCCAACGTTATACCAGACTTGAGTGACCACGATCGGAGCGCGGTGATCTTCGAGCACAACAACCTTAAGGCCATTATCTAAAGTCATATCATGTGATTGCATAGTTTGTCCGTAAGAGGTTGCACAAAAAAAGGTCATTAAAAAAACAGTAAGTAAACTTATCAACGTTCGCTTGATCATAAAGTTTCTTCCATAATACTTGTTCTTCGCACCAGTAATGGTAGGATACCTTAGTTCGTCTTCCGTCTTTAAGCAATAGTCATGCTCAAATTTTTCAAACGCAAAAAAAATGATAATTCAGAAAACAAACCCATAGAGGAAAACGACGATTTATCCCCCGTTTCTGAAGATAGTGCACCCGAGCCAAGCTCACCACCCCAAGACACTGAGAACGTGTCCACTAGCGCACCATCCATCGAATCATCCCCCGTCAGCGAAGACGACAAGACGGAATACGGGCAATTACCCAATGATGATCACGATGAGCACCAAGTCCTCCAAGATGCCGTTGAAGAGAAAAAAGTGTCGTTTTTCTCGCGTCTTCGCAATACGCTGACCAAAACTCGTAAACAGCTATCTTCTGGCCTTTCTGATTTATTTTTGGGCAAGAAGGTCATCGACGAAGAACTTTTAGAGGAAATTGAAACCGCGCTTATCATGGCTGATGTAGGCGTTGATGCCACCGATGAAATCATCGAACATTTAACGCAGGGAATTTCTCGCAAACAGCTGGGTGATCCTCAAGCGGTTATGGAGGCACTTAAAAAAGAGTTGTTGGATATTTTGACGCCATGCGAAGTCCCTTTGTCTTTAGAGGGCGAAGGACCCAAAGTCATTTTAATGATTGGCGTGAACGGATCTGGAAAGACCACAACCATCGGAAAACTTGCAAAGCGATATCAAAAAGAAGGGAAAAAAGTCATGTTAGCCGCTGGGGATACATTCCGGGCAGCGGCCATTGAGCAACTTCAGGTTTGGGGCATTCGAAACGATGTGCAAGTCATTTCACAGCACACGGGCGCCGATTCGGCCTCGGTGATTTATGACGCATACGCCGCAGCGCAATCAAGAGGCGTTGATGTGTTGATTGCCGATACGGCAGGGCGTCTTCATACTGCAGATAACTTAATGGAAGAGCTTAAAAAGATTAAGCGCGTGTTAAAAAAGATTAACAAAGAGGCCCCTCACGAAACCATGTTGGTTCTTGATGCCTCCTTAGGGCAAAACGCTTTGGTGCAAGCCCAAAAGTTTCACGAGTGGATCGATGTGAGCGGTTTGGTGATCACCAAGCTCGATGGCACGGCCAAAGGTGGGATCATCTTTGCGATTGCTAAAGCCTTAGGGCTTCCAATTCGGTTCATTGGGTGTGGAGAGCGCATTGATGATTTGGCTCCCTTTGAGGGCAGCGCGTTCATTGATGCATTATTCAGTCAAGAAGGGAATCCAAAAGACGGTGATCCAGTTTAAACATGTCTCAAAATCATACGACAATAAAAGTGCGTTAAAGAACGTCAATTTTACCATCCAATCGGGTGAGCTTGTTTTTTTACGCGGTCATTCTGGCGCGGGCAAAAGCACGCTTTTAAAGCTGATTGCCCTGATTGAAAAGCCAAGCAGTGGCCAAATCTTCATCGGCTCTCAGCAACTGACCTCATTAAGCAAGGATGCCATTCCCTACTATCGTCGATCATTAGGGCTTATTTTCCAGACCCCGATGTTACTCAAAGACAAAACTGTATACGACAACGTCGCTATGCCTTTGACCATGGCAGGCTTTGATGATCATGACATTGAAAAAAGAGTGCAAGCTGCGTTGAATCGCGTAGGCTTATTGGATCAGGCTTTTGACACCCCGAACCAATTATCCGGTGGTGAACAACAGCGAGTCTCCATTGCCAGAGCCGTGGTCCATAAACCCAAAATCTTGTTAGCGGATGAGCCTACGGGCAATCTTGATCCGAAACTCTCCATTGAGATTATGCGATTATTTGAGCGCTTTCAAAGCGTGGGAGTGACCGTCCTCATTGCCTCTCATGACACCCATTTACTCGAACAGTTCGATTATCGAAAAATTGACTTACGACAAGGAAGTGTTGAAGGGGCACACAAGGAGGAAGTGGCATGAGTCAAGCAAGCGTAGCTCAACCCAGAGCCAAAGGGGCCAAGCGAATAAAAGTAAAAACCAGCTCAAAGCTTGCGCACTACATCCGAGCCCATCGGGCTGCCTTTCTTTCTGGATTTTCATCGATCTTTTCAACGCCTATTGGCTCTATTTTCACCATTTTAACCTTAGGGATTGCTCTGTCACTGCCCCTTGGCGGTATGACCTTGTGGGCTCAAGCTGTGAATATGGCCGAATCTTTTGATGTAGGCACCCAATTTCAAGTTTTTATTGAGCCTGACACACCAGCGACAGAACTTGAGTATCTATTGGGGCAGCTCCAACAGACTCAAGGCATTGATAGCGTTCAGTATCAAGCCCCTGAACAAAGCTTGCAAGCCCTCACGGATAAGATTCAATTGGGTGACATCATGCTTTACCTAGACACCAACCCTTTGCCTGGCATGATTTTAGTCTCACCTGCCTTAGACTTTTATAACTCTGAGCAAATTCATGAGCTCACCAACGCACTTTCCAGTCACGACTTCGTTCAAGAGGTGTTAGTCGACTTGGATTGGATTGAGAAACTCAATGCTATGATTTGGAGCTTGGGGCGTATTGTGACGGTATTGAGCGTTGTGATTGGTGCTGGTGTCTGTGTCATCTTAGTGAATACCATTCGTCTTGATTTAGAGCGTCATCGCGAAGAGACGCATATATTAAGCCTCATTGGCGCCACTCGGGCCTTTATCCAGCGCCCTTTTATGTACAAAGTCATGATGTTGGGGCTGCTTGGCTCTTTGGTTGCAGTCGGTTGTGTGTACCTAAGTATGCAGATAGTGAACACCCCATTGAGACATCTCGGTACTCTTTATGCGCAAAGTTTCTATTTTGAAACCATTCCAACTTATGCTATTCTCGGCGTCTTCTTAGCTTCTGGCTTGTTGAGCTGGCTCTCGGCTCGCATCGCCATGATGCATACCGGTAACGCCTAGGAGCGAGCATGAGTCTAAAAAACGCCATCGGTGCCATCGCACTGATTTCAGGTACCTCGATAGGTGCAGGGGTTTTAGCCCTTCCTGTCGACACAGCCCATCTAGGACTAGGGCTTACCATGGCGTACTTTGTTTTGTGTTGGTTCTTTATGACATTCGGCGCCCTATATGTGCTTGAAGCAAACTTACAAGTGGGCGTGGGCACCAACCTTATTTCCATGGCAAAGCCAACGTTAGGCTTTGCCGGTCAAGCCATCACCTGGCTGATGTATCTTTTGCTTTTATACTCGCTAACCGCAGCCTATTTAAGTGGCGCGGGTGCCTGGATGGCCACGGGCCTTAAAGCTCAGGCGGTTGATATTAGCTTACAGCAAGGCGCTATCGCCGTTGCTCTAATCACGAGTGCTTGCCTTATTGTGGGCACTCATAGCATTGACATGGTCAATCGCGTGTTGATGATCATTTTAGCCAGTGCATTTTTATCGCTTCTCTTTATTGGTGGTGATGAGATTGTTTTCTCGCGCTTAGATTTCGATATTGGCCAACATGATTTAACCCCCTTGCCCTTGATCATTACCACCTTTGGTTTTGCCATCGTCATCCCAACCATCACCCACTATTTGAATGGAAACCCTGCTCAGTTGTCTCGTGTCATTCTCCTTGGGTCCTTCATTCCTCTGGCCACCTACTTGGTTTGGGATTTGTTGGTTGTTGGCATGTTGCCTGAAAAAGGGGTTAATTCTTTATTGGCCATTCAAGCCAAAGGGCATCCTGCCACAGACATTCCCTTGGCTTTAGAGAATGTAACCAAACAACATTGGGCCGCTGTCTGCTGCAAGGCATTTGCCATCATTGCTTTGATCACCTCAATTCTCGGGGTGTCGCTGTCCTTGTTCGACTTTCTTGCCGATGGCCTCTCCATTGAAAAAACCACTAAATCCAGACTGCTATTGGCCTTGATTACATTCGGCCCACCTTTGGTGTTTGTGTATTACTATCCGAGAGGCTACTCTCAAGCCTTGCGTTTTGCCGGGATCTACGTCAGCTTTATTTTAGGTATCTTGCCAACCCTTATGGTTTGGCGTGGGCGCTATCATAAAAACCTAAGCTCGAACTTCCAAGTATTTGGGGGTCGCATCATGATGTTTTTAACGTTAGCGTTTTTCATCGGCATTGTCAGCATTGAAATACGGGCCTTACAAGGCGCCAATTTGGTTTTTTAATGTATCAGTTGATTCAAGAGCAAGACGGACTCAAACTCATCAACACGGAAGATGCAAAAGAAAAGCCTGTCTGGGTCGACTTTCAAGATGCTTCTTTGAATCAACGTCGCGCTCGGTTATCGAAAGAAGATGGTCTCATCAAAGCATGCTGGGTTGGCAAAGACCAACGTCGTTTACTCGATTGTACGGCAGGTCTTGGTCAAGATGCTTTTCTTCTGGCCGCTTATGGGTTTGAAGTGACGATGTTGGAGCGTAACCCTGTGATTCTTTCTCTGCTCAAAGATGGTTTTGAACGAGCACGGAATGATGAGCAGCTAAAGCCTATCCTTGAACGCATGACTTTAATCGAGGCCGATGCCATCTCTTTTCTTGATGACAATAAAGACACTTTCCATGTCGTCTATGCCGATCCAATGTTTCCAACGCGAAAGAAAAAAGCCCTGGTAAAAAAGGAAATGCGGGCACTGCATCATATAGTGGGTATCGATCAAGATGTGGATCAATTAATAG
This sequence comes from uncultured Francisellaceae bacterium, assembly GCA_964397555.1. Taxonomy (GTDB): domain Bacteria; phylum Pseudomonadota; class Gammaproteobacteria; order Berkiellales; family Berkiellaceae; genus CAYNJF01. The sequence continues at coordinate 18,358 of CAYNJF010000037.1, forward strand.
CGCTTGGACTGGATCATGGGGCTCAAAAAGTCGTGGTTAAACGTCCAAGATTATCAACCTGGATTTATCAAGAGCCCTGTTATACTTACCATTTTCAATCAACACGGTTTGATGTCTATCGACCTTCGCCCAAACCTTGACCAACTTAGGTCAAAATTGTGCTAAGTTGCATAGCATCACAAGTACTTATCTTTGGGGAACTATATGCGCATACTCTCTAAAATTCTAGTAGTCCTTCTTATCCTACTGGGTGGTGGATATTCCACACTCTGGTACGTGAACGGACAAGCCAATCTTCGACAAGTTGAAAAAGCTCTTTCTGATGTGGCGAACAACCCATTCATTGAGGCCGTCAGCTACGACAGCTTAAAGCTAGGTGGATTCCCCATGCATGTGGATGTGCTTGTCCAAAACCCGAAATACACCATGGTTTTGGATCTCTCGAAGCTTATGAAAGAGTTTCCAGTGCTGGATGGCTCAACAAGCTGGGCACCCATTCGCATAACCTCATCGTCTGAAAAAGACTTCATCGTCAGAGGAAATGTGATTGGCTCGTCCTACAAGCTCATTACGCAAATGCCGGGCAAAGTCACGTATGACACCCCATCCTTTGAAGAGACATTCCTCCAAAGTGGCGACGAGCTGGTGTTGGCTTTTAATATGGATGCCAAAGACACCTTCTCTCAAGCTCAAAACCTCGAAAGCTTATTTGAAATGACCTTAAAAGAGTGGGCGACCAGCCTTCTTAAAAGTGCCTCATTAAGCTCTAAGAATTTGGTCATCACGGATAAAAACGGTGAGGAGCTGTCTACAAGCGATGCTTCTTCCATCGGGGGTGGCATGGAACTTGTCGATGAGGCGACTGGCACCTACGCAATCAATTTCAATTATCTTTTAAAAAATGCATTCATAAGCGAAGCTTATGAAGAAGTCCTCGAGCGTCTTTTTCAAGACGTGGGTTTAGGGAAAGATCTGGAGCTGCGCATGGCCGACCATGGCGTTCACAGTGCTAACGGTGAGTTTCGCTATGAAGGCCCGATCCAATTGGAAGATTTCCTTTCTGGTAAATTTAAAGTGGATAGTGATTTCAAAGGTGACTTTAGTTCACAAATGGTTACCTACGATTACCTGGGTGACATCTTCGTCCATTTGCAAGACAACCTTGAAAACTCTCATCTTCGACTAAACACGAGCCTTCTTTTTGGTGAACAAGCTCAAGGAAAACTGGAAGCTCGTTACCGTAAGGTTTTAGAGCGCGCACAAGCTGAACTTGAAACAGATGAGGAAAAACAAGCCCTACAATTCTTTATTGATCGCGTAGACCGACTTATTCCCAACCTTCAAGAACTTGGCAAGATGAAGATTGGCTTTAATGTCGCAGCGACCTCACAAAATGTACTCTACTTGAGTACCCTTGAAGACATCTCATACGTCAATGACAAGCATGGAGTTGTTCTAGAGGGCCAAATTAAAGCGAGCCCATTGACCGCTTCCGTCAATGGTGATTTAAAGCTTCGCTTGAATAATGTCAATGATATGTTGACCCGTCTTCAATCCTATTTTGAACTGATGATAGAGTTCCAAGAAGAACAAGGAGTCATCTTAAATCCTCTTTTAACCAAGGACTTAAGTGAACGTCTTGAGAAGATCCTTCGTGAACTGGCCCGCGGCTCAAGTGATAATGACTTAGTCTTTAAAATATTAGTGGAAGCGAAAGAGCCCTTTTACCGAATCAATAACATCCCATCGGAAGAAGTCATGGCGATTGTTAATAAACATCTCATGCCAGCCCCAGAGGAAGAGATTGTCAATGGTGATAGCTCAGCTAGCATTTCCCCTCAAGTGGTTGATGACATGAGTGTGCCTGTCACCACGCCAGAGCCAAGTTTTGATGCCACCTCAGATGACATTGTCTCAGACGAGGAGCAACGTTTTGAAAATCTCGACGATCAAATGATGGATGATGAGTAGAAATAAGAAACGATAAAGCTCTTTCGAGCTTTATCGCTGGGGTATTAAATGTAGTTTCTTTATTATTCTTTAGTAGAAGTTCCAAACCACCGCTAATTTACCTGCGTGTTGGTTTGGCTTCACGTTAACTGACCATAGTTTTCCATTTTGTGCGGCTAACACCGAGCTAGAAGAAGCATCTGCGCCAGCACCACGGCCACGACTTGAGTAAAGATACTCTAAGCGAAGCGCCGCATTTTCCATGAATGGAAACTCAAGACCGGCACCACCGATGAAACGATAAGCACGTCTTTCATCATCAATCGTAACCGCTCCTTGGTTCGGGGCGAATGATTCGGCACCAAATTCAATGCCTTCATCCGAAGTCTCAGCACCTAAGCGTACATAAGGCATAACCCAATCCGCTAAATAGTAACCCGCTCTTCCAGAAAGACCAAACACCGTGTTTCTTTCATGCTTGACTTGAGCTGCATGAACTACACCCGTTGAATCAGTAAACACAAGATTTCTTTCATCGCCAAAGTCTTGGAATGAGACATTGGCCTCAAGACCTAGCACTAAGCGGTCACAGCGCCACTGATAACCACCGAGGAAACCATAAACGAATCCATCGTCGTCATCGTAGTCCATAGCACTGGTAGCAACCGTGCTGCCGAAAGCGGCTGGCTCAGTCACAGAAATATTAAGTTCAGCGCTTCGAGTGGCATACCCACCTTCAACACCTAAAAGAAAATTACCCTGCCAACCTGCATGAGCAGTTGCAGACATCGCAAACAACGTAGAAACCGCTGCTAATTGAGTGATAGATTTAACGTTCATACTTGTACCCCAAAAGTGTTTATGTACAGAGTAAACGTAGAACAATGAGCTTATATGTCAACTAAATTGACACAAATGCCGTTATGAATGTGTGTGCGGCGCATCAATGTGTGATTTATGGGGCGCAAACAACCACATAAAACAGACAATCGGCCTGGGCAATCCGAGGGTTTGTGGTCACCATGTAGAGTTTTAATGGGACTTTAGCCTGAAGTTGGTGGTTTTCGCATGTAAAATACTGTCTGACCACATTGTCCTGCTTGGCATCATTTAAGACAAAAACATCAAGGGCATGCTGGCCCAACCAGGCCAAGGTCTCACCGGGTTGAAGGGTCTTATAGTTGTATTGTTCCACACTTAAAGGCAAAGTGACGTCCCATTCAGGAACTTGGGAAGACGAATACCCTAGGGTGAACTCAGGCTTTAACTCCATGCGCATAGGGTGGTAGATTTTCTGTAGATCTTGAGCGTGAGGGTTTTCAAACACATGCTTTAATTCAACAAAGCGTTTGAGCCCCTCAAAAGCCACCACATCCGACTGAACGTCTTCAACCCCTCCACATTCGATGGTCACGCATGGGCAAACTCGTGCCCCAAACTCCATCATCGACCCAAGCTCTAAATCCGTGATGAT
>CAYNJF010000038.1:0-21365 GCA_964397555.1 uncultured Francisellaceae bacterium
TACGTCATCGACCAGGAGCTTGCTGCTGGCCGCATTAAGATGGAAGACATGGTGCACGTCTCTGAAAAAGCCTGGAAAGCTCAAGGCTCTAGAATGTTCATTGAGGTGGGTACGGATGTTCCGGTCATTGATTTAATCAAAGGGATTGTCATTCAATCCGGCAATGATGCCTCCATCGCCCTAGCCGAGTATGCCGCTGGTACCGAAGAGGCGTTTGTGAATTTGATGAACATCGAAGCGAAAAAGCTTGGGATGGAAAATACTCTTTTCAAAAACGTCACCGGTATGCCACACCCCGATCACCATACCACAGCCTACGACATGTCTTTGCTTGCCAGAGCCTTGATTCGTGACTACCCAGAAACGTACAACCTTTACTCTGAAAAGTGGTTCACCTACGAAGGCATTAAGCAACCGAATCGCAACCGTTTGTTATGGCGTGAAACTTTTGTTGATGGGATTAAAACCGGTCACTCTTCTACCGCAGGCTTTTGTCTTGCCGCCTCAGGTGAGCAAAATGGCATGCGTTTGATTTCGATTGTGGCAGGAGCGGACAGCGACACCACGCGTACCGATTATTCTCAGCGTCTGTTGCGCTTTGGCTTCCGCTTTTACGAGACGCATAAATTGTACTCTGCTGAAGACACCGTAAAAGAATCTAAAATCTGGATGGGTAATGCCAAAACGCTCGCCTTAGGTGTGGACGAAGACTTATACATCACCGTCCCAACTGGCGATTACGACTCTTTGGTAGCTAACGTCAACTTGGATGATCAATTAAGAGCCCCTGTCAGTGCAGGTGCCGACATTGCCACGCTTGTTGTTTCTTTAGAAGACCGCGTCTTACTTGAAAAACCACTTGTGGCCATGCAAGATATTGACACGGGTAGCCTTTGGTCTCGTACAAAAGACTACGTGACCTTGAAGTTGAATAATCTGTTTGGAAGTAGTACTTAATGACTGATGATACGAATGAAACCCGACTTGAGTTTCCCTGTGATTTTACGCTCAAAGTCATCGGCAAAGCCGACTCAGAATTTGAGGCTCAAGTCGTTTCATTAGTTCGGGCTTACTTCCCCAATCTTGGGGAAGGAGCCATCAAGCTTAAACCCAGTAAAAATCAAAATTACATCGCCCTATCCGTTACCGTTCACGCAACGTCCAAACAACCTTTGGATGATCTCTATCAAGCCTTAAGCGACAACCCTCTCGTTTTATTTGCCTTATGATTAAGGTTCGCGTTTTTAAAGAGCCCCAAGCCTATTCGGGTGTATTTGAAGCCATGCGCACCTTTACGCTTGAGCGGGATGAACATACCCCCGATGAGATCTGGTTCATGGAACATAAGCCGGTGTTCACTCAGGGTCAGGCAGGTAAACCCGAACATATTCTCAACCCACACAACATTCCAGTCGTACAAAGCGATCGCGGAGGTCAGGTCACCTATCACGGACCTGGACAGCTTATGAGCTACCTTCTGGTGGATGTTCGAAGAGCAAATCTAGGGGTTAAAAGCTTTGTTTGTCTGCTAGAGAAAGCACATATCCAAGTGCTCAAAGACGTCAATCTTCACGCTAAAACGCTTGATGGGGCCCCGGGTGTTTACCTAGAGGATGGTTCAAAGATTGCATCGATTGGGATTAGGATCCGAAAAGGATGTGCCTATCACGGCTCAAGTTTTAATCTCAATTGTGATCTGAGCCCGTTTTCCATGATCAACCCTTGTGGCTTTAAACAACTTAAAGTCACACGAGTGTGTGATCACGCCAACGTAAGCATGGAACAGATGCGAGAGCGTCTTCTTCGCGAGTACGAACAACGCTTAGGACTAAAGTCCGAGATTATCTCGCTTGAAGACTCGATCAGCTCGATAGCTTGAGCGCACCATCGGCCCCGAAGCCACCTCAAAAAACCCGCGCTTAAGCCCTTCTTGGCGAAGCTGCTCAAACTCTTCTGGCGGCACGTACCTCTCTACCCGTAGATGATTTAAGGTTGGTTGCATGTATTGACCCAAGGTCAAAATATCAACTTTAGCTTCTCTCAAATCATCCATGCACGCCAAAAGCTCCTCAAAGGTCTCCCCTAACCCAAGCATCAATGAGGTTTTGGTCAACACATCAGAGCGAGCTTGCTTTGCGTAGGCAAGCACATCAAGGGTTTGCTCGTAAGAGGCTCTTGGATCTCTGACCGGATGGGTTAATCGTTTTACCGTTTCCACGTTTTGAGCAAAGACGTCTACCCCGGAAGCCAAAAGCACATCAATGGCTTCATGGGAGCCGCTAAAGTCAGGCGTTAAGGCCTCAACCTTCGTTCTTGGGGAAACTTCTTTGATGCGTTTGATGGATTTTGCATAATGAGCGGCGCCTCCATCGGACAAATCATCTCGATCAACGGAAGTTAGGACCACGTAATCCAAATCCATGATTTGTACGGTTCGAGCGCACGAATCAGGCTCGTCTTCATCCAACCACCCTTTGGGGTTGCCAGTATCAACCGAGCAAAAACGACACGCTCTCGTGCACACACTGCCCATTAGCATGATTGTGGCGGTCCCATGAGACCAACACTCACCAATGTTTGGGCATTTCGCCTCTTCGCAAACCGTGCTTAAACGATGCTCTTTGACCAAAGACTGAACTTGTTGGTATTTGGGGGAATGATCAAGCTGAATGCGTAACCACTTTGGTTTTTGAAGTCGCTCTTGTTCCGGGCGGAATTTTTCAGCAACCCCATCTTTGACCGCCGAAAACCCATGATCGGTCTGGTATTTAGACCCACTTTTAACGACTAAGGGAATATCAAATTTTGCCTGACTCATGGATAGGTTCCTTTAACAGCCTAATCAACCAGCGCGCGCATCCAAGTTAGATAGCTTTTCAGGGAGCAAGCTTGATAAGCCCATAAAACCCCCATTGCTCATGATGATCCAATGATCATTCTCACATGCATGATTCATAAACCACTCAATTATACCATCGTTCTGCTCAAACACCTGAATGTTATCGAACCCTTGTGCGGCTTTGTCGACCGCCCATTGAACCTGATTGCCCACAAAGACCCCTGCCAAGTCCGCGTCTTTAAGCGAGGGCATTAAGGTATGTTGGTGATGGCCTGCTCGCATGGTATTGGAGCCCAAATCCAACAAAACCCCAATTCGAGCGTTCGGTTTTGAAGCACGAAGCCCAGACAAGGTCGAGGCTATCGCCGTTGGATGATGAGCAAAATCATCGTAAAGATGGATCCCACGATACACCCCAAGCGACTCCATGCGTCTTTTAGGAAGCTTAAACTGCGATAAAGCCTCCATGGCTTGAGTCAACTCAACGCCAACGTGCATAGCACACGCCAAAGCAGACAACCCATTATGGACGTTGTGATCCCCTGTGCAGCTCCAATGAACCTCACCTTGAACTTTGCCCCGATAAGTGACCTCAAAACGACTGCCATCCGCTTTTTGATTCGCTGCTTGCAAACTGTTGGTGGAGTGCAACGATTCAACGGGCGCCCATGTGCCCATGGCTAAGACCTCGCCAATGGCTGGCACATTCGCCGGCACAATCAGCTTGCCCGAAGGCGGCACTAAACGAACCAAATGGTGACACTGTTTTTGGATGGCCTTTAAGTCATCAAAAATATCAGCATGATCAAACTCTAGGTTATTCAACACACAGGTCTTTGGCCAATAGTGCACAAACTTGGAGCGCTTATCAAAAAAAGCCGTATCATACTCATCGGCTTCAATCACAAAAAACGACTCCCCTAATTTAGCACTTTGATTTGAGTGTGAAGGAACCCCTCCAATTAAATAGCCGGGGTTTAAGCCGGCTTGATCTAACAACCAAGTCACCATAGAAGAGGTCGTTGTTTTACCATGCGTGCCGGCAATGGCAATGACCCAGCGATTCTTTAATACATGTTCGTAAAGCCAAGCCGGCCCTGAGATGAGGGCCACTTGATTGTCCAAACAACCTTCAATCACCGCATCACCGCGCTTGAGTGCGTTGCCCACCACCACACAATCAGGCTTTAAATCAGCAATAGGCTCATACTCATAGCCTTCAACCACTTCAATGCCCGCCTTGGCTAAGACATCACTCATGGGCGGATAAAGGGCTTTGTCTTGACCGGTCACTTTCATGCCAAGCTCTAAGGCAAGCTGTGCAATCCCAGCCATGAAGGTGCCACCAATCCCTAAAATATGAACATGCATCACGGCTCTACTCCTACTGGGGTCGTCAGTAACGGCAACAACATAATAAAGAACGGTAAAAAACGCAGAATCTGAAAGTTCAGCTCGACCAAAACACCAATCACCATTTGTGTGTCCATCGTCAATCGAACCACATTAGCCTTCACCATAAACGACCACACGCCCAGACCAAACGTTAATAATTTCAGGGAAGCCGGTACTTGTCCCATGGAATGATTTAACTCGGAGATAAGGGCCAGCGTCCCCATAAAGAAGACCTCAGCACCCAAATAAGAGGTGAAGCCTTGAAAAAATCGATTGCTCTGCTTACGAAACTTTAATATTAAATAAAAAGCCGCCCCCACCAAAACATAAGAAATCAAAACCGGCACGAAAACATTATCAATCCCCACCTGCTCATCCGCTTGGAATCCTGAAATTAAAAGCATGAAGTGGATTAAGAAAAGTAACCAAAAAAACACCGGTGACCACGATAAATTTGCTGGCGTCCCTTGAAATAAACACAGTCGAAACAGTAACTTAATGGAATCTAGCATGATTTTAGCTTACTAAATGGTAATAAAATTGGCATTCAAGACGGATTGCCGGTACTCTCCTGACACAATAGCAGAGCAACGGAGTTGAGTCATGACTAGAAACACTTTTTACGCCCAATCCGGTGGGGTTACATCCGTGATTAATGCCAGTGCGTGTGGCGTGATTGAGACCGCAAGAAAGCATCCTGAGGCCATTGGTAAAGTCTTTGCTGGCAAAAATGGCATCATCGGCGCTCTCAACGAGCAGCTCATTGACACCAGCCTAGAAAGTGATGAAACCATTGCCTTACTTCGCTCAACGCCTGGTGGCGCATTTGGCTCTTGCCGCTATAAATTGCGTGATTACGAATCCAGTGCGCAAGAATATGATCGCATCGTAGAAGTCTTCAAAGCTCATGATATAGGCTACTTTTTTTACAATGGCGGTGGCGACTCTCAAGACACGGCCAACAAGCTCGCCCAAATCAGCAAGAGCAAAGGCTTGGACTTAACCTGCATTGGCATTCCTAAAACCGTGGACAATGACTTACCGTTGACCGATTGTTGCCCAGGTTTCGGATCCGTGGCCAAATACGTGGCCGTCTCGATTATGGAAGCCTCGCTCGATGTGGCCTCGATGGCCGCGACCTCCACGAAAGTGTTTATCATGGAAGTGATGGGCCGACACGCCGGCTGGATTGCCGCGGCCGGAGCCCTTGCTCAAAACGAAACAAGCCATGCCCCTCATGTGATTTTATTTCCAGAACGAGTGTTTGATGAGAAAGCCTTTTTGAAAAAAGTGCAAGCCTGTGTCGAACAGTATGGTTTTTGTTCGGTGGTTGTCTCTGAGGGCATTAAGAATGCGCAAGGCAAATTCTTATCCGATGCCGGCACCAAAGACGCTTTCGGTCATGCCCAGCTTGGCGGAGTGGCCCCAACCTTAGCGGCCTTGGTTAAAAACGAGTTAGGCTTAAAATACCATTGGGCCGTTGCGGACTACTTGCAACGCTCAGCACGGCACATCGCCTCTAAAACCGATGTGGAACAAGCCTACGCCTTGGGAGTGAAGGCCGTCGAGCTGGCCCTTGAAGGTCAAAACGGTGTGATGCCTATTATTGAGCGCCTGTCAGATTCTCCTTATCGTTGGCAACTTGGATCTGCCCCCCTTGATAAGGTTGCCAATGTTGAGAAAAAAATGCCCGATGCGTTTATCCGTGAAGATGGATTTGGGATCACCCAAGCAGCAAGAGATTATCTTGCCCCATTGATTGAAGGTGAAGACTACCCCGCTTACAAAAACGGGTTGCCGGTTTATGCTACGCTCAATCTTGAATGTGTGGCCAAAAAGCTCAACCAAGAACCGATTGTTGCCTAAGGGGCCCAAGGCCCCTTAGTTCATGGCGCTGTTAACGCTTTTGAGCAAACAGCGTCATAATTAAACAAGCACAGATGTAAAAACTCAACATGTAAGCGATGTCGAGCATGTCATAGCCTGTGTCGAGAATAAGCCCAAACACGACAGGGGTTAATGAGGTCGACACCAAAATAATCGCCCCTGCCATCGCTTTAATCTGGCCTAAGAATTGAGTGCCATAAATTTGAGCCCATACCGCCGAAGCGGCTGTGCGAGAAATCCCTGCACTCACTCCAGCAAACGCTAAATACGGGTAAATCAGGGCCGGATCAAAATTAAACTGCAACGTAATCAAACACAACAATAAGGTGATGGTAAGGACCGGCATGTGCTTCAAGGCGCCGAACTTATCAATGCTAGGCCCTGAAAGCAGAGCACCAAGAATATGAAAGACCGCAAACACAGGAAATGCTTTGGCGATGTAAACCAAAGACCAGCCTTTAAGCTCACCTAAATTAGCTTGGTAAAAGAACAGCCCCGTTAAGATCATGGGCGCCGATGATACTGCAGGGATCAACATATAAAAGCGAAAGTCTCGAAGCACTTGAGAGCGTGTCCAGTCTTTGGCACTGGTGGAAGACTCCAAGTGTTCATCTTTGGCTTCTGGCTCGCAATTGGAGGCCAGTAAGATCCGAATGACCGGCAAAAAGACAAAAAACACGGCCACGGCCAACAACCCCCAAGTTTGGCGCCAACCAAACATGGCTATGGAGGTCACCGCGATAAGGGGGAAAATAGCCTCCCCTAGAGGAAAGCCCATGGTCGCAAGGCTTAAGGCTTTGCCTCGAGAACTAAAGAAGTTTTTTGCCATGGAAGTCATGGCAATATGAGAGAACAGGCCTTGACCGGTCAGTCGAATCAAGAAAAACGAGAGACACAACATCCAAACCGTATCGATCCAAAGCATGTTCAAACACGCCAAGGCACCAAGCACACAAACAATGCTTGAAAATTTACGTAACGGGACATGATCAATGCGCGCCCCAGCCCAGATGAAGAACAATCCGGAACACAAGGTAGCCAGAGAGTAATAAAACCCTAACTCCCCTTCGCTTAAATCAAACGTCTCCATGAAGTTAGGATTAAACAAAGAAACAAAGAACGTCTGACCAAAACTTGATCCAAAAGCCATTAAAATCCCAAACGTGGTCAAACGGGTGTGATCTTTAAACAATTGAACATAATTGAGCGCTGAATGCATAGCTCACCTGAAGTTGAAAACCAAACTTATGTAGAACACGTATTTGTGAAGTCATATCCCATTAGTTAATATGCTCAGCTCGTGTTTTACTACTTAGGAAAAATCATGCAAAAACCAATTGTTGCATTTGCACTTATTGTAAGTCTTATTTTAGCTGGCTGCGCAAGCTCTGGAAACAAGCAGTTAGCAAAAATGGACGCTCAATCTGTTGATTTAAGTATTCTAGATGGACAAACCACTAAAGCTGAAGTGCTTAATTTGTTTGGCAACCCATCGCATATTGACTACGACGTGAACGGCAATGAGAAATGGTTTTACAAACACGTGAAAGCCAGAGCAAAAGCCATTAACTTTATTCCTGTTGCTAATGCCTTTGTCCAAGGCACCAATGAGACACACAAACAACTTGTCATCATGTTTGACGATGAAGAAGTGGTGAAAAAGCACGCGTTCTCTATGGCCGACGGTGAAACACGAGTTGGTCTACTTGGTTAGTTCTTCATGTGCATGCTTACAAGGCATGCACATACGCCCAGGCGTTGATGAGCGCTAGAGTAAGAATCAACAAGTACGTTAAGACCGTCCCCCAGGTTCTACCCCTTGATTTCCCACGTTTAAGTCCAAAGCCAATAAAATGCAGAACGCGAGCCCCAATGAAGGTCCCGCCTAAGGCGTGCAAGAGCCAGCCTGAGGGAGACGTCAGCTCAAACGCCATCAACATGATAAAAAACAAAGGCGCATACTCACCGGCATTTTGATGAACTCGAATGGCTCGAGCTAAATCAGCATGCCCACCATCCCCAATGTCCTGGAGCTTTGAGCGTCGGTAAAAGACCACCCTTAACCCAAAGTAAATGTAGAGCAAACCGAAGATAGAGGCGTAAAGCCCGGTGATCAATCCTTGGCTCATCACAAACTCTCCTTTATTACGTCATACTCGTTGACATAGGGATGATACTTTAAGCGATAATCACAGCCCAACTAAATTAGTCCTCTGTGCTTGAGCGCTTAAAGTCACTCTTTTCATACTAGCATGGGTCATGGTAGCGGATCATTACACGCTGATGATTAAGCCAGTTTTGCTTGAGCTTATACGTGGACTTAGCGCAGAGTCATTGTGATTGCAAAAGGCTTGACGCCAGCCTTTTGCTGTTGAATGTTGAAAGACTATTTATTACTAAAAGATAGAGTTTGAAGGCAAGAAATTGCCAATTCACGGCCTTTTGCTTTGATTGAGACGTAGCTCGATTTTAGATCAAGCAACGTAATCAAAGGAGAGCCCACGATGAGCAGCATCGCCACCACAAGCGTGTCCGACAAATGGGCACGACCTAACCACGAGAGCAAAGCCACCCCAATCAGGGGATTGATGTACGACAACAAGCTTAACAACTTAATGTTGCCCTTTTTGCTCCCATAATCCCAAAAATAAAAGGCACAGCATGACGTCATCGTCCCAATGACGAATAACGCTCCGGTTTGAGTTACCGTTGGCACCACAAAGCTTTCCGCCCTGCAGTGAACCACCCATGAAATGAGTGCCCCCATACCGCAATACATGCCAATCATTTCAGAGGGGGTTTCGGACTTGAATCGACTGTAAACGATGTAAATCGACCACACGATCCCAGCCAGCAAGGCACATAGATACCCTTTGAAAAAATCAAACGACATGCCAGCAACGTGCTCATCTTTGATCAACAAATACACACCGACAAAACCGACCATCGAAGCCATCACATAACGGATTTCCATGCGCTCTTGGGGTAACAGCGGGGTAAGCAAAATCACGTAAGTGGGCCATAAGTAATTGATTAAATGCACATGCGCGTAAGGGGCATGTTTGTAGGCATAGACCAAAAGCATGTCATTGCCATAAAGCCCCATAAGACCAACCGCCCATAAAGACCAATGAACCTGGCGAATAAGAGCCCAGCGTCTTTGAGCCGTAAGCTTGATGCACGTGATCAAAAAACTGCTGGTCAGACCAATGGATAAGATCTGAAACGTCGGAATGTCATTAAGCTCGGAGAGCAACGTCGACCCACAAGTCCAAAACAACAAGGCCAAACTGCCAACAAACGTGGCCATCGAGGACTTTTGAGGATGATTCATAGTGGGCGCCCACAATAAGCCAGGTAACTTATTCGAGCATAATTCCGTACCGCTTTGCTAGAAGAGGTAATATACCAAACATTGAACTTTTTTGCTAATCGACTTAACTAACCACCGCCTGCTCTAGGAGGCGTTCTTAGGTTACTGCCAGGCGCATCGATGCCCGGTATGACCGGTCGGTTTTCAGGATCTGGGTATTTTGCTTGGATGGCTTTGGCAAAGGAATCCTTGACGATTTGATAGTCAGGGTGAGACTCACTTAGTTTAATGCTAAATTTTGAGGTCGGTTTACTTTGAGCAACCAGCATTTCGATGGACTCAGCGATGGCTTGTTCTCTTGAGTCTTCATCACCTCCTCGCTTGATGGCCACGCTGGTCGCCCCTTCGCTTTTTCGATAGAGGGCATGATGACCGTTGTTAAGCGTCACATCGACCGCATTGGCTTTCTCTTTGAGGTAGGCCCCAGGCAATATCTCAACGCTTTGAATTTTTTGAGCCTTGGCTAAACCTTTGAAATATTCGTGATAATCGGACAAGGAGAGAGAGTCATGCTCAAGTTGAGCATGAGGTTCCATCGTTGATTTTGACGTCCCTCGGATGCGTTTACGCTGATGCTGTTGAGCAATGTTTATCGTCGAGCGTTTTCGTTTTCTTGTCCTTTGGGTTTGCCTTGACTCAGGTGGTGTGTTTGCCGGCGCATCTGGAATCGCGGGTGAAGAGATGGGTGAGGGCTGCGCTTTGTTCGCCTCTGCTGAAACCCCAGGTGTGGGTTCGGTTTGACTCAGGGCCTGGGCTTGCATGCGTTGACGATTGGAAAGAAATGGGACTTGTCGTGCTTGAGCGATGTTTGCCTCACTTAAAACCGTTTGAATTTGACTCAGCGCAAGCGCTTGCGCATTTTTTGGCTGATTGGGTATGCGGATGTTCCCTTTGTTATCGACCATGAGTACGTTGTTGGGATCGACTTCTTTAAGTCGCTTAAGGGCTTTTTTACGCTGACTTTTGTTGCGGATCTTAAAGACGATTTCATCGCCCTCAACTCGCGCATCCCAAGCCACACGCTTTTTATGAGGTACTTGAATGTGGTTTAACAGAACCTGACCATTCGGGGAGGTGGTCACAATAGCCTTTGCTGTCGCCTTTTCTAAATGCTCGACGGCATTGAGTACATCAGGGTTGAGTGCTAAACGGCTCTCAAAGACTTTGAACAATTTTTTGTCTGTGTTTTGCGCCATTTCTTCCATTTGTTCGAGATTGTATCGATAATGCTTATGGTATTTAATGGCTTTTTTAGCAATTTTGATCGCTTTTTTGCATTCATCGACGGTGCGATTATCCATTGGATTTTGAGAGTCAAGATTGAACATCTCGACCTCTTTTCCACTCTTCATCTTTATTTGACGTTCGGCTTCTTCAATGATGGCTTGCTGCTCATCAATCGCTTTATTTTGAGCTCTTATGGCTTGCACAAACATCATCTCATCTTCTGGCATACCATTTTTTCTTATGTAGTTGTCGGCCTCATTCGCATAGGATGAGAATTTTTCAGCAAAGGCATGATCGCCCATGGCTTCATAGGCTTTGGTGATTTCAATGATGCGCTCGATAGGCAGTTTGCCTTTCAAGGCCGCACGCATGTACACCCCTTTCATTTTTTCAGACAGCGTGTTGTCACTCAGCATGGATACGTTGCACAACGAGGAATTTTTTCGAGTCACCCAGCCTTTGAACTTTGGTGGGTTACGGAAAGTGAAATCATCTCGTAGCGTATCAACAAAGTTATTACGCCGTGTTTTGACAGCGCCCAAGCCTGTGGACATCGACTCCCTCCAGGAGGTCGACAACGCTTTTCCAAAATCAATGCCATAGTATTCGTATTGGGTTTCCCCTTTATCGTTCTTGATGGGCTGACCGCTTGCATCCAACATAGGGACTTTCCCTTTGTTTTGGCCGCGCGAGCCAAGGCTGTCCCGATCACCCAATGAGATGGTTGGCAAAAGCGCCTCACCCAAGCCATGAACATTATCATCGGCCATCATACGCGCCTGGTTTCGCTCATTCTCTGAGAGGGCTTGTTTCTCCTGATCACGACTAAAGTACAAAGGTTGACCATCCGCTCCTAGCTGCACGTCTCCATTGGGGGATACCGTGTCGTACTCACGCCCATCTTCTGCGATCAAAATCGGGTGTTCGTGAGCATCCAGCTTGACAAGATAATTTCCCTCGTAATAGCGCTTTTCTGATTTGCAACCACGAAGCCCATCGGTGAAAACATTAAACCCTGGCTGCCATTTGACGACGGTAGCCACCTTGTCGCTCCCATCTTGGTATTTGCCTTGGATGGTTTGGATTGATTGAGTTTTTTGCCCGTACACACCCGCTAAATGGGTCGAAAAGGTTTCTTGAATGGCCGCAAAATTGGCATCCATCGGATTTTCTTGTTTTCCTTTGTACCCTTTATGTATTTTTTTGCGATATTTCAAAAACTGGTCGGTTACTATTGCTGATTTACGTGCTTGCGTTTGATCAACATGGGCCTCACACAAGGCTTTTTGCATCGCTTTGTAATCGGCCTGAAATTGTTCAATGGCAGCGACTCGCTCCGGGGTTGGCTCTATTTTATGATGAGATAAAATAGTCTTGGCATTTTTTTTTGTGTAAAATCGCTCCAGCCTTAAGTATCGGTCTTCGCTTTCGGAGATGAGTTCAATCGGTGCCACGGTGAAGATGTCATGCATGGTCCCAATCATGCGCTCAAGGTCCTGCCACATTGTATCGTACGCTTCTTGAACGCTTTGATAGGTCGTCGCCGGTGAATCAAACATTTCAAACAGGCGATGCTTTTTCTCTTTTGAGGAACTTGTCGTCTCAATCTTGTCTCGGGATGGTCCAACCTTTCCCTTCACCAACTTGCCATCTTGCTTGACCATGTAGACATCAACGCCCTTACCGACTAAGGCATTAATCAGTTTAAAGGGGTTATCTGGGATCTCATCAGTGCCAGCGCAATGCTTGATGAAATCAACCATTAGCTTACGATTGATTTCTTCAAGCGTCAGCTCTTGATTGTCATAATTCGGTTGGGCTTGTTTGAACGCCACAAAGCGCTCATCGTCTTTGTGAATGCAAACTTCCCCATCTTCAATGCCCAAAGGCTTGTCACAGACATACAGCATGTTACCCACAGGATCACCTGGTTTTATCTCAGGCTCATAACGCTTGGATGGTAATATTCCTAAGTCCGGTACTGATGATTTAGGCACGACTCACTCCTTTTTATAACGTATCGTTAGGAGTGACCCATCGCTAATAAAGTTCGCTTTTAGAGGGTGCAGTTATGTGTATATGCATGAAATGGGAATAAAAAAAGCCGCACAGAGTGCGGCTTTGATTGCGTTACTCGGAGTCTTGCACTTCTTGGGCTTGTGCTTGCTCGACTTGAGGTTCGCCTTGTTCGGCGTCCCCACTTGGAGCATCGACTTCTTTCATGCTGAGCTTTGTGCGGCCTTGACGGTCAATGCCAATGCACTTAACGCGCACTTGCTGACCCACTTCAAGGTGATCTGCCACATTTTGGATGCGATCATTGGAGATTTGTGAGATATGAACCAAGCCATCTTTGCCTGGTAACACGTTCACAAACGCACCAAAATCAACAACTTTTACGACGGTACCGTCGTAGATTTTATCGACTTCAACTTCGGCGGTGATAAGCTCAATGCGAGCAACCACGTCGTCGCATGTTTCTTGATCGGCCGCTACGATGTTGATCGCGCCATCGTCATTGATTTCAATGCTGGCACCGGTTTCTTCGGTAAGCCCTTTGATGGTGGCTCCACCTTTACCGATGACATCTTTGATCTTATCTGGATGCACTTTAAGCGTTTGAACACGAGGAGCAAACTCAGATAAGTCCGTACGAACATTACCAAGATTCGCATTCATGATCTCAAGAATGCCCATACGACCACGTTTGGCTTGTTCTAAAGCCACTTCCATGATCTCTTTGGTAATGCCGTCGATCTTAATGTCCATTTGAAGCGCGGTGACACCATTGGCTGAACCGGCTACTTTGAAGTCCATATCACCTAGATGATCTTCATCACCTAAGATATCCGTAAGAACTGCAAAGCGCTCCCCTTCTTTAATCAGACCCATCGCGATACCGGCCACAGGTGCTTTTAAGGGGACACCAGCGTCCATCAAAGCAAGCGAGGTACCGCAAACAGAAGCCATCGAGCTTGAACCGTTGGATTCCGTGATTTCAGAAACCACACGCATGACGTATGGGAACTCACCGTCTTCAGGTAGAACTGGAACAATGGCACGTTTGGCTAAACGACCATGACCAATTTCACGACGCTTTGGACTTCCGACCATGCCTGTTTCGCCTACGCAAAAAGGAGGGAAGTTATAATGCAACATGAAGTTGTCTTTATGTTCACCGGTGATGCTGTCAATGATTTGAGCATCACGACCAGTCCCTAAAGTGGCAACCACAATCGCTTGAGTCTCACCACGAGTGAAAAAGGCCGAGCCATGAGTACGTGGCAACACAGAGGTTTGCACCGTAATCGGGCGAACGGTTTCCGTGTTACGACCATCAATGCGTAGCTCGCCATCAAGGATGCGATGACGAACGATTTCACTCTCTAGAGCGCTGACCACAGAACCGACTTCATCTTCACTGACGTCGTCTGTTGCAAACTGCTCTTTGATGCGAGTACGTAATTCGCTCAAGCCTTCGTAACGTGATTGTTTTTCTTTGATTTGATACTTTTCAGTGATCTCAGATTGGAACTGAGCTTTGACAGCATCGGTCAATTCAACATTCACAGCCTCAGGTTGCCAATCCCAACGTGGCTTACCGGCTTCTTTGGCGAGCTCTTGACACGCTTTGATCACAATCTGCATGCCTTTGTGACCAAACATCACCGCGTCCAACATTTGTTGTTCGGACAACTCGTAAGCTTCAGATTCCACCATCAAGACCGAGCTTTCAGTCCCGGCAACCACCAAATCAAGCTTTGATTGCTCCATTTGTGTTTTGGTCGGGTTAAGGACAAATTCTCCGTCAATCATCCCTACGCGTGATGCGCCAATGGGACCATTGAAAGGAATGCCGGAAATCGTAAGCGCCGCTGAGGTACCAATCATCGCTGGGATGTCAGGGTTGACCTCAGGATTGATGGACATCACCTGACAGATGACCTGAACTTCGTTCAAAAATCCTTTCGGGAACAAAGGACGTATCGGGCGGTCAATCAAACGAGCAATTAAGGTTTCGCCTTCAGAAGGACGACCTTCACGCTTGAAAAAACCACCTGGGATGCGACCGGCCGCATACATTTTCTCAATATAGTTCACCGTTAAGGGGAAAAAGTTTTGCCCCTCTTTGGCTTCTTTCATGCCAACCACGGTGACCAAGACCACAGTTCCGTCCATGTTGACCATGACGCTCCCTGTGGCTTGGCGGGCAATCACGCCAGTTTCCATACTGACGGTGTGATTGCCAAATTCAAAAGTTTTTAACACTGGATTCACAATAGCATCCTTTTAATATTAACGACGCAGACCCAAGTCTTCGATCAGTTTCTTATAGACGTCGATCTTTGTACGCTTCAAGTAATCAAGCAATTTACGACGCTTGCTTACTAGACGTAACAAACCACGACGCGTGTGCTTGTCTTTTTTGTTTTCTTTCAAATGATCAGTTAGGTAACTAATACGATGACTCAACAAAGCAACCTGGACTTCAGAGGATCCGGTGTCGCCTTCAAATCTTGCATACTTAGCAACGATTTGGGCCTTAGCTTCAGGAGTAAAGGTCATAAAATTTCCTCAAAAAAAAGTTATACAAATGCCATAACATAAAGTTTGACAGCGGATATAGTACCACATATGGGTTTTTAAAGAGAGTTGTTTTGCGTTTTTGGCTGGTTTTTACACCATTTTCGCGGATTATTGAATGATTCTTTTGGGGATCAGAAGCCTGGGGGCATTGACTTGACCAAAGCCAACTAAGTTACAAAGCTTATCAACAACTCGAACCATCCCATCGTGACCTGGTTCAATGACTAATTTCTGTCCTTGGCGAAAGCGCAACGCTTCGGTCTCATCCAGGGTCACCATAGGCCATTGAGGGGCAGCTTTGACTAAAGGCATCAACGCATCGATGGCGCCCTCTCCCATTTGTTCAAGCTGCTCAAGGGTGATGGTAGGTTCGTTGAAATGACCGACTCGAGTACGCTCAAGGTAAGTTGTGTGCGCAATGGTGCCAAGCTTTTGAGCCATGTCTTCGATCAATACACGAATGTAGGTGCCCTTAGAGCAGGTCACTCGCAAGCGCCATTCGTACCCATCCTCGACGCGCTCAAGCCCTAAGTGGGTAATCTCATGCAAATGAATGCTGCGCGCAGGCCTATCGACTTCCACGCCGCGCCTTGCAAGCTTGTACAAGCGCTTGCCGTTGATTTTAACCGCTGAGTGCATAGGAGGGATTTGGCTCTGCTCCCCTAAGAAGGCTTCACACACTTTAAGCATATCGGCCTCACAAAGCTTGGGGCAATGCTCATCACGCTCAACGATTTTACCTTCGGTGTCACCGGTATCGGTTTTAAGACCAATGCGGGCTTTGACCAAATAGGTTTTATCTTTATCAATGAGGTATTGGGCAAATTTGGTGGCTTGACCAAAGCACAAAGGCAGCATGCCGCAAGCGAAGGGATCTAACGAGCCCGTATGACCCGCTTTTTTTACCCCAAGCAGTCGCTTGGCCTTTTGAAGCGCATCATTTGAGCTTAAACCGGCGGGCTTTTCCAAAAGGAGCACCCCGTCGGCCACACGATTAATCTTCGCCATCGTCGACATTGTTCTCACGAGCGATGCTGTCGTCGATGAGTTTGGAGATGCGGTTACCACGAGCCAACGAGTCGTCGTATTGGAACATCAATTTGGGCGTGGTGCGAAGCTTGATTTTCTTGGCCAACAGCGAGCGAAGAAAACCGGCGTTGTCGTTCAACGCTTTCATGGTCTCTTTGACTTGCTCAGGCTCGTCTTGGATTAAAGAGACAAAGACTTTGGCTTGGGCCAAGTCTTTGGTCACATTCACCTCACAAACCGTGACCATACCAAGCTCACTGGCACTCATTTCTTTTTGGATGATCTGGGCAAGCTCACGCATGATCATGCCCTCAACTCGATCAATTCGGGAAAAATCTCTTGGCATTAGGATATTTCAACCTTTTCAAACACTTCGATTTTATCGCCGACTTTCACATCGTTGTAATTTTTCACACCGATACCACACTCAGTGCCGTTTCGAACCTCTTGAGCGTCTTCTTTAAATCGACGTAGCGATTCAAGCGCCCCTTCGTAAATCACCACGTCATCCCTTAGGACACGGATAGGCTTATTACGCTTGATGGTGCCTTCGATGACCATACAGCCGGCAATGGCGCCAAATTTAGAGGAGCGGAAGACATCACGTACTTGCGCGGTTCCAATGATCTGATCTTTGTATTTCGGTCCAATCATACCGGTGACCGCCGCTTTGACCGCATCAATCAAATCATAAATGACGCTGTAGTAGTTCAGGCTGATCCCTTCTTTTTCAGCCAAACGTTTCGCACCAGAATCAGCACGCACGTTAAAGCCGACCAAGATACCAGTAGAAGCCATGGCCAAGTTAACGTCAGACTCATTGATACCGCCCACACCGGTCGATACGATTTTGACTTTCACCTCTTCGTTTGAGATGTCCTCAAGGGTATCCACCAACGCTTCAACTGATCCTTGAACGTCTGCTTTTAGAACAATGTTAAGAGAAGCGACATCGCCCTCTTCCATACGATTCATAAAGCCTTCAAGCTTCGAGGCTTGTTGGCGAGCCAATTTGACTTCGCGGTACTTGCCTTGACGGAACAAAGCGATTTCTCGGGCTTTTTTCTCATCAGAAACGGCGGTGACTTCATCTCCTGCTTGTGGGGTACCAGAGAGACCTAAAATCTCAACTGGAATGGAAGGACCTGCCTCTTCGATAGCGCGACCATTTTCGTCATTCATGGCACGAATACGTCCGTATTCAAGGCCTGCGATGATGATGTCACCGCGTCTTAGCGTACCGCTTTGAACAAGCACGGTCGCTACAGAACCACGGCCTTTATCGAGTCGAGATTCAACCACGACACCAGAAGCTGGGCAATCCACTTGAGCTTTTAACTCAAGGACTTCCGATTGCAACAGAACTGCATCCAGTAATTCGTCGATACCAAGACCTGATTTCGCTGAAACAGGCACCATCATGGTGTCCCCGCCCCAATCTTCTGAGATGACTTCGTGTTGGGACAACTCGGTGCGAACGCGATCGGGGTCAATGCCGTCTTTGTCCATCTTATTGATGGCAATGATGATTGGGATCCCAGCGGCTTTCGCGTGTTGGATAGCCTCGACGGTTTGAGGTTTTACCCCATCGTCGGCCGCAACCACAATGATACAAACGTCGGTACATTGAGCACCACGAGCACGCATGGCACTAAAGGCGGCGTGTCCAGGGGTATCTAAAAAGGTAATGATCCCGCGTTCGGTCTCTACGTGGTAGGCACCGATATGCTGGGTAATACCACCGGCTTCTCCGGAGGCCACTTTGGCGCGACGGATGTAATCAAGCAAGGACGTTTTACCATGATCGACGTGACCCATGATGGTCACAACCGGAGGCCTTGGTAAGGCTTCGCCTTCATACTCAACACGAATGCTGTCTTCAACCGTTTCTGTGCCTTTTAAGACTGCCTTGTGACCCATCTCTTCAACCACAAGCGCGGCTGTTTCTTGATCAATCACCTGATTGATGGTCGCCATCGCGCCCATCTTCATCATCTCTTTGATGACTTCAACCGCTTTGACGGACATACGCTGAGCCAAGTCACTGACGCTGATGGTCTCAGGAATGAGCACTTCTTTGATCATCGGAGCCGTTGGCTTCTCAAACCCGTGTTTTTTCGGCTCGTTCGACATCGGCGCCGAACGCATACGTCTTTTATCTTTTTTATCTTTTTTCTTAGAGCGACGTGAATCATTGCCATTGTCAGCGCGATGCTTCTTACGTTTTCTTGAATCATCTTGAGCGGCGGCTGGTGCCGGCGCTGGTTTGGAAGGCGCAGGCTCAGGTGCTGGCGCTTTTTCTTCTTGAACCGTTTCAGACATTTGAACCAGTAAATCTTCAACCACTTCAGGGGCTTTCTCTGTCGCCTCAGGCTCGGGCGCTTTAGGTGTTGGAGCGAGAGCTTCGACCGCTTGCTCTTCGACCACAGGCTCAGCAACAGGGGCTTCAACCGCTTCTACCACCGGTGCCTCAGCAACTTCGGCCTCTGGAGCAGGCTCTGGCTCAACCGCTTCTTCCTCTTTAGGAAGCTCTTCAGCAGGTGTTCGTTTGATGAATTTACGCTTTTTCTTTGTTTTGACGGTGACGGTTTTATCGCCCGTCTTGATCTCACTGACTTTGGCGCGTGTTACGGTAAATTGAACCACCGCCCCTTCGACGTCATCGTCTGTTCCATGATCGTGTTTTAGCTTTTCTAAAAGCTTTTGCTTTTGTTCTTCGGTCACAACGTGCTTGAGACCTTCTTCGCAGTCCACACCCGCACCTTTCAACTGCTCAAGCAGCTTACTCGGTGAGATATTTAGAACTTCTGCGTATTCTTTGACGGTTTGGACATCAGACATAGCCACCTCCCAAACGGGTTAACTTTCAGTGAACCAATGCGCACGGGCAGCCATAATAAGCTTTGGCGCATCATTTTCATCGACCCCGATCTCAACGAGCTCATCAACCGATAACTCAGCCAGGTCATCACGCGTGATGACTTCGTGGCTAGCCAGAAGATAAGCAAGTTGTTTGTCTACGCCTTCTACCTCGAGAAGATCTGCAGCAGGTTCGTGCTCGCCAAGACGCTCTTCTTGTGCAATCGCCTTGGTCAACATAATATCTTTTGCTTTCGTACGAAGCTCCCCCATGTTTTCTTCCGTGATCCCTTCGACTTCAAGCAATTCAGCCGCAGGCACATAGGCGACTTCTTCAATGGTGGTAAAGCCTTCTTCGATAAGACCGATAGCAAGCGCTTCATCCACTTTTAATTCGCTTTGGAACAAATCAAGAAGACGTGTTTGTTCTTCTTCTTCTTTCTCAAGCGCTTCCTCTTCGGTCACAATGTTGAGCGTCCAGCTTGTTAAATGGGACGCTAAACGAACGTTTTGACCGTTGCGACCAATGGCAATCGATGACTGATCTTTATCAACAATCACATCCATGGCATTGGTTTCATCGTCAACAACGATGGTTTTAACTTCGGCTGGTGAAATCGCGTTAATGACGTATTGAGCAGGGTTCTCATCCCATAAAACGATATCGACACGCTCACCGCCAAGCTCATTCGAAACCGCCTGGACACGCGCACCGCGCATACCGACGCAAGCCCCAACAGGGTCAATGCGGTTGTCTTTGGCTTGCACGGCAATCTTGGCTCTTGAACCAGGATCACGAGAGGCAGAAATCACTTCAATGGTGCCTTCACCAATTTCTGGCACTTCGATGCGGAATAATTCAATCAACATCTCAGGGCAGGTACGAGACACAACCAGTTGAGGACCGCGCTGCTCTTTTTGGACTTCTTGCAAATACGCACGAACTCGATCGCCAACACGCATGATTTCACGCGGGAGCATTTCAGAGCGCTTCAACACAGCTTCTGCGTTGTTGCCAAGCTCTAAGACAATGGCTTCGCGAGTGACTTTTTTCACTTGACCAGAAATAAGCTGGCCTACTTTTTCCATATATTCTTGAGCCACCTGATCACGCTTAGCCGCACGCAGACGCTGAGCGATGACCTGCTTGGCCGTTTGAGCGGCAATGCGACCAAACTCAATGGATTGAATCGGCTCTTCAAACACATCGCCATAAGCGGCGTCTGGTTTTTTCTCTTTGGCTTCTTCTAAGGTGTAATGAGCGTCTTCAAGGAACTCGACCAAGTCGCCGTCTTCATCGACAGCGTTTTCGTCAATCACAGTCCAACGTCGAAACGTTGCGTACTCGCCCGTGTTGCGATCAATGGAGACACGCACGTCCCATTGCGCCCCATAGCGCTTACGAGTGGCTGATTCTAAAGCTGCTTCCATCGCTTCAAACACGACCTCTTTAGGGACGTTCTTCTCATTCGAAACTGCATCAACAACTAGGCGTATATCAGTGCTCATCTTTTTGCCTCGCTTGTCCAGAGCCAATGCGGATATCCGGCACGACTCGGGCCTTATCAATGTCATCAAAACTTAATTCAATTACGTCGCCCTCAACGATGAGCTCAATGCCATCGTCCAGACAACTTTTCAAAAATCCAGTGAATTTCTTTTGCCCATCTTTTGCTATCAACAACTGGACACGAATCTTCTCACCAATTTGCTTTGGAAAATGCTCTGGGCGCATCAAGGGTCGATCTAACCCAGGAGACGATACCTCTAACACATAATTTCCCAGATTGGGTGCCTCGACATCTAAAAAGGCACTGATCTGCTTACTCGCCTTGGCGATGTCATCAATGTTGATGCCGTCCTCACCATCAATGTAGACGCGCACCACGGTACGAACCCCGCCCTTGGAGACTTCCACCCAAACCAACTCGTAAGGGGTGGCCTCAAGCATGGGCCTTAACAATAATTCAAGATCGGATGGCTGACGCATTGACTGCAACCTCAAGGACTCTAAAAAACAAAAAAGTGGGCAAGCCCACTTTCCACACGCAGCACCTATTATTTTGCTGCACCTACGAAAAAGCCCCTAATAGGGGCTTTCACATGTATTGGTTGCGGGGGCAGGATTTGAACCTACGACCTTCGGGTTATGAGCCCGACGAGCTGCCA